>CAZXPW010000001.1:0-193795 GCA_964643355.1 uncultured Pirellulales bacterium
CTTGATGATTCATCGGCTCAAACCCGGATAATCGAACTTTTCATACACATTCTTACGGAGATGAAGACTGAGAACCCGGTAAAGGAACGGATCGGTCAGCAAGAACCTTTCCATCGAATAACCGGTACGACCAAAGAGGTCTTTCAGTCCCCGAAGGGAAAAGATGATCCGGTGACAAGGTTTCCAAAAACAGATATCGTGCTCCATTTGGAGATTCGACGGACGGGGATTCAAAACAGGAAGGTTATCGATGATCATACTCCCCCCCGGATTCAAGGTCTTTGACAATTCCCGAATCCATTGTTGGGGATGATCCAAATGTTCCAACAAGGCAGAACCATATACGGCATCGACTGGTTGATCATGTCCCGTCGCAACCCGAACCCGTTCCCGATATTGAGGATGACGACTGCGAAACTGATCCACCACCTTTTCGGAAATATCAACCCCGTAAACATTCACTCCTTCTTTCAACAGGGATTCGAGCATTCTTCCTTCCCCAAAGCCGATTTCCACGCAGGATGCGGATTTTCGTAGGATAGACAGCATTTCCTTTCTCATTTCCTGGAGTTGTCGATATTCCTGCGGATTTCGAAACCGATCCAGCTTTTGGATATAGTGGAAACACTTTGCCTTTGTTCGGCTTTTACGAACTTTGGAGGTGTTTCCATACATGTCATTATAAAAATCGCGGTTATCCGATTCCGCCGATCGATTTGAGACATAGATGTACGAGCCGCACTGGGAGCAGGGGGAATACTCCCCGACTTCTCCGGCGATAGACGACGATCCACATACCGGACATTCCCGCATTTCATACACCTTAATCAGATTCCCCGTAATGCCGTTGTCGCAGGATTACATCTTCGCCGAAGATTGCCTGGAATACACATCCCCAAAACGAATCACTCGCTGTGGACTGGTCAAAATTTGGATTATTGTCTCGGCATCCACCCATTCCGACAGGACCAACGCCATCGACTCCCCCTCCGAATAATTGAATTCGGTCATTCCCAGTGACGCCAAATGGCGAACGGACTGCACGGCGGGATCCAAGACTGCCAGCGTATATTCGAGTGACACGCACCCGACGGATCGCGACAATCCCTTGAGGACCTCAAACTCGTATCCTTCGACATCAATCTTGCAGAAATCCGGAACGCCGAATTGCTTAATCAGGATATCCAGGGTTGTGGTCTGGATCCTTTGCTCCGAGTTCCAGTGGCATCCCGGAAACAGTTGTTCTTGCCGGACTTTGTCAATCCACGCATCCGACATGGAAGCCAGAGTATTGGCGTTCCCGATATGAATCGTCGCCTGCCCTTCCCGGCAAGCCAACGCTTTGGGAATCAGCGTAAAATTCGGAATCGAGCCGTATTTTTGGGTCAGCGCCGCGGCACATTCCGACTGGGGTTCGACAGCCACAACCCTCGCGCCCAGCTTGAGGAACGCCTCCGTACGACTGCCCATGTTCGCTCCGACATCAAAACACAAATGGCCGGCACGAACAAACGGACGATAGAAGTCCGTCATCAGAAGCAACCGTTGCCGCGCCCTCTTTTCTCGTCCGCGCTTCTTTTGGGCCTGACGATACGACCTGTAGAAATTCTGAATCCAATGGATCATTCTCTTTCAATTCCTTAATTAGAGTTCCGATCGTAATCTCGCGTCAATTTGCCGGTCGCAGGAACTGGCAATCGTGGATTTAACATGAAGGCGGACATATTCGTGGCCGACCCGAACAAAGGTCGGTTTGTGGGTCTGTAAGTAATGAGTGTCCAGCCGATACCCGTTCCGAAACTTTTCATTGAGGGCCTCGACGGACAAATCCTCGCCACCGTAGATCGGATTGGCGACCACGGTATTGACGCGGTTGACCTGAAGGGTCGTCGCACAGATCCGCTGGAAATAGAGATAGGGAGCCAGGCGGCGTTTGCGTTTTTTGCACCAGAGATATCCGAATCCTTCAAGCGTATTGGGGCAGTGAAAGGTATTGACCGCGCGAAGGATGCGTTTGCGTTTGACAAACAGGCAAGCCAGTTTCAAGGCCGCTGAGCCCGGAGCCAGCAACCGCTTGAGCCGCGGTCGTTCCCGGGAAATATCGTCGAGCAATTCCCGGACAAATTCGGTTCGATAGATAGTGCTGTTGAGCTCGAACGGATAGGAGGAAGCGGGATCCTGGGCTTTGGTCCAGTTGACCTTGTACACGGGTTGATCGACGATGGTATCGGCGAGGATCGGTTCTTTGCCGTCCGAGTAATGTTCGGTTCCGAGCTTGAGCGTAAACGCGAACAAATCCTTGCGATCCGCAAATGCCCGCTGGATCAGGGCGAAATCCACGGAGTCAAAATACACCACATCGTCCGTGGCAAAGACCATGTACTCGGTGTTCACCTGTCCGAAGATCGTCATAAAATCCCGATGAAAATCCGATTCCTCGACAATCCGACATTGCGGAAATTCTTGGAAAACCCGTTCATATTCAGCGGCGAACAAATCCTTCTTGTACAGAATGAAGATCGTTTCGACGGCCGAACCCATGTGGCGCAGGAAACTCTCCAGATAGCCGGCCAGTTGGAGCGGCCGGTTTCGGGTAAAGACAATATTGGTCAAGGGTTTTGTCATGATGAGTTCAGATCATCCCCTCGCCAACAGATCCCGATGACGGCGAAATCTTTCGAAGGATTCGAGCCGGAACTCCCCCCGCGATCGAGTCGGGCGGAACCGATGAAGTCACGACGGCGCCGGGAGTGACGATCGAATTGGCCCCGATAGTCACACCCTTCTGGATGATGACCCGGCTGCCGAGCCAGACATTATGTTCAAGCTTGACCGACGCCGATTGAACAGAATCCGACTTTCGCCGATCGGGTCTGATGCCGTGGAAATCGCTATCCATAATGGAAACCAATTCACCGATCAAACAGTCGTCGCCGATTTCCACGGATTCCATAGATACAATGGAGACATTATTGGAAAAGGCGCAATTCCTGCCGATCCGAATCACGGCTTTCGGATCGCGGGCCTGCAGAAGAATCGAACCATTCCCATATCGAACGGAAATCCGACATCCCAATCGGGTTTTTTCTCCAATCACGACTTTGCCTTCGCCATCGCATCGCAGAGGGACATAAAAACGAACGCCCGGAGAGAGAATCAGATACCCCCCCGCTCGCTGCGGCCAGGTTGCCCAGCGGTTCCAGGCAAACTTCCACCGTCCCAGCCGTTTTGAGATCCGGCGAATGGACTTAAGAGCGTTTCGAATCCCCTCACCCATGAAGGGCCTCCACGACTTTTTCGGCATCCTCGGCCGTCAGGTGGGGTCCCATCGGAAGACTGAGAACGGTGTCCGCCATCTCTTCTGCAATCGGAAACGCCCCCCTGCCATACCCCAAGTCGCGGTAGGCCTCAGACCGATGCGGCGGGATCGGATAGTGAATCAGTGTACCGATACCCAAGGCCGCCATGTGTTGCTGCGCTTGATTTCGATCCTGGAGTCGAATGACAAATTGATGCCAGACAGGTTGAGCCCATTCGGGTACGGACGGCAAGAGGACACCAGGACAATCTCCAAGACCCTGAAGGTATTGCCGGGCCCGCTGAGAACGGCGGTCGTTCCATGCGTCAAGATGACGGAGTTTGACTCGTAGAAACGCGGCCTGGAGTTCGTCGATTCGATTGTTGAATCCCTTGTATTGATTGTGATATTTAACCTGAGAACCGTAATTTCGCAACACGCGAATTTTCTCAGCAATGTCTGGATCATTTGTGGTGACCGCACCTGCTTCGCCCAGGGCGCCGAGATTTTTCCCCGGATAAAAACTATGCGCGGCGGCATGGCCCAGACCTCCAGTCTTTCGGCCCCTGTATAGCGCGCCTTGAGACTGAGCGTTGTCTTCAATAACCGTAAGCCCATACCGATTGGCGATTTCCATGATCGGGTCCATATCGGCCGGCTGACCGTACAGATGAACCGGCATGATCGCCCTTGTCCGAGAGGTTATGGCCGATTCGATTCGAGTCGGATCGATGTTGAATGTGCTCCTGTCCGGTTCGACTGGAATCGGAACGCCACCAGCATAGGTGACGGCCAACCATGTGGCGATATAGGTATTGGAGGGAACAATGACTTCATCCCCGGGTCCAATCTCATAAGCCCGCAGGGTCAAGTGGAGGGCATCCAGGCCATTGCTCACGCCGACACAGTGCCGAACGCCGCAATAGACGGCATACTCGGTTTCGAACGCTCGCGTTTCTTCGCCCAAAACATACCATCCGGATTCCATAAACCGGGCGTAGGCGGCATCCAGCTCGGGTTTGAGTTCCCGATAGGGAGCGTTCATGTCGAGGGCAGGAATCGACACCCGTCAACTCCTTGTCAAGTTCAGAAATTCGTCATACCGGCGGATATAATCATCCGCATTGTATTCATGTGAGGCAAAAACCATGAGAACTGCTTCGGCGGAATATTTGTATTGGATCCCCCAGATCTTCGGCGGCAAGTACAAACCGATCCAGGGCTGGTCGAGAGTATACTCTTCTCGCTTGCGGCCATCGTCCACAACCACGGATACCGAACCATGCACGCAGACCAGGAACTGATGGCATTCTTTGTGAGCATGTTCGCCCCGAACTCGCGAATTGGGAACCCGATAGACATAAAAGACCCGACGGGGCACAAACGGCAGATCCCGATGCCATTCGGCGGCGCACAAGTCGCCTCGCATGTCTTGGACATGTTTAAGATGGATCAGCTTAACGCCGGCAACAATCGAATCCGCGGAGGTGGCGGAAACCACCGGAGGCGAAGACGGATGGGCCACCGTGTCCACATACCCGACAATCCGGGCCGGATTTCCCACAACAATCGCGTTGGAAGGAACATCGCGGGTAACAACGGCTCCTGCCCCAACCATGGCCCATTCCCCGATTCGCAATCCCGGCAATATCACCGCTCCAGCTCCAAGCGACGCTCCACGGCAGACCACGGTCCTGGCAAACCGTTCGGGATATTGTTTGCTGCGCGGGAACTTATCGTTCGTAAACGCCACATTCGGCCCGACAAATACCAAGTCCTGCAGTTCTATCCCGTCCCAGACCGACACCCCGCATTTGACGGTCACGCTGTCGCCGATTACGACATCGTTTTCAATGAAGGTATGGTCGCAGAGATTGCAGTCTTTTCCGATCCGGGCCCCCGGTAGGACATGGGCAAACGCCCAGATACGGGTTCCCGAACCGACTCCGGCTCCGGGCTCGACAATGGCCTGCGGGTGAATGAATGGCAAATTCGAATTCGCGCTCATATTCCTTTATCCTTTGTCGGAACGCCCCTCTGTTCGTGATTTCGAAGATTTCGCAGCCGGTGTCGTCGGACCCGAACCAGATGAACCGGATAGACCAACCGAATACACCACTTGAAGAACCAACCCAAACCCATTCCGGATCCCATCCCTTCTCGGATCACCCGCAATCGATCCAAAACCCTTCCCTCGTTAAATCGGATATCCAGTTCCAAAAGACGGATTCTCTGTTGGACTTCCAAAAGCAACGACTGTCTCAGATCAGGGGTCATCTTAATTCCAGGGGGATCCCTTCGCAAGTCTCTTTCATAGTTTTTCAGGGTTATCAGGCGTCGCTTCTGCTTTTTGACGACATCGTCGGCGACTTCTGACAGGGACCATCGAGACTTGCGGACCGCAGAAATATTTTCCGAATGCCGACGATAGAGAACCAGGGGTTTGTCGATATACCGGATTTCTCCCAGAAGAGCAGAGCGAAACGGAATAGCTTTGTCTTCATAGACGGTCTCTTGGATCAAGGGACCAAAAAGATCGAAGACGCTGCGATGCCAGCAATGAGAACAGCCGCAGACGCCAATCTCGGAGAGATCACAGGACAGATCCTGCATCCCTTTTGGCAACAGCTTGTGGACCGTTTCGATCTGCCGTTCGTTTTCATCGATGACGATCATCGCGGAATACATCGACATGGCCTTGCCGCCGGATTCGTGAAAGATCCGCCAACATTGTTCGACCCGGTCCGGAAGGGAAATATCGTCCCCGGCCGCGACAACGATCAATTCGCCCCGGGCCAGTTCCATCAGTCGATTGACATGTCCGCCAAGACCAAGATTTTGAGGATTCTGATTGAGTCGAATCTGATGGGGACCATGATATTCCCGAGCCATCCGTTGCATCAGCTCATAGGTCCGATCGGAAGAGGCATCATCCGACAAAATGATTTCCAGTGGGGAATAGGTCTGGGCCAGCGCGGCTTCGATAGCCCGACGAATATAGCGCTCCTGATTAAACGCCAGCAGAAGAAATGAAATCAGAGGCCGGTTCATTTCCGGTTTCCCCGATTGTTTAACTCTGATATTCCAGGATGGTGCGCGGCATATTCCATTTCATACATGGCCCGCAGTTTGTCTCGGACGACCGTATGCGAATAGACTTCACGCACATGGTTGCGGGCGATCTCGATTAATTTGAACCTGTCATCTTCCGTCATTGCGATCAGGGCTCTCATGGCCTCGGCCAGCGAATCGGGATCGGCCGGCTCGGCGAGCAGGCCGTACCGACCCTCACCGAGAATTTCCGGAATCCCTCCGACGCGGGTGGCGACACACGGCACGCCTGCGGCCATCGCCTCCAAAATGCCACGGGGCATGCCCTCGGCGATGGAGGCCATGACAAACACATCCAATCCGCGAAGAAGTTGGGGGATATTGGGCTGGAATCCGAGGAAATGCACGCAGTCGGTCAAGCCAAGACCGCGGACCTGGTTTTCATATTCTGTCCGATAGCGACCGTCGCCCAGCAACACAAGACGGGTATCAGGGCAAACCCGATGGACATGGGCAAACGCTTCGATCAGATACACGATACCCTTGGTGATTTCCAACCGGCCTACCGCGCCAAAGACAAAAGAGTCAGTCGGAATATTCGCGCTATTTCGGGCTTGTTCCTTTGAAATTGATTCTCCGGCAAAACGATCGTAATCGATCGAATTTTCAAGGACAGAAACCTTGGATTCCGTCAGAGCCCAGTTACCGGCCAAAATATCGCGTTTGACGGCTTCGGCCACCGGAATCAGACGATTGATCCGGCGAAACAGAAACCAGTTGGTCAGCTTGCGATTGAAACTGGCGCTGCGATTCAGGCCGTGAACATGGCCGAGAACACGAAGACGGGGGCACAGCCAGCCGGACAGGACCCCATAGAAAGTCGGTTTGTGCGCGTGGCAATGGAGAATGTCGATCTTCTCGCGGCGAATGGCGGCCAAGAGTCGGAACAGAATGGACGGCCGGAAAGCGTTAAGTCTTGGTATCGAGGAAAGATAAATCACCGTATGACCAAGTCGAAGAAGGTGATTGTCTTGTCCGCCGTCATCGCTAAGATACAGAAATACGATTCGAAATCGTTCCGGATCCAGAGCCAGTGCCAGATCGTTGACCGTTGTCACCGGTCCTGGGTATTTTCCCCATAGCAATCCGACCGTGATCCGTTGCGTATTCATCTTATCGATCCAGCGAATCGTCCCGGAGAAGTTCTTTGACCCACGGCTCGTTCATCACGCGATCGATCCGCCATTGTATTTTGCTCTCCGTCCTTTGCTGTTTGGTCTGATCGTTTACCACCCGAGGCGGTGTTGCGTGGCCCAGGTGAACAACATAGTGCGCCAGGATCGAAGGCGGCAGCTCAACGGTTGGGTATCCCCGATCGACCAGCTCAAAATATAACTGTTTTCCAACGGTCAAGCCATGGTTCCGATTTAACAAAAACGAAAGATTTTCCCGACGGAGAATATCGGTTCGATACAGACAACAGATCGTCCGGTTGTAGTATCGGTATTTTCCCATCGGGTCGGGCGTTCGTAACCATCGTCGCAGATGCGTTTGAAAATCGAACGCATTGTGCAATCGCTGCTGCCACAGAGGGCGAAGCTCCAGTTTTCCAGAGCCGACACAGGCGGTGCGAGGACCAAAATAGCCGAGCAGATCCGGCAGCCAACCCGGTCCGCGGATGAAGCTGTCCGAATGCAACGAGACAAAAAATTCCGTTCGGCATTCGGACAGCGCCAGATCCAGGGCGGCGCCGTGTGCGCTGCCGCCGCTGGCATCGTCGGCATTCTTCCGCTGGAGCAATCGAATCCAGGACAACGACTTCAGATAGTCGAGAGATTCATCCCGCGAATCGTTATCGACAACCACGACCTCATACGGCGGCTGCGTACATTTTCGGATGCTGCGCAGGCACAACCGGGTGAAATCCAGAGTCCTGTAATTTACGACACAGATGGTGGCCTTGTTGGGGGTCAGATCAGTCATCATGGCAACCCAAGAGGATCGAGTTCAATCGGCGACCAAAAGCTGAGTTTCATACAAATTCTGATAAAGCCGACATGTTTTCGTCAATTCTTCATGCGTCCCCTGGGCAAGGATGCGGCCGTTTTCCATCACCACGATCCGGTCGGCGCCGATCACGGTGCTGAAGCGATGCGCAATGATAAAGCAAGTCCGGTTTCTGAGCATTCCGGCCAGGGCTTTTTGGATCTTTGACTCGCTGTCGGCGTCGATCTGGCTCATGGCCTCGTCGAAGATCAGAATGGACGGATCTTTCAGGATCGCCCGGGCTATCACAATCCGCTGGAGCTGACCTCCACTGAAACCGGAGCCGTGCTCTCCGATGACGGTGTCGTATCCCTCGGGCAGGGGCTCAATGAACTCATGCGCGAAGGAACGATTCGCCGCTTCGATGATTTCCTCGCGCGTGGCTCCGGGCTTTCCATAAGCGATGTTGGAGGCGATAGTGTCGTTGAAGGTCACGACATTTTGCGTCACCATGGCAATCTGGTCGCGTAAACTGGCCAGCGTTACATCGCGAATGTCCATCCCGTCGATGCAGACGGCTCCCCCGTCCGGATCGTAGAATCGGGGGATCAGATTAATCAGAGTCGTCTTGCCGGATCCATTAGGGCCGACCACGGCAACCGTCTGGCCGACCGAGACCGACAGATTCACATGATCGAGGACGGGCCTATCCGTGCCCGGATAAGCAAAGGTCACATCCCGAAACTCGATCCGGTGTTTGGGGGACAAAAGGGTCAATGCGTTTTGTTTTTCATCTTCCGGCGGCGCATCGATGACTTCGAAGACGCGCTCGCAGGCGGAATTGGCTTCCTGCACCCGGTTCCAGACATCGCTGACCTTTCGGACGGATTCGGCGGAGGTCCCGAGGAGCAACAGCAAAGTAAAAAATTCGCTGGCTTGCATACTGGGATTGGCTCCGCAGACCCATTGCACTCCGACCAGCAATGCGGCCGATCCGGCGATCATCCCAAAAAATTCCATCAAGGGGCCCGTGGCCGCATCGACTTTCTCGATCCGCATTACACGGCGGAGAAAACTTCGGTTGATTGCATCGAAGGCGGCGATTTCGTGATCCTGCCGGTTATACACCTTCACGACACGAAGGGCGCTGACGGAACCTTCGAGCTTGCCCAGCATCCGGGCCGAACTCATCAGGGCCTGCTTGGAGGCCCTCCGCATCTTTTTTCCGAGCCAGCCCATCAATCCCAGCGTCGGCGGAGCTGCGGCCAGAAAGATCAGGGTCAGTTTCCAGTCGATCACCATCGCCGCCATGACGCCCACGACCGCCTTGAGAGGTTCGCGAAGCGCGTTGCCCAACAGGATTTTGACGCCTTTCCCAGCCGAGGCCGTATCGCCGAGAATCCGACTGACGGTATCGCTGGTCCCCTTTTCCGTTCGAGAAAAAAATCCAACGGGCATAACCATTACATGGGAGAAAATCTCTCGTCGAAGCCCGGCAATGGTCGTCTGCACGACTTTTTCGGCCAGATACTTCTGCGTGAAAGTCGCCATGCAACGAATGGAGGTCACGATTACCATCGCCAGGATGATAAATTTGATGGATCGCGCCTTGTTGCCAAGCGGTTCATTGCGCGGCAGGTATCCGACGGCCCACTGGGAAAACCGGACCATATTCCAGCGGCCATGCCACTGGATCCGTTTGGGCCAAGACATTTGGTCTGCCGTCACCTGATCCGGCCGGGGCCAACTTGCAAGGTGCGTTAAAACGCTTTGCGTGCTTCCGTCGCTGGCCGGCCGTAAAACCTTCAGGGAAATCCGTTCCCCATCGGCAGCCAGTGCCAGCCGCTCAAGCATCAGAGAAGATGTCATCCGTCCCGAATCTTCGGGGGTCCCCACTTGGACGATTCGATCCTCAAGCCGGATCCCTGCCCGACCGGCGACCGAATCCGATTCCACGCGCGTAACCCGCAGATAATAGATCATCTCCTGCTGGGCCAATAAATCGGAACGGTCGGGCACATAGAAATCCATCCCATATCGCAGATTACAGGATTTGCGATCGACCCAACCATGCAGACCTTCTTCGCTCATCATGACTTTCAACAAAGGAAGGACGGTCATAAAACTCAGGCCGAACAAAACCGCGATCAACAGCGCCGCGCCGACCACCCCGATGAGACGAACCCATTGGGGCCAGATATATTTGAAGATTCTCCAAAATACTTTCGTTTCTTTTGGCATTCCTTGCTCCGCGAATCAACCGCAATCCCGCCGATCCTCCGGCGCACACATCAGCGATTGGAATACATACTGTGGTAGTAACTCTGGTACTGACCGGAAACAACATGGTTGAGCCAAGCCGTATTGGTCCGATACCAATCGATGGTCTTGACGATTCCCTGCTCGAATGTCACCGACGGTTTCCAGCCCAATTCCCGCATGGTCTTGCTCGAATCGATCGCATATCGGCGGTCATGACCAGGGCGATCCGTAACATGGCGGATCAACGTTTTGGGTTTGTTGAGCCGTTCAAGGATCAAACCGACGACTTCCAGATTGGTCTTTTCGTTGTTGCCGCCGATATTGTAGACCTCTCCGGATCGGCCCGCCGTCAGGACTTTCCAGATGGCCGTGCAGTGATCGTACACATACAGCCAGTCTCGAATATAAAGTCCGTCGCCATAGACGGGCAAGGGCTTGTCGTGAAGCGCGTTGTTGATCATCAACGGAATCATCTTTTCCGGAAACTGGTATTCCCCGTAATTGTTCGAACAACGGGTGATAGTGACATTCAATCCGAAACTGTGCCCAAAAGCCCGCACCAGATGATCCGATGCCGCTTTACTGGCCGAATAGGGCGAATTGGGTTGAATCGGCGATTGTTCGGTGAACAATCCCTGCGGACCCAGCGAGCCGTACACCTCGTCCGTGGAGACATGGACGAAACGCGATACCTTTTTTTCCAGGGCGGCCTTCAGCAGCGTCAGCGTCCCTTTGACATTGGTTTCAATGAACACATCGGCGTCGACCAGCGATCGGTCCACATGGCTTTCCGCCGCGAAGTGAACAATCGCATCCACCTTGTGTTCGTCGATCAGCCGAGCAATCAGCGCGCCGTCGCAGATATCCCCGCGAACAAAACAGTGCTTGGGGTTTTCAAGGTACCCTTGCAGGTTTTCAAGATTTCCGGCATAGGTCAGTTTGTCGAGGTTGACCACGCCGCAATCGTTGTGCTCGGCAAGAACCATTCGCACAAAATTGCTTCCGATGAATCCCGCTCCGCCGGTCACTAATATCTTCATAACGACTCCAGATAAGCGTTTAACGGTCCCTCCCAGCCGGCAATCGGCTCGGGCAGCAATTGGGCGATCTTGCGGCAATCGAAACGGCTGTTGAGAGGTCGCTGTGCGGCCGAGACAAAATCGCCGGTCTTGCACGGCTGCGGAATCACGGAAAGTCCCAATCGATCGACAATGTGCCAAGCCATTTCGAACCGGCTGACATATCCCTCCGCGGCAAAATGATACAGACCTTGCGGCAGTCCGGACGGCAATCGCAACAGGGTCACAATCGCCCTGGCGACTTCGACCGTCGCCGTCGGAGATCCAACCTGATCGCTGACAACCCGGAGCGGTTTTCCCGATCGGGCGACCTCGATAATCTTGCGGACGAAGTTCACCCCCCCTCTGCCGTAGGTCCACTGGACGCGAAGAATACAATACCGACATCCGCTTCGGGCCAGCGCCAGTTCCCCCTGATATTTGGTCCGACCATAGACACTGATGGGATTGGCCGCATCGGTCTCGGCATACGGACGGTCCAATTGGCCGTCGAACACAAAATCGGTGCTGATATGAAGAACCGGCACGCCGGCCTTCGCAGCCAGATCGCCAAGCTGCCCGACCGCCACGGCGTTGATCCTGGCGGCCAGATCCTGCTCGGTTTCGGCCTTTTCGACATTGGTATACGCCGCACAGTTGACCACGACCGATGCGCCGCCGATCGAACGGCGAAGGTCATCGGTTTTGGTGATATCAAAATCCGGCAGGTCAAAAACCACCGTCGCCAATCCGCAACGAGAACACTGATCGGCCACATCGGTCCCGAGCATTCCCCTCCCGCCAAGAATCGCAATCGGCCCGGTCATCGGTCGGCTCCAAAAACAATCAGCCGATCCATCGGGAGGTCTCGAAGTCGCGGGAACTTTGTATCCTTGGGAGACAGAATCGGATCGTGAACCGGCCAGGCAATCCCCAGATCGGGATCATTCCAGGCAATCCCCCCTTCCGCGGTTGAATTGTAGGCATCCGTGCACTTGTAGGCGAACAAAACCGTTTCGCTCAGCACGCAAAAACCGTGCGCCAATCCGGGGGGGATATACATCTGCCGATGATTATTTTCCGACAGAATTTCGCCCACCCATTTACCGAAAGTGGGCGAGCCGACACGAATGTCCACCGCCACATCGAACACTGCGCCGGCCAGGACCTGAACGAGTTTCCCCTGCGGCTGTGGATTCTGGTAATGAAGACCCCGTAGAACGCCTTTTCGGGAAAATGAGATGTTGTCCTGAACAAAGACCGCGGGCAACCCGGCGGCCGCGAAACGCGCCTGGCTCCAGGTCTCCAGAAAATACCCGCGGTCGTCGCCAAAGACTTTCGGCTCCAACAGGATCACTCCGGGAATCGCCGTGGCATTGACCTTCATCGAGTCCCTCCCGCCAAAAGCTGCACAAGGTATTGACCATAGTGATTTTTCTTCAAGGGCTGGGCAAGACGATCCAATTGGCAAGCATCGATCCATCCCGAACGGAACGCAATTTCTTCCGGGCAGGCAATCATCAGGCCCTGTCGCTGTTGGACGGTCTGGACGAAAGTACAGGCCTGCAACATTGACTCCGGAGTTCCCGTGTCCAGCCAGGCAATGCCCCGGCCGAGGAGTTCTGCGCGGAGCCGGCCTTGCCGACGATATATATTGTTGACCTCGGTAATTTCCAATTCACCTCGGGCCGAAGGGCGAACTTCGGCGGCGACATCCGTAATCCGGGAATCGTAAAAATACAGCCCCACAGCCGCAAAGTTCGATTTGGGATTGGCGGGTTTTTCTTCGATGGACAGAACCTTCCCCTGCGGGTCAATCTCCAGCACTCCGTACCGCTGAGGATCGCGGACCCAATAACCAAAAATCAAGGCGCCGTCCTGAACCGCCGAGCCCCGCTTGAGACTGTCCGTCAGGCCATGGCCATAAAAAATATTGTCGCCGAGGACCAGACAAACCGGTTCACCGGCGATGAATTTGCGGCCGATGATGAAGGCCTGAGCCAAACCCTCCGGCCGGGGCTGCTCGGCATATTCCAAGGATAAACCCCACTGGCTGCCGTCCTCCAGCAGTGCTCGATACAACGGCAAATCCGTCGGTGTGGAAATAACCAGGATCTCCCGAATTCCGGCCAGCATCAGCGTCGTCAGCGGATAATAGATCATCGGCTTGTCATACACCGGCAACAGTTGCTTACTGACCACCTGGGTAATGGGATAGAGTCGGGTTCCGCTTCCGCCTGCAAGGATGATACCCTTCATTTCCAGCCATCCTTTCCTTTTACAGAATCCATCCAGCCGTTGCGGTCGCCGAGGGAACTGAAACTGCAAGTCGCCGTTCCATCCAGTTAAAACTGCCTCAAAAACCGCAGGTCGTTCTCGAACAGCAGTCGGATATCCGTGATGCCGTACTTGCGCATCGCCAGTCGCTCAATCCCGAACCCAAACGCCCATCCGGTGTATCTTTCGCTGTCAATACCGACGGCGTCAAACACATTCGGATCAACCATCCCGCAGCCGCCGACCTCCATCCACTCCTGCTTTCCATTCCGGTCGGCCCACAACAGATCCACTT
Source organism: uncultured Pirellulales bacterium (assembly GCA_964643355.1). Lineage (GTDB taxonomy): Bacteria > Planctomycetota > Phycisphaerae > Sedimentisphaerales > Anaerohalosphaeraceae > FEN-1350. Next base: position 14,228 of record CAZXPW010000001.1, read on the forward strand.
CACAACTCGGCTCGGTGAACGGAAAGAAACTGGGGCGAAATCGCCACTGGGTATCGGCCCCGAAGAAGGCGTGGATGAACTGGTCAATACTGGTCTTGAGATCCACCATCGAAACCCCTTCGTCCACCACTAGCGCCTCGATCTGGTGGAACATGTACATGTGGGTCGCATCGACCGTATCCGGGCGATACACCCGGCCGGGTGCGACCACGCGGATCGGGGGTTTCCGGGTTTCCATTACGCGAATCTGGATCGTCGAAGTCTGGCTTCTCAGGAGCCGCTGGTCATCGATGTAAAAATTGTCCAACGGATCGCGGGCGGGATGTTCCGGCGGAATATTCAGGGCGATAAAGTTGTGCCACTCGTTCTCCACTTCCGGTCCGTACACCACATCAAAGCCCATCCGTCCGAACAGCTCGACCAGTTCATCAATGGTCTGGGTAATGATATGGCTCTTGCCGCACAAAACGGGTTTGCCCGGCAGGGTCACATCCTCCATGGGGCCGGCGGGTCCTTTCGAAGATTCAATCTGAACCCGCAAGGCCTCAAATGCGGCCGTGATTTCGGTCTTGATCCGGTTGGCCAGTTGTCCGCCGGACTTTTTCAGATCCGCCGGAAGCTTGCCCACTTCGCTGAGCATCGACATGATCTGCCCCTTGCGGCTCAAATAATCAAGTCGAAACTGCTCCAACTGCTGACTCGATTTGATTCGCTCCAGGGCCTGTTGCGCTTCACGACCGATTTGTTCAAATCGTTCGAGCATGATTGGCTTTTCGGAAGAATGCGTGACGGTTTTTTCGGCGCTCTTAGAGAGACGCCCGAACCTTCTCGACAATCCGATCAAACGCAGCCGGTTCGGCGATCGCGATTTCGCTGAGCATCTTACGGTTCAGTTCGATCCCCGCTTTCTTGCAACCATGAATGAACTCGCTATAGCGAATACCCCGCTGGCGGCAGGCCGCATTGAGACGAATGACCCACATCCCGCGAAACTGGCGTTTTTTCTGGCGTCGGCCGATACGAGCAAACACCTGAGACCGAACCAGCCCCTCTTTGGCCAGACGATACTGGAATCCGAGCTGGCCCCTGGAACCGGCCATCGCCTTCATCACTCGTTTACGGGCCTTGCGTGTGGCGGCCCCTTTGCGCACTCTTGGCATATCAGCTTTCCTTTCGGTTTTGAATCCCCGCTACGGCAGCCGATGGAGCCGGGAAGCGGGTCTGCGAGCGGCCGATCAGACGCCCAGCATCATTTTGGTGTACTTGACGGTGACTCCCTTGACCAGAGTGGGTTTGCTGATCCGGCGACGGCGTTTGGCGTTCTTGGTGCTCATCAGGTGGCTCCCAAAGGAACGCATCCGGCGCACCTTGCCTGTGGCGGTCACTTTCACGCGCTTGGCCAAGCCCTTATGGGTTTTCTGTTTTGGCATCTGATCCTCATACTGACTGGATACAATTTCTTACAGACGAAAGCCAAGCAGTTTACCTCACAAAATCGGATCGGTCAAGAGGATTTTTCCCTTTCGCGGGAAAATTTCTTACGCCAAGACCCTCTATGAAACGGACAACTACTTGGGTCCAACGACCACGGTCATCCGCCTACCGAGCATCTGAATTTCCCTCTCGATCTTGGCCAGCGGTTCCAGGGTCGCCAGAATCTCCTTCATCACGCCCTGTCCATGTTCCACATGCATCATCTCGCGGCCGCGAAACATCAGGGTGAACTGGACTTTGTGGCCTTTCTGCAGAAATTCCGTGGCATGTTTGACCTTGATTTCCACATCATGGGTATCGGTTTTGGGCCGAAGACGGATTTCCTTGAGCGTGACAACATGCTGTTTTTTCAGGTTGAGTTTCTGTTTGCGTTTCTGCTCATAAAGCCACTTACCATAATCCATGACCCGACACACCGGCGGTTGTGTGCTGGGCGAGACCTCCACCAGATCCAATCCCGCTTCCTTGGCCCGGTTCATCGCATCTTCAATGCTGACGACGCCGACTTGATTGTTCTGTTCATCGATCAGCCGCACGGGGCTGATGCGAATCTCCTCGTTGACTCGAAAACCCTGCTTGGTAGTAATGGTTCGTCCTTTCGAATTCGACGGTTTTCCGGTTCGAATCGGTCCCGATACCGATTCGTTTCATTTTTCCAAAGACAGATCCACCGCCTTTTGGGCAATCTTGTTTTGAGCCGCCCGGATCCATTGCGAAATCGCAAGCGTCTTGCTGTCCTGGCTTCCGCGAATCCGCACGCTGACGCCATCGGTCTCGGCCTCTTTGGGTCCTACAACCAGCATGTAAGGAATTTTGTCGGCGTGGGCTCGAACGATCTTGGCGCCAATCTTGTCGCTGGACGAATCCAACGAGCTTCGCAATCCCGCCTGTTTGAGCCGGGCAACCAGCCGCTCGGCGAATTCATTGGTCTTCTCGCTGATGGGCATCACGCGCGCATGTTCCGGCGATAGCCACAACGGCAGATTCCCGGCGTAATGCTCCAGCAGGATCCCCAAAAATCGTTCCAGCGATCCCAAGATCGCACGGTGGATCATCACGGGAGTTTTTTCGGTGTTGTCCGGGGCGGTATAGACCAGTTCGAAGCGCTCGGGCATCGAGAAGTCGAGCTGGATGGTGCCGAGCTGCCAACTGCGCTTGAGGCAATCTTCGATATGGAAGTCGATTTTGGGACCGTAAAACGCCCCGTCGCCTTCGTTGATCTGATACGCCAACCCTTTGTGTTTGAGAGCCCCGGCCAGAGCGTTGGTGGCGATCTCCCAGATCTCGTCGGAGCCAATGTGCTTGGCGGGCTTGGTCGAAAGCTCGATGTGATAATCCTTAAAGCCGAACGCCCCGTAGAGTTCCTGCACCAGTTCAATGACGCCGATGATCTCGCTTTCGATTTGTTCGGGCATACAGAAGATGTGGGCGTCGTCCTGCGTGAACTGTCGCACCCGAACCAGCCCGTGCATCTGACCGCTGGCTTCGTAGCGATGCACCAGTCCGAGTTCGGCAACCCGCATGGGAAATTCCCGATAAGAGTGTTTGTGGGTATTGTAAACCAACAATCCACCCGGGCAGTTCATGGGCTTGATGGCATAGTTGACATTGTCAACCGTGGTGAAGTACATGTTCTCTTTGTAGTGATCCCAGTGTCCGCTGCGGTGCCAGAGCGTCTCATTGAGAATGATCGGCGTTTTGATCTCGGAATATCCATATCGGTCGTGAACTTGTCGCCAGAATTCGACGATCGCGTTCCAGACGATCATGCCCTTGGGATGCAGAAAAGCAAAGCCCGGCCCCTCGTCGTGGAAACTAAACAGATCCAGTTGCCGACCGATGATCCGGTGATCGCGTCTCTTGGCTTCCTCCAGTCGATCCAGATGATCCTGCAGGTCTTTTTTTGTGGGCCAACAGGTTCCATAGACGCGCTGGAGCATCTTCTGGCTGGCATCCCCGTGCCAATAGGCGCCGGCGACAGACATGATCTTGAAGAATCCAATCTTTCCGGTACTGGGGACATGCGGTCCCCGGCACAGATCCGCAAACCCGTCTCCATGCGAATAGAAACTGATGACATCGCCGCAAGCCCGCTGGATGTTGTCGGTTTTGTAGGGATCGCCGGCGACCTTTTGTAAGGCCTGCTCGCGGCTCATCTCGATCCGCTTCATGGGCGAATCGGCGGCGACGATCGAGTTCATTTCGGCCTCGATTCGTTCGAAATCTTCGGGCCGAATGGGTTCATCCAGGTCGATATCGTAGTAAAAACCGTCTCGAACCGTCGGTCCATACACAAGTCGGGCAGACGGCCACAACCGGCAGATGGCCTCGGCCATGACATGCGCGCAACTATGTCGTTGAATCTCAATGGATTCCGGATCTTTCGTGGTCAATATCCGAAGGTCCGCCTCCCCGCTGACCGGTGTGGACAGATCCACTGTCCGCCCCTGAATTTGCGCCGCGATAGCGGCTCTGGCAAGTCCTGCCCCGATTTTCTTTGCAATTTCCCCGATCGTGGTCCCGTCCGGAACTTCCATCAGCTTCCCGTCGGGCAATTTTACCTTTGCCATCTACGATTCCGCTATTCCTTAAATCCGTATTTCACTCAGATAATCCTATAGTTAAATATCGACCAAACCGCAAGTTACTATAAGGAAGACCCACGGATTGTCAAGCCACAAATGTCCATAATTCCTCCGGGTGGTCAATAATATCTGCAACTCCGGCATCGGAAAGGGCCTTTCGTCCGCGAAATCCCCAACTTACACCCAGAAATCGCATGTCCGCCCGTCGGGCCGTCTCAAAATCCACATCGCTGTCTCCGACCAACAGGGTATGGCACGCAGCCAAGCCCAATTGCTCCAAGACTTTCCGGGTTCCGGCCGGATCCGGCTTGACCGGAATGGTATCGCTGACTCCGACAACGGAGGCCATTCGATCGGCAAAAAAATGGCGAATGATCAGATCGGCTTCCTTTTGGTTCTTATTGGTGATGACCCCCATTCGAACACCTTCAGCTTTCAGCCGATCGATCACATCCGGCAAACCCTTATAAATCCTGCTGCGGACGATGAGATTTTTCTGATAATTGGCCCGCATCAACTCTACCGCACGATCCGCCAGATGTTCTTGACCCGGGCCGACTGCCCGCAGAGCAAAGGTTCGCACCCCGTCACCGATCATTCGTCGACAGCTTTGGGGCGCATGTTCCGGCAGGCCCAGTTGACGCATCGCCATATTCATGGCCGAACTCAAATCAGCCAGCGTATCGATCAGCGTGCCGTCCAGATCGAAGATAATCCCTTTGTATCTCAACGCAATTCCTTTAGTGACAATGAGTTATGGAACTCCATCCGTCCGCCGAACAATCACGGCAACAAAAATGTATTGTAATCGCCTTTTTTGTTGTTGAAATAGAAATCCTGTTGTATAATACAAGGTGGTATTGAACACAAACGGGAGTCAGAGGAGCAATGCCGATGCAGGTAAATCTTGTCCTTCTGAAAAAGAATGGGGCAACGAAGACCATTTCCTTAACGGGTCCTTTGACTACGATTGGTCGCCAGCAGGAATGCACCTTGTGTGTCCCTTTGATGAGTGTCTCCCGTCGGCATTGCCAGATCGAGATGGATAATGAATCCGCGATTCTTCGCGATACCGGCTCCCGCAACGGAGTCTTTGTCAACGACCAGAAGGTCGAGGAGGCCCGCCTCCAGGCCGGAGATCGGATCAAGATCGGTCCCCTGTGTTTTGCCGTTCAGATCAACGGCCAACCCGCTACCGAATCGCTGATTCCCGCCACATCCGAACCCATCGCCGCCCCGGAAACCAAGGTGAAAAAGATCGCCAAGGAATTTGCTGATGACGATGACTTAGCAGATCTTGACGATCTGGTTAGCGGCAGTCAAGGCAATACCACATTGGAAGCTCCCCTTTCGGACATGGCCGACGAAAAGGCATAGTCTAAACAGTTGGCCTCTTCGTTCATCCCGAAATGGCTTCCGGGGGCTCACGCCCCCGGCTAAATCCTTTCGTCCCTGCGGGACTTGCCCAACTCCCTCTCTGGCCCTTCCACTCCTTGTAGGGACGGGTTTCAACCCCGCCCGTACCGACATTTGAATGGGTCTGGCTTCCGGATGGATATGATCCCCCGGATACAATCCGCCATCATCTTTGGGTATCTTTGGAATCTTTGGAAAATTCGATGAATATCCAAAGATGATGATTCATTTTTACTATCTTTGGATTTTTAGCGTAATAATCCAAAGGCGCCAAAGATGCTCAAAGATGATGATTTCTTTCCGGGCCACCCCATAAATCCCTCCGGGTCGAATCCGGCCAGGAGCATAACCACCGACCCTGAAATCCCGACTTGGATGTCTCGATTCCCAATTCGCGTTTGGCGTCTCGAAGCCGATTGTCGCCAATCTGAAACTCTCTTGCCCGTCGGAAGATCTCTTCGCTGTCCAGCGGTTCCTTGCCTTGGAGTTGTTCGCGGAGGAACGCTTTGGCGTCGTGGAGTTTTTTGGAGCCGGGGCGGTCGGGTCGGTTGGAGAAAATCTCGTCGGTGTCGTCGGTCACCGGCAGTAAATAGGACCCACAATCTCGGTCCTTTAAAACTATCGTAAGGTCGGTTATACTTGCTGAGATGGAAGAACAACCAGAGGACATTCAATACAACGAAAACGCATTACTCTTGGGAAGAGAGGGTCCCTTGGACCTTAAGAATTTGAACATTGAGGAGTTAACCGTTCTATCGGAACGGTATGGGCAAAAACCGTTTCTGGCCAAATATCTGTTTTCGTTCATCCAAGCCAAGGCAATCACCGAAATTGACAGGATCACCCCCCTTCCGAAGGCATTCCGACAACGGCTGATGAACACAGGGTATTTCATCTCTCACTTGAAACTCGTCGAGTCGTTTACGGATCCGGACGGAACCGTCAAGTTTCTCTTTGAAACGGCCGATGGGTGTCGGATCGAATCGGTTTTGCTGTCGGATCAGGATGGACGGCGGACCTTGTGTATCTCGACGCAAGTGGGCTGCCGGATGGGCTGTGCGTTTTGCGCAACGGGCAAGCTGAAGTTCCAGCGCAATCTGTCGGCCGCCGAGATCGTCGATCAGTTTTATCAGGCCGAGAAAATCGCCGGAACAATCAGCAATGCGGTGTATATGGGAATGGGCGAACCGTTCGATAATTACGATGCGGTGATGCGGTCGATCCGTCTGTTGCACAATCCGGCCGGGCGACATCTCGGACAACGGCACATTACGGTCTCGACTTGCGGAATCCCGGAAGGAATCGTACGGTTCGCCGGCGAGGGTCATCAGGTCCGACTGGCTATCTCCCTACACGCACCGACGGACGCAATCCGTGAAACCATCATGGCCGTGGCCAAAACATGGAAGATCGAACAGATTCTGTCGGCGGTACGGGAATATCAGCGGATCACCGGGCGGCGGGTGACCCTGGAGTATTGTCTGATTCGGGATCTCAATGACTCCGATGGGTGCGCACACAAACTCATCGGCCTGATTCGTACGCTCGACGCGGCCGTCAACCTTATCGAGTACAATCCCCATGCCGGTTGTGCATTCCAGCCCAGCAATGCCGATAGGATTCGGCGGTTTCAGGATCTGCTCGCCAGGGCCGGGATCGAAACGGCCGTCCGCTACAAACGCGGGCAAACGATTCATGCCGCCTGCGGCCAGCTTGGCGCCGACTGCCTGAGCAAACGGGACAGGACAGCATAAAACCGGATTACATTACCCGGATTGTCAGCGATTTAGGATCGCAGCATGGGCCTGCCGGAGTTGCCCGACCAATACTTCCCAGGGTTTTCCATCGATGCGCATCAGTCCGCGGTTGGCCCGGCGGTCGGGCGTGTCGATATCCTGCCAGGTGAACCAATGCGCACCGACGACGAACGGCAGGTTATAGAAATCCAGCGACAACCGGCGGGCCTGCATCGCCCGTCGTGATTGATCGATCACCGCTTCGTTCCAGGACCAGTCCAGACCTTGCGGCTGAACGGGGTCGTAGAGGCCGGAATCGAGCGCCGGCACGGACCATTCTCCGATCAGGATCGGTTTTCCGGTCAAATCGTAAAACATTTTTAGAAAGGCGGCTTCTCCGCCTGAAAGACCTTCCCGACGATTAGCCGGATAGAGGTTGACCCCGATTCCGTCGTAGGGCTTGTACAGATCCAGAAGCCGGGCATATGCGCCGATATCGGAGGCCATGAATCGATTGGAAAAGATCGGTCGATCCGGATCGACGGCCCGAATGCATCGGATCGTTGTTTCGACATACTGCTGGATGATCTTTCGTTCGAAAGCCAGATAATCGCTCATTCTGGAATCATTCGGAACACTCGGCACGGGTTTGTGCAGCGAAAGATCCGTGAACGAAATATAGTTGCTTTTCCAGGTCTCGTTGAGGCGAGCAATACTCTGATAACGAACCTGCAGCGACTGAACAAAGGCCTCGGAACAGGCCCGGGACCAGACACGCCGATAGAGCCGATCGTGGGACAATTCATTGTCGGCAAACCACGCGACAAACCAGGGCTTGTCGCCAAGAACGGAATAGGCCTTTTTCACAGCGGCCAGATACGCCGCCGCGAAGCGCCGATCAAACGGATCCGGAAAACCGTGACCTTCCGGAGACGGATCTCCGCCGGTCGTCAGCCAGTCGAATTCGCCCGGGATTGAACGGCTCTCCAGGACGACGAATATCGGCAAGGCCAGTTTCCCCTGAGCAACCAGGGTATCGTTGACCTTCGCCCATGGCTCCGGATTCGTCCAGCCGGCCAGGGAGTTGAACCCCCAATCGCGAATCTGCTCAGCCGCGTCCAGGCCCTGCGGAATCGAATCGGTCTGCGGCAGGGAAGGCCCGACCACGGCGACCGAATAAAAGGGCTGACCATCCGGACTGATCAGCCACCAGACATCCTTGTCTTTTTCGAGTCGAAATGTCTTGCTTTCAGCGAAGGTCAAAAACGGTCGAAACCGCGACACCAAGGTCGGCCGCGACTCGGCCGCAAGCGGCGCCACGATCGAATCCACGGACAACTCCGCAAACCAGATCTTTCCGTCCGTTTTTTCGCCCAGCCCAAAACCCGGACTGAGCGAATCGGCTCCGGCCGGCGATACGCGAACGGCCACCTCGAATCGACGCCACGCGGGCGATGGCTCCAGGTCAAATCGCGTTTTGGCAATGCGGCGATCACCGGCATAGAAACTGATCACCACCTCGGCTTGAAAGGGAAGAATCTTGTCGGTTTTGTACCAGCCGCGAATCGTGCCGGTGGTCATCGGAAACCGCTGATGGTACTGATACCGAAGTCCCCACTGTCCGGCGTACCAGGGACCGACAACCAGACAGGGTCCATAGGGCGAATCCGGCTCCATCCGCATTTGTGCGGCCGACTCATTCGATAACTCGGATTGGCCGGCTTCGGGAAACCGCGTCGGCGCCCATTTCGTTTCCTCAATCGGCAATAGAACCGATTCGGCCGAACAGACAATCGCCATCGCCGGCAAGAGGATGATCCACCAACACCTTTTGGCTACCCTGCCCATCGTGTTCAACTCCCGAATCGATCATCCCATCCACGGGCGGGCACGGGTCTTGTGTTTGGCAATGGCCTCTTCGGCCAGCGCGACATCTTCGGCCACCTGCCAGTCAAACATCCCCACGCAGGCGAAGTCGGCCCCGTTGCCGAAGGCGTAATCGAATCCGCTCTGGGGCTTGATCGCCCCGGCCGCCAGAATCTTGTAGGCGATCCAGGGTTTCTTGACCTCCTTCATGAAGGTCATCGTCTCCTGCGGGGTCATGTCGTAGTAGTTATCGACCGCATAATTGTCGATGACCTGCTTGGTCTGATCGGCTCGGCGCGCGGACCAGTAGTCGGTATGGTGGAAGGTCTTCATATAAAAATCGACGGGAAGATTGGCCGATTCGACGGCAACGAGCATCTCCAGCGAATGCCCCGCGACTCCGGCGATCACGCCGTTTTTCTTGATAATCGAAACCAGCTTGTCAATCAGATCGATCCGATTGTCAAAGACCCATCGGTCCCCGAGATTGCCGACCAGATAGACGCCGACGGCGCCATGATCGATCGAGAGTTTGACCGGCGCTTCCAGATCATTGGGCTGGGCGTCGATCTGGGACAACCACTGCATCTTGCCGCCGCGTTCCTTCCAATACCGATTGAACAGCTTGACCGCGCGCAGATCGCTGGGATTGATGTTCATTGTGGTGATGCCGTTTTCCTCGCAGATCTGCCAAGTATCCATGATCTTGTCGTCCGTGAAATAGTTTTTCAGCAAGGGCGAAACATAGATCAGATCGCGACTGTGGGCGTACCCGCTGATCAGATTGCCGCCGCAGATCAGACGGCTGATTTCGACATTGCCGATTTTCCCCGTGGACATCTTTTTTCCGGTCTTGACCGTCGGCGACAATACCGGGGCGGTTTCGGCGGCCCGAAGCGCCTGCTCCTCGAAGCTCAGTCCGATGGCCGCGGAGGCGGCGGTGGCTTTGATGAAGGTCCTGCGATTGAGATCCTGGCTCATCCGTTTATCCTGTCTATTTCAGAGTTAATATAACCTGTTCATCCGTGCCACGGACGGGCACGCTGCCGATATCGATCGACGGTTTGCCGGGCTATGCGGGCGTCGTCTTCCACCTGAAAGTCGAACATTCCCACGCACGCAAAATCGGCTCCGTTTCCGAAAGCATAATCAAATCCGCTCTCCGGCGAGATCGCCCCGGCCGCCAACACCTTGAACGCAATCCACGGCTTGTCGATCTCCTTCATGATGTCGATGGTCGTCTGCGGATCCAGCGAGAAATAATTGTCGTTGGCATTGGCGATGACTTCGACTCTCGGCTCCCGGGGCATATTCGACCAGTAGTTCTCGTGGTGGAGAGTCTTCATGTAGAAATCGACCTCCAATCCGGCGGCTTCGACCGCGATGGGAACCTGAATACTGTGAGACGCCACGCCGACCAACACTTTGCGTTTTTTTCCAAATTCGACGAATTTTTCGATCCGGTCCATCCGGTTTTCCTTCACCCATCGGTCGCCCCGCTCCCCCTGCAGAATCACCGCCACAGCCCCGTTGTCGATGGCCTTGGCCGCCCGACCGGTCAGATCCGTCTCCGACGGTTCGCACTGGGCGAGCCATTGAATCCTGCCTCCGAATTCCTTGTGATACCGGTTCAGCACCCGGACGGTAGGATCGCCGCCGCCGGCATAAGGGCTGTCGCAGGTGCTGATCATGCTGTTGATTCCCTGCCGCTCGCACAACCGCCAGGTATCCATAATCTTCTCGTCGGTGAAGTAATGTTTCAGGAGGTCGGACACATACAAAAGATCCCGCGAGTGAGCGAACCCGTTGAGAAGGTTTCCCCCGCAGATCAGCCGGCTGATCCGGATCCCGCGGATCACGGCGGACGGCATCGACGCCGGTTCGGACGAAGACCGCAAGGATTGTCCCTGTGCGGCCAGCAGGGCGCGCTCCTCCAGACTCAGACACAGTCCGACCGAGGCGGCCGCTGAGGTCTTCAGAAACGATCTGCGATTCAATCCGCTATCCATATCCGGTATCACCTCATCAAGGGATCACCCATACCACGGTCGGCTTCGCTGCTGATGCTTGGCGATCATCTCGCGGGCCACCTGGGCGTCCTCGGCCACCTGAAAATCAAACATCCCCACGCAGGCGAAGTCCGCCCCGTTGGCAAAAACATAATCGAAGGCGCTGGACGGCGGAATCGCCCCGGCGGCCAGAGTTTTGAAAGCGATCCACGGAGTCGTGACGGTCTTCATGAATTCGACCGTCTGTTCCGGGTCCATGCACCAATAATTGTCGGCGGGATTCTCGATCACATCGAGGTGCTGTTCGGGTCGCCGCGTGGACCAGTAATTCGTATGGTGCAGCGTCTTGACATAAAAGTCCGGCTTGAATCCGCTGGTTTCGGAGGCAATAATGACATCCAGATTGTGCGCGCCCATGCCCGCCGGCAAGCCCCTGCTGCGGACATGATCCAGCAACTTTGCGAGTTTATCGAAGGTCCCATCCTTGTACCAGCGATCCCCGATGACCCCCTGAACATACACGGCGCTGGCACCGTGGTCAATCGACGCCTGAACATTGCCGGTCAGATCATTGGGAGTCGGGTGTCCCTCGGCGATCCACTGGATCTTGCCGCCCCGCTTCCAGTGTTTGGCAAAGATCTCCATGGGTTTGGCCCGGGGATCGGCGATGATGGTGTTGATGCCGTGCTCTTCACAGACGGCCAGAGTTTCGAGCACTTTCTCTTCGGTATTGTACCTCCGTTGCAGTTCGGGAATATATCGAAGATCTCGACTGTGGGCCCATCCGCTGATCAGATTTCCGCCGGAGATCAGACGGCTGACAGTCAATCGGCCAATTTTTCCGGTGGGCATTTTGGCCGAATTCGTCGTCGATGCCAAATCGGCCTGGCCTGCCTGCAGAGTCGTCGGGAGGGTCGTCAATCCCGTCCCCAGGGACGCCGCAGCCGCGGCCGAATGCCGGAAAAAATCACGACGGTCCAGATTTGACATGAACAGGGTCCTCAATCAGAAGTTCACGATCCGTACAATCCCGCACTCCGGTATTATATCGGAAACGCCCCCCCTTCATCAACCAGAATCCTCACCCCAAGGCGAGGATTCGAGGATCATGGCAGGCCCGCACGAATCCCGCACAGGTCAGTCCGGTTGTTTCTGAAGCTGCTCGATGATCTCTTCTTTATTGGGCAAGACATCCGGCCCGCCGTATCGTCCGGCCGATAACACCTCCGCCGCATACGCGAATCGAACCGCCTTCCACAGGTCATCGCCCGACCCAACCGATGCGGCCAGAGCTCCGGCAAAGGCGTCTGAACAAGTCCGCCGATCGCCGGATTCTACACCCATGCCCGGAACATGCCGCGTGCCTTCTCGGTTGACGATCAGACACCCGCGACTTCCCAAACGCATAACGATATTGGCCACCCCCTTGGCTACCAGTTCGGTGCCGATAAACTTCAGTTGCGTGATCATCCCGGCCCCCGCCTCCACTCGTGCCGCCGACGCCCGAAGGTCCGGAACCAGAACCCCGACATCGAAGAATTCCATCGGCCACGACAGAACATCCAGCCGACCGGCTTCGTTGATCGGGACCTGGGCCTCCAGAATCATTGGGGTCTTGTGCAGGACCGCCGTTCGGATTACGGTCACCAAGGCGTCCGACGGCAAGTTGTCGTGGATCAGACAGGCATTGGAAGAGCCAATCAACTGTTCAGCCAGAGCGCAACCTACCTCGTCTCCGGACAAAGCGCGATTGGCCCCCTGCGACAGGCAACTGCAATTCTGCCCCTGCGCATTGATCATGGTGACCATTGCTCCGGTGCTCATCGCCGAGACACGATACACAAAATCCGTATTCACTTTGTATCGTTGAAGGTTCTCGCAGATCATTTCGCCAAAGGGATCGGCTCCGACTTTGCCGAGCAAATAGGATTCGCATCCGCACAGCGCCGCCTCAATCGCCCGGTTGGATCCGGAGCCGGCAGCGATGCAGGAAAATCCGGATCCTTCGGCCACCTCACCGGGAGACGGGAAAACATGGCAACGAATAGACAAATCAGCATACACCGGCCCCACTACCACAATCTTGGGTCTTTTTCCCGTCATGGATATTCTCCTTTCCCATACCCTCAAGATCCCATTCCACGGCAGAGGTCTTTCTGCCCCAGCACCAGTGTCACGAACCTATCGATCCGGAAGACTGGCGATGTTCAGATTCCTGGCCGCAGCCGTTTCGTCGAGCCGGCCGACGGGGGTTGTCACGGGCGCTGCGTGCAAGGACGCCGGATCCGTTTTGGCCCGTTTGGCCAGTTCAATCATCGCACCAATAAAGGAATCCAAAGATTCCTTGCTTTCGGTCTCGGTCGGCTCGACCATCAGTGCCTCTTTAACCGTCATCGGAAAATACATCGTCGGCGGATGAAATCCCATATCGATCAATCCCTTGGCAATATCCAGCGCCCGCACGCCGTCCTCCGCCTGACGGGTCGCGCTGAGAACGCATTCATGCTTGCACACCTGCGGATACGGCAGGTCGTACCAGTCCTTGAGTTTGTCCTTGACATAGTTGGCGTTGAGAACGGCATTCTCGGCCACGCGGATAAGACCTTCTTTACCCAGCATCAGGATATACACATAGGCCTTCAGGATCACGCCGAAGTTTCCATAGAATGGCGCGATATACCCGATCGACTTGGGCCGATGGTATTCCAGCGCGTATGTTCCGTCCTCGCGCTTGACGACGATAGATACAGGTAAAAATTCAACGAGTTTGTCGATAACACCCACCGGACCGGAACCCGGTCCCCCCGCCCCGTGCGGCGTGGCGAAGGTCTTGTGCAGATTCAAGTGCACGATATCAAAGCCCAGATCTCCCGGCCGGACCTTGCCGACGATCGCGTTCAAATTGGCGCCATCGTAATACACCAGCCCATCAACCGAGTGAATCAGTTCGCAAATCGCACGGATGTTCGGGTCAAACAAGCCCAGCGTATTCGGACAGGTCAGCATCAATCCCGCGACTTCGTCGTTGAGCAGGGCCTTCAACGCCGTCAGGTCCATCCCGCCGCGGGGATCGCTGGGTACGGCCTTGATTGTGTAACCGGCGATGGCGGCGCTGGCCGGATTGGTCCCATGCGCGGTGTCGGCGATCAATACGGTCGTCTTGCGGTTACCGCGGTCGCGATGATACGCGGCCATCATCATGATACCCGTCAATTCGCCGTGGGCCCCGGCCATCGGCTGCATCGTGAAGGCCGACATCCCGGTGATTTCGCGAAGCATCAGATCCGTCTCGTAGAGTACCTGCAGAGCACCCTGGGTCAGAATCCCCCCGCGACGAAGCTGCGGCATCAGCGGATGCAGATGGGCGAATCCCGGATAGGCCGCGATCCGCTCGGTAACCTTGGGATTGTACTTCATGGTGCAGGAACCCAACGGATAGAAATTCGTATCGACGCCGAAGTTCCGCCGAGACAACTCCGTGAAGTGCCGAACGACATCCAGCTCCGACAATTCCGGCAATGCCGCCGGCCGACTTCGAAGAAATCTGGGTTTCAGATTCACCGAGGTCGGCACATCGCTGGGCGAAATCGTCAAACCGGAGCGGCCCGGCACGGATTTTTCAAAGATCAGTTTCATCGGTTCCTCTATTATTCCAGAACTTGTTCAAGCGATTCGGCCAGCATGCCGATCTGCTGTTTCGTTCGTTTTTCCGTCACCGCCACGAGAATCGAATTGTCCATGCCTTTGTAATAGCGGCTTAGCGGGAATCCCGCGGCAAAACCCTTTTCAATCAGTTTGCCGATGACCTCCGCGGCCTCGCACGGCAGGTCGAGTACCATCTCGTTGAACATCCATCGCGAACGGAAATGCGGCCGTACGCCGGGAATGGCCGTCAATCGTTGAAATGCGTAGCTGGCTTTATCGGCACAAAGTTGTGCCACCCGGCACAGCCCTTCCTTGCCCACCAGAGACAAGTACACCAGCGAAGTCAATGCGCACAAGGTCTCGTTGGTACAGATGTTCGAAGTCGCCTTTTCGCGACGGATGTGCTGCTCGCGGGCCTGGAGCGTCAGAACAAATCCCCGTCGCCCTTGGGCGTCGGTCGTTTGGCCGACAATTCGCCCGGGCATCCGCCGAACCAGATCCTTTTTTGCGGCGATAAATCCCAGGTACGGTCCGCCGAAGGACATTGGCAGACCCATGCTCTGCCCTTCGCCGGTGGCGATATCCACGCCCATCTCGCCGGGGGTCTTGAGAATCCCCAGCGAGATCGGATACACCGAACAGATTAGCAACGCCCCTTTGGCGTGGGCCGCGGCGGCCAGATCGGAAAAGTCATCGATACAGCCGAAGAAATTGGGATTCTGGACGATCACCGCCGCCGTCGAATCATCCAGTTGTTGAAGAATCGCCTGACGATTCGCCAGGCCGTCGTCGTTGTTCGTCTCGACCAGTTCGATCTTGAGATTGCGAGTATAGGAATGGATCATCACCCGATAGATCGGGTTGACGGAATCGTCAATGACGATCTTTTTGCGATTTGTGGCCGCCAGAGCCATCATCATCGCTTCATAGAGAGCTGTGCCGCCGTCATAGAGCGAGGCATTCGACGCCTCCATCTCCGTTAACCGACAGATCATGGACTGATATTCGAACAACGCCTGCAGCGTACCCTGTGAAATTTCCGGCTGGTACGGAGTATAAGCCGTATAAAATTCGCTCCGACTGGTCAGGGCATAGACCGCAGCCGGGATAAAATGATCGTAAAATCCCCCACCCAGAAAACAGGTCAGGTGGATGGAATTTTTGCCCGCCAGACCCGCCAGATGGTCCCGGACCTCCTGCTCGCTCAGACCCGGCTTCAATTTCAAATCCCGACACCGCAATTGCGGCGGAATGTCCGCAAACAGGCCTTCCATCGTAAGGCCCATCTCCTCCAGCATTTGCTTCCTTTGCTGGTCCGTATTTGCTATAAATGGCATATTGCATCACTCCAAACGATCTGAGAAGAATCAATGGCCGCCTTCGATTGATTTTTCGTAGTTTTCGGCGGACGACAGCGCATCATATTCTCCGGCCGCCGACGGTTCAATCCGAATCAGCCATGCCTTGCCATAGGGATCGGACTTAAACAGGTCCAGCGCCCCGGGTAGTGTCTCGTTGGCTTCGATCACCTTGCCGCTGACGGGGGCGTAGATATCCGACGCCGCCTTGACCGATTCGATTACGCCCAACGCCTCGCCTTGCTTAACCGCCGTCCCAACCTTCGGCAGTTCCAGAAACACGATATCGCCCAGTTGTTCGATCGCATGGGCCGTCAAGCCCACGGTTACCTTGTTTCCCTCTCGAAACGCCCACTCATGTGTCTGCGTGTAACGAAAATTCTTTGGATCCATAAATCTCCCATTGTCCATCATTAATGACTGTATTTGATCGTTTTCAGTCCACCATCGCCCGAGTCGCCGGGCCGGATCGATTGTCCAGATTTCGCTGTACCACCATCGCTTCGACGGGTTTGCCGCGGACCTCGACATCCACCGTTGCTCCCGCCTTGATGGGACTATCCAGCATAGCAATCCCAATTGCCCGCATCCCCGTTTCATCGGTCAGCACAAATCCATCCCCTTGCCACCGCCATTTCCAATAGGGCACCATCGTGCCGCTGGTAATAGTTCCGACACAAGCATGAAGGCAGTACACCAAATCCCCCGCACGAGCGATTCCCGGCCCGCGCAACCGAATCGGTTTTGTCCGCCGCGGAAGATCCTGCAGGGCATCATAATCCTCCTTCTCCATTCGAGCCAGGGCCTCGGCCTGCCGCATCAGGGCCTTGCGGCCAATGTACTGACCTTTGTGGGCCGCAAAACTGACGCCAAACTTGGACGCGGGACACGAAAAAATCGGGATCGGACGGCCATCGGGACCATCGCCGTATTCATGCCCATAGAGCGGCAATCCCGCCTCCAGCCGCAGCGTGTCTCGAGCCCCAAGACCGACGGGTGACGCCCCTTTTTCCATACATACATCCCACAACTGCACAATCGATTCGGATTCTCCGATGATCTCAAAGCACATCGGCTCCCCCGTATAACCCGTATGGGCGACATGCATTTCAGAACCGAGGAGTTTGACCGTCGAGATTTGGTTGCGTTTAGCCGGTACGCTTCCATTTTCAAGAATGCTCTGCAAGATCTCCCGCGATTGAGGCCCCTGAAGCGAGATCATCGCCAATCGATCGGAAACATCGATCATCTGAAGCGCGGGGTTCCGTTTGAGCTGATCGTTGAGATGGTCCCAGTCTTTTTGCCGATTTGACGCATTGACCACCAGAAAATACGCGTCCTCACGATAACGATAGAGCCAGGCGTCGTCGATTGCAAATCCGTTTTCATCCGACAAAAGGGAGTACTGGCTGTCCCCCGGCTGCAAAGCCGATACATCGCTGGTCAGAACCCGCTGAAGAAAATCGATCGTCCCGCAACCTCGCAGCAGAAACCGTCCCATGTGCGAGACATCAAACAAGCCCGCCGACCGCCGGGTCTGCAGATGCTCCTGGACAATTCCTCCCCGATATTGGATCGGCATCTGCCAACCGGCAAAATCCACAATCTTCGCTCCGGCGGCCACATGCCGGTCAAACAATACCGTTTTGTTCCCTTCCATAACTGATCATCCTCAGAACAATAATTTAGGACAGATTGAAACATCGCCCTGTCGCCCGAGCAACGGCATCGGCGTCGGCTGACGCAAAATCGATCTTGGGCCATTTGTCCCGACGGGCATCGGCGATTGCCTGACGAATCCGGGACATCTCGCTGGATAACAAATCGTAATCCTGCATGTCCGTAATGGCCGCCAGCGTCGCCTTGTCGATCATACTGAACGAAGCGCCAAGAACCAACACGCCTGCGGAAACATAACTCTTGACATTGCTCATATCCGTTCCGCCCGTTGGCACGATCGAAACAAGTTTGTGAATCGCCGGATCGATTGCCTGGATATACTCCGGCCCGCCAAGATTCTTGGCCGGGAACAGTTTGCAAAAATTGGCGCCCATCC
Organism: uncultured Pirellulales bacterium; assembly: GCA_964643355.1. GTDB lineage: Bacteria > Planctomycetota > Phycisphaerae > Sedimentisphaerales > Anaerohalosphaeraceae > FEN-1350. The sequence continues at coordinate 32,393 of CAZXPW010000001.1, forward strand.
CGAATTGACTCATGATTTCGCTGGGGGTCCCGCATCCGGGAATCATCGCAATTTTACCCGAGTACTTCTCAAAGGTCTGCGGTCGGAAATTCGCGGCCGAGACCAGAAAATCGACACCTTCACAGGCAACCTGATCGACGCTCGGAAGCGGATCGTTTGGATGCGATCGATTGAACGCCGTCAGCATTCCCGGCGAATCGATCAAGCTCGCCGCCCCCAGCACAAACTCCGGCAGGACCTTTCGCAACCGTCGGATCTTCTCCAACGGTTTGCTGATCCGGCATGTCACTTCCATATTACGAACGCCGGCTTTGAGCAGGGCTTCGGCTGTTTTAATCACATCCAGTTTATCCAGATTGAACACCAGGATGAATCCATCCTGCAGCAGCGTCGTAACTGTTTGACGAATATCCATATTCCATTCCTCTACAATCGGCGGAGATGAAAACCGCCGTCCACATGCAGAACCTGCCCGGTACAGAAGTCCAGCCGCCCTTCCGCAATCGCTCCCACGGCCCTGGCCACATCTTCCGGAGTCCCCCAGCGACGGATCGGAGTCAATCCATCGGCGATTAACTTGTCATATTTGTTTTGGACGACAGCGGTCATATCTGTCGCGATCACGCCGGCTTGTATTTCGAAAACATAAATCCCGAATTCGGCCAACCGATCGGCATAGAGCTTGGTCATCATACACAATCCGGCCTTGCTCAGGCAATACTCTCCCCGAGAGGGGCTGCTGGTAAATGCCGAAATCGAACCGGTATTGCAGATTCGATAGATTCGATCCGCATGGTCTTTCTTCTGCTCGATCATCCAATTGGCAACGGCCTGGGTAAGAAAATATGGCCCGCGAAGATTGATATTCATCACGCGATCGTAACTTTCCTCCGTCGCCTCCAAGATATCCATCCGCTGACTGGGCGCAACCCCTGCGTTGTTAACCAACATGTCACAGCGACCAAAACGAGTCCGGACATTTTCAACGAGTCGTTGCCGATCTTCCCGCCGACCGATATCCGCCTGAATGGGTTCACAGACAACACCTAGTGCCCGAATTTGGACGGCCGTTTCTTCCGCAGCCGTTGTGGTCACGCCTCCCCTGGGATTGACGCCGCTGAAATTGATCGCCACATCGAAACCCAACCGCGCCAATTCGATCGCGATCGCCCGACCGATCCCTCGACTGCCACCCGTTACCAATGCCACGGGTCGTTCATTCATCCGATCCATCCTTTGAATTGTGACAGCCCCCGGTCCTCACCCGGCCGTTTTCCAGGTTTGCTTTCGATCGTCTTTCATCCAGTCGTCCATCCGACAACCCGCCTTCATACCATCCCGAACCGCCTCTACAACCGTCGAGGCCCCATGAACCAGGTCGCCGCCGGCAAACACCCCAAGCCGCGAGGTTTGATAGGAATCCATATCGACTTGCACCAATCCCTTGTGAACCTTCACTCCGGGAACCATCCGATCCAGACCCTGAACCACTTGTTGTCCAATCGCTTCAATGACAACATCCATTCCAAGATTGTATGCGCAATCGGTCATTGGAATCGGCATTTTCCGGCCTGACGCATCTTCCGGCCCCAGTTGTACGGGGCACAACCGGATTCCGGTTAACATTCCGTCTTTCGACAAATATCCGAGTTGCTGGGTCAGGATCAGAAAATGGATGCCGGCATTCATCGCCTCGTTACGATGTCGCGGTACGGCCGGCATCTCTTCAAACGAACGGCGGTAAAGTATATAGACTTCTTTCGCTCCGCTTTGCCTCGCGGTCATCGCGGCATCCATGGCCGTATTGCCCCCCCCGACTACCGCCACTTTTTTACCGCGAAGTTTCGGAAGCGTCTCATTGCGGGCCGCGGCCAGAAATTCCGTCGCCCCATACAAGCCGACAATCCGTTCAGTCGTACTCTGTATTGATTGGGACAATCCAAACCCGAGAAAAACCGAATCAAAACCCTCTTTCATCAGTTCATCCAGAGTGTAGTGTTCGCCAAGCTCGACCCCAGGCCGAAGTTTCAACCGATCCCCCGGCACATCCGCAAAGATAGCCGTCAGTTCATGCCGGAGAGAATCATATTGTCGTTCGGACGGAATTACCGACCCAACCAAACCGCCAAGGTCCCGGCCTTTGTCAAACATTGTTACCTCATGCCCCGCTTCCAGCAAGACGGCGGCGGCCGACAAACCCGCAGGTCCGGCTCCGACAATCGCCACCCGTTTGCCGGTGGCGGCCGCCGGAATCCGCAACCGAGACCATCCGTTCCGGTTGGCCTGTTCGGCCACATAACGCTGGATTTCGGCGATGGGAAGAGCGCCTTCCCCAATGAAATTCTGTAGACAATGCCCCTCGCACTGCTCTTCCACCGGACACAACCAGGCGCAAACTTCCGGCAGGACATTTTTTCGCCGAATAATCTCATACGCTTTCCGATCATCCCCCGCCAAAAACGCTTGGATAAAGGCCGGAATATCAACCCCCGCCGGACAACCTTTTGAACATGTGGCATCCGCGCAATTGCGGCAACGGGTGGCCTGCTGCACCAGTACCTGGCGATCGCTCATCCGCCCACGGCGGAAGATCGGTCCGTAAACCCTGGCGTCGCGGACCACGCATCCGGTCCGTCCGCCGTCGCGCATAATTTGCGTACAGGCACTGCACCCCAGGCAAACCCGCTCGGAATCCAGTTGGCCATTCCGGAGAATGTCCTTGGCGAAATCCGGGTAGGCAAATGCCATCCTCCCGACGCCAACCAGGGTGGTCAATCCGTGATATTTGCTGGCCGCAGCCGCATACGGCATCATTTGCCGAAGCCAACTGTATCCGCTTCCAATAATCGCCACATCCGGGAAGGCCGATTGGATTTCACCGGCCAGATCGATCATACGCTTGACACCCGTCAGAGGGTGTTCCGGTTGCGGATAACCGCCGCAAACGGGTTCGTTGAACGGTCGATTCACATGCGGATTGTAGTAAGGATTGGCCACCGTGATATTCACCATCCGTACCCCGTGCCGAACCAGCTCCGTAATCAGTCGTTTGGGTTCGGATAAATCCGGTCGCGTATAATCTTCCGGGTCCACCGCCCAGCCATAGGGATAGGGAATCCGATCGTGAACGCCCATTCGCGTTGTAATCGCCACTTCACCCAATTCCTTGCGGATTCGTTCGATCACCTCCAGCAAAAAACGAGTTCGATTCTCGAACGATCCGCCATATTTCCCCTTGCGGGTATGCGCGGCCAGAAGTTCATTAATCAGATAACCATGGCAACTTTTGATATCCACCGCATCGAATCCCGCCTCGAACGCCAACTCCGCAGCTCGGACATAGGCCGACTGAAGACGGTCGAGTTCATCATCTGTAATCAAAGGGTGATTGTCCGGGATTCGACTGGAACGCGAAGTGGTCGGCAAGGGTTCCGGGGTCATCGGATCTCGATAGGGATCCCGTACGGGAATCATCGGACGAGCAATCCCATCCGGCTTGCTGTATCGGCCGGAGTGTGTCAGTTGCGCCACAATCAGCGGCCGAAAATCCGACCCCATGCTCTCTGAGGCCCGATCGCGCATCATCCGAACCATTTCCGCGAAGGAATGCCTGCTGTCGGCATTCAACCATAACTGCCGCGGATTGGCTCGTCCCTCGGGAACGACCGCAATCGCCTCCATCCACACAAGCCCGGCCCCACCCGAGGCAAACCGTTCATATCGTCGGACTGTCAACTTACCCGGGCGGCCGTCGGGCTCGCCGTCGCAACCCTCCATCGGCTGAACCGCCAGCGAGTTGGGAATGCGCAGGGACCCCACCGAAACCGACTGGGCCAGAATCGATACATCCGGAATCAATTCTACCGGAGAACCAATCTGCTCGCCCAGCTCGATCAATTCGGCGATTGAATCCAGCCGAAATTCCCATCGGGTTTTCGCTTCTTTCGTTGTCATAGCCACAAAAGATACACCAAACCGTCCTTCTTGTCGCGGTCCAACTGCAAATTTTTTCCGCGCTCAAGGACAATCTCGAGGAGGGAGTCACACGGTCCGGATTTTCGAGGACTTCGGAAGGATCAGGTCAACTCGACCGACCAGTAAGCATGGTCGAGGAACTGCTTCCAGATCTGGTAGCGGTATCTGTCAAAATTTCCTGAGAAGGTATGCCGGAGCAAGGTATTCTTTGGGGATTTCTCTTTCCCTCGGAAGGTAAATCACAACCTGGATATCAAGACCTGCAAGGTGAGAACACATCAAGGGTCCAACTTCTTTCCAATCAAGGTTCCCAAGACCACACCCCAAAGCCGGCATGGCAATTGATTTGATACCTTCATTTTTGTAGTTATCTACAAACCACTTTAGACCTTCTTCTATCCCACCAATATCCGAGCTTTCCCTCCAATGCCTTTTGGTCGGAAAAAGTAAAAACCACTTAATTCCATTGGGGACAACGACAGTACCAGTATCATCCGCCAATTCTTCATCAAAAGATGCCTCCCGTTTATAAAGATATGGCTTCCCCATTCGTAAGGTTTTCTTGCGACACTCGTCCTGATAACGAACATAAACATCTGGAAATTGATATTTCGCGCGAGACGCAAGCCCTTTCCCCATGATTCCTACCGTATTGACACTGACTGTCAAAGTCTGCATGTTTGAAAAAAACATGTCCCCTTCCGCAAGAAATAGCCTGTCTGAAATCGGATATCGATTGGCTGGGATAAAAAACAGATTCGGTTCAGGAACGACCGAGACAGGATGAGACTGTACCATAGACCGGACTCGCTCGGCGGTTTTGTGATCGGCGACAAAAATACTATGGATAAAATCTGGAGGGATCTGATTAGGAATCAAGCATTCGGCCATGATTTTCCGTTTGGAACCATCCATCGAATTCCACCATTCGCTATTAATTGTACCCCAAATCTTGGATATGGCTTGGATTCCGTCAGAAACTGTATAAAAAGCGGTGGCAGAATTAGCTGCATTTCCATCCGTAATAAACGCACCCGGGCTCTCCAAAATCCGTTTCTGAAGTCCCAATACCACGATTTCTTTGAATCCTTTTTCATGAACCACTCGGTACAGCATGGGATTTCGAGATTGAAAATAGACATTGGCATAAGTCCATAAACTGCGATCAGCAGGGGTTTTTTTGTTTTTCCGATTACTTACAATCTCGGCATCGTAGATTGCGCGGAAGGGAATTCGCCGATCCTCAACTAATTGATGGGAGCAAATCCCATTCGAGAGAATGGAAGGAATATTCTCGACATGAGTAATATAATATAAATTTCTGATTTCTGGTTTCTTTTGCTTTGGCATCCACATCTCCCGATACAACACTGTTAGATCTACCTTTGATCCAGCAAAAGTATTATATCTTATCCCCTTGATGGAAGATACTAGATTATGGGTTCACGCATCCCCCTATCAGCCAAAGAGCTGTTTATCGGATCCCAATCTTGGGATGATCAGGTCAATTCGACGGACCAGTAGGCATGGTCGAGGAACTGTTTCCAACTCTGGTAACGGTCATGGGCCAGATGGATGTGAATGACGGGGTTTCGCTTGGGTCGAATGGGTTTTGCGATCAGCGACATCCCGGCCTGATCGGGCGTGCGGCCCCCTTTGCGGGCGTTACAGCGCGTACAGGAACAGACCAGATTCTCCCAAGTGGATTCTCCCCCGGCGCTCCGGGGGATAACATGGTCCAGCGACAATTCCGTCGTGGCAAATCGTTTCCCGCAATACTGACACCGATTCCGGTCCCGGGCAAAAATATTCCTTCGATTAAATTTCACCGGCGATCGTGGCAAACGATCATATACCAACAAACGGATGATTCGTGGAACGGCAATGTCGAAATGGACGGTTGATACCCAGTCATGCTCGGTGGGCTGGAATTTCTGCCGGTATTCACTAACTTCACACCAGGTCTCAAAGTCATAGTTGCAGTAATTCCCCTGCTCGCAGTGGATTACTTCGGCCAGATCGCGAAAGAGTAATGAAATCGCCCGACGAACGCTGATCACACGAAGGGCCATATAGTGCTTGTTTAAGACAAGCACCCGCGTATCCAGAACAGGTTGGCCCGATTCAAACATCCGATTCTCGCCTCCGCGGACCGGACGGATCCCCGATCCGTTAACGGAATTGTATCATAACCCTCCGAAAGGAGCAAGAAAAATCATGGGTTGTTTTTCCGTCTTAAACCTCCTTGAATCCCCTTCCATTCAGGGCCGAATCGACTATGATATTTGTCTCGGCAAAGGTTGAAGACCTTGTTTTCTTAAAAGAGATGGGCATGGAAATCAGGCAGATTCGCGGCCAGAAGGTTGTCTATCACCCGTATAATACGGTCATTGTCGGGGCAGGTGCGGCAGGGATGAATGCCGCAATTCACCTCTATGAGTTCTTTCAACAACAAAAGGTGGCGGATGCTCATAAAAAAATCGCCGTCCTCACCGCTGGAATCAAACTCGGCGCCTCGCGTATGAGCGGTTCCGACAAGCAGACCTACTACAAAATGGGAACCAGTCCCGAAACCCCCGATAGTGCCGAGGCCTTTGCGGCCAGTCTAACGGCGGCCGGTTGTTGCCATGGCGACCTGGCCCTGGCCGAAGGGATCGGTTCTTTGCGGGAATTCTATCATCTCGTGCAGGCGGGGGTCCCGTTTCCACACGATCCCTTGGGAAGTTATATTGGCTACAAGACCGATCATGATCCGTATGAACGGGCGACCTCGGCCGGCCCCAAAACCAGTCGATACATGAGTGAATGTCTGGAAAGGCAAGCTCGTCGTTATGGGATTTCGATCTTCGACGGCATGGAAACGGTCCTTCTCCTGACGCAAGAATCCGGAGCCGATAAACGAATTGTCGGCGTTTCGGCCGTGCGGAAAAAGGACATTACGCCAGCATCTCTGGGGCTTCATGTTTTTGGCTGTGAAAATCTAATTCTGGCGGCGGGAGGACCCGGAGAATTATACGCAACGACGGTATATCCCAAAAACCAGTTTGGACTTCACGGACTGGCCTTAAAAGCCGGCCTTTACGCCGAAAACCTGACCGAATCGCAGTACGGCCTGGCCAGCACAAAATTTCGCTGGAATGTCTCCGGTTCCTATATGCAAGTCATCCCGCGGATCTTCAGTACCGATGGATCCGGCGGCGACGAACGGGAATTTTTGGCCGGCTTTTTCGATTCCATGCGATCGCTTACCACCGCGATTTTCCTGAAGGGATACCAATGGCCGTTCGACCCTCAGCGGATCCAAGACCCAAAATCCTCCCTGATCGATATCTTGGTCTTTACCGAAATCCAGAAGGGTCGAAGGGTATTCATGGATTTCTTGCGAAATCCCATCGGGGATGACCGAATGAAATCCTTTGAGATTGAGGATCTCGAGGACGAAGCACGCATCTATCTCAATCGAGCGGGTGCGGTTCAGAAGCTGCCGATCGAACGGCTGGCCCACATGAACCCGCTGGCCATCGATATCTATCGAGAACATGGCATCGACTTATTAACTAAACCGCTGGAGATTGCCGTCTGCGCTCAACACAACAACGGCGGTTTTTCCGTCGATCGCTGGTGGCAATCCAACATTCCAGGCGTGTTTGTCATTGGTGAAATGGCCGCAACGCATGGCGTCAAACGCCCCGGCGGCGCGGCGCTCAACGCCGGTCAGGTCGGCGGATTGCGGGCCGCGGAGCGCATCGCCTATACCCGACCTCTTGAGTCGGTACATAAGCTCGACGATCCATCCTTGACAACCCAAATGGAATCGTTGGTCGACAAATTCACACTTTGGAGCCAAAATCATCATGCACTCAGCGGTCAACAGGTTCTTCAGGAGATCCAATCCCGTATGACCCTTTCTGCCGCCCATATTCGCGAATTATCATCGGTCCAAACCTCGCTCGGCCAGGCCATCGAGTTATATCGCCGAATCGAATCGGAGGGTCTCCGGTTCGACCGACCCACAGATTTGATTGCGGCCGTTCGGGCCGAACACCTCGCCTTGACATCGATTGCGTATCTCAAGGCCATTGCCGAACTGCTGGCTGCCGGGGGTGGATCCCGAGGTTCATATCTGGTCTTGACGGAGAAGGGTCAGATAATCCACCCAAACATTCGAAAAGACGGAAAAATCCTTCGGTTCAAACCGGAAAACACCTCGCTTCGGGAACAGATTCAACAACTGGAATATTCCCCTTGCTTGCCCGATCTGTTTAAAGTCCGAATGATCCCCGTTCGTCCGATGCCCAAAGACCGGAAACCATTTGAATCGGTATGGAAGGACTATCGTGAAGGTAGAATCTTTACCGTCTAATCGATTCTCGAGAAAAATACTTTCAAAACAACCTTGTCCTAACTCTTGTCGGCCCTTTCATCCAAGAGAACAATCCGGTATAATCAATAGAAAGAAAACGGAGCAAAGTATCGAATGGTTCAATCATGTTGAATCGAGTCCTAATCGCGGGAATATGGTTGTTGGCGCCGTCATTTGCGGCTATTATTACCTGGGCTGCCGAGCCGTCCATCCCGAAAACATTCTCCGAGCAAGCCGATTCCTCCGAGACCGCCAATCGCCTGAAGAAAGCCCTGATTGACACGGTCTGCATCAAGATCTTGGCCGGTGAATATGATGCGGCTCAAACGATGCTCGAAACTGCCATTGCCCCCCCCTCTCCAGACTGCGAATCCTTAAAATCGATTGTGGCCCAGTTGCGGAAAATTGTCGGGCAGCGACAGGAAGAAACCGCTAACGCCCGTATGACAGCCGAAAATGAACTCAAACCCTATCGGGACAATCCACCGACCAATGATAAGGACCGCGACAAGGCCTTCTCGATTCTATTGCGTCTTCGCGACTCGCTTCCGGACAAACAGCGAGCCGAACTTATACGAGACGCATTCGTCAAAAAACTCATGCAAGACGCTCGGAATGCTGCAGATGAATTTCGTTCACAGGGTCGTTGGGCTGATGCTTATTCACACGGCCTGTTTTGGTTACGAGCTCTGGACAAAGACAATTTGTTATTTGAAAAGCAGGCCGATGATCTGATCGCGCGAACTTCGTTATCTCTGGCCCTAAAAGACGGCCCCTGCGATGCCGTAACGGACCGGTATCAAGGCGTCCAAAAAGACATGCTCCTTAAGGCCATTGCAACACTTGATTTCCGCTATGTCGATTTGGTGAATTACGACAGCATGGTTCGTGCGGTTCTCGATGAAGCCGAAAGGATCCCGGATGTTCTGGAAAAATCCGCCGAACCGGTCTCAGTCTCCTTCCAGAAACAGGGGCTTGAAGGATTCCGGGAAGGAATCTCTCATTTCCGAGAAACCCTCAATGAGCATTCCCGACCCTATCCCAAGGAGGTGTTTCTGCAGATCCTCGAGGATACCCTTGCCTTGAATACCGAAACCATTCGGATACCTGAATCCATCCTGGTTGCGCTATTGTCGGAATCGGCACTATCGGCACTGGATCCTTATACTACCCTGATTTGGCCGGCCGACGTTATCCAATTCCAAAAAGCCATCACACAGGAATTTGACGGGATTGGGGTACGATTATCCAAACAGGGCCAATTTCTCAAGATCGGCGGAATTATCCCGGACACACCCGCCGCACAGGCCGGTCTGGAACCAGGTGAAATGATCGTTGCCATTGATGGCCAATCGACCGAAGGGATGAGCAGCAATTGCGCCGTCGTGAAAATCGCCGGCCCCCGGGGTACAACCGTTTCTTTAACCGTTCAGAAACCCGGAAACAACGAGACGCGCAATGTCCTTCTGACCCGGGCGCGAATCGTGGTACCCAGCATTTCAACCGACCGCCGCAGCGATGGCGAATCAACCGCTGCGCCAAAACGGCTCATCGATGAACAAAATCGTCTTGGTTATATCCGACTTTCCAACTTTGTCGAAAGTACCACAACCGACCTTGAACGAACGCTGGTCCAGTTGGAATCCCAGGATCTTCGGGGATTGATCCTCGATCTTCGTGGAAATCCGGGCGGCCTGTTGCAGACGGCCATTGAAGTCGTGGATTTGTTCATCGAAGACGGTCCCCTCCTCCAGAGTAAACCGCGATTTCTCCTTCCAACCTTCTGGGTCGCCCGCCGAGAAGGAACCCACCCGCCGTATCCGCTTGTGGTCTTGATCGACGGGGCCAGCGCCAGCGCTTCCGAAATCGTCGCCGGCGCCCTACAGGATCCCAAACATCAACGGGCCACCCTGGTCGGCACGCGGAGTTTTGGCAAGGGGACGGTGCAGGAGATCACACATGTCACAGGCGCCGGTTCGCAATTCAAATACACCACGGCCCAGTATCACCTGCCCAGCGGTCGTCCTGTTGTCAGCCGCTATATGGCCGAACGGCAGCACACCGAGAACTGGGGAGTGTTTCCCGATATCGAAATCAAGGCCCCTCGCTCCGCGCGGCGAGACTCGAATGCGGGCCGGCCCGAAGAATCCCTTGATCTCGAGAATCCCGAAAACAATTCACGAACCTCTCCGTCCGGTGTCCCGTCGATCGAAAATGATCCACAATTGGCCGTCGGGCTTCTGATACTGCAAACCAAGCTCATTCAAACCGGACAAGCCGTTCAACTCGCTCGCGCAGAGGATTCGACCAAAGATGGGGATAAATAACCGGACACAAAGCAATTCGAAAAAGGGCTTTACCGAAGGCCTTCTTTCGGGATTCGAAATGTCCCCAACGGAGGAAGTTCCGGAGGAAACGGGGTGCTGCCATCCCATCGATTGGAGACTTGCAGCGGGATCGTCTCGGTAATCCCATACGACGAAACATGCCCATCCAGAAAAGCCCCGCTGAATCGAGTCCCGATTTGATCCAAATCAGCCGGACGATTCCAGTAGGAACTGCATAAAGGAGTGGGATTGGTCATGGTACTGTCCGGCAGCGCTTCACAACTCCCCAGATAAGCCCAATCGTCCAATCGGTGGTAGTTGGTAACCAGCATATCGCTGACAACAAGAACACTTTGTCGGCCGCCGCCCGAACTGTTTTCGGGACCCACAAAAGGACCTTTCTTATCTGGCAGATAGCCGCGATAGTTCCAAAACAGGCAGTAAGTCCCCAACAATGGATCAAGCGATTTTCCGTTTTCCCGGTTGTCCCATTTGTCGGCGGCCTCCCACGCCTTCTGCAGATATTTGAACGGCCGGGGGGAACTTGGACAAAACATCGTTTCGGCTTTTTCCAGATAATCTTTGAGATATCCGCTGACAGAACGATGAGTCCGCGGACCCAGATCATCCAAGGCAATCAACTTGGTCGGTTCCGACCAGGTCAAATCTATGCCGAAACCGTTGGATGCAACAGATGCGGGAAATCGGTCCGAATTATCGAATGCGTACAAATGTAAAACATCGACGATTTGAGCCATGTTATTCTGGCTTCGAATACGGCAGACCCGTCTGCGAACTTTAGCCAGAGTTGGAACCAGGATTGACAACAAAATTGCGATTACGGAGATGACCACGAGCATTTCAAGCAAAGTGAATCCCCGCCCCCCTGCTCTCAACCTAATCAGACTCGTTGTCCTGCTCCCGATAATCCTACCCCTCTCCATAATCAAATATGGATAGAGTTAAACCCTCATTTCGATATTTATTATATCATGACAGTCCCGAAAGTCAACACCAAAACGCCGTTTCTCACGGTTTTTTCACCGGGATAAAACAAATTCAACCACAGGAATTGGAATCAGAAACGAAGAAAACGGATTGGAATCAAGAAAAGGACCGGTTCTTACTGGGACCAGGGAACCGCAAAAAGCCATTCGGACGCAAAAACGGTAAAATCCTGGAAATCGACGGCTCCGTCATGGTTAAAATCGCCTTCCAGAGGCCAGCGGCCGCGACTGGCATAGGGAGTTCCTCCATGAGCCCCCATATTGACCCGGGCTCCATTGGGCATCGGTTCCCATAAAACCGGCTCTGTCCAGTCCCCGGCATCAATACACGGGCTTGTTTGATCATCAATGACCCATAATCCCTCTCCCCCACCAGTCATATTGGGATCGGAAACCGGCATGAAACGGCCATATTGCGATAAAAGATGATAATCACCCGCCATGGGATTGGCAAATCGAGGGCCCAGACATTTTTGATACAAAGTCTGAACCTGTGAATCGGTCAAGACTTGGTTGAACAGCATGACCTCATCGATGGCACCATCAAAACCATATCCATCATAGCTGCCGCCGCGAAGACCAATGAACAAATCGTTGTTGAGTTGATTGGGCATTGCCGAAATCGCCGGTCCAAGGGCTGGAGACAATTGCCTGGTTCCGTTGTAGTAAAAAGTCGCCAAGAGTCTGGTACTGTTGAAAGTCACAACAATGTGTTGCCATTGGCCGGTTTTACAGTTTACCGCCCCGACCGCACGACCATTATTGCTGTTGGCTTCAATATCCAACCGCGGCTGCCGCTCATCAAGCTGCAGCATATACTCCTTATTGTTCAGACCTTCAACTTTGGCCAGAATGGTGTACTCTTCCCGCTCCAGAGAACGAGGACGAATCCAGGCGCTGATCGTAAAATCCCCCGCACCCAATCGGATTGCATCGTTATCGGCAATCCAGACCGAATCATCTTTACCGTCAAAATATAAAGCGTTGCCGACGATTCCCGTTGTCCAGGTCGCACCCGATACGGATCCATCGTTATGTCCGATCGCATCATACACCACGGGGCCATATCCCTCGTCGAATTTCCACCAAGCCACCGGCATCGGATCCAAGTCATTCCGCAACCAACTGGATACGGCCTGAAGATGGATCAAATCTCCGCTGAATAGGTCTCCGTACCGGTTGTTCCAGAAGATACAATTGACGATGGACGGCGAGGCGCTATCGAAGGCCTGAACACCATGCTGATTTTCGACAATCGTCAGATTCTTCAGCGTGGGACAACACCCACTGGTTACCACGACGGCATACTGGCTGTTTCGAATAATCAGATTTCGCAGAACGCTGTCGGGACCTTCACCCGAATGGAAGGCGGAGGCATACCACCCGGGCGATTCCAAAATCGCCGCATCCGCCGCACTGGTCACGGTAATCGCCTTGCCGTGAAAATCAAGACTTTCCGTATATACGCCCGGCCAAACCAGAATCTTGTCGCCATCTTGCGCAAGGTTGATAGCGTTTTGAATGGTCGCCAACGGTCGATCGCATGTCAAACCGGAAAAGGCGTTACTTCCGTCTGTCTGATTGACATGCCAGATCCTACCGGCCGCGACCAAGGATTGGATCTGGGCAGGCGTCAGGGCATCCGAGTAGATTCGCACATCATCGATCCACCCGTTCCAATAGCGTAGCGGGATTTGGGCGTTTTCTCCGATCAGGACCGGCCAGGTAGAAAGGTTGATTTTACCGGTCGCCGGGCTGCTGACATCCAACTGCCCGTCAATATAGAGCGAAATCGTCAGACCATCATAGACTCCCGCCGCATGGTGCCATTGATCATTGTCCACGGGGACGGTGCCGTAGATATTTCCATATGATGTACCGGGAACCTGTACCCCGCTGCAGGCGAATTCCAACGCAGAGGTATTCCTGGCCCGCTGAAGACGAAAAGCATTGTCGCCTTTGGTGACGATGGCCTGAAAATCCCGATCGAACGATTTGACTCGAATCCACGCGGCCACGGTTATCCGATCCCGAATCGCCAATGCCGAACCGTTCCCGCAGTCAATTTGGTCGCCAATTCCGTCAAATTGCATTGCGCCATCGATACGACCCTCATAGGGTTTCCATAGACCATCTCCAATGACGATTCCGGGATTGGCCCCCGCCGAGTCTCTTGCGGATATTCCTGAAAACTCATCCAGTTTCCAATGAGCGACCAATGCCGTCGGGGGAGTGGTTCGAAAAGGAAAATTGGGATCGTCCGGGGGAACGCTTGGACTTTCAGACAGAGTTTGTTTGGCAATGGCGGTTCCCCCCACACAAGGCAACAATCCCGATAAAAGCATAATCAGGAATACGATAATGCCTTTCGGCGCTGTCATGAAAACGGTTTTCCCCTCAAAGGTCTCACTGGTCTTGGCCTGTCCCCGCCAGAGCAATCAGCCACCGGATCCCCGGCGATGGGGCGATCTTTGTCCCTTGGACGGATCGGACATCCAGGCCCAGATCCCCAGCCGGCAAGTGTTGGTCGTAAGTAAACGAAAGCAGTCCGGTATCCTTCCATTCGCCGGACGCCTGCCGTTCGGCCAGCGAGATCGATTCAATCCAGTCCCGGTTCATATCGATCGTGTAGAGAATCCGCAGATCTCCATGGATGACCATAATCTGCGATCGGTTGCGGTCATGGGACAGCCGCGTCTGAAACTCAATTTGCCGAATCGCCGCATCGCGCCGGATAATATCGATTGTATGCAGCCCCATCCACGGTCGGGCAAGCCCCTCAAAAAAACTGCCTGGCAAATAATCGATTCGAACCTTTTGCAGTCGATCGAGCCACCAGGTTCCTCCCAACCCGTCGGCCACCTGGAACCGATTGCCGATCTGAAGCCGCAGGGTCGGTATCACCTCGCGAACAGCCGAATAGATGAGCGGCATTCTGCCCCTGCCATTCACCGGCTGATCCCCGATATGGCCGGAAATCTGGAAATAGGTCCAACCGGTTTTGTGGATATCATCCCGCTTGTCGGTAACAACAACCCCATCCGGCCAATCGCACTGGAAATAGTCCTCGTTCAGGACATTGATATGTCGTGTTGACCAGGAACGCGTTGGACTTACGGTTTCTTCGCGAGCGATTACCAAGGTTCCCTTCTCAATCTGGAAAACCGGATCGAATCGTGACGCTTTCCCGTCCATTTTTGTCAGAAAGGCGCTCAGTTGGGGAGAATCCGTGGGCAGACGAGCGACCGACAAATCGGAATCCCACATATGATAATTGTTGATCGTCACCTCATTCCGACTAAGATCATAATGATAATTGGCGTCGTCATTCTGCAACCATTGGCAAATGGACTGGGATCCGGAACCGACCGGACGCGTTTGGCGCATCATGACGGGCCCCCCAGCGCCTTCGGGGTAGAAAAACCAATAATCATTGATCGGTTGCCCGGCGATTGTGCGCGATACGGTACTTCCGGGAATCAGCATCGCTGAATCTTTCCCCTCCATACTTTGCGTTGAAACGATCGCTGGAGCGAGGGTAACGGCGGCCACAGCCGTAAAGGTAATCACCGCCGCCTTACCACTGACGGCTACCGCCGCGGCGGCAGCCGTCAAACCGACTTTCATCGTTGTCGCCGTAACCGTTATTTGAGCGGCGGCGGCCTTCGACGGCGCGGTCAACTTCCCGAACAGGATTAATGCCCCCAACAACGCCCCCTTCCCCAATCCTCGGCGAGACAATTGTTTGGCCAGCGCATTTTTGGCTCGAAAAAACAAAACGCGGGCGCTGAATTCGGTACTCCCAATTTCCTGCGCAATCTGATCGTAGTCCATCTCCTCATAACATCGCATGACCAAGATCTCGCGATAACGGGGTTTCAAGCCCGCCATCGACTCAACGACGACATGTCGAAGCTCATCGCCCACCATGTCGGCAAAACCTTCCTGGCGTTCGGAATCCGCAATAGTATGTTCAACATCGCTGATGGACGCCATCCGGTGGGATTTTTCCCGCGCGTAGTGATGATGGAGCTTGTTGATGGCAATCTTGCGCAGCCATGGCCAAAACCGGTCCTCCCTCTCCAGTTTGTCCAGGAACTTAAACATTTCGAGCAAACTCTCCTGTACGATATCCTGCGTAACTTCTTGTCGTAATGCGATTCGTTGTATATACACGGACAACCTCTGTCCGGCAAGGTCAGCCAATTCGTTCATGCTGCTCTTATCACCGGTGCGGGCCTTGCGAACCAGAGCGGTTAAATCCGTGTTTTCCTGCATACCCTTGTTCACCTATCTGGAGTCGGTTCCTTGGATAATAGTAACGATTTTTCTGTCCTTCATGCCAACTTTTTGGGTTTTGCCAATTCTGCTTCCAAGTTTGTTATTCTTTCTGCAACTCGATAAATGACAATTACTTAGGCTCTGTTTTTCCAGGACATTCCCCGCCCCCACTGGCTTTGATTATAACAAAAACACCCGACAAAATCACGCGAAAAGAGAGCGACTGTAATTCCTTGTCTACAAATCACTTACAACCATCTGATCGCAACGGAAGATCCCCATTTTCGCATCCAAAAGATATAAGGCCCCCCGTGTGCTTTGTTTGTACTTTTCGATAATGTCATAGACTTCCCTGTTGAACGATGGTAATATCCAACAGCAAAGGAATTCGCCTTGGGACTGTCCATCGGATCCCGATAAAGGGCATTCTTTGGCAGGATAGAGGATATGGCATCGATCATTATTCAAACCGGCCCAAGACAGGGGGATTTCTACCCACTTGGCCAGCGAACCACGATCATTGGCCGCGATGAAGCCCTGACCGTCCAGATAAAGGACCCCTACATCTCCCGCAAGCATCTCAAAATCCGCTATGACGCCGAGAGCAAGGATTATAAGGCCACTGATCTCAATAGTACCAATGGCGTATTGATCAACGGCAACAAGATCCAGGTTGAAACCACTTTATGTGATGACGATCTGATTACGATCGGCCTGACCACGCTGCTGTTTACCCTCCGCGATTTTGACGACGCCAAAAGCGCCCTGCACCATCTCAAAACCATCGGCGAGAGAACCCGCATCACCATGTATCCCAAGAATTCGCCCTGACAAACCGGCGTTTCGGTCACTGCATCGGAATCATACAATTCAGTAACCAGCCATTTCCGAAAATTGTAAGGTCATCTTCATTGACGACCGCATCGCCTGAGAAATCGGCGGGGATATCGTAACTCGCCGCGAGCCATTGTTGAGCCAGGATCGCGAAATCTGTCAGGGTCACAATTAAATCCCCGTCCAGGTCAGGGCATGTTGTTCCATCCCAACCGGCGAGGCGCGCCATCATCCACCAGAAGGCCCGGGCCTTCATATTGCAGTTCAGCGGTTTGGAATGGGCACAGGAACAGGAACGACATAGAGGAATTCCAGGGTGGGCGGCACACCACTGGTCAGCCCAATTGCCTCCGCTGTAATCGCAGTTATCGTTTGTCCCTTTGTCGAGATAATAATTGCCGTCGGGGTCGTAGCTTTCGATGTCCGCAAAATCAAAGAGGACTTTTCCGTTGTCTCGACAGTACTGACGGACTTGTTCATTACGAAGATTCAATTTCCCCGTCAGACCACTTCCATCGGTATGGCCGGTCATGTAAACAAATCGCATGGCGGGAAATTCGGTTTCGAGCTGGTTGAGATTATCGAGGTATCGTTGGGTCGTCGCTACGGAATTCGACGATTGCTGGCCGCACCAGGACCACATCGAAAAGTTGTATTTGCCGGTCGCGGCAACGGCCCGGGTTCTATCGAGGGCGGCGGTTCCATCCCAGTAGTCGCCCGGTTCAATGTAAGTCTCCGGGGGATTGCCGTCGTAAATCCGAAGAGCAGGAGGTGTTTCGACAGCCGGAAGACCTTCGGAACCGCTTTCACGGACGGCAACCGAATAGTTACGGTCGAGGGTTTCGAGCAGTTTGATGCCATCAATGATCTGCGAACCGTGAGAAGTGTGGGCATAGTGAAGGGTCAGCTCCTTGGCTTTTTGAAGCCAAAACGGCGGAATCTTGTCGAAATTTTGAAAGGCCGTATGATCAGCAATGATTGCATCCGCCCAGGCAGTGGAAACCAGGATCAAACCCGTGAGAATCAATAACGACAGTTTTCCGGCACACTTCATTTCAGCACCCTCACATTGCGGTTGTATCAACACTCCGATTCCGGAATATTGTACCCGATCCAGGCAAGACTTTTCAAGGAAATTTATTGCTCCCCGGAGCCAATGGTGGTATAAGACAAAGTTTTAAAAGACAGGACTGTTGCTGAAGCCCCGGAGCAACGACTCCGGACAAGGGACTGAAAAATTTCATTTGAGCATGGAGATTTGGAATGAGCCGGAAGATAGTGACAATTGATGGAAACACCGCCGCCGCATATGTCGCGCACGCAACCAATGAAGTGATCGCAATCTATCCGATTACACCCAGTTCTTCGATGGGAGAAATTTCGGATGACAGAACCGCGAAGGGACTCACAAATATCTGGGGTATCCTTCCCTCGGTGACTGAGATGCAATCCGAGGGCGGCGCCGCCGGCGCTGTACACGGGGCTCTTTCCGCCGGGGCCTTGACAACGACCTTCACCGCCTCTCAAGGCCTGTTGCTGATGATTCCCAGCATGTATAAGATCGCCGGCGAACTGACTCCGACGGTGTTCCATGTTTCAGCCCGATCCCTGGCCTGCCAAGCCCTGAGCATCTTTGGGGATCACTCCGATGTGATGGCCTGCCGTCAGACGGGATACGCCATGCTCGCCTCGGCCAATGTCCAGGAAGTCATGGACATGGCCCTGATCGCCCAGCAGGCCACCCTGGCCTCCCGGGTTCCCTTCCTGCATTTCTTTGACGGATTTCGAACCAGTCACGAAATCCAAAAGGTCGAAGAGATCTCCTTTGACGATATGCGCACCGTCATTGACAACCATTTGGTTTTAGCACACAAAGCTCGTTCGCTCAGTCCCGACCATCCCATGTTGGGCGGGACTGCTCAGAATCCGGATGTGTTTTTCCAAGGTCGTGAAACTGTCAATAAGTATTATTTGGCTACGCCGAAAATCGTCCAGGACACCATGGACAAGTTTGCCAAAGTAGTCGGCCGACAATATCGCTTATTTGATTATGTCGGAGCTCCCGATGCGGAAAAGATCATCATCGCCATGTGTTCAGGCGTCGATACCATTCATGAAACCGTGGATTACCTGACTGCCAAGGGCGAGAAGGTCGGGGTTCTCAAGGTCCGCCTGTTTCGGCCGTTCAGCGTCGAGGCGTTTATCGCCGCCATTCCAAAAACCGTCTCAAAGATCGCGGTTCTTGACCGCACAAAAGAACCGGGAGCGCCCGGTGAACCGTTGTACCTGGATGTCCGCACGGCCATCGGCGAGGCCATGGGAAATAAGGCGACAGCGTTTGCGAAGTATCCAATTTGCGTAGGCGGTCGATACGGCCTGGGCTCCAAGGAATTTACGCCAGCGATGGTCAAAGCGGTCTTCGACAATCTTGACGCCACGCAACCGAAGAATCACTTCACTGTCGGCATCAACGAAGATGTTACCCATTCGAGTTTGGCCGTGGATGAGTCGTTCGATCTGGGCCAGAAGGTCTTTACGGCCATGTTCTACGGACTCGGTTCCGACGGTACCGTCGGCGCCAACAAGAACTCCATCAAGATCATCGGCGAAGAAACCGACAACAATGCCCAGGGGTACTTTGTCTATGACTCCAAAAAGGCCGGGGCTATGACGGTCTCCCACCTTCGGTTTGGAAAAGATACGATCCGCAGTCCTTATTTGATCAAGAAAGCCGACTTCATCGCCTGCCACAACCCCAGTTTCCTGGAACGCTATGACATGCTTTCCAACGCGAAAACCGGCGGGACTTTTCTTCTGACCAGCATCCACAAGCCCGACGAAGTCTGGGATACGCTTCCGTACGAAGTACAAGAGCAGATTATTAAGAAGAAGCTGCGGTTTTTCGTCATTGACGCAATCCGGATCGCGGAAGACTTGGGGCTTGGAGCCCGGATCAATGTGATAATGCAGACCGCATTCTTCAAAATCAGCGGGGTTATCGATATCAGCACCGCAGTGACGGCAATCAAGAATGCCATCAAGAAGACTTACGGCAAAAAAGGCGAAAAAGTCCTGCAGATGAACAATGCGGCCGTTGATCAGGCCCTTGATAAAATCGTCGAGGTCAAAGTCCCGGCCGCTCCGACCAGTAAGACTCATATGGCCAAACATGTCCCCGACGATGCCCCGCAGTTTGTCAAGGAAGTCACCGCCGAGATCATGGCCGGTCGAGGTGACGATATCCCCGTCAGCAAGATGCCGGACGACGGCCGATATCCCACCGGAACCACCAAATATGAAAAGCGAAATATTGCCGTTCATATTCCTGTCTGGGAACCAAACCTGTGTATCCAGTGCGCTCAGTGCTCGCTGGTCTGTCCACATGCGGCCATTCGGGTCAAAGCCTTCGATCCCAAGTATCTGGACAAAGCCCCCAAGACCTTCAAGAGTGCCGACGCAAAGGGCAAGGAATTCGCCGGCATGAAGTTCACCGTTCAGGTGGCTCCCGAAGACTGCACAGGATGTCAGCTCTGCGTGATCAACTGTCCAGCGCTGGAAAAAGGCGCGGACGGCCAGCCAACCGGACGGCATGCGATTAACATGTCGCTGCAGGAACCCCTGCGATTGCCGGAACGGGATAATTTCAATTACTTTTTGTCCATTCCCGATACCGATCCGTCCAAGTACAAGGCGGCCAGTATCAAGGGCAGCCAGTTCATCTCGCCCCTTTTTGAGTTTTCAGGGGCATGCGCGGGTTGCGGCGAAACCCAGTATGTCAAACTGGTCAGCCAGTTGTTCGGGGACCGGGCTTTGATCTCGAACGCGACCGGATGTTCGTCGATTTACGGCGGGAATCTGCCGACGACTCCGTACACGAAACGGCCCGATGGTCGCGGACCGGCATGGTGTAACAGTTTGTTTGAGGACAACGCCGAATTTGGAATGGGTTTCCGGCTGGCAATCAACCAGTTCAAAGTATTCGCCATCCAGTTGCTGGACAAAGTTACGGCCGCCGGTTGTGTGGATGGCAGTCTGTCTCAGGAACTCAAAGATGGATTGAACACGCAGGATGATCAGGCCGGAATCGAAGCCCAGCGGGCTCGGGTTCAGCGCCTCAAGGATGCCTGCAAGAAGAGCCGATGCGCCGATTGCGATCAATTGCTAAGCGTCGCCGACTACCTGGTGGAAAAGAGCGTCTGGATTATCGGGGGCGACGGTTGGGCGTATGATATCGGGTACGGCGGTTTGGATCATGTACTGGCCAGCGGCGAGAATGTCAATGTCCTGGTTCTCGATACCGAAGTCTATTCCAACACCGGCGGACAGATGTCCAAATCCACTCCGCGAGGAGCCGTGGCCCAGTTCGCCGCTGCCGGAAAGCGGATGCCCAAGAAGGATCTGGGTCTGATGGCTATGAGTTATGGGGGGATCTATGTCGCCAAGGTCGCCATTGGCGCCAATCCCAATCAGACCGTCAAGGCCTTTGCCGAAGCCGAGGCCTACAAGGGGCCATCTCTGATCATTGCTTATTCTCATTGTATCGCTCACGGTATCGCCATGGAAAACGGATTGATCGAACAAAAGAAGGCGGTTGCCTGCGGACATTGGCCTCTGTATCGGTTTGATCCGCGGTTGATCGATGCCGGAAAGAATCCTTTGCAGATGGACTCCAAAGCCCCGACGCTGGATTTTGCGGAGTACGCTTACGGTGAAAACCGGTACCGCACGCTGAAACAGTCCAAGCCGGAAATTGCAGCGGCCCTGATGGAACAAGCCAAAAGGGATATTCAATGGAAAACCTCGCTCATGGAAAAACTGGCCGGTCTGGAACCTTGCAGGTAAGTGGGAATTGAATCCATTAATCCCTCGCGAAATAGAAAGGATGGATCACATGAATCGCCCATTACGATGGATCGCGGGATTCGGAATGGTGATTCTCTGTCTGGCGATGGTCGGATGCCAAATCCGCTCCGACCATGCCGGAACCCAATCCACTTTGAAATCGCCGGGTTTCACGGCGGAAACGATCGCAACCTACTATGACCCACAACAGGTTCGGTACTTGACCCGTCAGGAACACCGGCTGGGAGAGGATGGACATCTTTTGGTCATTCGCGGTCAGGAACCCGATCAGACGATCGAATGGGTATTATCCGACGGCCATTTCTCGGGTCCGATGCAGGTATCAACGCCGGCCTGGTGCGATCGTCGAATTGCAACTATGGTTTTGACGGCCTTTCGAGCCGCTTGCGGTTTAATAGATGAATCGTCCCTCGATTCTTCCGAACCCATCCGAATCGACGGCCAATGGTATGTACCGCTTTCGTTTCGTGGCACAGATCGCAACCAGATTCGACTCATGAAAAAGCAATCCGACGCTCGAATTGATCGTCTTGAACTGCAGGATGCGATTTCTCGGGAACAATTCGTCGCCCTGACCTATAACCCCGTCTGGATTGATACCTTCGGAAAAACCGTCCCCACAAAAATCGACATTTTTCAAAAAACCGGAGGGGCAGACCGAATCGTCGTTCAATTTCACTACCAGTCGATTCGTTATCATTCCGATTTGGCCCGATAATATGATCCCGTATCGAGAATTATCCGGGGGCAATGAACTATTTGTATCCAGCAAAAGTAAAGAATTAAAGAGCCCGAATGGAAACCAACCGAACAGGCCCGGGACAGGAGAGGAAATGTAGCGGCATTGAAAATGAGTTTTTCAGGACTGCCAAGTGGGTTTTTATCGACCTGTTGGTCGATCTGTAAAGGTATATAATTTCTTCCTTTACGGCAAAAATGCCGCACGGCGGGACATATGCTTATAACCAAGTTGTCCCGGCAAGATTCCAGAAACTCGGTCAATACGGGGATTAAGGCCTGGGTTGGATAATCCGATGATTTAATTCGGAAAATCGTGTTTTTTTCCCGAAAGGGGGCAGGTTTTTGCCTTCCCCTGTGGGATACGGAAGGGTCCGGAATGAGTCGGGCTGAAAGGGCGTATTCACAAAGAAACTGGAGCCATGACCGTGCGAAAAAACATTGGAATTTGCATTGCGGCCTCGTTGGGATGCCTGCTGATGAACGGTTGTTCCAATGATATTTTGGATCCAACCCAGATTGGTCGGTTCCGGCCGGTTCCCGTGGTCAATGTCATTCTCGAGAATCTCGGGGTGGCCGACGAGCCGGATCCCACTTATTCCGGCGCCGAAGAGCCCCGTCCGGAAGACCTGATCAGCTATGAACAGGACTACCGTTTCGGTTCAGGCGATGTCGTTCGTATTTCCATATACGAACTTTTGCGGGAGGGATATCCTTTCGTAAACGACTATGTCGTTACTGAAACGGGACGCATTTCCATTCCGGAAATCGGATCTGTACTAACCTCCGGCCTAACGGAGCGAGAACTCGAAACGGAAATTCGGAACCGTCTCTCCGACGGAGGAATTCTGAAAAATCCGTCCGTAACCGTCATCTTGCTGGAATCTCAAAGTCGGTTCTTTTCGATCTATGGCGCAGGGGTCGCACGGCCGGGGCGCTACTCCATCCCCCGTTATGATTACCATCTGACGGACGCTTTGGCGTTGGCGGGAGACGCGGGTCAGTATAATGTTTCCTTCATATATGTTTCCCGGGATGTCCCCGTCGATTCCTCGATAGCTCCGATCTCAATTCCTGGCGGTAATTCCCCCATTCCCCTGGATACCCCTGCGATTCCCATTCGGATCGAACCCACAAAACCTGCCGCCAACCCGAACGAAGAGCTGATGGAAGTCATCCAGCCCTTTGCGCAATCCGGTTCCTCTCCAATTGATTCCTCGTCAACCGCCGGAAATAAAATTCTTCAGGCGGCCGATCTGTCACAGCCGAATGCCGTTGCGTACACCGGTGAATTTGACTCGATTGACTGGATCCTCGAAAATGGGCAGTGGAAGCCCGTTCGCAGCGTCCAGCAGGATCATTCTGCTGTTATCGAACAACCCCCCAGTTCCCCCACTGCCCGGATGTCGACGACAAAACAAACTCTCACGCGCGTGATCCGAATCCCCGTGGATCGGCTCAAAGGCGGCGATCCCCGATACGACATCATCGTCCGTCCGGGAGACCGGATCTCAATTCCGGTGGACATCATCGGCGAGTTCTGGGTTATGGGCAATGTCAACCGGGTTGGACCGTTGACGATCACCGGACGACCGATGACCCTGAAAATGGCCATCGCCACGGCCGGCGGGCTCAACGAATTGGCCTGGCCCAAAAAAGTCGAAGTGATCCGCCGGATTGGACGCAACAAAGCCGGCTTAATGCAGGAAGAAACCGTCATGGTTGATCTGGATAAGATCGCCAAAGGGCTTCAGCCCGACTTTTTCATTAAACAATACGATTTGATCAATGTCGGAACGCACGGATCCAGTCGATTTTTGGCCGTATTACGAAACGCCTTTCGGGCCACCTATGGATTCGGCCTTGTGTATGATCGTAACTTCGAGGTCAGCGATTTTGGCGACGATCCGCTTCCCAACAGCTTCCGGGATATCTTTTGAGCGATTCCATGAACACACGCATCGAACGGTTTGAAGGAGGGGCTTCGAACCTGCAGGCTACTCTGGGCTGGGATTCGCTGGGAGTCCATGTCTGGATCAAACTGCTGCTGGTGGGGATCCCGTTCTGCTGGCTTTTCTACGATATTCTGTTCAAGATCGTTCGGCGCTGGTCGGTGGATCCCACCTGGTCGCATGGGTTCCTGATCCCGCTGTTCAGTCTGTATTTCCTCAACCAGACGAAAGACAGACTCCTTCCGCTGAAACCCCGGCCCAGCTATGTGGGCCTTCTAGGTTTGCTGTTGTGTATCGCGTTTTATCCGATTAATTCCTTTCAGTTCCAGATCGCTTATTTTGAATCTCTCCTGATCATTCCGGCGATTATTTCGGTCGTTTTATTTCTTGGCGGCTGGTCGATCCTTCGGACGGTCTGGCTTCCGATCGCCTATCTGTTCTTCGCCATCCCCCTGCCGGATCGCGGGTACAAAGCGGTTACGCTCCCAATGCAGCTTTTTGCGGCGGATGTGTCTTCGGTCGTTATCAGTTGGATCCCCGGAATCGAGGCCACACCCAATGGGACAACGATCGATGTTCTGTATCGTGGACAGGCCCTGGTTCCGTCTCTGGATGTCGCCGAGGCCTGCAGCGGGATGCGGTTGTTGATGGCGTTTGTCGCTCTCGGGGTTGCGATGGCGTTTCTGCATCGACGGCCCGCCTGGCAACGGCTTGTCCTTTTGCTTAGCACTTTCCCGATCGCTATTATCTGCAATGTGGCTCGCGTCTCCATCACCTGCCTGATCTACATTCTCTGGGATCCGCGATATGCTCAGGGATTTTATCACGATATGCTGGGCTTGCTGATGCTGCCGCTGGCGTTTGGTTTATACGGGGCAATGGCCTGGTTCATGGAAGACCCCAAGTCTTCCGAAGGATTGTCTTCGGAAGCCGTCATCTGTCGACACAAGGGGGAACAGAAGCCATGACTTTCAAGCGAAACCCCTATTTTCAGCCCCAATTTCTGATTTGCGTAGCCGTATTATCGATTTCATCCGCCGGCATGAATACCGCCATGAAATGGATGGACATTAAGACCCGAAAAGAACCTATCCCCCTAAAAAAGCCGTTTGATCAGTTAGAGGTCAATCGTTTGGCTCCTTACAAAGTGGTTCAGCGGGCCAAAATCACAAATCTCGATGTCCTGGAAAGCTTGGGAACACATGATTATATCCAGTGGATTCTGGAAGACCCCGAAGTCCCCGCATCCAGTCCCGTACGGAATTGCAGTTTGTTTATTACTTATTATACCGGCAACCCCGATCGCGTCCCCCATGTCCCCAACGAGTGTTATATCGGAGGGGGGTTTGTCCAAAAACAAGCGGAATCCCTTTTGCTTGGCTTCCACGACCTTCCCGGTCCCTCCGCCCTTGGCATCCCGGCTGAATTGTCGGTACAGAAGTTGGATTTTGCCTCGAAAACTTCCAATCCCTGGGACCCTCAGTCAGTATTTTCGGTATTGTACTTCTTCAAGGCCAATGGCGAATATGCAGATAGCAGAACCGGGGTTCGGGCGATCATGGGAAAGAATTTTACCTGTAAATATTCCTATTTTTCCAAGGTTGAATGGAAATTTTCGGGGATCGGCTCCCCGAGCAAACAGGATATCGAACAGGCCAGCGTCAAGCTGATGCGCGTTCTTCTTCCCCTGCTGGAGACACAGCACTGGCCCGACTGGGAAAAGGCCAAACGGGATTCTGCGTCGCAGAAATCACCGGTTCCAAATCAATAAGGATTCTGAGCCATGGCAACAAAAGGTTGGTCTAAACGGTTGAATAAACGAGTTCTTTTCTTGGGTATATTGTTTGTTCTATTCGTCCTGGGCGGAATTATCGTTCTTCGTTCAGGTCGGTTTGTGCATTGGTTCCACTCCGATCCGCAACCCTTTGTCGATACCGCCCGGGAACAGATCCAGCGAAAAAATTACAGAGCCGCCGATCGGTCTTTTGGCCTTGCCTACCAGATCGCCAGTTCGCAAAAAGATCACGAGGCCATGATCCAGATCCTCTTTGAGATGGCCGAGTTCCACAAAACTCACGATGTCGACGCGGATGTCGAAAGCCCGTCCTATCATCCGGCCGCCTGGGACAAGACCCTCGGGTGCTGGAATAAGATTGTGACGCTTGACCCGAAAAATGTCCTAGCCCGGCAAAAACTTCTGAATTATTTCTATGAGGTCTCTGATAGTCGCAGCGGCAATGCATGGAAATTGGTCGAGACCAATGCCGATGAACTGATTCAACTCTATCGCGGCAAAAACGAACCGGTCGATCCTCTGCTCTTTCTTTATCTCGGCCAATCTCGGCTCATGCAGGCCGAACTCGGCGATTCGCCTGATCGGGAAGCGATATGCCAAAACGCCATCGGAATTCTGCGGGACGCCCAAAAAGATCTGCCGAAGAATTTTAAGGTCTATCAGTTGCTTGCTCAGGCCTATCGTTTGAAGGGGGAATTGGGAAATCTCCGGGGCGATACCACGGCCCGCGCAACCGCCATCGGCGAGGTCGAAACAATCCTGAAGGAGGCCGTATCTCAAATCACCGAAACCCCGGAAGCCCGCATTGCAGAGATGGAATTTCGTCTGGAAAAAACCGCTCCCGAACGCAAGCCGGAAGATCCGCGACTGAAAAAGCAAGCGTATCAACTGATAGGGCAACTCCTCGCGGATCACGATCTCGATTTGACAAAGGATCTCGAGACTCTGGTCAAGGATTTCAAAGAAACATCCAAGGTTCAGAAATTCTTGGAGGATGCCTACAACACCCTTGAGAAACAGAATACAGGCAAGGACACCCAAACCCGGGAAAAAGCCCGTGAATCCTTCAATTCCAAATTCGATTCATCCATTCGCAGGGCCTTGTTCCATTCCAAAATCAAAATGGAAATGGATGTTTTGGCCGCGGACTTCAAGGACAATCCCGAGGTTCTGGCGTTTCGATCTCGCTTATTCCAGCTCATCCAGGAACAGGATAAGGCCATCGAAGCCATCGAGAAGGCCCATGAACTGGACAAAACCAAGTATGACTATGCCCTTCAGGCGGCCATTCTGTATTATCGCCAGATCGGTTTCCTATCCGATCCTGCAGAATCCGTCCTTTGGCTGGACAAGGCCATCGGCATCGCAACCGACGCCTTGTCCTATCCCGAAGCGCAAGTCGTTCCAGGCCCCCAGGAAGGGATTCAAAACAGCCGTCGCCTGAATTTATACAATTACCTTGCAAGCTGGCAGATCGAAAAATATCGGTTGGATAAAGACCCTCAAACCTTCGACAAAGCAAAAAAGATCATTGACCAAATCCAGCAATTCCTGAAAACCTCCGACAATATTTATATGGGCAAATGGCGCGGCATGCTGGACCTTGCCAAAGGCCGGGTCGAACAGGAGGCCGCATTATCCGAAGACGATCCCAAACTCAGAGCCAACCTTCTCCTCAAAGCCGACAAACAGATCTCTAACGCCATCGGAACGCTGTACACCGCCCAACAGCAGCTTGTGACTCTCAAACAAAATGATCCTCTGCTTTCCTATACTCTGGCTTCGGCTTTCCGGGGTCGTCCCGAATTTGGCGCTCGTGCAAAATTCTTATCTCAATCCTTCGGACCATCAAACAACTCCATCGTCACATTGAAACCAAACGCATATCTGGAATATGCCGAGATGATGCTGGAACTGGAAAACGGACCAACGGCCGTTCAGGCGGTGGACTTGTTTGAGGCGTCCTTTCCCGCAACCCCACGAAGCCGGGACCTTCGTTTTGAGGCCTTGATGATGGCGGCCCAAACCGAATCAGATTTCGATCAAATCGAGGAAGAACTGGAATCGCTCGACATCCCTGCGGATCGGTTATCAATTTTTCGAGCGCAGTTGATCCATCGCAGGATCAAAGCGATCCATTCCACATTGACTCGCGTCAATGAAACCTTGAACTCCAACAACCTGACATTGGAACTTTTAAATCAAACGATGAAATCTTCGGAATCCTTGGATATGGATTCCCTGAAACGATCGATCGCCGACCTGCAAACAAGGCAAAAGGATCTGGTCAAACAGCAGGAAAACCTCAAGGCCAGAATCGCCGAGCTTGTTCCCCGGCGTCAATCGATTATTATCGCCATGATGGAAAAAGATCCCAAATCAACCGATCCGAAAATCCTGATGGATGTCTGCCGGGACCTTGCCAAAAACAATCAGGCCGAAAAGGCCAAACAACTCGTGGCCGATTATATCCAGGCCATGCCTCGATATGTCCCGATCCGAAGTTTTGAAAAAACCCTGGCAACTCCGCCCGATACGGAACTAAGCCAGGAACAAATCCAACAAAATGCGATCTTGTCTATTCGAGAGGCCCTGCCCGATAAAAAAGTGGAACAGGCGGTCGAAATCGCCCGCGTTCTCTTGGCGCTTCCCGCTTCGGACGCCGCCTGGCGGATCCGGAATCGGAATGCGGCCTATGCAGAATTAACTTCCGTCCTCGAAACCGCCGGAGATAATCCGCAGGTCATCGAGCTGCTTTTTGATCTATCTCTCATCCCCGATTCCGCCCAGTCCGACGCCAAACCCGACTTGGAGATGGCTCGAAAGTACGCGCAAAAAGCCAAAGAACTGGACATTGATAAGTGTGGGGGACTTTTTTTCCAGGCCCGACTCGATATGGTCGACCTCCAATTCACCTCCGCCGTGGAGAAACTAACGGAGTGTATCCGCATTCTGCCGATTTTCCCCCAGGCCTTCTATTACCGTTCGATGGCTCAAAGAGCGTTGGGCAATCTGACCGAGGCCGCCAAAGACGCCGATCAGGCCTTCGATTGGACTTTCGTGGATGGAAACATCGCCAAACTTCGGGCCACCATTTATTATCAGCTTTTCCGCAAGGCCGGAACCAATCCAACGCCGGAGGATTACAACCGGATGAATGAGGCGATGTTTACCGCCATTCGGTTGAATCCCGAAAATCTGGAACTGTTGAATTTTTACGCGGAACTGATCAGTGATCGAGAACCGGATCGGGCTCTGGCCCTGCGACAGAAAATTTTGTCTGCTTCGCCTTCGGCCGAGCATGGTCGTCTTCTTGGAGTCCTTGCGTTACGGCTTTATGACACCTATGAGACAAACCGCGTTGTGCAAAAAATCGGGACGAAAGATTATCTGTTACTGGTTGCCCAAAAGGCGCTCGAAAAGGCCCGTGAACTGGCTCCAAGCGATCCGGCCGTCCTGAACGCCTGGGGGGAGTATTTGCGAATCTCCGGAAAACAAATTCTTGCCGAAAAAACGCTTCCCCCGGATTCCCTTTCCATGGTTGACTTTTATATCAACGATGGGAAATACGCAAAGGCAAAGGAAATCCTTGAGAAACTCTATGAAAAGGGGCCAAAATCCAATCCCGCCGTTCTGAGGGGACTGGTGGTTGTCGCCCTGAAAACCGGGGATTCCTCAGGACTGGACCAATATACGCGGGAATTGATGGAGGTCAAGTTCGAGGATCCGAAGTCCAAGGAAGCAACCGAGATGTGGGCTCTCCAGAAACTGCTGGAATTCAATTTTGAACCGGATAAAACGGCCTTACGAATCGCCAGCTTTCGCGAACGCTACCCCGCCAACATTGAGGGATTGGTTATGCAGGCATGGTCCGATTTCAATCGATATGCCTTCGACGCTGCATGGACGCATGTCGGGGAAATCCTTACACAGAAACCCAACCACGCCATTGCCTGGCGAATCCGGGGGGTTTTGAATCGAATAAAAAGCGACCTTCCACAGGCCATCTCCGATCTCCAAAAAAGTCTGTCTTTCACCGACGACCCGATTACTCGAATGGAATTGGCTCAAAGTTACATAATAACCGGGCAAAAGACCTCCGCGATCAGCGAACTGGTAACCGCTCTCGAAAAACCGCAAGCCCCCGATCGAGTCCGATACTTGCTCGAAAGCATCTACACCGATTCTGGCCGGACCGAAGATCTCCAGAAATTCTATGACCAGACCGTTTCCAAATTTCCCGACGACTGGTATTGGCTTCACAGGGCCGGCGGATTTCTCCTGACCCAATATCAAAAACGATTGGACCAGGAAAAAAACGACGCTCGCAAGCAGGGAAAATGGAAACCCGGAACTCTCTTTAAGCCTTCCGATAAGACCCTGGAATTGCTGGATAAAGCGGCGCCGCTTTTGGAGAAATCCTGGAACCTCGCCGAACCCCAATGGAAACTTCATCCGGATCAAGTTGTGTACGCCAAAATCCTGGACTATTATCTTGAATCTCTCCTGCAGAAACTGGAAACTCCGACACAATTAACACAGTTTATCCGAATCTCATCCAAGTATGCGGACACGCCTTTGGCTCCCGTCGCCTTTTCGCAGATGGCCCAAGCCAACCTCCGGATGGGAGACAGAACCAAAGGCCTGGAGCTCTTTGACAGGGCCTTGGAGTCCGCCAAGAACCAGCCCGAATTCGTCGTCCAGTTGCTGGATGTCATGCAGAAGGTCCTGGAATCCAACAAAGAAGTCCGGGCCTGGTGTGAGAAGACCCTCGCCGCCGATCCAAAACACATCGGAGCCAATTACACGATGTTCCAACTTGCCCAGGCCGCCGATCAGTTCAATGTGGCCCTCGAATTCCTCGATCGTTGCCTGACTCAGCTCGAGGCGGAGATCAAAACCCTACAGGCCGAGCAAAACGCGGCAAAGAATGCGGGAACTGAGAACACGGATCAATCAGCCAATCGCCGACAACGACTGGCTCATCTCCAAAATAACTGGGTGGAATATACCCTTCAGAAATCCCAGGTCCTTCTGAAGGCCTTTTTCAAATCCGGCGACAAAAAATATCTCGATGGCGGGGTCGCTCTCTATGAATCCATTCTTAAGGCGGCGCCCCCAAACCATCCCAAACGCGCCCTCGTTTTGAACAATTTGGCCTATCTGCTGGCAGACAACAATCAAGACCTTGAGAAGGCCGTCGGTTATGCTCGACAAGCCTTGAAAGAAACGCCTACGGATCCCGTCCGAATGGATACTCTCAGCTACACGCTGTCCAAAAGCCGCCAGTTTGAAGAGGCCGAAAAAATGGCCTTGATGTCGATTCAATACCATGAACTGGCCGGCAATTCCGTTCCATGGGATTCCTATTTTCACCTGGGAATGGCCCAGGAAGGGCTTGGTAAAAAATCTGAGGCGCTGACCTCCTACCAAAAGTCGCTCGATGCCGGCGGCGACTCGATTCCGGCTTCCGACAAAGAGCAGATCGCCGCCGCAATCAAACGCGTTTCTCCATGAACGCAACAAGGATGTGGAAGTACATCAACATGAACTATCCATTGAGGAGATAAACGAAAATGACCGGACAGATTCAACCTCGCTCTGCGGTTCCCCTGGCCCGCCCCGGCATGTCGCCGGCCTCTCTTGGCGCCGCACAGCCCTCCATGACGCCCCAGGAAATCGGGGCCGTGATTTGGCGACATCTTACACTGATCGGAATCATATCGGTCATTGGTCTTTCAATCGGATCGATCTGGTTTTTCCTCGAAAACCGATCCCGTCCGAGGTTTACAACCGTCTCCTTTATCACAGTTTTGCCTCAGGAAGAAAAGGATCCGACCCGTATCGAAGATTCGGCCGTGAATAAAGACACTCAGTACCAATTCCGAAACACCTTGGCCAGCCAATTGAAAAGTCACAGTTGGTTACAAAATTTTCTCCGAAATGAGTCTATTCGGAAATTGGCCTGGTATAAAAAGGAGATCGAACAGGGAACCTGGTGGAATAAAAAATTCGATCCGATTGTTCGAGCAGACCGCTATTTCAAAAAATATTTGAATATTGTCGTTGATAGAGAAGCCAACATCATTCGCATGACCCTAAAGTGTTACGGGAATGCTCAAAAGGAAGACGGCGCCACGATCCTAAGTGCAATCGGAGAAATTTTTGAGAAAACACTCAGTTCGGAGGTGGACAGTAAATGGTCCGGTTACAAAACCAATCTGGAAAAGAAAAGAACTGATATTCAGACCGCTCTTGATAACGGTCCCCTTGCCAAACTAAGAGATTTGCGAACAACCTATTCCTTTGGCAATTTAAGCCAGGGCAATTTCCGCGACTATATTGAAGAGAAAATGGCCGACCTTGAACGACAACGGTCCGCCCTGGACAGTGAGGTCGCTCGTCTGAAAAGCGAAGTCGAATTTTTGAAAAACCGGGCGGAAAGCGATTATGACGAAGTCGTCCGGGAACAGATCGAACGCGATCCCATCTCCGCCGATATGCGCCAGCGGTTGACTCAACTGGATGTCCTTCTATCCAGTCAACTGGCCAGCTTTGGCGAAAATCATCGCCGGGTCAAAGAAACGCAAGACGCGCGCAACCAGGCACAAAAAGATCTCGAGGGACGCCAGAAACAGATCGGCGATATCGTTCGTCAGTCCGCTTATATTCTGAATCGAGAAAACCTTGAATCGAGAACCGCCGAATTAAAGGCCCGGGAAGGTCAACTGTTGGCCGCCCAAAAAAACCATACGGACCTGAGAAACGCCCGTGCCGAATACGAACAGCAGGAAACCAAGCGTGATGAACTCCAGAAACAATTCGAAGCGTTCGATACGCAGATCAAAAAAATCGAAACCCTGATGACCAGTCCGGATAAGACCAAGATCGCATTGGGCAATCTCATCCGTCCCCTGGAAAAAGACGGACCCCGCTGGTATTTTTACATTCCGGCCGGGTTTATTTTCGGCCTGATGACCGGCCTGGGAATCGCATTTCTCCTGGAAATGTCCAATAAACTTTTGCGTACCCCCCGAGATGTCATGCGATATGTCACGGCCCCTCTCCTTGGAATGGTTTGCGACCAGCAGGCCGATGACGAAACTGACGGGGTCGACCTGCTTCAAGTCGTTCGCCAGGCCCCGTATTCTTTTATGAGCGACAATTATCGTCAGTTTCGAACCAATCTTCGTTTGTCGGAATCGGCCGCCAACAAAAAAATACTTCTGGTGACCAGTCCCACCTCCGGCGACGGAAAGACCACGGTAGCTCTGAACCTGACAGCCACTTTTCTTGCCGAAGGGAAAAAGGTGTTGCTGATCGACACGAATTTCCGCCGACCGGGGCTGGCCGCCAATCTCCCGCGCCCCGCACAGGGACAGGTTCAAAGCCATGCCGATTTCGGACTGAGTAATTATTTGCTTGGACAATGTTCCAATCCCCGGGATATCATTCGTCCCAGCGGAACGGAGGGACTGGATGTTATCGATTGTGGCCCGATCCCTCCCAACCCGGCCGAAGCTCTCGGCAGTCCTTCCATGAAAAAACTCCTCGATTCCGTTCGCGAATCGTACGATTATATCTTCCTGGACGGACCCGCCCTGCTCGTCAGCGATGCCAAAGCCCTTGCCGCCATGGCTGAGGGAACTCTGGTTGTTTTCAATGCCAAGAAAACCCATCGCGGAGAAGCGCAGAGAACCCTTCGGGAACTGCGGGAAATTCAGGCAACCGTGGTCGGAACCGTTTTATTGTGCGTCGAAAACCTCAAGGGCGGTTACTTTGAACGGTTGTATAAAGCATATAAACAATATCAGGAAATGCCCCAAAAGGCATAACCCCACGATCCGCAATGTAAGGATGAATTCATGATGCGTTGTTTGGTCACCGGCGGAGCCGGTTTTATCGGTTCCAATTTATGCCGTCGTCTGGTCCGGGAAGGGGCATTCGTCCGTGTCCTTGATAATTTTCTAACTGGAAAACGAAGTAACCTGACCGACCTGTCCGATCGGATCGAATTGATCGAAGCCGATATGGGAGATCCGAAATCGGCTCGCGCCGCCATGGAGGGCATTGAGTCGGTCTTCCATCAGGGCGCCGTTCCTTCCGTGCCGCGAAGCGTCGCTGATCCGCTCTGTACACATGTCAACTGCGTCGATGCAACCTTCACGCTCCTGGTGGCCGCGCGAGACGCCGGGGTCCGTCGTTTCATTTATGCGGCCAGCTCGTCGGCCTACGGCGATAGCCCTACCCTCCCGAAAATCGAAACTTTGCCCGTCGATCCCAAATCTCCGTATGCGGTCAGCAAGCTCGTCGGGGAATATTACGCAAAGGTCTTTTTTGAGGTCTATGGTCTTGAGACGATCTCTCTTCGATATTTCAATGTCTTCGGTCCCTATCAGGATCCAACCAGTCAATACGCCGCGGCGATTCCCGCCTTCGTCACTTCGATTCTTCGCGGACAACCCCCGTTGGTCTATGGCGATGGCGAACAAAGCCGGGACTTTACCTTTGTGGACAATGTCGTCGAAGCCAATCTATGCGCCGCCCGGGCTCCCCGGACTTGTGGCCAATCGGTGAATATCGCGTGCGGTGAGCGAATCACGGTTAATGAAATCATTCGATTGATCAATCAATTAGAAGGCAAATCCGTCGCACCCCGATATCTTCCCGCCCGAGCTGGCGATGTCAAGCATTCTTTGGCGGATATCCAACTGGCTCAAAAGATCATCGGATATCGGCCGATCGTTTCATTTCGTCAGGGCCTTGAAATCGCCATTGACTGGTACAAAACCCATTTGATGTGATTTTATGCCGGGTTTTTTGTCTTGGGTTGGTATCGGGCCATAACGGCCATGAGTTCATCTTTGACGATCGGTTTGGAAATATAGTCGTCGCACCCCGCCTGCCGGCATTTTTCCTTGTTCCCCACCGTCGCATTGGCCGTAACCGCTATGATCGGGGTTCGAATCCCCCGCCGGCGTAAAGCCCGTGTGGCGTCGATCCCGTTCAGATTCGGCATCTGGATATCCATCAGAATCAGATCATAAGTTCTTTCCCCCGCTTGCAAAATCGCTTGCTCTCCGTCGGCGGCGATATCGCATTGCCACCCCATCTTCCGAAGGATCACCTCCATCAGCATTTGGTTGGACGGATTGTCTTCCACAATGAGAGCCCGCCCCAAAACTTCAGGATTCGTTTGTTCTTGATGGGTATCCAGTTCTGTAATCCATTCGTACCGATCGGAGGTTTCACAATTCCGTTCAAGAGAACAAAAGGGTAACCGAAGCGTGAAAACCGATCCCTGCCCCGGCTGGCTGGTCACCGTCAAGGTTCCTCCCATCAGTTCAGCCAATCGGCGGGTAATCGTCAATCCCAGGCCCGTACCTCCGAATTTCCGCGTAGTACTTGAATCCGCCTGTGTAAATGCCTCAAAAATCCGGCCCTTTTGTTCCGGCGATATCCCGATTCCGGTATCTTCAACATCAAACCGGATTTCATCTGGCTGATCGTCGGCCCGCTCCAGCGATACATTCAGATACACATGACCTTCGGAAGTGAATTTGATTGCGTTGCTGACCAGATTGATCAAACATTGCTTGAGCCGAATCGGATCCGTCCGCAGCCGCCGCGGAAGTTGATCGCACTGCAGGATTCGAAATACAATCCCCTTGGCAACGGCCGCCGGTCCCAACAGGGATTCAAGACTTTCCAGTATCTGCGACAAATCACTGTCAACCATCTCCAAGTCCAGCTTCCCGGCTTCAATTTTTGAAAAATCCAGGATGTCCTTGATCAGACATAACAGGTTGTTTCCGGAATCCTGGATTGCCCGTACGAACTTTGCCTGGTCACAGGTTAGCGGTTCCTGTGAGAGCAATTCGGCGAAACCCAGAACGGCGTTCATCGGGGTACGAATTTCATGGCTCATATTCGCCAGAAATTCGCTCTTGGCCTGGCTGGCCGTGATCGCCTCACGGGCCAATACATCGGCTTTCTCTTTGGCGGAAATGAGTTGCTTATTGACGCCTTCAGCTCGATCTTTGGCCTGCTGCAACAATCCCGCCGTACGCTTGTGCTCTTGAATCTCCAGCATCAAATCTGCGTTGGCTTGTTCATATTCCTGAGTCCGCTCGTTCACCAGATCCTCCAGCCGTTGATGGATACCATTCAGCTTGCCGATTAATAGATTGAACCCTTCGGCCAGTTCCTGGATTTCCTTGTCGGATTGCGGGGGAATTTCCGGGATCGGATACGATTCTTCCCTGCCGGTCACCCAATGGAAATGGCGTTGGATCAATCGTAACTTTCGTGTCACCAAAACATGGAAACCCCACGCAATCGCGACCAACAGGATGACAACTCCCGTCGCAACCAGGAATCCCTCAGTCCAAACCAAACCAGCCAGCTTGGTCCGAAACGGCTGCACGGGAACGGCGACCATATCCATCGCCATAATTTGTCCCAAGGGCCGGTGGAAACCTGATTCGGCACCGTATCGTTCGATCAGACTTCGTGGAGCATCCTTCGGATCGCCGTGACACTGCAGGCAACTGGCTTCCATGCGTCTGGCCTTGAAGCAAGCATAATACCATTTTCCTTCCATCTCGATCTGGCCCATCCACTCCTGCTGGTCTGGTCGACCATTGAAGTAACGGATCATTTCCAATTCCGCCTCCGTCGCTTGGTTAACCGGATTGCGGGGATTGTCGGAAGAAAACTTGATTATGGAATCCGGGTATCGTTTGCAAACTTCCTCGAATATCGATCGAGCGACATACGATGTGGACATCACTTCCGGAACAAAATCGCCTTCTGAACTATGGGATTGGGCGAATGGCCGTACGACGCGTGCCACATATTCTCGAATCGCCAGATCAAACTCCAGGGCCAGTCCTGCATGATCTCTCAGAACCAGCTCCATCTGGGAGTTGCCCATTGTCCAGGTCCGATAAAGGACCCAGACCGAAAACAAGACGACAAACAGCCCCGCCAAACATAAAAATCGCGTACGGATCGTTTTCATGATCATCTATGCCTTGTTGAACATCATTCCCTTCCTCAAAGGTCCGAGTTGAGCCCCCATTCCCTCCGGTTCCTGTATCGACTGGAACAGCCACCAACGAAAGCAAAATTCCATCCGTATATTGGCTTTTCTTGTGCCCCATTATCGGTCCGTTCCTTCCCATGGTTCGGACCCATCCTCTCCAAATTATCTTTCAATCTCGAAATAACCGCCCCTTCTGATTTGGTCGATATAACCAGCGTTTCGTAAGATTTATCAGGAGTTGGAAAGTAATCCTGATGATGGGAATCCTATGAGCAAGACGTGGACAATGTGGGCTGCTGTTTTTGTGCTGGCCGGGATATGCGGTCTCGGCGTGGTCTCCTGGAATCTCTACCAGGAAGACAAGGAACTCCGCCCGTTTCGGAACCAGTTCAATCAGAACGACGACGAGTACCTGCAACTCTACGACGAATGGAATCGTTTGACCCCGGAGCAGAAAACGGAAAATCCATGGGGTCATGGCCAATATGGCGGATCGAAAACCAACGAACAACTTCGTAGCGAACAACCCGCTCGTCTGAAAGCCGATATTGTTGACCTGGCCACCGGCGCCAAGGAACCGCATGTCCTGGCCGATCTCCTCTATGGGAGCAACTGGCAGGAACAGGTCGATCAGTACCGCCGTAAAAAGGAAATTCGCGATGCGGTTACCTTCGGATCCATCGTAACCCTTTTGGCGGGAACTCTGATATTGTTGGCCAACATCGCAAAATGGATGGCTGGCACCCTCCGCAAAGAGTCCCCGGAATTTCCCGCAGTCGCCGGATCGAGAACTCCTGTCGATTCCTCTGCCGCCAAAACCACACCGGAATCCCCGGGCAACCGATTGGTGCCCGCCATCGAAAATCCCTCCAACAGAAATACGGCCGTATCCCATCGACGATGTTCCGACGGACCGGGCATGTTCGATTCTTCCAAGTGGAAGCCCTCCGACCTTGAACCGGTGCATGAACCGGTGTCATGGAAAAATGAAGACAACTGTCTCCTTCCAACCACAACCGAACTGGATCCGATTACCGCGGTGATCACTGGTGTGCCCGTTTCGGCCTTTCCGGATTCCGTTTCGGTTCAAAACCTGATGTCAACCGCTCCTGTCGCCACCAACCTCGCCGAGTTGACACAACAGGTTTCCGCCATCCGCGAGTTCGCGGCCCAGCAACAGGATCGGGTCCGTCAACTCCAGGAGGGATACGACTGGAATATCATCAAACGATTCTGCCTTCGAATCATCCACTGTATCGACAATTTGGAGACTCGCATCCTGCATGCATCCGATCAAAACCATGATGCCGAGCTATTGCGCGATGTGCGGGATGAGCTGGTGTTCGCCCTGGAATCCAGCGGGGTTGAACAGTTCCAAGTTCAGCCGGACTCCGAATACAAAGGTCTCGAAAAACGCGTCGAGGCCGTTAAGGAACGGGTCCCCTCGCCCAATCCTCGACTCCGGGGAAAAATCGCCGAAGTCGTTCGTCCCGGTTATGAATATGTGCTGAACGACCAGGAAACCCGAGTGGTTCGTTGCGCACAAGTCAAATTGTATTGCTGATCCAAGATCCATGAAATAAGGACTGAAACCATGACCGTACTGGCTGGAATTGACCTGGGAACAACATTTTCCTCGTTGGCCGTGCTCAACAGCATTGGAAAACCGGAAATTGTCCCCAATGCCGAAGGCGAACGCATCACTCCATCGGTTGTTTTTTTCGACGAGGAAGACAGCAAAATCATCCGTGTCGGGATCGAGGCGCTGAATTCCCGTCATCTGAATCCGGATCGGTCCGTTCGCTGGATCAAACGGTATTTGGGGGACAGGACCTTCCAAAAAAACATTGACGGCAAATCCTGGACACCGGAGGAAATCTCCAGCTTGATTCTCAAAAAACTCAAGCAGGACGGTTCACGCGAGAATGGGGAAATCCGCGATGTCGTTATCTCGGTCCCCGCTCATTTTGACGAAGTCCGTCGCAAGGCCACCATGGACGCGGGCAAACTCGCCGGGCTGAATGTCATCGGAATCGTCAACGAACCCGTTGCTGCCGCTCTCTATTATGCCACGACCTGCGAAGTATCCGGAAAGATCATGGTCTATGATCTTGGCGGCGGCACTTTTGATGTGACCATCCTGGAAGTCGCGGGCCACGACATTCAGATCCTTTGTTCGCAGGGAGACCACGCCCTCGGCGGTATCGATTTTGACAAGAAAATCATCGAACTGTTCCAACAACAATATCGTGAAAAGTTTAATACCGAGTTGATTAACGGCCCGGAGGATCAGGCCAAATATGAAGACGAAGCCGAAGACGTGAAAAAGACCCTGTCCCGCCGTCCCACCGCCAAAAAAATTCTCTATGGTTCGGCCGGAAGTCTCCGGGTCGAAATCACTCGGGAACAATTTGAACAGGCCATCGCTCCTTTGATCTCCCGAGCCGACATCCTTGTCGAGGTAATTCTCGAAGAAGCTAAATGCAAACCTTCCGACATCAACAAGGTTCTCCTCACCGGCGGAAGCACCCGGATTCCCCTGGTCCATCAACACATCCAGGCCAAATTCGGGTTCCCCCCAGAAAACTCCGTCAATGTGGACGAATGCGTCGCCCTTGGCGCCGCGATTCAGGCCGGTCTGGTCCAGCTTCGCGAGAATCCCACTCAAGTCAGCCAGGGGATCGCCGGTGGTCTAAAAGACGTCAAACTCCGCGATGTCTGTAACCACAGTTACGGAACAATCTGCGCACCTCGAGATCCTGAAACGGGACAGTATGTCATTGAGAACTCGATTATTCTCAAGAAGAATACGCCGTTGCCCTGCCAGTCCACCCAACGGTTTTTTACCATGGTCGCAGGGCAAACCCAACTTCAGGTTACGATTACGCAGGGAGAAGACAAAGATCCCGATTATGTCAACAAGATCGCGACCGAGGTCTTCGAACTGCCGCCCAACCGGCCGGCCAATCGCCCCATCAAAGTCACATACAGTTACGACCTCAACCAGCGTATGCATTGCTCGTTTGAAGACGAAGAATCCGGCCGTAAATTGGATGTGGAATTCTGCGCCGGGAATAACGGCGAATTGAACGAAACCAATGTTGAACATCGGGCCACTGAATTACAGAATTTTAAGGTGGAATGATCTGGCTCCAACACCATATTCCGCAATTGTTGTTTGTCCTTCTGGTCCTGGCGACCGGGATCGTGTGGCTCCGTATGGCCTATGGAGGCCGCGGAAATGTGTCGCCGCGAGGATTCTTCGGGGGTCGGCGGGATCCCGATCGTTTTGCATGCCGGGTGGAACTCCTGCAGGAAATGGAGAAGAACCAGCCCCGTTTTCTGTTTTCCGTCAGGATGAAAGGCCGAATTCGGGTCCCCTATAGTCATTTTGAGACCGATATCCGTCTTCGGATATACGATATTACCGAAGGCGTTCGTAATCCTCTTCCCGTTTGTGTCACCGTGGAATCCTGGCGCTGTTCCCCGGACAATCCCGAGTTCTTCTTCCGCAGTTACAACGGATGCATTCCGGACTCCGAATCCATTTTGTCGCACTGGGTCCAGATTGTAAAGATTCCAACGGACATTCTCCAGTTGTCCCACCCGGGCGATCGTAAACTTCAATTCGCAATCGCCCTGCTCCCCCGCGGCGAAGACACCCCCCTCCAGACCGCTTCGACCACGATCCCCTGGCGGTCTCCCGCCATGGAATCTTCGGGGCTTGTGGATCTAACCCCTGCCAGTTCCGACACAGTTAATCAGGATCCGCCAGACGACTTGGACCAGTTCACCGAAGGGATTTGTATGAAAATCGCCGTCGCTGTCGGATCTCTGACCGGATCGATGACCATAGACGGACAAAAAATCCTTCAAGACTGGATCCAACATAAAATCCGCAATGCCAACAAACCGGATCACAAGGTCCGATTGGCCGAAATCCTGCCGTCTTCTCTCAAAGCCATGCTGGGCGAACCGATCGAAACCTCCGTCGAAGAAATTGTCGCGGCCTGTCACGACATCGCAACCGAATTATCGACTGCCGAACGATATCAAATGATTCGATTGTGTCTTCTCATTACCGCTTCCAACGGCCGGATCGGCCAGACTGAAACCGCTTTGCTGGATCAGATCGCCGTCGCTCTGGCCATCGATCCAGTCAAATTCCGAGCCATGGCCCAAAAACTGCTTCCTGTGGCCTCCCAGAACCAGGACAACCTCGAATTTGTTCTGGGCATTCACCCCGACATGACGCCTGAGCAAGCACGCCTTCGTCTCAATGAAGAATATCAAAAATGGAACGCTCGCGTCACCCACCCCGATCCGCACATTCAAGCCCAAGCCGAACAAATGCTTCGCTTAATCGGCCAAGCTCGTAATGTATATGTCGCTGCTGTTAAGTAATGATGCCTGCCGTACAATCAGACGATTTCCGTCTCCTGGTTTTCTACAATTTTGTGATTGCATTCAAGTCCTCTATCCGATATAGTGATGGGTGTGTACCTGAGCCAGAGTTAAGCCGCAATTCGCTGGAACTCTAGGGAGAGAATCTGGAATTCGCGGATTGAAAGCCAGAACACGGGCAAAGGGTAGGAGAACCATGTGATGCAAAACGAAAAACGATCTGGAGATGAGCTCCGGAGCATTTTCCGGTTCCTTCCTACATATCCGTATAAGCATCGATCGGTCAATTCGCGAACGACTGTTTTGCCTCGGAATCCATAAAGGACCGCATTTCTATGCCCATCAAGATCCTTCTTGTTGACGACCACGAAATCATGCGGGAAGGAATGTGCGCCCTGCTGAAACGGCTACCGGATCTCGAAATCGTCGGACAGGCCTCCGATGGTCGTTCCGGAATCAGCTTGGCTAAAGAGTTTTCTCCCGACATCGTCATCATGGACATCGGAATGCCCAATCTAAACGGCATCGAAGCCACTCGGCAGCTTCTAACGGATAATCCACGGTTAAAAGTCATGGCCCTTTCGACCCACAGCGATGGCACTATCGTCGCCAAAATGCTCAAGGCCGGCGCCAGCGGTTATATGTTGAAGGAGTCCGCTTTTTCTGAACTGATGGAAGGTATCGCCGCCATGATGGAGGGCAAGACCTACTTGTGTTCGAGGATTTCCAAGGTCGTTTTCTCAGATTATGTCACCATGCTCTCCAGTCCCCAATGGCCCGGCGGAGAAACTCTGACCAGTCGCGAAAATGAGGTTCTTCAACTCGTCGCCGAAGGAAAAACCTCAAAGGAAATATCGCAAATCCTCAATGTCAGCGTCAAAACCATCGATTCTCACCGAGAACACATCATGGAAAAACTCAGTATCCACAATGTCGCAGGCCTGACAAAATATGCCGTCCGAGAAGGGATTACATCTCCCTGGTAAGTCCTTGATCTTTCATCACGAAAACCATTTTCCAAGCCAAATCGGTAATTTTCCTGGCCTAAATTAGGTATTTTCCCCCGTATATGAAAATCCCAATTAATCCGATATACTCGTATCGGACTCTATCGAAGCTCCTTCACTACCGACAGCGTTGCCTGTAAACGCGAATCCCGGTCTGACCCACCCACTCCAGACCGGGATTTTTTGGGAAACGACTCCCGCAATTGTCGTTATCCCAGACACGATATGAAGGGATCAAGCTCTCCCTATTCCCATTGTGGTTATTGCATCGCTTGGAGATTTCCGCTATTTCTTTGCCGCTTCCAATGCCTGATCAATCCATATGAATCCACCGGGCCATTCACTGGTCGCCGTGACTTGATTGGCTTTGGCCACCGTCATGAACTGATCATAAATGTTCTGTGGATCCGTTTCAAACGGCCATTCAATCTGGTTCTCTTCAGCTCGCTTACGATACGCCTTCCAGTCCCGCAATAACGAATAAAAAACGGGCAACTGAGCAATTCTTACGCGATTGGCGATCTCTTCTTGTCCTTCGGCCGCCGTTTCCGCCGCCTTCAGATGCTGCCAGCCCTCGACTAAAACCTCGAGCGGCAAAAACGACGGCGCCGGATCATTCCCCGTCAAACAGCCAAGATAGTACCCGCTCTTGTCCACCGAATCATGAATGACGGTCAGATAGGCCTCAATCGAATCCGCCGCCGGCCCATAATACCCTGCCAGAAATTCTCGCATCAGTTTGCGGTCATCCTGGTTGGGATTCCATAGCAGCTTGGCCAGCATCCACGCCCGTAACTCGGCCATATCCGCGCCATAACTGGTATAAGCCCCCTGTTCAAATATCCCCTTCACCCCGTGATTGACAAAAAATCGGATATTCGGGCCAATGACACGAAGATTGGGATGCGGCCGCATATAATGGTTAAAGTTCGTCGTATAATCCCAAATATACAACCGATTGCAAATTTGGGACCATCCCTGAATGTCGTCGCGAAACGCCGCGTTACGCTCGTGTTCCAGAGGCACGCTGAAGGAGCATTCAATACTGCACAATCGCACAATTGTCTTATCGT
This sequence comes from uncultured Pirellulales bacterium, assembly GCA_964643355.1. GTDB lineage: Bacteria > Planctomycetota > Phycisphaerae > Sedimentisphaerales > Anaerohalosphaeraceae > FEN-1350. The sequence continues at coordinate 76,059 of CAZXPW010000001.1, forward strand.
TCGGTTTGGTCACCTTCGGGGGTTTTCGAGTGTACTGATAAGCCAGCGTATCAATGCTCACATGGGGCATGTCCCTGTTGATTTCTTCGGCAACCGCATTGACAAACCGCAACAGGGTCCCGGCTCTCGATCCTTCCTCTCGATCGATCGCGGTACACGCCGGACATTGACAACTTCCGAACCAATCATTTTGCGATACCGATGCGATCGTTGCCGTCGGATTATTTTTCAATCCGGCCTTGAGGTTCTGGATTAATTCGGCCCTCATATCCGCATTGGTCAGGCAAAGCTGCGCTTGCTCATATTTGCGATTTCCATCGATCATACTGAACCAGTCCGGATGTTCGGCAAAGTATTTCTCCGGCGGAATCAGCGGATAAAAAGTGTGGACAAATCCATAATACTGGTGCCGTCCTCCGCGTTTCTCGTCCAATTGGTGTGCCTGACCGTTGCACTTATTTTTCGCCGACCAGTCGCCGTTAAACGCGTCGTACCAAAATACCTCCCGATATTCCAGCGGAGGCACATACCGAATTTGAACCGCTTGGACTTTCAGCGTTGGTCTGTGCGGGATGGTGCTGGCCTTCGATGACCACCATCGACAGCCGACGACATCCTCCAGAAACGAATACACGGCATACAAAGTCCCGCGCGGCGCATGTCCGGTCAGGAACAGATCTCCCCCCTTTTGGGCGATGAAAATCCCCTCCGATCCCAAGTCGTCCGTCTTCAAATTCGGATCCAACATGGTTGCCGCTTGCTTACCGACAAAAATTCCCGCCCCCGTTTGGGGCCGTTGGGTCTGAATGTCAAATCCGGATCCCGTAACCTCTTTCAGAATGGTGGCCAATTCTTCGGCCGCATAGCGTTCTGTCACTCTCGCATCCGGTCCGACCACAATCGCCGCTTTTGCATGTCCATTCTCCGCCAGAATCACTTCTTCCTCGGCCCCGGCCGTCCACATTCCAGTTCCAGCCGCCAACACCCCCATCCAAACCATCCATCGATTCATTTTTGTCCCTCCAATGGAATAATTGTTCCCTCTGATCTGCCGACAATTTCGGATCTCATTGTACGCCCATCGCCTCCAATCAACAAGATATTAATGGTTGTCGCTGATGACCTGTCCGTTTCCAAGCCGACAACAACGAAGATCAAATTCAAATCGTTCGCTTATCTTTTGTATAGTACATCTCCGTGCAATGAAATCGTAATATCCTCCGCCAGCAGTTTCGATCCACTCCGTTCGAGGGCCAGTTTTGCGATTTGTGAAAGACCGCCACAACAAGGAACTTCCATGTGGATCACTGTCAAACTCTTCGGTTGGGCAATTCGTAGGATTTCGGACAGCTTGCCGACATACAATTCGCTATCATCAAGCTTGGGACAACCCATCACCACACTGCGGCCTTTTAGAAACCTCGCATGAAAATCCCCCATGGCAAACGGCACACAATCAGCCGTCAAGAGCAAATCCGCTCCCTGTAGGCATTTGGCCACCGGCGAAATCAGCGCCAGTTGTACCGGCCAGTGCGTCAGCTCTGACACCGCCGGAACAGATACCGCATCAGACGCGGAAACGCCCACCGAACGCTGCCGTAAATTCTGTTGCCGCATCCCTGGACAAACGAAACCAGCCGCCGCCGGGGCAGGCGTCGCTGCCGCCGTCTGCCGCGCCAAATGTTCCTTCACCGCATGTTCGTCGAAGTCGGCCGACTCCCTCTGTTCGATGGTAATCGCACCCTGGGGGCAGTGCCCCAGACAGGCGCCAAGTCCGTCACAATAGATGTCGCTGACCAGACGGGCCTTTCCGTTAACCATGTGGATCGCGCCTTCGACGCAGGCCGACACGCACAGACCGCAGCCGTTGCACTTCCTCTCGTCAATCTTGACAATATTTCGTACTGACATCGTACATCCTTGCCCGGCCTCGCCGGACGCTGAAGAGAAAGCCCCGTATATATCGGGGCTTTCTTTCCAAACCCTAAATACTATATCCTATATCCCTTCTAACTTGCCCCTTCGCTTACTTTCCAAGGATGGCCTCTAAATCATCCTTCGCATTTGATATCGGCGAGATGTTGAACTTCTCGACCAGCACCTTGAGCACATCCGCGCTGATAAACGCCGGCAGAGAGGGGCCGATCTTGATGTTCTTGATGCCCAGGTGCAACAGCGTCAGTAGGATGCACACGGCTTTCTGCTCATACCAGCTCAGGATCATCGACAGCGGCAGATCGTCGACGCCGCAGTTGAACACCCCGGCCAGCGCCACCGCAATCTGGATCGCCGAATACGCATCGTTACACTGTCCGATATCCAGCAACCGCGGAATCCCGCCGATGTCGCCGAATTCGAGCTTGTTAAACCGGTATTTTCCGCACGCCAATGTCAGGATAACACAATCCTTTGGAACCGCCTGCGCAAATTCGGTATAATAATTCCGACCCGACTTGGCCCCGTCGCAGCCGCCGATCAGGAAAAATCGCCGGATCTTGCCGGCCTTGACCGCGTCAATTACCGTTGGGGCCACGCTCATCACCGCGTTGTGCCCGAATCCAACCGTTATGAATTTGGGTTCCACATCTGCCGCAAATCCGGGTGCCGCTATCGCCGCCTCAATCACCGGTGCAAAATTACCGTCGGCAATGTGTTTGACGCCCGGCCAGGCCACCAGCCCAGAGGTGAAAATACGGTCGAGATAACTATCCCGGGGCTTTTGAATACAGTTGGTCGTCATCAGGATCGCGCCTGGAAACGCGTCGAATTCCTTCTGCTGATCCTGCCACGCCCCGCCATAGTTGCCGACCAGATGCTTGTACTTCTTCAGTCCGGGATACGCCAGGCATGGCAGCATTTCACCATGCGTATAGATATTTATCCCCTTACCCTCCGTCTGCTTAAGCAACATCTCGAGATCTTTCAGATCGTGTCCGGACACCAGAATCGCCTTGCCTTTTACCGGCGTCACTCGCACTTTTGTCGGCTCTGGATGCCCATAGGTTCCCGTATTGGCCGCATCCAATAACCCCATCACCTTTAGGTTTATTTCGCCAACTTTCAGTGCCATCGCCACCAGCGCATTCGGATCCTTGGCCTTCTCGCTTGCCAGAAAATCCAATGCCTCATGAAAAAATGCAAATACGGTATCATCCTGTCGTCCCAGGATCAAAGCGTGATCGGCATACGCCGCCGTGCCTTTCAATCCATACAAGATCAGGTCCTGCAATCCCGTGATCGTCGTCCCCTGTCCGGCCGTCCGTTTCTCGATCCCCACCTCCAGCGCCTGCGCGATCAGCCCCGCCCGGTCCTTGGCCGGCTGCCACTGGGCCGGCCCGTTGAACGACTCGGCCCCGCGCCCCGCCTTCTGACACGCCGATTCATACAGTCCTCTGGCCTGACCCAGCACTGTCGATCCCTTCCGAATCAGTCCCTCGATCCGAGCCGGGTCGAAATTTACATTGGTTACCGTCGTAAATAGCCCCTCGATTACAAACCGGTCAACCCCAGCATCCCGGACCCCAAGCTGCCGTGCCCGATGCGCATACCGCGAAATCCCTTCACATGCATAAATCAGCAGATCCTGCAGCGCCGCCGTCTCCGGATCCTTCCCGCATACGCCCATCTTCGTACATCCGGTTCCCTTTGCCGTCTGTTCACATTGGTAACAATACATGATTCATTCCTTTCCTTGTTCTTTCACCCGAGTTTTCTCGGTTTTCGTTCCTCGGCGATTCTACGGCTCATATTCGTTCGTAATCGGAAATTGAAAACTACTTTGCTCTCACCATAATCAGTAACATTTTGAACCTCTCCCCCGCCGTCACCGCGTGTGGGACATTAGCCGGCATGATTACCAGTTCCCCAGCCGTCGCTTCCACATCCCGGCCCCCGATCGTCAGCGTCGCCTTGCCGTCCAGCACCTCAACCACCGCATCGTACGGGCTGGTATGCTCTGATAACCGTTGGCCTCGGTCGAACGCAAACAGGGTCAGATTTCCCACGGGTTTATCGAGGATGGCTTTGCTGACGATCGAGTCGGTCGCATACTCGATAAGCCCGGCTGGATTCTGAGGCGAGGCGATACAATCCTTTAAGACGAAGCTTTTGGAATTGGTCGTGGTCATAGTGATCCTGTTCTCGAATTCTCGTTACGGCCGGGCCGTTTGTGTCCTCAATATATCTTCAAGGGTAACCGCATCAAGACTATCCTCAAGTTGCCTTTGGACTTTTGCCATCGCACCCGTAATGGGACATCGATCGCGCAGTTTACAAGGCCGTACCGGCAGGAGACACTGGTTCAATCGCACCGGGCCCTGGACCGTTTGTATAACCGTCAAAAGCGTAATCTCTCGCGGTTCCTGAGCCAGCGAAAAGCCCCCTTGCTTGCCCATGGTACTGGCAACGATTCCACCTCCTCGTAGCGTCTGAAGGATCTTGGCCGTGTAATAATACGACACCCTTGCAGTACGGCTCAATTGTTTGGCGGATACTTTTCCCCCTGCCTGCCCCAGCACGACCAGCAAACGCAACGCATAATCCGTATGTTGTCGTATCACATTCATTTTCGTCTTTCATTCCGGCATACAATCGAATTCATTCGCCGAATCCTGATCCATTCGCAATGATTATATAAGACTATTTTAGTATTATTTAGTAAAATGTATTCGAAACAGCAGCATTCGTCAAGCATAAAATCAAAATAATTCTTTCAATTGATATATCTCATTCGGAGGCATTCCAACTTTCTCAATTGAACCGGTTCTCAAAAACCGAAACGCAAACCCAGGCATCCTGTTGGGATTCGTACGCAAACGGTGCGATTCCATCCAGCCATCTGATTCATATCTGCTTATCAGACAAATACTTATGAAGATCACAGTCAATAGATTTACCTGGTTGCAATAAGCCGGGTATCTGAATTCCACAACAAACGATTCAAACAGAAATGAACCTTCGGAAGAAAATCCTGGAATCCGCGTATCTCGATCAATCTTGTCTCCTATACAGGTTGACTGAACAAAGGGAAATTGACCGAACCAATTCCGATTTCCGTAGTATGAATATACAACGCTGGCATGGACCGGACAAACAAGAAGATAACGATTTGATCGGGAAGGAACATTAAATTCGCAACCAAATTGGATAGTTTTAGATCTCGACAAAAACCTGGCAAAGGTTCCCCAGTTTAAGAAATAGTAGGATGATAACCAGAAAATCTTCAGCGTTTACCAGCCCTCGCAGCGTTCCGCGGGGGCATTTTTATTGAATTGTCTTGCCTTGCCATCGTATACACGATAGCGTAAACAGAATCGTACATGTAGATTCTTACTGTGACCGTAGGGGTTGAACTTCTGAGGTGCTGAACGATGGATATATTTGAATTTGCGATGCAGATGGAAACCGAAGGCGAACGGTATTATCGGGATATGGCCCAACAAACCGCCAATTCTGGACTACGAAATATCCTGCTGATGCTTGCCGACGAAGAAGTCAACCATTTCCAGGTTCTTAAAAAAAACAGGGGAAAACCCACCGGCCTGACCGAAAGCATCTTATTGTCGAACGCACGGAATATCTTTGCCGAAATGAGGGACCGCGAACTTTCGGCCCTTCCCGATGCGAGTCAATCGGCTTTGTATCAAAAAGCCCTTGAAATCGAGCAAAAAAGTCGGGACTTTTACCGCGAGAAAGCTGGTGCATCCCAACAGGGGTTTCAAAAACAACTATTTTTGATATTGGCGGCCGAAGAAGACAAACATGTTTTCTTGATTGAGCACATCCTCGACTTCATTTCTCGTCCTACCGTTTGGTTGGAGAACGCCGAGTTCACCCATCTCGAAGAATATTAACCCGCGGATTTTCCCAAATACTTGGTTCAGGGATTCCCATGCGAATATTTCAAAACGAAATTTCCATCGTTTTATGTGGGCAAGCAGGATCCGGCATTCAGACGGTTGAAACGCTCCTGACCCGACTGTTGAAGCAGAATCAATTCTGCGTCTATTCAAACAAGGAATATATGTCCCGGGTCCGAGGCGGATGTAATTCAACGCTGATTCGCGTCGGCTCTGATCCCGTGCGGGCCTGGGTGGACCGAATCGATCTTCTGGTCCCGCTGCAGATCGAGGCCTTTTCGCACCTGAGGGCCCGAATTTCGCCCGATACCCTGGTTTTGTACGATGGGTATGAACTGGGTGACGGCATTCCCAGAGCAGCATCGGATTTCCTCGAAGTCCCGTTCCGCAAAATCGCCACCGAGATCGGAAATCCGTTGTATTCCAATATTGTGGCCGTTGGATTTCTTGCCGCGTTGTTTGGCATCCAGGAGTCCACGGTCGAGGATGTTGTGACCAGTTTCATGTCGAAGAAAACTCCGGAGATTATTGGGCAAAACCGTACCGCTGCCCGAGAGGGTTATATTCGGGGAAAGAAAGTGGTTTCCTCGGATCGGATTCGAATCGATATTTCCCGGACTCCGGAGATCCGAAATCATCTGTTCCTCAGCGGGGGCGAAGCGGTTGGATTGGGCGCTCTTGCGGGAGGATGCAATTTCGTGTCTTCCTATCCGATGTCCCCGTCCACGCCGGTGTTGACTTTTCTGGCTCAACAGGCCTCCAAGCTCGGCCTGATTGTCGAACAAGCCGAGGATGAGATAGCGGCGTTGAATATGGTGCTGGGAGCATGGTATGCCGGTGCGCGAGGATTGGCGACAACATCCGGAGGGGGTTTTTCCCTGATGGCCGAGGCCATGAGTCTGGCCGGGATGATCGAAACGCCGGCGGTGATTCACCTGGCCCAGCGGCCGGGACCGGCGACAGGGCTTCCAACTCGAACCGAACAAGGCGATCTGGAACTGGCATTGTACGCCGGACACGGCGAGTTCCCAAGAATTCTTTTGGCGCCGGGCACCCTGGAACAGGCCTATGAACTGACTCGAAAGGCCTTTGGCTGGGCTGACCGATTTCAGTCGCCCGTGGTTGTCCTGACAGATCAGTATTTAATTGATCTATTTTACACATTGGAACCCCTCCTCCCTCCAAACGAACCGATACAACATCAGATTGTCGAAACGGCGGCCGGCTACCAACGATATGAGATTACGGCCGACGGTGTATCTCCGAGAGGGATTCCGGGATTCGGTGCAGGACTGGTCGGCGTCGACAGCGATGAACACGACCAACAGGGCCACATCACCGAAGATCCCGTCGTTCGAATCGCAATGAACGACAAACGACTCCGAAAGCGGGAGGGGATGCGGATTGCTTCGCTCGAACCGGAGGCCTGGCCTCGGGGCGATTGCCCGAATCTTGTCGTGTGCTGGGGATCGACATACTGGATGGTACGCGAATCGATCGAGCGGATTGGTCGTGACGATCTCGGACTGTTGCATTTTTCGCAGGTGTACCCGTTGCATCCCAATACGGCCAGGCACTTTAGCCGGGCTCGGAACATCATTTTGCTGGAGGGCAATGCGACGGGACAATTTGGAAAATTGCTTCAGCTTTCCGCAGGAATTGAACCCCATCATCAAATTCTGAAATACGATGGCCTGCCCTTTTCCGTCGAATGGATTGTATCGAATCTGAACGCCGTCCTTTCCTGAGGTGATTATGGATATCAAACGCTTCGATATGGGACCGATCGATATCGCCTGGTGCCCCGGCTGCGGAGATTATGCAATCCTTCGCATCCTCAAGACGGCGCTGGCGGAATTGGAGATCGCTCCCGAACAAACCGTCGTCGTTTCGGGAATCGGACAGGCCGCCAAAATACCCCATTATCTGCGATGCAATTTCTTCAATGGCCTCCACGGCCGGGCTTTGCCACCCGCAACGGCGATCAAAGCCGCCAATTCGGAGTTGACCGTCATCGCCGAAGGGGGCGACGGCGATATGTATGGCGAGGGCGGCAACCACTTTATCCACACGATCCGCCGCAATCCGAACATCACCAACATCGTGCACAATAACATGGTGTACGGACTAACCAAAGGTCAGGCATCGCCGACAAGCCGCAAGGGTTTTCAAACGCCCGTACAGGTTCAGGGCGTGATCCATGAACCGTTCAACCCATTGGCCGTGGCGATCGCTTTGGGCGCATCCTTCGTCGCACGAGGGTTCAGCGGCGAATTTGAAAAAACCAAGGAACTTGTCAAACGGGCGATTCAACATGACGGCTATGCATTGGTGGATATTTTCCAGCCGTGCGTATCCTTCAATAAAGTCAATACCCACGCCTGGTTTCGCGACAATACCTATTGGCTGGATGAGACACATGATCCACACGATCGGGCCGCGGCCTTCGCCAAAGCAACCGAGGAAATGCCCTTTCCACTGGGAGTTTTTTATATTAGCCCCGGAAAACCCTCATTTGAGCAGTCTATCGCCGCATACGCGACAGACAAAACGCCGATTGTCAAGCGACAAATCGACCGGGAAAAATTGGCTGCAGTTATCCAATCCTTCCGGTAATTGATTACGCCAAGATCAATATCACATCGACTGCAGTAACGACAGCAGCTTTCGGTCCAGTTTACGACCGTGGAAGTCTTCGTACGCCACATCCGTTCGTTCGGAGTCAAGGATGCCGAAGGAGCCCCGGAAATTCCAGAGGGCAAATCCGATGTTGTGACCCTTGAGAATATCGAGCACATCCCGGAACCAGGCCAGAAAGACTCCGTGGGGTGTCTTGTTGAAGGCGCCGCATTCGCCGCAATGGATACCGACGCCGCGACGAGCTAATTCGGCCCAGGGCTTATAGAGTTCCTCCAACCGGTTACGGTCCCAACGGTGGTTTTTCTTTTCCGGATCCGGCCAGATCGGCTCTGCAAAGCGTTCCCCGTTGACCCAACTGGCCTTGTAGTGGCTGATCTCCATGGGCTGATAGCCGCGCGTGCTTTGCCCGATGCCGAGGTCGGCCATATCCGGACAGGGCTGGTTACCCCAGCGAACGCCGTCGATAATGATCAAACGCTGCGGGTCCGCTTCGCGGATGGCCTTGACTGTGGCACGAACAACGCGGGCGTAATCGTCGCCGGTCATCTGGCCGCCGTCGGGAGCGGGCGGCTCGTTGAGCAGATCGAAGCTGAGCGACTTGGAGGCGATGCCCTTGTACCGTTTGGCAAACAAGGCCCAATGCCAACAGAAGGCGTCCAGTGCGGCCTTGTCCTTCCAGAGGTTGAACGGTTCGGTGTCGTCGGGATTGACACAGTAGCCGGGACCGCGATGGAAATTGAAACTGACATGGAGGTTGTATTTGCGACCCAAGTCAACAACGGCGTCGATTTTCGCCAGGGACTCTTCCTTGACTTTGTACACATCCGTATCGTCGGTCCAGAATTTGTAGGTCGAGGGCAAGCGGATGAAATCAAAACCCCAGTCGCGCATCCAGCGAAAATCATCCTCCAACGGGTTCCGCTCGGACCACTTGTTGAAAAAGTAGGTGAAGTTAAAACCCTTCCAACGGGGGAAGACCTTTTGGGCGGGTCCGGTCGTCAGGGGCTTGGGGTCGGGGCCCTCGAGTTGGACCTGGGCGGAGGCGGAGGCAGTAACATCGGCGGCAGGAGCGCGGCCCGACAATGCGACAACGCCAAGGGCGGCTGAAGCATGGAGAAAACTTCGACGGTTAAAGTTGTTCGACATGATCGATCCTTTCTTCAGATATAATAGATACCGAATGTCACTTATTCTTTGAACAACATCGGACCGGCGACTTCTTTGGCTTTTGCCGGACTGTAGAGAAGTTCGATCAGTTTAAGGGCAAACTCCAGCGCCGTACCGGGACCCTGACTGGTGACGCAATTTTTATCGACGACGACACGCGACGCGAGAGAGGCCTTACTGGATCCGGACAATTTTTCGGCAAGGGAGGGGTAACATGTGGCTTGCCGGCCTTCGAGCAGGCCGTGACTTTGCAGGACCACCGCCGGGGACGCGCAGATGGCGGCAAAATAACGCCCGGCCTTCTGTTGGGCCTTGAGCATTGCGGCCAGCTCGGCGCTGTCGCGGAGGTGTTCGGCCCCCGGCATGCCACCAGGCAAGACGATCAGATCGAAGGTTAAACGGGCACAGTCGGATATTCGCTTGTCGGCGATGATTTTGACGCCGCGCGAGGCAATAACTTGCAGCTCGGCTACGGAAGCGACGACGACCTCCGCGCCGGCGCGGCGGAGTGTATCGATGATCGTAACCGCCTCAAGCTCTTCTATGCCCGGGGCGATGGGAACCAAGACCGATTTTTTCATGGAACTCTCCTTTCCAAATTATTTCCGCGGTAGATTATACCCGCCAACGGCAATTGAACCAAGAATTGTCCGCGATCGGGAGTAGAAAATGTATCCCGACAACGATAGAATATAATCACCGTCAAATAAGGGAAGACCAGACCGATGAATATTGAATTCCTGACATTCGGGGATAATTTTATATATGTATGTCGAACCCCCATGGGTGACGCATTTGTCGTCGATCCGGGAAAGGCGGCAGGCATACTTGCGGCATTGGATGCCCGCGGCGGACGATTGACCCACATTCTGTTGACGCATCATCACGGCGACCACACCGGCGGCGCGGCGGAGATCAGGCAGCGGACGAAATGCCGTATCGTTGGGTCCGATCCGAGGGAGATCCCCTTGATCGATACCGTCGTTTCGGACAAGCAGGAGATCTCCGTCGGTGGATTGCGGATACAAATCCTTGCTACGCCCGGACACACCCGGGATTCGGTGTGCTACTATGTCCCCGAACAACCGGGCCATCCAACGCCGTCGATTTTCACCGGGGACACGCTGTTCGTCGGAGGTTGCGGACGGGTGCTGGAATGCGACGCCGGGACAATGTGGAGTTCGCTGTGTGCGCTGGCCGCCCTGCCGGATTCGACTCGGGTGTACTGCGGACACGAATATACGGCGGAAAATTTTCGCTTCGCGACAAAGCTCTTCCCAAACGATCCGGAATATGCGCGCTGCCTGGCCGAATCACAAAACATCATCCGGGCCGGACGACCGACGGTTCCATCGACCCTTTCCGCGGAAAAGCGGACGAATGTCTTTCTACGATCGGGTTCGGCCGAAACCTTCGCGCATCTTCGGGGATTGAAGGATCGATTTTAAGGGCATTTCGTTTTTCATTCCGCCGGAATGAATGACATTTTTTCCTTTTTTTGTCGGGATCGAGTTGCTTCGTCCCGGCTCATTTCGTAAATTTTCATGTACGGACAAACGCAGGGTTACATCACGAAGGACCGATAACAACGAGGAAATCAACAACAGCATGTTTTCCGAAGGGAGAGTACCCATGCGCAGTTGGCGGAGCAGATTGTTGAGTACACTGATCGTGTACGCGGCGGGTTTCGCGACTGCGGTCTATGCCTTGGCGCCTGCCGAGAGCGCGGGGACCAGCGGAAAGCCCGGGACAAAGGCCACGGCCCAGGCGGATGCGTGGAAGGCCGGCTCCGAGCAGTTTGCCAAGGCGGCGGGGGTTGGACTGCGGAAGTTCGTCAGTTTCGCCGAGGAAAAAGCGTTTCAGGCAAGCGAGGCGATACAGAAAAAACTTGCCGAAAAGCAACGCGGTACCGAAAAGTAGCCATACAGCCGATTGACGGTATCGTTAAGGCCCTGGGTGCAGGGCTGTCTGCCGGCCGGTCAGTCCGATGGATTGTCCGGCCGGTTGTTTTTCTGCAACTTCCCCCACAAAGAGCGTTAATCGTCCCCTCCAAATGATACATACTATCGATTCCGATCGGTCATACGCCGGCAGGATCAACGAATCAGTGAAAATTCTTGAATTCCGTGCCGGTCTTGAGTAAGGTATTAAGGGGCAATCGTTGTTTCCGGAATACGAATCCTCAAGATCGTCGTTTCATTCAGGCCGGAAGCACGATCCCTTATCGCCGACGGAATGATCCCGCGATATGGAATTATTTGATGGATATCTACCCTTACGATACAGGCGAAACGATGAAAGTGAAAATACAAGGAACTCCTGAAGATCTGATTCAGCGATGCGTGGGCTGTGAATACTGCATTTTCGAGGATATTCTCCTGCCCGAACAACGGAAGATCAAGGTTCTGGACCTGAAAATTCCCGAAAATCATGTGCATCGGATCACGATCGAGCAAATCTGCGGCCGACATTACGACGAGGTCTGTCCGATGAAATACGCGGCGATGCGGGCGTTTTGCGACGATCGAACCGCGATGCAGATGGGCGTGGTCAAAAACTATGTGTGGGACCTTGGCAAACAGTATAAAAAACGGGTCGAGTTTCAACTGGCGATGCTGAATTGGACAAAGGTACAGGATCTCGGCAGAGGCGTCGAGGAAAGTTACGCTCAGCGGTACGAAGAAATCTGGAACAGGGGGATTCGGACTTTCCACCACAACGGGACAATCAGCAAGAAACAGATCCTGACCGCGGACCATATCTATGAAATGGTCATGGCCAAACCCCAGACCTATGAACGCTCCCTAACCCTTCTGGATATGTTGATCCGGGAACACAAGGAACGAGACGCGATTTAGTCGTGGAGAATCGTTGATTCGGAAATTTTTCGAGACAACTTCCGACACGATTATTTTTTCGGCAAATACCGTGAGGCCAGAAAATACAGATCCGGCGATGGATTCGGTGCTACACTTCTGAGGCCATCCTGTTCCAGAATATTCTGCCATGTATGAAATTCGGCATGGCCGTCGGCAAAACCAAAAACGCTGAAGGTACCATGAAAGACAGGCAACGCATCTACCCACATCGGTGCCGGTGATGCCCACAAACACCAGCAACCCATATTCCAACCGCGGGTATCGGTATTCTCCACGAAGACCATTTTTTCGGACGGGCGGACGATCTGGGAATAGAGATCGGCAGTGTCGGGATCATTCGGTAAATCACCATGCATAACCGCCGTTATCGTATAACTTCGTTTACCGCCGCGATATTTTGTCCTTCGCCAGGAGAGGTCGGCCGGACAGTGATAGGCGGCCGAGGAACCGACATAGGGAAAGAGTTTGCCGGAACGGATACCGTTGTCTTCGTCTGCCAGGGAACAAACGAATCCATCCCACGATCCCCCGGCATAAGTCCCGTCCGGCTGATGAGGAGGATTGACCCACCATGCGTTGTCCTTATACGGTCCGCTAAATGAAGATGTCGTCAACCAATATGGGGTATTGGCATATACGCTTGATCGGGGGACATGGCCGTTAACCAGCTTGCCGTCGTTGTCTTCCTGATAGGCCAGCCAGGCCTTGCCGAGGATATGTAGATTCGTCATACAAAGGATTGATCTGCCGCCGGAACGAGCGGTGGTCGTCATGGGAAACAGCAGGGCCAGGGCAAATAAGATCACGGCCGCAAGGGCGAGGGTTTGAAGCCATGTGAGGGCCGAATCCTGTTTCATTGGAAATCCTCGGATTTGATTACCATCCGGCGGGGACATAACCGTTGTTAAAATAGACGATATCGTTATTATCGAGATGAGTATTTTGATCCGTAGATGAGCCATTCTTCATGAGATTCAGGGTACGCTTGTCTTGCCAGGTATGCATTTCGGCATGGCCGTCAGCAAAGCCGAACGCGTTACATCCTTCGTGGTACCAGGCCGGCCAGTCCCACCAACTCCAATAGCCACCGGGACCCATTGTAACAAAACCGCCTAAGTATCGCCATTGATTGTGGATTACATAATCTTCTTCGACAAAGGTAAAACGGGCGGCCGGTGTTTTAATCTGGCCGAATTTATTGACGCACACCAGTTTCTTGCTTTCTCCGGAGGGAAGAGTAACGGATCGAAATCCCGTGATGTTCATGCCGGATCTTGCGGTGTAATCTTCGCTGTTCATACAACCGGAACCGGAATAGCTGATCCAGGGTCCCTCTTTTCTGGTTATCCAATATCTATCGTTGGGACAGTGATAAACCTGCTCATTTTCGGTATAGGAGAACAACTTGCCCGCCCGGATGCCGTTCAACTGGTACTGCAGTGTACAAGATGATGAATCCCAAACGACAGTCCCATCTGTGAATAATGGATATTCAACCCAATGGTATGGCGTTCCCGAATAGTTTGACAGCCCCACGAGCCATCCGTCGTTGTCTTCCTGATAGGCCAGCCAGGCCTTGCCGAGAACATGGAGGTTGGCCAGGCAAAGGGTGGACTTGCCGCCGCTGCGGGCGGTGGATGCGGCGGGAAAAAGGATGACCAGGGCAAATAAGATCACGGCCGCGAGGGCAAAGGCCTGAAGTCGCGTAATCGTCAAATCAGATTTCATTTTGGTTTCCTTCGGCGAAGCTGATGCCCGTATTACCATCCCGCGGGGACATAACCGTTGTTGACATATACTATATCTTGATTATTTATATGTGGTGCCGAATCCAATGTTTTGCCTTGCATGACAAGGATCGAACGCTCGTCTTTCCAAACGCGCATTTCGGCATGGCCATCGGCAAAACCCAGCGCGCTGGACCCATTGTGATACCAGGCCGGCCAGTCCCACCAACTCCAAAAATTACTGTTGCACATCATGACATACCCCCCCGCATATCGCCATTGACCGTGGATAACATAATCTTCTTCGACAAAGGTAAAACGGGCGGACGGTGTTTTAATCTGGCTGAATTTATTGACGCACACCAGTTTCTTGCTTTCTCCGGATGGAAGGGTAACGGATCGAAATCCCGTAATGTTCATACCGGATCTTGCGGTGTAATCTTCGCTGTTCATGCAGCCGGAGCCGGAATAGCTGATCCAGGGCCCATACGGTTTGGTTAACCAGTACCGGTCATTCGGACAATGATAGACTTGCTCATTTTGGGTATAAGCGAATAGTTTGCCCGCCCGGACGCCGTTCAATTGATAGGTCAGATTGCACTCCGAGTAATCACTTACGGAAGCACTTTCATACACAGGAGCGTATAATGGGTACTCAACCCAACGGAAAGGCGTCCCTTTATAGCTGGATAGCCCAACCAGCCAGCCATCGTTGTCTTCGTGATAGGCCAGCCAGGCCTTGCCGAGGACATGGAGGTTGGCCAGGCAAAGGGCGGACTTGCCGCCGTTGCGGGCGGCGGAGGCGGCAGGAAAGAGGATGGCCAAAGCGAATGCAACGATGGCTATCGCGGCGAGGCAATCGAGCCAACGGCCCCGACAGAGCGGGGTTCTCCAATTGGCATAGGATGTGGTTTTCATAAGGGTTTCCATGAAGTTCATCATTCCTGCGCCAACCATAAGTCCATGACCAGAACCAGATCATGGAGATCGACATAGCCATCCTGATTGGCGTCGGCGGCAAGGAAGGCGGGGAACAACTGATATATATCACAATTCCCAACCTTTTGAATCTCGATGTATTTCCATGTCTTTGGGGGACGGTAATCCGTACACGGCCAACTTCTATCCGAACATTGCAACCACTGCTGAGCGAAGGCGGCAATATCCAACAGGTCGATCCGCAGATCGGGCGACAGATTGGCACGATCAAAGGCGTCATTGGAGAACAAAATCCGTTTGCCTTCGCACCCCTGTCGCCCCACGGCCCAAAGACGGTTGTAGGCGTCGCCAAGATAAAGCGTGCCGTCGGGGGCGATAGCGGGACCGATCAAGTCGCTTTTTCCGGCACAATCGGGTAGGTAGTAACTGGTACATCGAATGGTCAGGGGGGCTACATTCATCGAGGAGATTGTATGGCCGTCCGAGTCAATGACAAAGAGCATACCCCCGGGTGCGGCGACATAGAGAAGGCCGCGAGGGTCCACGGAAAGAGAATAATCGCCCTGGCCGGTAAGGTGCTTGACCCATTTGACGCTTCCGTCGGAACGGATGCCGCGAAGATACCCATCGTTCATCACCAGATAAATCGTCCCATCGGGCGCAACCACCGGGCCTGTCCAGCAGGCCAGATCGGTCAACGAGGTTGTTTCCGGCGGTTGCGGATCGCGCCAGACGGGACCGGTCTCGGCCTCCATCACTTCCCGAATCTGGGTCTGGGACAAGGCAACGGAATAGATTCGAACATCATCGATGGCATAGGCATTATCGTAACGACCCAACCGGATGCTATAAGTTGTATATTGGGGCCGTATTCCGATCGGATATGAGCATGTTTTGAATCCGGAGTTCGTGGTACTATCGGCATCCAATTCGCCGTTGAGATAGACCGATACGGCGTCGATATTCGTATCAGGTCCGTTATCCCGGATAACGATCGCGACATGATACCATTGCGGGGTGATCGAATGAATTCCATCCATGTACCCATTGTTGATCTTGATACGAAGGTGGTCATTATCAAGAACCATCGCCCGAAATACTTCCATATTTGTATCCGTCGTTTCAGAGTCGGGCCACTTGAAAAACGGATACTCATCGGCATAGGGAGAAATCCAAAGCCATGCCATTATTGTCCTGGCACGCATCCCCGCCGGCCACTTAAAGTTCGTCGAATACATGGATCTGCCGGCGAGGGCACTGGAATGGACGCCTTTGGCAAACCTGAAAAAAAACGAGGTGAGCAACATGGTTTGGTGTGAGGACGATATGTCATACAATGGCATATTTCCAGTAACATTATAAGCATAGCAACCAGTTAGGGGATCAAATCCCGGCAGATCCACCGGCCAATAAGCGTAGAGGTCGGGGGTAAAGTTGAGGTTCGTGGTGCGCAGGATCGAGCCATCGGTGGGATCAATCGCATAGAGGTTGGTATCCCCAGCCAGAACGGCGTAGATCGTGCCATCCGGCGCGACGACGGGCGAGGCGACAAAGGACTTGGCCGTGTGGTCGTCGCCGGAGTCGAGGTTACAGGTCCAGCGAATGTGGCCGTCGGTGGGATCCAGGCAGTAGAGGGTGGCGTCATAAACGCTGCCAATCAGGACCGAACCGTCGATGGCCAGGGTCGGGGCAGTGATCACCGGACGACGAGCATCATACAGGCCATCCAGGATCCATTCGTAACCCTCGACCCGGTTGATGCCGTAGATTTTGCCGTCAGCCGAACCGAAGATAACCGTTCCGGTGTCATTGACGACCGGGGAACCGTTAATGAAGCCGCCGGTATTGTAGGACCAAATCAACAGGCCGTCGGGATTGACGGCATAGAGAGTTTGACCATACGCGGCAAAGATCGTGCCGTCAGGGCCGATCGTCGGACCGGATACGGTATTCGAATTTGGCTGATGCTCCTGGATTTGGATGTCGGCCAGAAGACCCTCGAAATACTTGCCTGCTACGGGATCGTGTCCGATATAGACATCGCAGAGATCGTCGGTATCGATCCAGTTATTCGCGCCGGGAGTGACGGTCATCGCCACTTGTTGTCCGTCGATTTTGAGGATGATATCCGCCGCCTGAAAGCCACCCGGCGGTAGAATCGCTTCAACTTGGTGCCATTGACCATCATCGATAGCGAGATCGGCAACGGCTGAACCTTGGGCGATCACGGCCGGTTTGCCGTCGGCCGTCAACTCCAGCCGCCAGACGCCCTCATCCGATTCGGCATTGCCCCAGTGGACAATCGGGCCGGAAGTAGTTGTTTTGACCCAGGCCGAGATGCGGCGCGGCAGTGAACTCCCAACGCCGGTCAGGCCGGGAATGCGTATATAATCGTCGATGCCGTCGAACTGTAAAGCGAAACCGAATTTCTCATCGAGTACCCAGCAATTCGGGTCGGCGAAATTCACCATCTCCCCATCAAAGGGACCGTATGTGGCATCGGGTGTGGCACCGCTGCCATCGTTGAGCGGCCAGGCCCAGGCCTGCTTAACCGGGGGCTGGAAGGCATACTTCCAGAGTTGCTCGCCGGCCGGATTGAGGGCATAGAGCGTACCATTTTCGCTGGTGAAGTAAATGGTCCCGTCGGAGCCGAGAGCGACTGAGGAATTCAGTCCGGCCGGGGGATAGATGGGATCGATTTGTTTGTTGGTCGGAGGCGCGGCGGTGTCGAAGGTCCACTTGACACAGCCGATCGTGGGGCCGACATTCGGGGACAGGCCGGACCGCTGCATATTGCCGCCGAGTGTGGGCCACAGCGGAGAATCGACCGTCATTGAATAGGCCGGCATTTGAAAAAACAAAATAATCAGGCATGTGGCCAGAGTACACAACAAGACACGACCACAGCGGCCGAATGAAACGATGGTCATCATTGAACCTCCGAATAAGAACCGATCCTTTTCCCGGCGGAAACATCCAAACCTGCCTCCGGTGGGCAAATTCTATTACAGAAATCGGGAAAAGTCAAGAACAAAACCGATTTTCCTTGATCCGAAATTGCAAGTTCAGAATATTTATCTTGACAAACCAATAAGATAGGGTATATTGAGAAGTTTCATTCATGGTGAGAAACCATCAAACGGAATGTAGATCCCCTTAACCGGCCCGATCAGTCAGTCGGTGTTTTGTATGGGGCGACAGGAATACGATCCCGGTAGATTGTCGGGGGCAACAGAATACCCCCTGCAGTGAGCCGGGGGCTTTCAGACGAGGTAGCAATGGCAGTTGAACATATTCGCAATGTCGCGATTATCGCGCATGTCGATCACGGCAAGACGACGCTGGTGGATCAGTTGCTGTATCAGTCGGGGATGTTCCGGAGGAGCGAATTGGATCGGCTGGCGGGCGGGGAGAATAACCTGATCATGGACTCCAACCCGCTGGAGCGGGAACGGGGGATCACGATCCTGAGCAAGAACTGCGCGATCCAATACACCAACTCCGAGGGCGAGGAATACAAGATCAATGTAATCGATACGCCCGGACACGCGGATTTCGGCGGCGAGGTCGAGCGGGTGATGAAGATGGCCGACGGGGTGCTGCTGTTGGTCGATGCGTTCGAGGGGCCGATGCCGCAGACGCGGTTTGTGTTGAGCAAGGCGTTGGAGCACGGTTTACGGCCAATTGTGGTGGTCAACAAGGTGGACCGGCCGGACGCACGGCCCAACGAGGTGGTCAACGAGGTATTCGACTTGCTGGTGAGCTTAGAGGCAAACGATGCAGCCCTGGATTTCCCGATTTTATTTGCCTCGGGGAGGCAAGGGTGGGCAACACGAGATCTGGCCCATCCGGGCACGACGATGGAGCCGGTTTATGAAGCGATTATCAACCAGGTTCCGGCTCCGAAGGCCGAACCGGACAAGCCCTTGCAGATCCTGGTGACAACGCTGGATTATTCGGATTATGTCGGACGGATCGCGATCGGAAGGATCTTTTCGGGATTTGTCACCATGGGACAAAGGGTCACGGTGATCGATCGGGACGGCGTCCACACCCTGCAAAAGATCACGCAGTTGTATCTGTTCGAAGGGTTGGGAAAGAAAACGGTGGACCGGGCCGAGGCGGGAGACATTTGTGCAATCGCGGGACTGGATCCGGTGGATATCGGGAACACGATCGCCTGTCCGGACGAGCCGACCGCCCTGCCGGTGATTTCCGTAGGCGAGCCGACAATGAACATGACCTTTCGCGTCAACGACGGACCGTTCGCCGGTCGTGAAGGAAAATATGTGACCAGTCGGCATATCCGCGAGCGTCTCGAGAAAGAACTCCAATCCAATGTCGCCCTGCGCGTGGAACAGGGACAGACGGGCGACGAATACATCGTGTCCGGACGGGGCCTGATGCATCTGGGAATCCTTCTGGAGACGATGCGACGAGAGGGGTACGAGTTGTGCGTCGGCAAGCCGCAGGTGATTTTACGGCAGATTGACGGGATTTTGCATGAGCCGGTGGAGATTTTGGCGATTGATTGCCCGATGGAGTGCCAGAGCACGGCGATGTCGCTGCTGGGGGAACGACGCGCGGAACTGACGCTGATGGACGCCAAGGCGGGGGCCAGCGACTTTGTGCATATGGAATTCCGGATTCCATCCCGGGGATTGTTCGGCCTGCACGCGCGGATGCTGACGGCAACGCAGGGACGGGCGATTCTGCACCATACTTTCGACCGATACGAGCCGATGCGCGGAGCGATTCCGCAACGGCAGGCGGGAGTGATGATCTCAACGGAGACGGGAATCGTGACATCCTACGCACTGGATGCGTTGTTTGACCGCGGCGTGTTTTTTGTGGAAGTGGGCGATCCGATTTACGAAGGTCAGGTAGCCGGCGAACATTGCAAGGAAAACGATATTCCGGTTAATCCGACCAAAACCAAACACTTGACGAATATTCGGGCGGCGGGCAAGGATGATGCGGCAAGGGTCCGGCCTCCGCGGAAGATGAGCTTGGAGGCGTGCATGGAATACATTCAGGATGATGAACTGGTGGAGATTTGCCCCAAGTCGATCCGGATCCGTAAGCGGCTACTGAAGGAAGCGGATCGTCGTCGCGCGGCACGACAGGTCGCGGGAAAGTAACACCTCCACAAAAACGAACGGCGCCCGGGCTCGTTATCTCCCGGACGCCGTTGTCCGCAACCTCGTTACCGCACAACTTATCGAGTCGCATCCTTCTCTTCCACGACCTCTTCTATTTTCATTTTCCCTTTGCCCAGACGAGTGGTTTCGTTCCGCGGCATCGGGATTTCGGTTTCTTTCCATCGGATTCGCTCGGACTCCGACATGATGGGTTGGTCCATAATCAGATGGGGGGTGATAAACACCACCAGTTCGCTCAGGGCCGTGCTTTCGCCCTCGAACCGGAACAGGGCGCCCAAGAGGGGAATATCGCCCAAGAGCGGGATCTTTTTGACTTCCTGCTGGAGATCCTGTTTGCGAAGCCCGCCGATAACCACCGTCTGGCCGTCCGCGATCAGGGCAATCGTGTCGGTTTCGCGTTTGGCGACGACCGGTTGGGGTATCGAGTTGGTGGTCAGAAACACTTCGCCGGTCCGGACACTGAACTTGGGTTTGAGAGACAACCGGATCTTGCTATCGCGTGTCAGGTGGGGCGTGACGATCAATTCCACGCCGACATCCTTAAACTTGGTCGTGCCGATGCTGCCGCCGCCGGAGGTCTCGGACAGTTCCTGATATGGCACTTCCTCAACGATCTTGATCGTGGCCTGTTGGTTATCCAAGACCATGATTCGCGGATTGGCCAGGAGTTTTGCGGTGACCTCTTTCTGTTCGGCTCGAATCATGGCGTCAATGTTGACGGCTTCGTTCAGAACGCCGAACCGAAATACATTCTGCATAGCGTCGGCCTTGTTGGTGGAACTGCTCATGCGACCTGTCATAAACGGATCGGTCGGATTGTCCAGATCGACCAGTTTGCTGTTGTCCCCCATTCCGGTTATGCCCGTTGATCCGTAATTGGTATTGCGGCCGATGTTCCACTCGATTCCCAAATCCAACTGATCGGTCGAGGTGATGTCATAAACGCGGGCCTCAACGAGGATCTGGGGCGTGGGTCGATCGATTTCTTCCAGGAATTTATCAATGGCCAGAATCTTGCTTTCCATGTCCGTTACGATGATATTGCTGGTGCCGGGATTGGAAGAGATGCTTCCGGTTTCAGACATGAATTTCTTCAGCGCCGTCTCAACTTCTTTGACATCGGCAAAGGTCACGCGATAGACGCGACTGACCTTTTTCTCCTTGGCCTGATAGATCTCCTCCTGCGGAACGACACGGATCATGTTTTCGGTTGAGATGTAACCGAATCCATGGGCCGAGAGAATATTGTCCAGGGCCTCGCCCAGCGGGATCTGCGTCAAGGTCGCCGTTACTTTTCCCTCGACTTTCGGACTCTTGACAACATCGACTCCCGCCTGTTTGGCCAGGATTCTCAGGACATCCTCGATCGGAGTTTCCCGGAAATCGACGCTGACTTTCTGGAGCATTCGCTTCTGGACGGGGGTCAAAATCTCCGTCCCCTCGATGGCCGGCACCGAGTCGGCGGCACACACGGCGAAAGTCGTCAGAATTCCCAGGATCCATCCGGCTCCCAGTCGCCGAAAATTGTTTTTCCATTTGCCCATTTGATTCCCTTTCCGTTCCTGATCATTCGACGGAGTCGCCGGGATTACGGCGACACCGTCTGAACCCATCGTTGTCCATCTTTTTCGAATTCCACTTCTCCCCGATCGATTCGGATGATTCTGGCACCCTGGATCTGGTCGCCGACCGATACGATGTCGGAACCGACAATCGCGGTGTTGCCCTTTTCGCCCAGAACCACTCCCTTCAGGACAAACAGTTCTTGTTTAATGATCTCGGGAGTTTCCTCAACGGGTTTGGGGGGTTCGACAAGGACCATCGGATCCCGCAAGCCGGTCGGATAGGGTTCGAGGATCGGCCAGACAGGGATATCGGCTGATGCTTTTTTGGCAACGGTCGTATCCTTTTCCACTTTGGCTGATGTTTGCCCGGCCTTTCCCGGGGCAGGTTGCCCCAAAGCCATCACCAGCACCACAATCAAGACCACCGCCAGAATTCCGACCACCGCAATTTTGCCGACGGGACGGTTTCCGGATTTTGCCGTGCCTCCAGCGGAGGCCTTCAACCAGCTCTTTTTGGGCGCGGACGCGGTGCGGCCGGGTCTGGCAGCTTCCGTTCGTTCGGTCCCTCCCGAACTCATCGCAACGGTTAGTGAACTGGTATTACCCTCTGCCGAAGCCTGTCCCGGCGCCACTGCGGCGCCGCCACCCCGACCGGCCAAGCTCGATTGCGCGGTCGGATCATTTGACCCCGGGCCTGGAATCGGCACGCCGTCAAATATGGACGAGATCTTCTTGTGTAATCCTGCTTTGGACTTCATAGGTTATCTCTTTCGCCAGCTCGAAGTAATCCCTCGATCCCAGATTGGATGGATCAAAGGTAACACATGCCTGACCGGCGCTGGGGGCCTCGGCCAGACGGATGCTGCGATGGATCACGGTTTTGAAAACCAGATCCCCGAAGAAGTCTCTCATTTGTTGACGAACTTGCTGGCATAACAGCGTCCGATTCTCGACAAAGGTCAGCAACACTCCGCGGATTCTCAACCGGGAATTGAACCGACCATGCACAATATCGATCGTTTCCAGAAGCTGTTTGAGTCCTTCGATCGCGTAATAGTGTGTCTGAACCGGGATGATGACTTCGTCAGCCGCGACCAGGGCGTTGAGCGTAAGCAGGTTCAGCGACGGACTGCAGTCGATAACACACAGATCGAACCGGTCCGCCAAAAAGGCCAAGCCGCGACGGAGACGCGATTCTCGTCCGGGCAAAGTCGACAATTCCACCTCGGCGCCCGACAAGAGAATATTGGCCGGAAGAAGACGAAGGCCGGCAACGGCGGTCTCCAGGACGATGGATCGCCAATCGGCCACCCGTCCGGTAAGGGCCTCATAAACGGTCCAGTCCAGCCGTTCGGGACGATATCCAAAACCGAGAGTCGCATGGCCCTGAGGGTCCAGATCGACCAGCAGGACACGGTGTCCCTTCAGCGCCAGCGCCGCGGCCAGATTGACCGCCGTGGTGGTCTTGCCACACCCGCCCTTCTGATTGGCGATGACAATCGTCTTCATGGGATCTGCGCCATCGGTTTTCCCGCGCTTTCTTTTTCTTTTCGGGTACCCCCCTCTTTTTTGACCTCCGCGGGTTCGGTACGCTCAATAAAATAACACAACGAGACATCCGCTTCCGGCGGAATTGCGGAATCCTGATTCTTTTTGAGGACAAACTCCTCGACAAACATCAAGGGTTGATTTCGCTCGATGCGATTGAGGAACTGGGCAAACGATTCAAACGATCCGCGGAAGGCAATCTGGAGCCACGCCTCTCCGATTTTTTTGAAACTGTCCATTTCTTCCCGCATCTGAGCTTCCTTGCGATGCGCGCTGAATTCGGCGACTTTCAGATCGCTGGCCATCTGCCCGATCTGAAATGCCAGCGAAGAGGCCCGCGCCGAATCGACCACAAAATCCTTCCAGGTTTTGTTGACCATGTCGAGCCGTTCCTGTAACTGATTGCGGTACGGTTCGGTTCGGGCCAACTGGGCCTGATCGAACTGTTCAGTCAGGTCCTTCAATTCCGAATTTAACTGGACCCTTCGGAGGTTTTGCGGATGCAGAACCAGTCCATAAAACAGACCCATCGCCGCGATGCAGACGGCCAGATAGACGCTTGTAATGATCGCATATCGTTTCGACGCCGGTCGCATAGGTTCAACTACTCCTGGGGTTTCAATTCGCATTCAATCGTGTGCGTCGTGAAGGATTTTCCGCTGGTCTCTTCGGTCTGCTGCGAAACAATCCGAATATCCTTCATCCATCGTTCGATCGCGGGGGCTTTCCCCAAACGATCAAGATATTGCTGAACCGCCTCGTCGGTTTTCCACGAGGATTCGCCGAAAACCCGTATCGACAGAATTCGATGAATCATTACTTTGTTGACCTGTTTATTGGATTCCTTGCTCTCCGACACTTTTTTCCGTGTGGTATTGCGGATCAGTTTCAACTCCTTCAGGGCGATCGCGTCCGGAAGTTCTTCGGCAATCGTTTGTAGAATGGGCGACCACTGAAGATGACGGCCGAGCCCCCGCGTGACTTCAGCCAGGTTCTTTCGGGTCTGTTCGGCGGCGGCGGTCCATTGTCGGGCCTGCTGAATATCCGCGGAGTATTCGGCCAGTTTATCGCGCATTTTGTCGATGCTGGAGATTTCCGTCGCAAGCACCGTCCGGTTGAACTCATAGCTCCCGAACAGATACACCGCCGCCACCAGCGGTAAGACAAACGGCAGAACCTTCAGGGCCACCGTGCCGGGGCTGTTTTTGATGGGAATTCCCGTTCCCTTCAGTAAGTCGATGGTAAACATCGTCAGATCGTCCTCATCGCAAGGCCCGTCGCAATCGCCATCATTGGGCCGATATCCATCAGAAATTCCCGCCGTCGTTCGTCCATAAGACACCGCATTTTGGCGAACGGATTGAGCAAGGTCACCCGTTCGGGCAGACGCGTATTCAACAGGTAAGCAAATTCCCGAACCAGAGCAAATCCCCCGCACAGGAAGATTTTTCGTACAGGCAACGCTTCGGGCTGTATGGCAAAATACCGGA
Organism: uncultured Pirellulales bacterium; assembly: GCA_964643355.1. Taxonomy (GTDB): domain Bacteria; phylum Planctomycetota; class Phycisphaerae; order Sedimentisphaerales; family Anaerohalosphaeraceae; genus FEN-1350. The sequence continues at coordinate 101,034 of CAZXPW010000001.1, forward strand.
GAGTTTCGATGAGATCGGAAATCAGCCCTTCGGCGGCGTCGGGCAAAGCGCGGATGACTTTATCCTGCAATTCACTGGAGGTATATCGTTTTCTCAGGATGTTGTCCACGGTCTCCCGAGTCAGTCCATGGGCCTGCGCAATTCGATCCAGAATCGCATCACCCCCGGAGGATAGATCCCTCACGAAGGCCGAACCCCCGGTATCCGCGATGACGACGGTGGTGGCCGAACACCCGACCTGAATGGCCGCGACGCTGCCATCGCCGGTTAATCCGTCACAGGCCTGAAGACAGTTGATCAGGGCCAAACCCTCGACATCCATCCGAACGGCATTGACCGAGGCCATCTGGCTGAGCCGTTTTTTGTATTGCACGGCTTCGTTGGTCGCCACGACCAGGATCCCGCGATTGGATTCGGCCTTAGCGGCGGGCGAATCCAGCAACTGATAATCAACCACGCTGGATTGGATATCCAGGGGGCAGACTTGCTGAGCTTCAAGCATAACCGCCTGCTCGATCGCCTCAGTGGGAAGGTTGGGAAACGCAAAACCGCGAACCATCACATCCGGTCCTCCGACCCCGCAAACGACATTACGAGTGGCCCGTCCCGACTGAGCGAAACAGCGACGGATCGCGGCGGCGGTTTTATCCTGATGTTCGGCGGGGTCTGCGGACCGCTCGATTTCCTGCATGGCGGCGGTTACAACACAGAACTGATCGCTCTGTCGGTCCAACTGGACCATTTTGACGGATGAGCGGCCGATATCCAGCCCCACCACATCAACTCGCCCGATTCCAACCAATTCTTTGACATTCAATCCCATCGGATATCCATCGCTTTCGTTGGTATTCACCCTCACGGCTTGACGGCTACCCGGTAATCGCTCCATCCGGCCGGCAAAGGAACAAATTTGCCCCGCAGCCAGATATCTCCGGGCAGAATGCCTGTCAACAGCCGTTCATCAAGATAATATTGTTTGAGAAACCCGTCGGTCCCGGTCACTCCCACCACTCCGCGGCAGACTTCCGACAGCGTACCGCGGAGGACTAGGTCATCTTGGACTCCGGAAGTTTCCTTGCGTCCCCCGTATCCATTTCGATACACATTTTCCGCCCCCCATCCGCCTCCGCCGACAGTGATACCCGCTTCCACCACCACGGGATCCGGAAGATGACGCTGGTAGTCTTTCGCCCCGGGTGTGGTATCTTTTATGCCGATCGGCACATAATCATGTTTGGCATTCTTGACGGGTTCATCATCCACATAGGAATAATCGCTCATCCCCGGATCGACAACCTTGACAACCCCCTGCGCGATCAATCCCAGGGCATTGGGATTGGTGTCGGCAGGTTTTCCATCCTTGGCGCGTTCCCCGTCCACCTGAATGGAGTTCGTGATCCAGATGTTCCCCGTGGCCACAACCGTGATTCGACCTTTGACCATGTTTGCATTAACCAGCGAGGTATCTCCGCTGCCAATGATGACATTGCCGTTGACATAGATCTGCCCGCCCGGTTGGCTTTTGACGCCGCCGAAGGACTGCTGGACATAAGTATCTTCGATCTTGACCGTCTGAATGTCCCCATTGCCGAGTGCAGTATTGGAGCGAACATGGTAACCGTAGATATAGTACCGATCGAACTGACTCGGATTGGCGGGCGTATTTCTGAAATCGAAGGTTCGACTGTCGCTGTCTTGTCGAAACCCTCGGACGGAACAATTGTTCGTTACTCGGATCTTGCCGACCCCTTTTGCATCCACATAGAACTCCAGTTGGACGGCATTCTGCGGATTTAAGACGGTTTTGGGTCCGTTGGGCGTATAGACATAGGCGGCGGCCGTACTGTCGCGGAATCGCGCGATCTTTTTCGAAACCGTATCGGCGTCATTGATTCGACTGGGCGGTTGATTGAAGTAGATTCCGTTATCGAATACGCTCATCACCGAACTGTACTTGTCCAGCCCTCCGGAAGAGTACCGGCTTTCGCCCATGGAGACCGGACGCAGAAATCTCGGATCGCCGGTAATAAAGATGTCGCGCGTCTTGTCCTTCGGATCGCCATAACTGTTGATGTGGATCGGCATTTCGATGGTTTCGCCGTTGACGAAGTTGACCTCCGCCGTCGAGGTTCCTCCGGTCGAAACGCGACACATGCCCATGGACCATCCGCCGATGGCCTGAACAAGCTGCACCGCTACGGTCCGTTCAAATCGTCCGCTGCGGCCGATCGACTTGACTTCATAGACGGGGCTGGCGCCAAGAAACGCCGACATCTGGATGGAATAATCGCAGGAAGCCCCCTCAAAACTAAGGGAACCTTTTGCCTGGGCGTCGTTGAGGGCGCTGATCATGTCCGGCTGCCGACTCATCCAGAAAACGGCCTTCTCATACCCGGCTTCGGCAGCGGCCATCGCGGCGGCTTCGTTTTTAATCACGGCGGTTCGAAGTCGAAGACCGTCGGAAACCGTCAACAGGCCGATTCCGACAATCGCCAGCAACAGAATCGCCAGCGCGGCCATGCACAGAATCGATCCCGATCGTACTCGAACGGATTGTCGTTGGGTTTTGTTCATCTTCCGTTTGCGTTTATCGCGGCCAGATCGCACGGCACAAGACGGCCGTTTTGATCTCGACGGAATCTCCGTCGGCGTCTTTCAAGGTCGCATTCAGCCGAACGCATCCCTGTCCGGCCCCGCTGATCACGGTATGGTTGAAAATCTTATCGTTGGTCTGGATATCGACATTCTCGGCCAGGATCACGGTCGACGATACCCCCGCCAGATTGCGCTGCCCCCCGGATACCGCCCCGACTCCGCCGATTACCTGTCCGTAATCGACCTTCAGGGTCGTCCCATCCAGATAGAAAAGGGCATAATGGGTTCCGGTATTTGAGGTTTCCAGAGTCTTCAAACTAACGGTTGCCTCGTCAAAACCATCGGCCCAGTAGCGAAATTCGACGGCCTGTCCCTCGGCCAGGGTTCCGCCAACGGGAACAGCGGCCACAGAATAGGCGCCATTGTTGATCCGATAGACAAAATACAGGGACCGGTTGGATTTTCGTCCAACCGTCGCAAAGGCGGTCGTCAGGATCGACGCATCTTCCCGGATGGGTTTGTGGACGCCGGCGTAGGTCTGCTCCCAACTGTTCTGGGCGCCGACCAGCAGCGTCCCGACAGCCAACAGCGGGATCGCCGCCACGGCCATCGTCACCACGACTTCGACCAGCGTAACGCCTCGATTGGATCTTTGGTTGGCCACCATGATCGTATTTCCTGGTACCGCTTATCCTGAGGACTGATCTCGACGAACCAGTGTCGTCATGACATACCGCGGATCGTTCTCTCGAATCGAACCGTCGGTCCGGTCCAACCGCCATCGGAATTCCACGCTGATTTCCCGCAGGGTCACACCGCCCTCGAGATCCTGCTCGACATCCTTCCAGTCGAGGAACACGGTCATCGGAAGGTTGTCCACCTTGATCCGATACGCGTCATCGGCGGGTATGGCGACAAATCCCACCCCAAGCGTTTCCGGATTGTAGGTTTCGTCTCCACCGCAGCTTTTCCAGTCTTCCAACAGAAGCTGAGCCACGCCGGTGGCCGTCAATTCGGAGCGAGCGACCAGCGACTGGCGCGTCGCCAGATACTGATAATTGATGGCGCCGATTGAAGCGACTGCCAGAATGGCGATCGCGACCGCCACTTCCAGCAGGGTAACGCCCCTGGCCCAAAATCGAATCCGTCGTTTCATGCCGATCCATCCCTACCCGGGCCGGATAACAAAATTCTCGTTATGCCGGCCGCACAGACTCGGAACCGATCAGTTCTTGACCCAAGAGCCATCGGGATTGAGCGTCATCGAACCGGTCGGGGCGTCGGCCTGTGACCCGGTCACAACGATGGTCGCTTTGCCGGTGGCATCGACCGCGGTGATTTCATAATCGCCCGGGACAAAATAGGTACCCGTCAGGTCGGCGTCGCTGAAGCCCAGAGCGGCCTGAATATCCGCATCGTCCAGCGCCCCGATCACGGCTGCCGCATTTCCGGTCTCGGCGAAGTACACCCGCACGGCGGACCGAATGGTGCCGGCCGTGGCATTGGCCTCGGACCACTTGGCGGAATCCACTCGGCCGCGCATCAACGGAATCGACGCCGCCGCCAGGATGCCGACGATCAAGATGACGACCATCAGTTCAATCAGTGTGAAGCCCTTACGCGTCATGGTACAATCTCCTAATTGAGATACTCGACGAACTCCGATTCGGCCGGCTGTACCACCCCGGTACAAAATCCAAGAACGACCGAACGGTTTTCGTACATTGGTTTTGTCCTATCTATCCATTCGCCGACATCGAGAAAATCGGCAGATACATCGCCAGAATCACCACCAAAACGATTGAACCGACGCTGATGATCAGGATCGGTTCCATCAGGCCCAGCAAAGCGGAGATCAACGCATCGACTTTTCGCTCGTAGTATTCGCTGGTTTTATCCAGAACGCCGGACAACGAACCGCTCTGTTCGCCAATCTGGGTCATTTTGACGGCCACATCAGGAAAGAATCGGCTGGCCGCCATGCTGGCCGAGATGCTGGACCCCTCGGTTAACCGCTCCCGCGTCTTTTGAATCCCATCGCGCAATACCTCGTTTGTGGTCATGTTCAGGAGGATATCGAAGGCATCAAGCACGGATACCCCCGAGGCGATCAGGGTAGCTAGCGTTTTGCAAAAGACGGCCACAAAGGCCTGTAATTTAATTTTCCCAAACAGCGGGATCGCCAACATGATCCGTCCGAGTCGTCTATGACCGGATTTGGTTTTGCCATACAAGATCGTCAGAATCACCACGGCCGCCAGTCCGGCCACGATGTACAGGGCATTCGATGCAATACCGTGATAGACCGCCATGAATCCCTTCGTAAAACCGGGAAGCTTTCCGTGCATCATATCGAACATGGTCTGAAACCGAGGGATGATGAAGGTCATCAACGCAATGACAATTAACACGACAAACACGACCACAAAGATCGGATAGGCCATCGCTCCTTTGACCTTCCGACCCAGTTTGTCCCGGTTTTCGTAATAGACGGCCAGCCGCTGCAGCGACTGAGACAGCGAACCTCCGCGCTCGCCGGCCTGGATCATCGCGCAGGCCAGAGTGTTGAAAACCTTCGGGTATTCCTTGACGCACTCGCTCATCGGGGTACCGGACTCCAGCATCGCCGAAATGTGTCGAAGGCAGGCCTCAAAATAGCGGTTCTCCATTTCCGTTGCGACGGTCTCAATGGCGGTAGTGATACCCAACCCACCGTCGAGCATGGTGCTCAACTGCCAGCAGAAAGTCGCCAAATCCTGCGATTTTACCCTCTTGTATCGAATGGTCTGCTGTTTCGGCGCTGGAGAGCCGACCATGGTTCGAATCGACACTGGCGTTAGATTCTGTTCCCGCAACGACGCAATCACATCGTCCTCGCTGCCGGCCTGTTGGACGCCGGCATGGCGATTCCCAAATGTATCCCATGCCACAAATTCATACGACTGCATAACAACTCCTCGTATGGAAACACAATCTGACACACACCGTCCCTTTCGGATACAACTCTATGCAAGTTTTGTGAAATCTTGCTGAATTGATTCAGAATTCCCAAATCGAAATTTCCAAATTCAAGGCGATATTTTCGGACCCTGGAGCGGGGGATTGGAATCCCATCTCCCCTACAAATTAGATAGTCCCTACAAATTCCCATCCGGGTGATTTGAGCTTAAATGCCGATACAATAAACCCACAAATAGCGTCCGATAACGGATGCCTCCTTTGCCAAACGAGAAAGCCAGGGAAAGCTGGCATTTTTCCGAGGATCGGATACAATAGCGACGGAAAGGAAATCCAATGGAACCAATCAATCGAGAATCGCGAACAAGCGTTCATTTCCAGCTTGGGCTGGTGATTGCCTCTCCGTGGACAACCGAATCGTCGCGCACCGTCGAGTTGCAAAAAGCCATGTTGGAACAGGGATTGGAATTTGGACAGACCAACACCCGGCCCGGGTCCTTCGTCCTAATCCGGAACGAGCCCTCGAACCTGCAGGTCAAGTTCGAAACGCCCGGACCACAATTGACGGGAATCCAGATTCTGGCCAACAATCCCTCCTACGATGTGGACCTGTTCGGACGGGATGGCCTGGCCGTATTGACGGCCTATCGCCGAATATTTCCGATCGAACATTTGTTGGTCGTTCAGGCCACGGCGAGAATCCATCATTTGTACAGTTCTCAGGCCCACGCGTTTCAATATCTGTGGGAAAGCCGACTCAATCAGTCGGGGCAGGATTTCCGATGCCTGGGCAACCGCCCCGTGGCCGGCGGCGGCTTGCGGTTGCTGATTCCGCCCCATGCGGTGGGCGCCGAAGAACCGCGGTCGATCGAGATCCGGATTGAGTCATTTCTCTTGGAACCCCGAAAATTGCTGGTGGATACCTTGTTTGTCTGGCCAAAACCCAAACCCTTCACCGCCGAACAAAAAATCGAACCCGAGGCCTATCTTCTGCCGGTCGAACAGTTCGCTTCCAATGAGGTGTGGACATTCCTGACCAATCCGCAATCCGGGGAAACCCCGGCATAATCCGGTTCATTCGGCCAATCGCCGGAGAGATTCGCCGACAAAACGATGGATGGTCCAATCAGACAGAGCGATGGCGCCAATCGATTGATAAAAATCCAGAGCGGGCTTATTCCAGTCCAGAACGCTGAACTCCATCCTTCCGCACTCTTGATCGAGGGCTTTGCGTGCCAGACGGCGGAAAAATTCTCTTGCGATTCCCCGGCGGCGAAATTCGGGACGAACAAATATATCTTCTACGAACAAACCCGGACGACCCACAAAGGTGGAAAAAGTATTGAAATAGATCGCGTATCCAGCCACCCGACGGTCCACTTCGGCCAGCATGGCCTCGGCCACGCGCCTGGGGCCAAATATGTGTTCCGCCAGCGATTCCCGCGTGGCACAGACTTCGTGCGTCAGATGCTCATACTCGGCCAGTTCCCGAATCATCGAAAGAATCTCGGGCACATCTGATACATCAGCGTCGCGAATCGTAAACAAGGGAACTCCCTACAAGAAGTTGGATATCGAATACGGCCCTGTGAAAGAAAAGGGCGCACGGTACATCATCAAATCCCGCACATTTGAAAACCATCAGCCCTGAGGTTTCGGCGCTTCGGCCAGGGCACGATTGAGTCGATCGATGGCCTCATCCACCTCGGCGGCGCTCTTCATGCCAATCACCACCGCATCAAGATACCCGCAGTGCATGGCAAATCGCGCGGCCTTTTCGCGATCTTCGGGATTGGTGAAGTCACCGTTTCCGATCAGCTTCATGCCGATCACGCCGTGCTTTTTCTCATGCATGAGCTTGAGTTGTTCCATGACCGCTGGGACATGGGAAGCGTCGCTCTTGGCGTCCCACCGTTCCACGGGGGTATCCATATGGGCCCCCTGCGGATTAACGCGGACCAGGTGAACATCCACCCAATCCAGCTCAACCGACCGCTTCAGCGCCGGCAAGCTATGACACGACAATCCATGAACCCGGATGATCTTCTTTTGTTTGGCTTCTTCAAGGGCATCCATAACTCGCCTGTGGCTCTGATCCCAGTTGGGACTGACCATGCAGTGGATCAGGACACTGTCGATATAATCGACGCCGAGTTCCTTGCAAAAGCGATCCAGTTCGGCCAGCGGATTCTCGGGAACGCCGCCCATTTTCGTCTGGATGAAAAATCTGTCTCGGGGCAACCCTTTGATGGCCCGCTGGACATACGCATGCGTCTTGTAACTGTCCGCCGTATCGATATAAGTAATGCCGCGTTCATACGCATATCGGATAAGTTTGTTGAAACCCTCGTCGCCGAGGGCGCGCTGGACATTGCCGCTGTTGGAACCAACCCCGATACCCAGACGGCTGAGCTTGACCCCGGATTTGCCCAGCGGGACCTGATCGGTGGCGGTTCGTTTGGTCGATTGTTCAGCCGCAAAGATCGGCAATCCCGACAAAATCACGCCTCCGGTCAGGACGGCTGAGGACCCGATGAATTGACGACGCGTTATGGTTGTGTTTCGCATGGTTCGATCCTCATTAAAGTTCGATGTTCGGTCGCATGTATTATACCCCTTTTTCAGCGATAGACCAGCACCATCCAATCTTTTTCCGGATCGACGGGAGGCCGGCCAAGCGTCTGTTTGCCGGGGCCACGGAGAACCTCGATTGAGCCGGGCACAAGCTCCCCCCCCTGCCGGGGATTGAACCAGCGAACCTGATATTCCCCAACATTCTCGCCGAGGTCAAGCTTTGCGACACCCCCTTTGGGCAGATAGACCGCGAAAACCGAACCCTCATTCGCAAAGCAAAATTGCCCCGCCTCGACCCGTTCGTCGGCGGCAGCCATCTCCCAAAACGGTAGATAGCGGTGGAAGAAATCCAGAGCGATCCTGGTCTGTCGCCACATCTCCCGTCGGCTGCGCCAGTCTTCACAGTTAAGGTCATTGTTGGGATATTTATACCCAAAATACCATTCCACCCCCGCCCCGCCGCCCATCAGATTTCCCCACAGATGCCGGGATCGTATCTCATTATGGCCGGGATCGTCGGCGTCGGGTTTTACGCCGACATCGGCCTGGGCGACTTCATCGAGAAAGACCAGCCAGCGTCGTCCCGCTCTGGTCGATTCCATCACCCACTTGAGAGTCTGTTCGTGCGTATCCATCGTCTGTAAGGATACCCCTTGCAGCCATTCATATCCCAACAACGGACGATAGACTTGCTCGTACTGGCCGGGGAAGGTATGGACAACAACAGGATGATCGTAGGGGTCCAGGTCGTGAATATATTTGGCGAAGGCCTTGCGTTGTGCGTCGGTGTTGGTGTTCTCCTCTCCAAGGTTCCACAACCAGCCGCGGTGATGGGCGAATCGTGCGACCAACTCGCGGTAGTACAGTTTTCGTTGCGGCCCCAGTTCGCCGCCGTCGAGACCCTGATCGTTTTCCTGTTCCTGGCCAATGTTGTGGAGTAAAATACCAAGTCGATCGGCATGATCGAAGACGATATTCCACTGATCGAGTTTACTACAATCGAAACGGAACCGCTCCTTCGGATCGGTCCAGGGCCAGACATCCTTGCCATCGCCGCCGTCGAGATTGTAGGTGATGAAGTACACGCTGTTCATCCCCTGAGCCGCAAGGTAATTGAATGCGCCGATCAGCCCCTTTCCCTTGCCGTCCTTCCAGGTTGGATCGTCCCGCTTCCAGTCCTGTTCATGCGGCCGATAGTGGTGGATAAATTCCTTGCCCTTGGCCTCGCCTTCGCGGTTGAGTCCTTCGATATCGTAGGTCGCGTCAAAGTCGGCATACGCCAGCAGATTTTCCGGGCTGTCGGCGCCGCCTTTGAGGAAATATCCCTTCGTGCCTGAAAATTGCAGATAACCTTTTCCACTATCGAACAGAAATCCCTTCGATAAAAACCCGGGGGCATTCCGATCAACGGGCGCAACGGTGAATGTTCCTTTCTCGCCATCAAAGGCAGCAGGTTCCCCGGTTTTGGGATCGTCTGCTATCGCAATTTGCTTGCCCGCGCGAAAAGATGCGACATATTCCCACAGACCCGCTTGGTCAGGCACAAAATGGACTCGCCATCGGTTGCCATCGACAGCGCTGGATTCGGCCGCATTACCGTCCGCAGCATAGTAACCGCACACGGTCAAGGTCTTGCCATCCTTGCGGAAGGCGACATCGAGACGATAATCGAGGAACGGATTGGGGTCGGCAGATTCGGAGGTTTTCGGGCCGTCGAATGTAATCGTAACGGTTTGCCAAACTTTCCTTTCACCGGAAATTCGTACAGCGTGTAGGGTGCCAAATCCGAACACTCCGATCATGATCCAAACTACAAACAGTACCCTGATTTGCATAACTTTCTCCTGCTCTGAACGGATCGTTCATCGGAAACATAATCTCGTTACGATACCGGCTCGACGGACAAAAATCAATCGCCGACTTGGTCATGTCAACCCGATTGATCAAACGGCCTGTGCATGGTATCGTGTTGGATGAATCCCAATCACCATCCGGAGAAAGCAATGAAATGCGTAGCGGTGATCTTGATAAGTTTCTCTGCGGTTATTCCAACTGCGACCGTCCAATCCGAAATCGTGTTGAAGGCGTCGTCCGACCAGGTTGGTCAATACGCAAAGATGGATTTTACCATCGCGATTGAGAATACCTTTAAAAATCCATTTGATCCCCAACAATCGGATATCGTCCTTCTGATCAAAGGTCCTGAAGGCCAATCGGTATCCGTTCCGGCCTTCTGGTATCAGGACTTCGAGCGGATCCCGATTGGGGACAACAAAGGCGCCAGTGTTTTCTGTCCGCTCAACAACGGCTCCTGGAAAGCGCGTTATGCGGCGGCAAGACCCGGACGATACCAAGCCATAGCACAATGGAACAATCTGGCCGGTTGTGTTGTCTCCAATACCATCGAATTCGAAATCACGCCCTCCGCTGATCCCGGCTTTGTCGGTATCCACAAGACCGATCCGCGGTTCTTTCAGTTCACTAACGGCGATTTTTTCTTCCCGATCGGCCAGAATGTCGCGTTCATCGGCGAAAGCCAGTATGTCAACCTCACCAAAGCCGATGCGATTTTCAAGGCCATGGCCGAGAATGGGGCCAACTTCGCCCGCGTCTGGGCGTGCTGTGAGGATTGGGCGATAGCGATCGAGGCCCGCAAGAGCGCTTTCGATCGTTCATGGGCACGGCAGCCGAATCAGTTCGTACCATTGCCCGACGACACCTCCGGCCGCAAATGTGTCCGCATCGGTGGCTCTGCCAAACCAGCCCTGACGGTTGATCCCTCGCATCCCGTTGCGCTGCGCCCCAGCACCGCCTACACGCTCATCGCCCGACTCCGCAGCGACAAACCCGCGACCGTCCAGATCCGCTTCGGCCGTCAGGACAAATCCCTCGCCCTCGACCCCGCGGAGGGCTGGGTAATGCTCGATCACCGTTTCACCACCGATGACGGTGAACGCTCACTCGGCCGAATCACGCTGACGGTACAGAATTCCGCCACCGTCTGGCTCGACGGCCTGTCGCTCACCGAGGCCGCTGGCGGGCCGGAGCTGCTCTGGGAGGCCGATGTCAACCGGCCGGCACGAGGCGTGTATAACCAGATCGACTGCTTCATGCTCGATCAAGTGGTTCGGTCGGCCGAACAGCACGGCATCTACCTGATGCTTTGCTTGATCACGCGCGATCTGTACATGGACGATCTTAAAACCGCCGACAGCGACGCCTATCGCACGGCCGTCAGGGACGCTCAGAACCTGCTCCGCTACGCCGTCGCCCGCTGGGGCTACTCTTCGCATGTCGCGGCATGGGAGTACTTCAACGAGATCGACCCTGGCCTGCCGACCGACCGCTTCTACTCCGAACTGGCCAACTATCTCGACAAGGTCGATCCGTATCGCCACCTGCGAACCACGAGTACCTGGAGTCCGTCCTCCCGTGACTGCCAACTGCCGGCCTTGGATATCGCGCAAATCCATCATTACATGCGGCCGTCCGACAAGGATAAATTCCGCGATCAGTTCACTGTTCTAATTGAAAAAAGCAACTGGCTCCGCCAATATGCCCCCGCCAAACCCGCAACCCTTGGCGAGTTCGGCCTGGCCGACGACAAATGGGGTCTCAGTCCTTATCTGAACCAGGACCCGGACTGTATTCATTTCGAAACCTCGCTGTGGGCAGCCGCATTCGCCGGTGGCTCGGGAACAGATCTGTTCTGGTGGTGGGATCAACTCGACCGCCAGAAGGTCTATCCGCACTATCGCCCGCTTGCCGAATACATGCGAGGCGTATCATTTGCAGGGATGCAATCCGACAAAGCGGTAATTTCGGGTGTAAATCTCGACGCCCTCGGCTACCAATCGGACAAGGCCGCCTATCTTTGGATCTTCGACCACACCGCCAACTGGTCCAGCCGAATCATCGAGAAACAACCACCCAGGATAGTCGCCGGTGCCCGGTTATCCATTCACAATCTGCCTGCGGGAACTTATTCTGTCGAATGGTGGGATACGAGGTCCGGCAAGGTTATTCAACAGATGGAGGTCAACATCCCACAGGAAATTCAGATCCCTCCGTTTTCTTCCGACATCGCCTGCAAGGTTCAGATGAAATAAATGGATCGATTGTCCGGTCTATTCGATTGTGTTATCCTATGTTACAATTGGATTATGCTTCAAACGGTTTGAAAGGTTGTGTCTATGAAACAATACATTCCCTTCTTGATCGGCCTGTTGATGGTCCCGGCAGTGTTAGCCGTCGAAACTACATCCATAGAAGGCCAACTCGCCGTCCTGCGCGACTCGGCCCGCAAAGAGGTCTTCGACGGTATTTTGCCCTTCTGGCTCAAAAACTGCGTCGATCCGGCCGGCGGCTTTTACGGCCGCGTGACCAACGCCGGCAAGCCCATCGCCGACGCACCCAAGGGGCTGGTCCTCAACAGCCGCATCCTGTGGACCTTCTCCGCCGCGTATAACCAGACCCGTAACGCCGAATACCTCACGACCGCCACCCGCGCCTACGACTACCTGATCGCCCATTTCCTCGACAAGCAAACCGGCGGCTACTACTGGATGCTCGACGCCAAGGGTTCGCCCGTCGATGACAAATTCGAACTCTACGGCATGTCCTTTGTCGTCTATTCGCTGTCCGAATACTCCACCGCCGCCAAATCCAAACCCGCCCTCGAACAGGCCGTCAAACTCTTTGACCTCATCCAGGCCAAGGCCCACGACCCCAAAGACGGCGGCTACTTCGAATCCTTCACCCGCGACTGGAAACCGCTGCCCAAATCCACGATGGCCTATGGCATCGACAACGGCGTCAAGACGATGAACACCCATCTGCACCTGCTGGAGGCCTTTACCACTTTCTACCGTGCCTACCCCGAACCGAGGGCCAAGGCCGCCCTGCAGGAACTGATGGACATCTTCTACGATCACATCCTTGACACCGATAAAGGATACTGCCGACTATTCTTCGAACGCGACTGGACGAATATCAACGACACGATTTCCTTCGGCCACGACATTGAGGCCGCATGGCTCCTGTGCAATGCCGCCGACGCCCTCGGCGACGCCAGGCAGATCGACAAGACCCGCGCCGTTGCCGTCAAGATCGCCGACGCGGTCCTCAAACGCGGGCTCGACACCGACGGCGGCCTCGTGTACGAGGCCGACCCCGACAAGATCACCAACCGGACCAAGGACTGGTGGCCGCAGGCCGAGACTCTGGTGGGGATGTTCAATGCCTGGCAGATCTCCAAAGAGCCGCGGTTCTTCGACGCGACGATCCGCTGCTGGGAGTTCACGCAAAAAAACATCATCGACAAAAAATACGGCGACTGGTATTTTTCCGCCGCAGCGAGCCACCCGGATGATGCCCTAAAGGTCTCCGAATGGAAAGCTCCCTACCACAATGGCCGCGCCTGCATGGAGTTGGTCAAACGAATAAAATAAACCTTTCCGGCTCTTATTCCGGGAGGATACCCAATTGAAGATTGAAAATCGAAAATTGAAAATTTTACACCTGGTTGTCCTAACCACGCTTACGACTTACCTCTCGGCCGAATCCCTCAAAATCCCCGCCACCAAAGATAATTCCATCGTGCTTGTCGATAACGAATGGACCGAGAACGCCGGATCGGCCGGCCGAATTCGTATCAAGGGCAACCAGCATCTGGTCGCAATGGATTTCGACTGGTCATCGCTTAAAGGTAAAGTCGTCGCCAGTGCCGAACTGGTTTGCTTTCGAGGTGAACAATCCATCGCGGGCCTGACGATCTCGACGATTCAAGCGCCATGGGATGAACAGAAATCCAATGCCCTTTCGTCGGGCCTCAATCCCGATGGCTGGGCCTGGCCCGGATCGCGATTTCCGACCGTCGCCGGCGGAAATAGCTTCTCGCTGCTATGCCAATCACCATCGCGGATGGAAGGCGACACCTACCACTGGGCCGTCGATCCTGCATTGATCCTGGCCAATATCGTCGGCGCCGCATACGGCTTGTGTCTGCACGAATGGTCCGCCGACTATTCCCGGAATCCCACCATCTTTTCTCGTGAACAATCGGCCAAGCAGCCTTGTCTATTGGTGACGGTTGCCGAAAAAACCGACCTTCCGCTGCCTCTGCCGCCGACGAACTTGACCGTGTCGGAACCGGTCGATCCCAATGATCTTCGGATATTGTTCACAGCGCCCAACTCCGGGTTTGCATACGAAGTTCTCGTCAACGACAACCCCCTGCCGCGATGGAACATACCATTCGTCCAGCCCGGCATAACGCAAGCCGTGTCTCTTCGGGACATCCACTTTTCCGCCAAGACGGATTTGAATATCGAAATCCGAACAATCGACGGGCTCGGCCGCAAATCCAATCTGGCCAACTTAACCTTACGCATTCCAAAACCCGGCCAATTTCCGATTGCCGATTTTTCTGCGACGGCCGCACAATCGCCCCGATATCCGGATCTGTGCGCAATTCCTGCCTTGGATAAATACGACTCGGTGGGAAAACCCGTTGGCGTTCTCCCCGACGATTATCGTAATCGAAACGAAATTTATGACGGACAAACGATCCGCCTGAAAGCCGCATGCGGCGAGGTGGTCTCTGTCCTGCTGCTGATCAGGGGTAAAGGTTCCGTAACCATCAAATGCGATCTGCCCCTGCGCGCCGATTTTTCACAGGCCCTCTTCGTCAAATCCGGCGACCGTATGATCCCGGATCCGCTGGTACCCTTCAAATCGCTGACCCTATCAACCGAACAGGATACCCCAGTGTGTCTGGATGTATTCGTTCCTTTTGACCTGACCTCGGAACGCATCACTGGTTCGATTACCCTTTCCGACGGCCGCTCATTGCCCATCGAACTGACGATCCTGCCTTTCGCAATCCCGCGCCGCGCCTCGTTTCTATGCGAGATGAACTCCTACGGCCTGCCCGATCGCGTCAAAACCTTCTACAACCTCCAGCAAATCGCCTATGACCACCGCTGTCATGTCAACATCCTCTATTACTCGCACAATACCGCCGCTCCCGGTTCGCGCAAGACCAACCTCGACATGGTCCTGCCTGACGGCCGACGGATGAACCAGAACCGATTCAATGACATCGCTCCGGGTGCCGACCACGGTTTCTGGGATGACTTCATCACGGCCTTCGGTCCCTACCTTTCCGGCCAGTGTTTTGCCAAGGGCCACCGCGGCCCGATCCCGGCTCCGGGTTTCTACCTGCCCTTCCACGAGAGCTGGCCGCTGCATGTCCGACAGTTCTTCAATGGCAGTCCGGATGCATACGCCGCCTTCGTCGAACATCCTGAATACGAAATAACATTCTCGAATATACTGGCCGATTTTCTGGCCGTCGCTCAGAAACAGGGCTGGACCGAGACGGGCTTTCAACTGTACCTCAACAACAAGGGTTCCCTGCACGATCCGCGCAAGGCCCCGTGGATTCTCGACGAGCCGGCCGATTACTGGGACTTCCGTGCTTTGGCTTTTTATGCCGACATGACGCGAAAAACCAAAGGGAACCTCTGCCCCATCAAGATTGATTATCGAATCGACATTTCTCGTCCCGAATTCGACCGGGGCCAACTGGATCGCAAGGCCGACTTGTGGGTTACCAGTTCCGACGCAATGCGTCACTTCGGACGGCTGGTGACCGACCGTTCGCGGGCAACCGGTGAAACGATCTGGGTCTATGGCACCTCCAATGACCCGGCGACCTCCAATCGTCAGACTCTCGGCTGGGTTTTATGGGCCTGGCGAAACGGCGCGACCGGCATCGTTCCCTGGCAGACGATCAATACCGACGGTTCGGCTCTTAAGCAGGCCGATCCACTTGGCATTTTCATCTACGACAAGCAGGCCGATGGTTCGATTGCTATCCGACCGAGTCTGCGACTCAAGGCCTACCTCCGAGCCCAGCAGGAGATTGAATATCTGAATTTGGCGATGGCCAAACCCGGAATCACCCAACCCAAGATCAATCGCTTGTTCGACGCTTGCCTGCGTCTCGATGCCCGAGTCGATAAAACCTCCGTTGAGGATGCCGGTACCGTGGTATTTGGTAATCTGTCCCCGGATGCCCTCCGCCGTCTCCACGAATCTCTGATTCAACTCTTGAAGTAGAACGCATCGATATTGAATCTCGCACCTTCGGCTGGGGTTTGAACCAACCAATTCATTCTGAACAGAGCATTTAATCCGCTCGTTTTGATGTTTCTGACCGGAAAAATTTTTCTCGTTTCGATGCCATTTCGATGATGTTTCAAAATTACACCCGGAAGCATTGGGCTTTCTTATTTCACTCTCAGGAACCGCTTACCAATTCGCGGTGGGTTCGACCAATAATCCCGCGTTTCAGTTTGCAAGAAAAGAAAATATAAAGATTAAAAGATATAAAAAAACAGCAGAAATGGGATAATTATTTCGTATGGTTTACGGTGAGGAAAAACCTCATGTGAAGGGAAAAACTATGGACAAGGTACATCGAATTTATGCTTCGCGGCGCGGAATTGCTTTGGTTCTATCCCTGGTGTTTCTCTTGGTGTTTTCGGCTCTTTCTTTGGGTCTTTTTACGACATCTCAGGCCAATATTCAAGCGGCTTCCAATCATGTTCTGGCCAATCGGGCCCTGATGGCCGCGGAAGGCGGCCTGGAATTTATTAAACACTGGATGAGCCGGATTCATCTGGCCGGATATATCAACCCCGATTATCGGTATGTGTATCTCAGACATTATCTGGCCGTGGATATGCAGAATAATTCAATCGCCGATGTCGTCGAAAACGATTACCTGTGGATTGGGTTCCAGTCGGGTGGAATCGTCCTCAATGCCGGCGGAGATCGATTTACCGCCGTTTTATATCCCATCGATAGCAGCCGGGTTCAGATCGTTATTTCCGGGATATCGGGAACCTTGCAACGAAATCTATCCGCTCAGTTCACCTTTGGCGTGCGGCAGGATTCCGTATTCAATTACGGCGTGGCAACCAAAGGCCCCTTGAATCTCAACGGAAATATCGAAATCACAGGCGTTAATCTGGCAGTGGAAGCGGATGTCTATATTGAAAGCGATTCGAATGTCAACGCGTTATCGATTATCGGAAATTCCCAGATCGCCGGAGATGTCAAGATCACCAATCCCAGTGCGGTCGTCACCCTCCAGGGCGGTCAGGCCGGCATCGGCGGCGAAACAGGCGAAGAAGCCATCGCCAACCATGTTCTAACCGGTGTCCCCCATACCCAGTTTCCTTATCCCAATGCCACTTCGTTTGAACATTATGCTACGGGGATGACCATCACTTCTTCAACCGACCTTAAAAAGATCGGACCTCTTGTAAACGCCAAGATCGCTCCCAACACCAACCCCGTCTTTAACAGCAACATCACGATTCAGGGAATCCTATATATAGAATCCCCCAATATTGTCACCTTTGGAGGAAATGTCGATATCACGGGCCTGATCATTGCCGAAGGCAGTTGGACCGACAACACCGCAACCAACAAAATGGATTTCCAGGGAAATGTCTCAAGCCATAGTGTCAGCGAACTGCCCGAAGATTCGAAGTTTGACGGGTTGCGAGATGCCAGGGGAACCTTCCTGATGGCGCCTGGTTTCAGTGTTTCCTTCGGAGGAAACTTTGGAACCCTCAACGGCGCCATCGCCGGCAATGGGATTAACTTTTATGGAAACGCCGGCGGTACCATTGCCGGATCGGTGGTCAATTACTCCCCTACGCCTATGACTCTGTCCGGAAACAGCGATCTGTACTTCAACCGCTCCGGAGTCAACGATATTCCCACCGGCTTTGTATCGGAAATCGTCATGCACTTTGATCCCGTTTCGTATAGCGAAAATGTTGAATGTCAGTGATTTTCATGGGTTGATTTCAATTCGCAGGGTTTCGATCCCAAACGGCCCAACCTCGGCGCGGACCGCATGCGGTTCAAATGGCACCTCACGGTCCCGCTGCTCGACAAGATTGGTTCGGCTGCACTGACGGATCCGCACCTGCGGCAGTTGGACGACGGCCGTGGCCGGTTTGCCTTCGGTTTCGATCAGCCGGAGGATCAGGCCTCGGCCGTCTTCGGCTTGCTTGACGGTCATCAGAAACACATTCGCCGGTTCGACCGAACAGAATCCCTCCGTCGGTTCAATCCGGCCGTCTTTTTTGCCTTCAACCTGCACGGCGATCAGCGGATTGGCAAACGACCAGCCAAAATCGCGGCAACCTCCCTTCGTCCAGTCGCCTTTATGCGAGGTCAGAGAGTAACGAAACAGGATATCGCCCTGCTGCACCGGTTGAAAGTTCGTTCGGAAATTGCTGTCCATCACGAACGCATAGATATGCCCTTTGCTCAATTGCTCGGCTGTCGTAAACGGTTGCCCGAATTTCGGCGGCGTCAATCCATGATGGGCCTGCGAGACATAACACGGCCACAATCCCCCGAATTCCATCAGGTGCGATTCGGCCGCCGAAAGGATCACTCCAATCTTGCCGTCAGACACATCCGCCCAGTGCTGGACGGCATAGTAGTTTGAATTCGAGCCAGGGAACTGGTCCTTCAGCGGCTCGATAACAGAGTCGGTTCCTTCGTAGCGGAACTGCGGCTTGTCAACGGCGAACGGAAACGCAAAATAGACCTCCATCAGCGGTGAGGAATCCTTCAACACCCGGTTGGCCAGATCCACGCGTTTGATCTTGTTGTAGAGCGTCACCTCCTGAATCACCTGTGGACATCCCGGCGCCGATGCCGTCGATGTGATACCGGCAACGATCGTTCCATTAACCGCGGGCCGAACTTGGATCTGGCCTGGACCGGTCAGGTTTCCAGTCGGCACTGACTTGATGATGATCTGATTAAAAGCGGCATCTGCTACAGCATCGACCAGTTCGCGCTGCAGTATTTTATCGAATACACTCTTAATCCCGCCTCGCTGCGCATCCATCTCCACACGGAAGAAATCATTTTCCAATGTCGTGCCTTCGGCCTTCAGTTGGGTTTCAAAAACCGGCGACTTGCCGGTCTCGACAATCCGGTAGGTTCGGCACCCCAGCGACGGAACATCTTCGGCGACAAAGATCAGATCCGTCATTTCATGGACCTCATAGCTTCCGCGTGCAAAGCGATACGCAGAATACGCGGATGGTGTCAGCGGACCGGCAAGCGATGTCAGTTGATATGGAACCTTCGCGCCCGTCGATACATCGACCAGTTCGAAGGCCTTGGGCGCGGTAAACTTGGCCACCCGCACGACATCCGTCCGCGCTATCGCCAGCGGGTTGAGCACGACGATATGCCTTCCGCCTTCGGTCCGCTTGACCTCCTGAGCAATGGTTTCGGCCGAACGATTCAGCGTCATATCGGCAAGACCGGCCGCCCGAAGAGCATATAAGCTTTTCTCGTGCCAGGCCCAGTCCTGTTCCGGCCCCGCCGGATAGGCCTTGCCCCAGGTGTGCTCGTCGTAGAGTATCATGTTGTCGTACGCGCTGCGGATCGCCTCGGCCGGATACTCCCGGCCCAGCAGCGATGCAACTGTCGCCAGTTTCTCCGCCGCCGCCAACCGCGAGTGTGTCGTGCGATTGACCGTCGTCTCCCGGGCTGTCGAAATGGCGCCGACCACATAATCGGTATCGGGCAGCTCGCCCCGGAAAGTTCGGATGTCCTTGCATTGTTTTTCAAGCTTGTCGAAAAACATCGCATTGGTCGCCACCACCAATCGCGGATAGGCCCACTTGGCATTCCACTCCCGCACAATCCGGCTGATTTGCATATCCGGCGGGCAGTTGTCAACGCCATTGTGAATGTATCGCAGCGTATCAAAGGGACACCCCTGCCGGTCCAGCCCTTCGAGCATCGTCGGCAATCGTGTATATACTTCGTCGTACGAGGACGGCCCGACAACATCATGGAAAAAACCGTAGCTGCTCTGATAATACACCAGAACTTTTTTGCCATCCGGCCCTTCCCACCAGAACGCATCCGGCCGCCCATAACGGAGGATCGCATTCTCATCCCAGAAGGTGTGAATGTCATTTCTCCCCCACTCAAAGTAAGTCGGGCATCCGGCGAAGAAATACTTCACGCCCGCCCCCGCTAATACCGTCGGCAGCGACCAGCTCAACCCCGGCACATCGGTGATCGACCCGCACTGTATCTGTCCGCCCAGCCGTTGCTGCATCCGGAATGACGGATACATCAGCCGAATCCCTTCTTCGTGTCCCGACAGGCAACTGATCTGGTTACCGAACAAGGCGCCGATTTCAATCCGGCCCTCAGCCACAAAGCGGGCGAGCTTGTCAATCGTCTCCTTGGGCCGATTTTCGAGATAGTGCTGCAGCGACCATCCGGCCTCTACCGTATAACGGTACTTCGCCTCGTCCGGCCAATCCGATGTATCTTCACAAAAGCGTATGATATTGTCGTAAAACCCGTCGAAACTCCGCATCACATGCTCGATTGTGTCCGTATACCCCAAGTCATGATGCGTGATCGGAACCAGACAGACTTCCCAATGCCGCTGTTTCGGCCAGATTGTTTCGCGACGAATCGTCTCATGTCCCGCCGTGAGAACAACGACAACGGGTTTGCCCTCGACCCCCTCCGGCACACGAATCCACACGGAGTTTCGCGCCGAAGAAATTTTTTCGGAAATCGCCTCCCCTGATTGATTGCCCACTTTCGTCTCAAGCGAAATTGTCGCGACCGGGCCGGGATTGTCGATCACGACCTCGGCCATCTGCTGCAGTGATTCGCCATCTTTGACATAAAAAACCGTCGGTTTGACTTCTATTATCGCAATTTGCGAAACAAGTTGCTCGTTCAGCGTAACGCTTTGCCCCGGTTTCAGCGATACCGTGCCGACCGTATTCCCATAACGAATCTGGCTATTTGTTCCGGTCGTGGAATGAATGACCGCCTTCGTCAACCGTCCGTCTTTCCAATCCATATCGACGGCAAATCCACCACGGGCGCACAAGCCCTTGACGCTTCCGATCTTCCACGCGCTCGGCAGCGCCGGCAGCAGATGAATCTCGCCCGCATGGCTCTGAAGGAGCATCTCGGCAACGCCGGCCGTATAGCCGAAGTTGCCGTCCAACTGAAACGGCGGATGCGTCGCGTACAAGTTCGGCAGCATATTGTAGGCAAACAACCCCCGAACCATCTCGTAGGCCTTCTCGGCATTCCCCAGCCGCGCCCACAATGCGCATCGCCACGGCCAAGTCCAGCTCCGTCGCGAATCTCCTGCCGTACCCCGGGCCTCCAGCGACACCGCCGCCGCTTTGGCAAGTTCTGGCGTGCGCGTCACCGAAATCTGCCGCCCCGGATACGCCGCAAATAAATGCGATGTGTGTCGATGCTCATCCTTTGGCTCATCCCGATCCGTCATCCACTCCTGGAGCTGGCCCCATTTGCCAATCTGCGGGGCCACCAGCTTGTCGCGCATTGCCGCGATCGCGTTGCGATATTCACGGTCAACCCCCAGCGCGTCAGCCGCCTCGACAAAGTTCGAAAACAGATCGAACACAATCTGCTGATTATAACTGACTCCATCCTCATGCGGCCCATGTTCCGGCGACCACCCGTTCGGCACGACCAACCGCCCATCCGATAGTGTTTTGAGATGATCTTCCCAAAATTCACAAATCTCCTTGAGAATTGGATATGCGACCGTCCTCAAAAACTTCTTGTCTTGCGTAAATGCGTAATGTTCCCACATATGCAGGCAGTACCACGCGTTGGCTGTCTTGTCCCACTGCCATCCCAGCCCACCGGTAATGTTATGTGAAGTACGAAGGGCCCACCCTCGAACGGGTTTGCCATCGAGCTGAAACTGTTTTTCCGCTTGCGTGGCCTTTCTCCACGGCTCAAGCTGGCTGGATATCAAATCGAACAACGGCAGGTGACACTCTGCCAGATTCGTCACTTCGGCTGGCCAGTAGTTCATTTGAACATTGATATTCACATGATAATCCGACGACCACGGCGGCGTATTCGATTCATTCCACAGTCCCTGCAGATTCGCAGGCAATCCCGGCCGTCGTGACGAACCCATCAGCAAATATCGGCCATATTGAAACAGCAAGGCCTCCAGCTCCGGATCGACGCCCCCCTTGGCATACGCTGCCAGTCGCTGATCCGTCGGCAAGGCCCGAACATCCGCCGCCGTGTCGCCGAGATTCAATTGGACGCGCCCGAATAATTTGCGATGATCCCCGACATGCCGCTCTTTCAATTCCTCGAATGGCTTTCCCGCCGCTGTTTCAATCTGCTCTCGAACCTTTGTAACCGGATCTTCGCCATGATATTTTCGGGACGCATCCATCACATAATCCGTTGCAGCCGCCAGCAGCAATACGACCTCGTCGCATTTCTTCAGACAAATTGTCGCCTCTCGCGCCTCAAGGGCACCGCCTTTTACCAGAACTTCAACTCTGGCCTGATATTGCATTCCGTTGGGCAATTTCCCGCCGAACGATAGCGTATTGCCTTCGGTCGTAGTCGTTTCCTTATGCATCCCTTTCAACTCAACCGTCCCTGAAATAGAACCCGGCTTATCGGCTCTCCAACGAACCACGATCACCTGATCCGGCCAACTGGCAAAGACCGTGCGCTCGTGTTGCACCCCATTCTTGCGGAACTCGACGCGAAAAATTCCATCCGAAAGAAGCAACTCTCTTCGATAATTTTCAAACGACGCCTGGGAACCATCCGATATATCCATCGAAATAAACAAATCACCGAACGCCTGATACGCCCCCATCGTCTCATAGACTCCGCTGGGATTTTCGTCGCCGGTCCATAAGCTGTCCTCGTTGAACTGGATCCGCTCTCGCTCCACACCCCCGAAAACCATGCACCCAATCCTACCATTCCCCAGCGGTAAGGCCTCTTTTTCCCAGTTCTTCGCTGGCGTGCTATACCACAAATTCGTTTCGACCGTTTCGGAATATACGCAAACCGGAAACAGGATAGACAAAAATAAAATTACACGGATTCCGACATGCCGATTGCAAAAGTAAGAGACCCGTACCTCCGTCTGTGTTCTGGATTTCATAGTTCGCCTTTCATGTGTTTGCGACTTCCTCCGATCCGGCCTCATTGTATCAATCCTTAGGCAAAACGCAAGAATGAAGGATTGCCGTGATTACCAACAATTAAACGCGAAAACCCTTGTGGATAACTTGTGAGTAACTGGAACCGGCAAGGAGAATTTATCGTTAATCACATGCTTTCAACAGATTACAAATGAAAAATTTATCGATTTGCCCAAAGCAGGCCATACAACCCAAGAATCGAAAACAACTTAAACCTCTCCAGGATAATGATTTACAAATACAATATGAAAGATAACAGTTTACATACCATCCGGTTGGTATTTATCTTGGTAAAACCCCTTTATTTGCATTGAAATGTGGATATTTACTGTTTATGCATTCTTTTCAGAGCCACACCTCGGGATTTTTCAAGGCAATCTCTGTGGTTTAAATTCCAAATTCCAAGGCCCTTTTGAACTGCCGACATTCCTCCCCCGGATCCGTCGCTTCGGTCACCGCCGACCCCACCGCCACTGCCCGAACACCGCAAGCCAGAACCTCCGCCAGATTCCCCCGGGTAATCCCTCCGATCGCGACATGACCCACGGCAGCATCCTTTAACATATCCATGGCCGTTCGAAGATACTCCGGTCCGGTCACTGGCACATCTGGTTTGGTAGGACTGGCAAACGCCGGTCCAAGCCCCACATAATCGGCTCCCTGTTTGATTGCCTCATGAAGTTCGATAGGATTGTGCGTGCTTACGCCAACGATCATCGGTTTTTGCTGGATCTGGCGCACAACCGCTACCGGGAGATCCTCCTGCCCAAGCTGTACCCCGTCGGCATCGCATGCCACCGCAACATCCACTCGGTCATTGACAATGCTCAGAACCTTTGCCGTTCGGCATATATAGACAAACTCCCTCGATATGTTATATAATACGCCATCGTTCAAACCCTTCACTCTTAACTGGATGCAATCCGCCCCTCCTTCCGTACACCGCTCAATCAGATCGAGAACCTTTTTCGGATCCGAATCTTTCCCGACCGTCACCAGAACATACAACCGTACGGGCGCAAATCGGTTCTTCGGCATCCAGGCCAGCATCGCTTCCTTTTCGATCGCATACCCTTCGAACCGTAACCGTTCAAACTCCCCTGTCGCTTCGCTTCGGACCACCTGCACCGCTTCCGTCAGTACCCGCATCGCCTCCCCCCAGCGCCGCACCGCCGCGATAAAACACCCCTCCTGATCCGTCCGACCCAGCTGTCCTTCCACGCTCATCCCCCGCCCCACATCGCCTTCCGTGTCCCGGGCCGCCAGCAGCCGCCCGGCATCGATTCTCCCATACGCCATACACAATTGATGCCGAATTTGTTTGCACCGCCCGCTCAAGACCTTGTCGTTCAGCGCAAATCGACAGAACTCCTCCATCCCCCGCGCCGCTTCGCGCGCCCGGTTAAAATTTGCATCCAGAATTCGGTATAGGGTTCGTTCCATATTCCGGCTGTCGTGCAATTATCTCGATTGCGCCATTCGTCCTTTTCGCACAACCATCCACAGCGTTTCAAATTTTCCTCCTTGTATTCTAAAACAGAATTCGAAATATGAAAACCAAAAACAATATTCGTTTCCGGAAAACGATCTTCTTTGAAAAACAGAGGATGTATTTGCTCAAACACGAAGCAAAAAGATGCCTGCCTATCTTTTTTCGGCCGTAACACCCTCTTTCATTAACCTGTTGATCTCCACAAGAGATTTTGACAGTTCGCTGCCGGCATCCGGATTCAGGTAAATCAACCCTCCATTTCCATCGATCAACGCCGTGATGATTTTCTGGTTCTCAAGTTTGAGATTTCGTCGCAGGGTCTCGCCTCTTTCATCGGAACGGAACATCCCCGGCTCCGCTCTGACCCCGACGAACTGCATATCCATGGGATTGCTGAAATCCGAAAGCACATGAAGCTCTGGATCTTGCCCCAGCCATTTCTCGTACAGGTATCCCAGGGGAAATTGCTGACAGATAAATCCAATCACAACGGATTTGTCGCAGTCCTTTTTTACAATATTCGAAATCACTCTCTCATCCAACGAGAGATTCCGCATCGGAGGTTGTCCACCATAATAAGGAAGCGGGGTGGCCTTGAAGTCACCGAACACCAAAACGACATAGCCCCCTTCCCCCGCTTGATTCAAAAGATTATCCAATGCTACAAGTTCATGTCGGAACAAATCGACGCGCGTAAACGCGGGAAACGAGTTACCAACTACGGGATATGCATCCTCTTGTAGTCGCTCTTGAACCAATTGCCCATCCAGCAGAGCCAATACCAGTTCGGAACTATTGAAGGCAATTTTTTCGACAACGAATTTTGCCGAACCCAGCATCAGGATATCCGATATCTTTCCCGCGGAAGTAACCGAAGCCATCCTGTCAGAAAAGGGCTTGACGGTCAGAGACAGATTTCGATTCTTCAGCTCCAATGAATCTCCGCAAACAATCGAGGCACATATCATCGCAGTTTCGACGGAGGTGGAGCCCGAAAGCGAACCATTCAGAGTCGCCTGACAACGCCCCTCATACTGTGGACATGCGCCGTGGTAAATGCAAATCCTGAAGGATCCTTTTATTGGTTCTTTGGACGAAATCCCTATTTTTTTCGGCGCCAGATCAAACGGGATCACAACTTCACGATTCAAAAACATGAGTCCTTCCCGGATTATTTCCATCTCTTGGTTGCCTGCGACCCGAATCGCCTTTACCATGGACAAGCGTTCCGGATTTTCGTGAATGACATTCAGGTCGCTGGCATCTTTCAGAAAGACGACATACTGTTTTCCGTCAATCCCCGTTCCCAGGTCGAGTTGTTGTTGATACCCGTCTTTGTCTTCCTGAAGTCTTTCAGACTTATATACGGATTGAGATTGAAAGAAGGGGATCGTGGAAGAAGCAAATTCCAATTTCACGGGTATTCTCTTCTTGTCTTGCGGTATATTTTCGTGGAGGATCATCCATTGTTTTTCATCCGCTTTGGCGAAAGACAGGATCACGGCAAGAACCATCATCCAACCACAAACAAGCGTCTTCAACCGGACTTGTGAACCCCATCTCATGTTTTTCTCCTTTCCCATAAGAACCAGCTTGATGAAAGGACTTCCGTTAAAATCCTCGTCGTCTTGCATCATACCATAGGTCACGCGCAACATTTGTAAAAAGAATGTAAAATCCGCTCCACTCGTCAAAACATTTTTGATTGCTAAAACTCCTTCGATGTCAGCGCAAAGCCCTACCTGTTTTCAATATCTAATACCCCTCAATGGTTACGGGATCTGATGTTGTACATCTGGTTCAATCAAAAGCTTATCTTGTCGCCCGTTTTCAATGGCACATATTTGTCAGCGAAAACTTTTTGCATTCTTTCTGATGAGTTGTTTCCCGTACAATGTAAAGGCGAAATGATTTGAAGCTCATATTGCTTGAGTGCTTCGATCGTTTTCTCGATCCGAGTTTCCTGTGCATTCAACAGATGCATTCCGCCGACGACGGCGTGTATGGGGTTCTTTTGTGCCATTTTTGAAACATACTTCAGGGTGTTGACCACCCCGGCATGGGCGCAGCCAAGAAGAACCACCGTTCCCTGCAGGGTCTCAAGACAAATCGCCTGATCGTCCAACAGCCCATCTACGGTTTGACAAGAGGAATTGATATAAAAGGTTCCGCCCGAATCTTCGAAGTCCGTCATCCGCGGGATCTGCCCGGTAACGATAAGGCCGGGAATAATCTCCGTCGGATCTGGGGTCCAAACGACCCTTCCTCTTTCTGCCAAGTCGTTGATTATTTCCTTTGCGAGATCCGGCATGCCGATATATTTGGTTTGTTTTTCTTTTTGGGAATATTTTGGCTGGATTGCGTTGGGATGAAGGTACACTTTTGCTTTCGGAGCGACGCTCAGAACGGATGGAAGGCCTCCTGCATGATCATAATGACCGTGACTCAAAATCAGGATATCGGTTTTTTGCAGGTCGATTCCCATGGATCGCGCGTTGGGCTCAAGAGCGGGTCCTTGTCCGGTATCGAACAGGATATATTTGTCATCCGCTTCAATCCAGAGGGATAAACCATGTTCACTGACCAGACCCGGAACCGTCTGGTTTTCGACCAGAATGGTAATTCGAATTTTCATCCGGCCGTTTCAGCTTGATCAGTGATCACAGATATTGGCACCAGTCTGGAGCGTCCCGGCCAAAAAGGAGTTTACAAGGTTTTCCGGAGTATCGGACGATGCTCCAATCACAACCTGAATCCCCCGTTGCGCAAACAATCCTTGCGCCCGCTGACCCATCCCGCCAGCGATGATTACCGTCGCCCCCCGCTCCCCCAGCCATGCCGGCAAAAGTCCCGGTTCGTGTGGGGGGGCCTGAAGATCCTCTCGTTTGATGATCTTTTTGCTGGATGGATCCGCGTCGATCAGAGCAAACCGCTCACAGTGCCCAAAATGCATGGCGAGTTTTCCGTTGGCCAGAGGTATTGCGATTCTCATGGATTTCTCCTTTATTGTATCGATGGTTTCAATGGATGGATTGGGTAAATCCGTTTGATCCAGAGCCAGGATCGGCCCGATGATGTCCCGCAAGATCCCGGCGGTCGGCGACGAAGAATAATGATGAATAAACACGCGCCCGCCATCACAGGCCTCGGCAATCGACGGATCCATGGGGATCGAACCCAGATAGGGTACATTCATGTCCTTCGCGATTTGATTGCCCGCACCGGAAGGCAGGATTTGCGTTCGATGTCCGCACTTGGGGCATACAAATCCGCACATGTTCTCCACCACTCCCAGGACCGGCACATGGAGTTGACGGCAAAAGGTGATGGATTTTCGAACATCAACCGCCGCCACTTTCTGGGGCGTGGTAACGATGACCGCACCATCCAGTTTTTCGATCAACTGGCAGACGGATAGCGGTTCGTCTCCGGTGCCGGGCGGAGAGTCGATGATCAAAAAATCCAGATCTCCCCAGGCAACCTCCTCGAGGAATTGCTGAATCATGCCCATTTTCATGGGGCCACGCCAGATCACAGCGTCATCGGGATTTTGCAGCAGGAATCCAAGTGACATGACTTTCAACGGGCCGACTTCTATCGGATGCATCCCATCCTCGTCTCCTTGGATTCGTTCACCTTCGAGCCCCAACAGGGTTGGAATGCTGGGGCCGTGAATATCCACATCCAGCAATCCGACCCGTTTGCCGGACAGCGCCAGAGCCGCCGCAAGATTGACGGCCACAGTGCTTTTTCCGACTCCCCCCTTGCCCGACAACACGACGACTTTATGTCGGATACGACCCAGTCGAGATCGTAGTTTACGGCGATCGCTCCCTTCGTCTTTGGCCTGGGCGTGCTGGTCGTGTCCGGTTGTACATTTCGAATCACGGCGGGAGCCACATGTATTGTCGGTACGATGGGAGGGGTCTGCATGGGTATGTTCTCGATGGCGCTGGTAATCGGCACATGTCGCCTGTAGGGTGTTGACCGCAAGAAGGGCGCAATGCTCGGATTCCTTCGGTAATCCTCCCAAGGCAACGATGATATCCTGTTGTCGTAATGCAAGGATCTCATCAATACTTTTGCCATTGGCCAGACAAGTGGCCATGCTCCCACTGGCAAGGGATGGGCCACATCCATCGGTGATAAATGTGGCGGCATCCGCTCTACCATTGTTAACAACCAGCCAGAATTCCATGGTATCTCCGCAAGGGCCGGTGACACGGGCGTGCCCATCGAATTCGTCCAACGGGCCATAGTTTCGAGGGTTTTTCGCGTGATCTTGCGCTGTCGGGGAAAAACTTTGGTGATCCATACAATCCATGTTGTTTCATCTCTCCTGTCGAGTTAGTTGATCCCAGATGTTTCGAATATCCTCGGCGCTCGGGGCGTCGGTTTCCACGACAGCCCGCGCCTGCATCTGGGCCTGGGTAATGGCTCTGTCATATCGGATACGACCAACGATTTGTGCGCCCAATTGGCTTGCTTTTGCTTCGATTCGCTGGGTCATCTCCGGATTGAGATCCCATTTGTTCACACAAACGGCTGACGGGATGTCGAAGTGCTGCGTCAGCGAAATAACCCGTTCCAGATCATGTTCTCCAGACACGGTCGGTTCGGTTACGATCAATACCTGAGAGCAACCTGTAACCGAGGCGATGACTGGGCAACCGATCCCCGGAGGCCCGTCAACGATAATGATGTGCCGTTGCCGTTCTTCTGCGATTTGGCGGGCCTGAGTGCGCACCAGAGAGACCAGTTTTCCGGAGTTCTCGGCCGCGATCCCCAGACGGGCATTGACCATCGGGCCGCAGCGCGTATCCGAAACCATCCATTCACCGCAGAGGGATTCCGGAAAGTCGATGGCTTGTACCGGGCAGAATCGGACGCATACACCGCAACCTTCACAAGCCCATGGATCGATCCGAAAGAGGGTCGGTCCGGCCAGACCCATTTCTTCCTGCATTTCCCGGATGAGAACATGATCTCGGATCGAACAGGAGCGTTCACAATGATCGCAGTTTTCGCAATCCGACTTTACCCCCGACGAAGCCAAACCATCGGCGGCACCTGCCTGCAGGACCGCTCCGAATCGACAATGAGCCAGACAGGCGCCGCAGCCGATACAATCCTGCGAACGGATGACGGCCTTGTGGCCGGCATAAAAATCATGCCGTTCCTTGATCTGCGGAGATAGGACCAGATGCAAATCCGCCGCATCGACATCGCAATCGGCGATGACGGGGCGATCCGCCAACATTGCCAGGGACGCGGCCACGCTGGTCTTACCCGTTCCGCCTTTACCACTAATGATCACCAGTTCCTTCATGTTTTTCCATTTCTGATTCGATCGATCAGATGGTTACAACTCGATCCGAATCGCGAACAATTTCATAATGATCCTTGAGAGTCGATAGAGGACAAATCTGAGAACCTTTGGAATCGCGAAGCTTCAGACACGAACCACAGGCGAGAATATGCCCTCCGGCATCCAAAACTTTTTGTGCCTGCGCCTTGACATTGAATTTCGGGTCCTCGATCCGGTCGATTTCAACGCCTCGACCCGAAAGGAAAATCCGCACCTGATCGCCCTGTTCCAGACTGTACAACGCCAGACGCAAGACATTAAAAACCGTTTCCGGATCGATTTGCGTAATAATGATACCCAGTTTCATGATCTCTCCCGTACGATTAGACGATCTCGATGACCCTTTTCCATAATGATTCAAATAACTTTCGATATTCTGGCAGGATTTCCACGATCAGGTTTCCTTTGGAATACTCCTCGGCGATTCGGCGGTCATCCGGAATTTCAGCCAAGATCGGAATCCGTTGTTCTCGACAGAATTGATGAATCCGGTCATCGCCTATTCCCATTCGATTGACCACCACGCCGAACGGTATCGTTAATTGTCGGAGTGTATCCACGGCAATCTGAAGGTCGTGGAGTCCAAAGGGAGTCGGCTCGGTAACCAAAATCACGAAGTCTGTGCCTCGAAGTGTTGTAACAACCGAGCATGAGGTCCCCGGCGGCGCATCCAGGATCGTCCCGATGTCTTTTCGTATCCGCTTTTTGACCTCCCGAATCATCGGCGGTGCCATGGCCACACCGACATCGATCTGGCCCCGGATCAGAGTAATATTGTTCGATGTCAGCGTCTGAATCGTTCCGATACGATGATGAACATCGTGAATGGCCTTTTTCGGGCACACCTTGGCGCATCCACCGCAGCCATGGCACATCTCGGGAAACAAAAGGGGCTTGGCCCCGAACGAAACAATGGCGTGGTATTGGCAGAACCGGCCGCACTCGCCACAACCATCGCAAAGGGATTCATCCACCTGCGGCACCGGAATTCCAATTTCATGTTCGCTCTGTACGGTCCCCTTGACAAACAAGTGACAATTCGGCTCTTCTACATCGCAGTCCAGAAGCTGGATATCAGAGCCAATCGCGCGTGCTAAATTCACCGACACCGTTGTCTTGCCGGTCCCGCCCTTACCGGATGCAATCGCGAGAATCATAAAATCCACCTGCGTTGAATATTTCGAAGACTGGCTGCGAACAGGCCGATACAGAAAAACCCGAGCACAGTGAAATCAAGGGTGAATGAAAAAGAATGATTTGTATGCGTTGCCCCATGAAGAAGGTCAACGCCGTAAGTTAATGGCAATATGTAAGCAAGCGGACGAAGAAATAACGGTAGTCCTTCGATGGGGAAAAAAAGCCCACATAGAAAGATCATGGGAAACCGGAAAAAATTGGAAAACGTTTGGGCCTCAAAGACCTCGCTCACCGAAACCGCGATGAAAAGACCCAGAAACGCTGATGCTACAGAGATCATCATAACGGCGGGGATGAACACAGACCACAGAATCGAGGGCAAATCCGTCACAACAGCGGCAATCACGACGGGAACAAACGCATTCACCAAGCCAAATAGGATGGCCCCGCTGGTTTTGGCAAGCATCAAAGCGTTCAATGGAATCGGGGCGAGCAATAACCGTTCAAACGACCGGTTTTTCTTTTCGAAAGTCACGGTAACCGACAATAATGATGTGGTACCAAATAGGACGGAAATAGCCACAACACCCGGAAGGATTGTGGGAATACTTTCCATCCCCTTGCCGGATTTGATAAAGAACATGCCTGTCCATGCCAGCGGGAAGATCAGCCCCCAACTAATGTTGGGCGGTTTCAGATAATAGGTTCGTATATCCTTGATAAGGATGTTCCAGAAGGCAATCCATGTCTTCATTGGCCACCTCCGGCTTTTTCCTTTTCTTTGATCATGGTTTTGGCTTCGATCCCCGTCATTCGAACGAAAACATCCTCCAGAGAAGGCCGCATTTTTCGCGCTTCGGCAACCTCTGCTCCCTGATCTTCCAGAAAACGGACCAGCGGACCCACGCGAATGGGTTCGGATGCCTCCACGCGGATCAGGGTTGATGTAATCGATTGGAATTCCAGCCTTGGGAAGGAGGCCGTGAGTTTTTCTCGCATATTCGCAAGGGCGTTCACATAGGCAATCTGCACAACATGCCGATCCTTCAGCGGCTGGACCAGATTCTCGACGGTGTCAATCTGAACGATCTTCCCGGACACGACAAAAGCGACATGTTTGCATAAGCGTTCCGCCTCTTCAATATAATGCGTGGTTAGCATTATCGTTTTTCCGGACTCGTTGAGGTCGGCAATCATCTGCCGAATCCGTCTGGCGCTTTCCACATCGATACCTGTGGTGGGCTCGTCAAGGAACAAGATAGCCGGATTGTGGATTATCGCGGCAGCAATTGTTAGTTTACGTTTCATGCCCCTGGAATATCCGCCGAATTTTCGGCTTCCCGCCGGACCAAGGTCAAAGGTCTTTAAAAGGTTTCTGGCGCGTTTTTGACGTTCTGTTTTCCCTATCCCATAGAGAGCGGCGCAAAAGCAAAGGTTTTCAAATCCTGTCAATTCAGGATACAGATTACTTTCATCGGGAACCACGCCGATCACGCTTTTTGCAGCCGTGGGATTGCTCGAAAAGTCAATCCCCTTAACCTGAATCGCACCGGAATCAGGTCGTATCAAACCGGTTAACATCCCAATCGTCGTGGTCTTACCTGCCCCGTTAGGACCCAAAAAGCCAAAAAGATCGCCATGGGGAACAGAAAAAGAAAGTCCGTCCACCGCCTGAATGGAACCGAAGGATTTTCGCAGATTGTCTACGGAAATCGCCGTCAGGGATTCAGAATTTCCACGATTCATGCCCAATGACCCTCGACATCTGCCGCACCGGCCTCGGTGAGTTTCCCGGAGCGATACCGATCCAGAGCTTCGGCAACGGTTGCTGCGTCCATGTTGAAGATCTTAATCCCGGCGGCGGAAAGCACACGAAAGGCCTTCGGACCGCAATGACCGGTCACGAGAGCTTGAGCGCCCGAGCCGGCGATGATCTGCGCTGACTGGATACCTGCACCTTGTGTGGCGTTCAAATTCTGCCGGTTATCCACCACCTCGAATGTATCCGTTTCCAGATCATAGATCAGAAATTTCCGAGCCCGGCCAAAACGACTGTCCAATGGCGCATTAAGATCGTTTCCGGATGTTGTAAAAGCGATTTTCATCGTCTCAATCTCACTTAATTGAAGTCTCGTTTGATGTCTTCCGGTTCTTCCAGAAGATGTTGCGCGATCTCGGCCATATTGCACTCATCCCAGTACGGGAGTTGTTTGTGGGCATCCATGTACTTTTGTGGAATGGGATGGGTCCCGATGATCACGGGCAAGCCATATATGGTTTCAATAAATGCCTTGAATCGCCGAATATTCGGACAGGGAGGATACCCGACAACAAGCCCCGTGGCCAGATGAATGACTTCCGCCCCGCTTTTCTTCATCTCGGCCGGAACATATTCGATATTCCCGCCGGGACAACCGCCGCAACTGGAGTAGCCGACAATCTCCACGGATTCATCCGCCGGATAGATCCGAAAGGCGCCGTGCCGCTGGCGCAACGCCCGGAAACATTTTCCCCCGCCGCAACTTCGATAACGGTCGCAGATGAGGATTCCTATTTTCGTTATTTTGGACATTTTTTAAGCACCATAAACCAGTCGAGGACTTTTGTATCCGCGGTGGGCGTTTCCACGCGCTGCTTGGCTGTTCCGCAGGATCCGGGCGGGGGAACGATGACATCGTCACCGGGCTGCCAGTTGGCCGGCGTGGCGATCTGATGCGTATCAGAGTATTGCATGGCCATCAAGAGTCGTTTGATCTCGTCCATATTCCGGCCATTACTGAGCGGGTAATACAGAATTGCCCGAACAATCGCATTGGGATCAATGATGAAAACCGCCCGAACCGCCTGCGTCGTACTGGCCGCCGGCTGTAACATGCCAAATGCCCTGGACACTTCCATGGTCAGATCGCTGATGACAGGAAAGGTAACCTCGACGCCTTTCATTCCTTTAAACTCGATCTTCTCCTTGATGGTTCGCAACCAGGCGATGTGGCTGTAACCACTGTCGATGGACAGGCCCAAGAGTTTGCAATTGAGCTTTTCGAATTCCGGCTGCATACAGGCAAAGGTCATAAACTCGGTTGTGCAAACGGGCGTAAAATCCGCCGGATGCGAGAAGAAAACAACCCATTTGCCATGAAAATCATCCGGAAAGGTGATGGGGCCCTGCGTAGTTTCCGCCTTGAAAGATGGGGCCTTTTCACCGATCAGTGGCAATCGTGTTACGGTTTCCATATCGAGTTCTCCTTAACATGCGCGATCCACAATCAATCGTTACGGTCACGATTCAACAGGATCAATTTATCGGTTACTGTTTTTCCGATGTCGCTGCGGTTTCTAATTCGCTGAGGCGGTTTTGGATCAGATTCAGTTCTGTTTGTAACGCCTCGGCATGATTTTTCAGCGCTTTTCTTTCCAATTCCGGATCGGGTTTGGGATACGAATACGGCATTGCATTGCCGCCGAATCGCATCCAGCCCGGCAATCCAGTGGCATAAAACCAGTTCCGCCACCCGCGACCCATTCCGCGGCCTCTACCCAAACCCATTTCAAAACCTCGGCCGAAATTGGCGTATCCCGGCATTCCAAAACCCGCGCAGAATCCGGCTGCGCGACCGGTCATCGGACCCATTCCCATCGGTCCGGTTCCGTCTCCTCGTGGCATGTTTGGTTCCTTTCAAATAAATGCTTGATTATTGTAATCTCGAATTTCCGCAATGCTTTGCCCGAAACCGACGGCGGCCCCGCCTGCAACAACCCGGCATGACAAACCGCGGATGATCCAATTGGTTTTCAAGGCAAGCATGAATGACTTCATCCACATCCCCCGAAACAAAAGGGATGATCCGTATGTCGCGAATGGCCAGCATCTCGGCGACGGATTGAGAGATGGCCCCGCAGACCAAGAGTCGGATATTGTCGGCGGCGATCTTTTCGATTTTCCGACTCAGATCCTCGTCGAGGGAATCCTCATACCTTTGCTGGATGACTCCCCGAACGATTTCCACAACCACAAGGTGGCGGGACACATCGAAAACCGGCGCGATTCGCCCATTCCAGATGGAAACAGCCATTTTCATTGATAAACTCCGTCGATCGCTTTATTTGAACAGCAAAAAATGTGCCGCAATCAAATCCGCGAAACGGATACTGCTAAGCGCTTATCATATAAGCTGTTACAAAACAATAATCATCGCCGAATGAATTGACTAAGTCGCAGCATTGCGACCCTGTTGTTTTTTTAAGTCGCAAAATAACAACTTGCGGTCATCTTTAATGTCTTCGCCTATCCTTTGGAGGTAAGGAAAGGCCGAGTCCCTTGATCTTTCGAAAAAGCGTACTTTTGTGCATGTTCAGTTCCCGCGCCGTCGCAAGACGATTGAAATGATTCCTGCGGAGGGCCTCCAAAAGAACCTGGGATTCGACAGCCCGTACAGAGGATTTCATGTCGCCTTTTTCAGTGGTAGACGGAACCCGTGCCAGAAATTCCTCTGGAAGATGGTGGATTCTGATAAGGCCTTCCGGACAAAGCACAAAGGCATGTTCGATGATGTTTTCCAACTCGCGGACATTCCCCGGGAAGTTATGCGCCATGAGAAATGACAGGACTCCGGGCTCAACTCCTGTGATGGCTTTGCCTTGAATCCGATTAAAACGACCAATGAAATGATCCACAAGAAGGGGAATGTCCTCTCGGCGCTGCCGTAGCGGTGGCAGATCCATCCTGACGACATTGACACGATAAAACAAATCCTCCCGGAATGTCCCTTTTTTGACTTGGGCTGAAAGGTCACGATTTGTGGCAGCGATAAACCGGACATTGGCTTTGAGTGACCGGTTTCCCCCCAGAGGTTCGAAGGTCTTGTCTTGAAGAACCCGAAGCAACCGAACCTGAAAAGCGGAGCTGACCTCCCCGATCTCATCCAGGAAAACCGTGCCCCCTTCGGCCGACTGCAATCGTCCGGGTTTCTCTTCATCGGCTCCGGTGAAAGCCCCTTTTTTGTAACCGAAGAGTTCGGATTCCAATAAAGTATCCGGGATCGCCCCGCAGTTAATTGCTACAAACGGTTTGCCTTTTCGGTTGCTCATACCGTGAATAGCGCGGGCCAAAAGCTCTTTTCCAGTCCCGGTTTCTCCCTGAATCAGGATCGTGCTGTCGCTGATAGCCACCTGGGGAAGAACTTCAAAGATCTTCCGCATGGAAACGCTTCGGCTGACCAGATCGCCGACCTGATATCGTCCCTGCAGTTCTTTTCGCAGTTCTTCAACCAAACTCAGATCCCGAAAGGTTTCAGCCCCACCAATCACCCGTCCCCGGGGGTCGCGCAGGACGGCAGTCGAAATACTGATGGGAATGCGACGACCTTCGGCCGTGACGATAAAAGCCGATTGATTGATCACGGGCTTGCCCGTCTCAAGGGTTTTACGAAGGGCACAATTCCCTTCGCACATGCTGGCTCGAAAAACCTCCCAACAGGGTTTTCCGATCGCCTCCTTGCGTCGAATCCCGGTGATCGTCTCAGCGGCCCGATTAAACGAAACAATTCTCCAATCCTGATCCACCGTGAAGACGCCATCAGAAATACTATCCAGGATCGCCGAGGTAGAATACCAAATGGCGGATCGACCAATTTTTCTCGATGTAATGTTCATGACATGCATTGTATTACAAGTCGAGGGAAATATCCAGAGGTTGTTGATTGGAGCATTGTTTGTGACAGGGGGCCTTCTTTATCCATGACAAATGAGGCACATATACCTCTGAAGTGCAACGGATAACCCCATCTTCAGCTCGCTGGAGACGGGCAGAATTATATTGCGTTGGGCTACCATGGTCGGTCGAGCGAAAAACGAAAATATTTCGCAACGGAAGATAACCCTTTACAGAGATTTCCGTTATAATAGGTGAAAACGACTTATTGCATTTGATGGGTAAGCCAAGTGTTTCAATTTGGTAACGGTTCATTGATCGAGGGAAATAATGATCAGGATAACGCACATCAGTCGGATGAAGGGGTTTGTTTTTCTGGCCTGCATTTTAACTCACGGGGTAACAATCGCCGAACGGCCGGTGGTTACGACGGGGACGCTGTTTGAGGAGATGATCGATTTGCCGGGCTTGTCGCAGTTTCCCGATCCGGCCTATCGTACGATTCAGTTTTCCTCGTATGATCACCGCAGCCAACTGCCCGGTGGGCCGGACTGGTTCGCCAATGCAGATGGATTCGGAGGAGAGCCGATCCCGAATTTCGAGAAGACGCTGCGGGAACCGGACGCCAAGGGCGTCGGCGAGTATCTGCTGGCCGAATGCAACGGACCGGGGGCCATCGTGCGGTTGTGGACCGCGGCGATTTCCGGGAATGTTCGAGTGATAATCGACGGGGCAAAGGAGCCCACCTTCGACGGCAGCGCGGATGAATTTTTCCGCAGGCCCTACGATCGGTTCCAGCAAACTGAGAAACTCCAGATGGACCGTTTCCGCACAACGATCTACCAACGGGATGCGTCCTACGCGCCGATTCCGTTCGCCAAATCGCTTCGCGTGACCTGGACTGGGAATGTCCGCGAGATCCATTTTTATCACCTGCAGGTACGGCTGTACGAAGCGGGAACAGCCGTCGTCAGTTTCAGCCCGAAAGATCTGGAAACCTATCGCCAGACGATCGACAAAGTAACGGATACGATGGCCAATCCGGACAAAGCGGTTTTGATTGCTCACCAGAAACCAAAATGGGTCGACTTGGAATTAGCCCCGTCGGAGAAAAAAACGCTGGCGGAGTGCGAAGGTCCACAGGCCGTGAATCTTCTACAGGTACAACTGTCGGCCAAGGACCTGGATCTGGCTCTCCGACAGACGGTTTTATGGATTACCTTCGATGGCTATCCATGGGCCCAGGTTCAGTCGCCGGTTGGCGATTTCTTCGGCGCCGCGCCGGGGGTCAATCCGTTCCAGTCGCTGCCGTTTTCCGTTCGTCCAGATGGAGAAATGATCTGCCGGTTTGTGATGCCATTTGAAAAGTCCTGCCGCATCGAACTGCAAAACCGCGGCCAGCAATCAGTCCATGTGAAAAGTTATGTGCTCATCGCGCCGATGGCGTGGACCGACCGCTCAATGTATTTTCGCGCTCGGTGGCGGGCAGACCACAACCTGACGGCCTCCAACCGCGAGGTGCAGGATCTGCCGTTTTTATTGGCGCAGGGAAAAGGCGTTTATGTGGGCAGTGTTTCGTATCTGATGAATCCGTGCCCGGTACCAACGCCGGGGGGTAACTGGTGGGGCGAGGGCGACGAGAAGGTTTTCGTGGACGATGACCGCGTGCCATCTATCTTTGGAACCGGTT
Organism: uncultured Pirellulales bacterium; assembly: GCA_964643355.1. Classification (GTDB taxonomy): domain Bacteria; phylum Planctomycetota; class Phycisphaerae; order Sedimentisphaerales; family Anaerohalosphaeraceae; genus FEN-1350. Next base: position 139,596 of record CAZXPW010000001.1, read on the forward strand.
CGGAGGACTATTACAACTATTCGTGGTCGTCGCCGGACATTTTCGCATATCCATATTGCGGTCAGCCGCGGAATGACGGGCCGGGAAACCATGGTTTTGTAACCAACTTCCGCTGGCACATTCTCGACGGGATTCCGTTCAAGAGCGGGATTCGCTTTTATATGGAGTTATTCAGCCATGAACGAGTGCCCGGGTTATCATATGCCAGAATCGGTTACCACTACGCCCGACCGGGGATCATGGATGATCACCAAACCCTGACGGCAGACGATCTGCGGTTGCCGGAACTGCCGGACTGGCAACCGGCCGCCCGCGGCGCAGCGTCCAACTCGGTATTTTACGCTGCCGAAGAGATCCTGACGGAAAGTAAAGATACTGGCTTCCTTGAAGGCCGCATGTGGGCAGGAGGAAGACTGCTGGCCTGGACTCCAACGAAAGAACGCGATCGTACGAGTTTCAAGATTCCGGTTCCGGAGGCGGGGAAAAAGCAGATTCATGTCGCCTTTGCAATGACGAAGCAGTCCGGAAAGGTCGCTTTTGAACTGGATGGAAAACCTTTGCCGTTGGAGGGAGACGCCGAGTCCATCGACTTGTTCTATCCCGATGGAATCTTGCTTCGGAGTTTTTCACTGACGACGATGAATCTGGATGCGGGGGATCACACTTTGACGATTGTGTGGAAACAAGCCCCTTCCACCGTCGCAGAACCCCAGGTTGGGATTGACTTTATCTGGGTACAAAAACGATAGAACTTTTCGATTCCTCTGTTACCGGGCGTAACGATATGAATATAACTTCGCTGATCGCCGGATGGTTTTTCGCCTGGGGGATTGTTATTTGGGAACGGCCTTTTGTTTCCGATCAGGCCAACATCATCCCCTTTTCTCCAAGCCAGGCCCGCTTTGTCCGACTGGAGATCCGGGGGTCTGTGCACGGTCAGCCGTGTGTCGACGAGCTGGAGGTGTATGGACCGCAGAGCAACGAGAATCTGGCGTTAGCCAAATCGGGTGCGGTAGCATCCGCTTCAACATGCTTGCCGGGATATGCTATTCACCAGATCGCCCACCTCAATGACGGCCTGTACGGCAACAGCCGCAGTTGGATCTCTGCGTATGAGAACGCATGGGTTCAGATTGAACTACCCAGGACGGTCCTTGTGGATCGAGTCGTGTTTTCCCGTGACCGGGAAGGGCAATTCCGTGATCGAGTGCCCATACGGGTAACCGTTACGATTTCTCGGGACGGGAATCAATGGGAGCCCGTGGCGGAGGCGACCCAGTTTCCATCGCTGCCCGAAAAACCATCGGAAGAACAATTCCTCCGATATGCGTTCAAATGTGAAACCTTTTCTTGGCAAACGGTTGATCCCTCGGACCCGCTGGACCGGGTCCTGCGACAGATGGAGGCAATGATCGCTCGGATGTCGCCGGCAGGAGTGGATGTATCCTCTGCGGCGGCCGATCTGGCCGAGTTCCGAAAACAACAGGCCGTCATGCGGAACCTATCGGAGTATTCAGTGGAGAGATCTCAGCTTCTCTTCCAGGTCCGGCTCGCCAAGCGGCGACTATTTCTGCGGGATCCGCAATTGGCCGAGGTGCGTAAGATCCTGTTCGTCAAGCGGCACCCCTTTGAACCGTCGCATAATTATAGCGACATTTTCGATCCGGCGGGTGATGTCGGAGGCGGGATCTGCACGCTCGATATTCCTCGGATCGACGGTTGTCTTGTTCCTGAAAAGGCGAAGGTGACAACGCTGTTTGATTCCGGCGATGGGGTCGCGAGGGACCCGATGGCGTCGTTCGACGGACGCACGGTTTATTTTGGTCATCGAACCTCCAAAAAAGATTATTTCCATCTTCGTTCCGTCAGCGTCGGCGGCGGTCCGTCACGGCAGTTGACCGACGGGCCGTATCACGACTTCTACCCATGCCCCTTGCCCGATGGTGGGCTGGCGTTTATCAGCACACGATGCAAAGCGCGTTTTCTGTGCTGGCGACCCCAGGCGTTCGTGCTGTTTCGCATGGATGGCGACGGGAAAAACATCCAGCCGCTGTCGCACGCCAACCTCAGCGAGTGGACGCCGACGGTTATGAATGACGGTCGGATCCTGTGGATGCGGTCGGAATACCTGGACAAAGGCGCCGACTTCGGCCATACCCTTTGGGCAATCCGTCCCGACGGCACGCACCCGGAGCTGATTTTCGGCAACAATACGCTGAACTGTTACGCCAACGGCCGACAGGTCCCCGGGACCGCCGAGATTTTGTGCACGCTGGTCTCGCACGGCGGCGACCTGAACGGTCCGATCGCGTTGATCGAGCCGGAGCGAGGACGATCCAATCCCGCGGCAATCTCGAATATCACGCCCGATGTGGCTCCGCAGTATCACATGACCTGGCTCAATCGGCAATGTTTCCGCGATCCGTTTCCCGTCAGCCGTGATTACTACCTGTGCAGTCACGCGGGCTTCGACCGGTTCGGGATCTATCTGATCGACCGTTACGGAAATCGTGAACTCCTTTATCTGGATTCCGAGATCGGGAGCATGGCTCCGACCCTCCTGCAATCGGTCCCCACACCGCCGGTTTTCGCCGCAAGTTCCGAAACGGCCGAATCGCGCCCGAAGAATGCCGGCGTCTTCGTGGCCGATGTTTACCGGGGACTGGGGCCGACCGTTAAACGCGGGAGCGTTCGATATATTCGCGTTTGTGAGGAAGTACGGGCGGGACTCATTCAGCTTCCCAACGGCGAGTTTCAGGCGGATCATGAACCGTTTGAAGACTGGTACGCCACACCGACCCACAAGGTACGGGGACCCTTCGGCTGGCCCAGTTATGTGGCCAAGGGTGATCTGGGAATCGTGCCCGTCGAGGAAGACGGTTCGGCCAATTTCACAGTTCCCGCGGGAAAGGTGTTGTACTTCGAAGCGCTCGACACCGATCTCAACGAAATTCAGCGAATGCGCAGCGTCGTACAGTTACAGCCCGGAGAACGACGGGGTTGTATCGGGTGCCATGAAAACCGTTCGACCACGACTCCGTCGATTCGGCCGATGCCGCAGGCGGTTCGACGGCAACCCAGCGAGCCGATTCCGCCGCCGTGGGGGGCGGGCCCTTTTGCCTATGAGAAGGTCGTACAACCGGTGTGGGACGCCAAATGCATTCAATGCCACAACGCCCGAGATGAACAACAGATCAATCTAACCGGAGTCCTCGACGCCGATGGAGTTCCGGCTTCGTTCCGGACATTGATTGAAAAGGGATATGTGCATTACTTTGACTTTGCCTGGGGTCGGGAACATCAAAAAGCCGAGCCATTGACTTTCGGAACTGTTCAGAGCAAACTGTTCAAGACACTCCATGAGGGGCACTACGATGTTCATCTTACCCGCGAAGAAAGTCATCGGGTCAAATGCTGGATTGATCTGAATTGCCCCTTATGGCCGGACTATATTTTTCGGCCGAATCGACTCCAGAAACAAGCCAAGGGTTTAGAATCCGAAATCCCGATTGTTCAATAAACAGGAACCATGCAAAAGGAAAAATTCATGGTAACCGGAGTTCAATGGATTGCTTTGTTGTATTTTGGAATGGCATTGTGGGGATCGCCCCTCTGGGCTCGGACAGAGACTTGCCCTCCGGTCCTTCATGTCGCCTACTTTATTCCTTCGGATCGAACGCCCGAACCAGATCGTATCGCGCGACTTGACCGAGTGATGACGGAAGTCCAGCGTTTCTACCGGGATGGCATGAAACAAAACGGCTTTGGCCCGATGTCGTTCGAACTGGATCGCAATTCGAGCGGCGCGTTGAAGGTTCACGAGGTCTGGGGCGTCGAACCGATGCGCAACTATGACCGCAACGACAGCGAGAAAGTCCGGCGCGAGGTCAAGGCGGCGCTGGCCAAAGTTGGGCTGGACATTGACAGCGAAACGGTCGTGATCTTTGAGCAACTGCTCGAATGGCAAGGCGACAAGGCGATTGAGGTCGGACCCTATGTGGGTGGGGGCGGCACTCGATGCGGGACGGCCTGGGTGTTTGACGATGCCAAGCTTGATCCGGCATTGCTTTCATCCAAAGACCCCGGGGGGTATTACAATGGTCCCTGTTCGATCGGTCAGTTTAACACCCACTACATCGGCGGGGTGGCGCACGAACTGGGCCATGCGTTGGGGTTGCCGCACGACCGGGAACGCGACAGCGAACAATCGACAAAAGGCCACTCCCTGATGGGTTCAGGCAATCATACCTACGGTCAGCAATTGCGCGGCCAGGGGCCGGGCACTTTTCTGTCGGCTGCATCCGCCCTTCCGTTGTCGGCACATCCGCTGTTTTCTGGCAAACGAAGGCCTCCGATTGAGTTAACCTGCCGGATTGTTGACCTTACGGCCGCGGCGGATAAAGGCAAACTGACCTTGTCCGGGCGACTGGAAGAGGGACCAAAAACCGTTGGCATCGTGGCGTACAATGACGCGCAGGATATTGCCGACGACTATGACGCACTCGGCTGGACAAGCGAGGTCGATTCGGAAGGCCGGTTCCGATTCGTACTGGAGGATTTGCGACCGGTGAATTATGAGCTGCGGCTGGCCGCCATCAGCGAAACCGGAGAGCGAAAGACCTTCGTGTATCATTACACGGTGTCGGCCGAGGGTATGCCGGATATCTGGTTGTTGCTGGAATCCGAACGCATGCAAAAGGCCCTGGATGCCTTTCGCAACCGCGACGCCAGACGGCTCGAAGAGATCGCCAACGAGGTCAAGCGGCAACAACCCGGCAACGCCCAGTTGCTTGGCAAGTTCGACCATCTGCAAACCCTCCTTTTGCCCCTCCAGCTCCGGTCCCTTGACAACATGTCTGCGGACACAAAGACGATCAAGCTGACCGATCTGACAATGGATTCGATGACCGTCGGCTGGGGCAGGGCGCTGCGAAATCAGGTTTTCCCTGAAGACTCGGGAGGGATTCTCCTGGAGGTCGGCGGCGCGTTTTTCGAATCCGGTCTTTATGCACACGCCCCGGCACGGCACACCCTGCGCCTGGACCGCGGATGGACAACTTTCGAAACAAAATTCGGCCTGCAGGATGGCCACGATGGTTCGGTGGTGTTTGTCATCAAGGGGGATGGCCGTGAACTGTTCCGTTCCCGGACGATACGAGATCACAAGGTTCGTGAGCGTTCGATTCCCGTAGCGGAGATTGATTTTCTGGAGCTTGTCGTGGAAAATGCCGGTGACGGCAACAGCGGCGACTGGGGCGTGTGGCTGGAACCGATTCTGCGGCGATAGGACATTCAAAAAACGCGAACTCCTTGAAACGAATTCACTTTTGGAAAGACATGAAAATGAGAATGAACCGATTCACTCGTTTCTTCTGTTTCCTGTTCACTGGATTGTTTTGGGTCAGCGCTTCTGCAGACATCTGGGCCGGCGAAGATTTGATTCCCGGCATCCAGGAACTCTACCGACTGGATCGTTTGCCGATATTCAAAGAATCGGTCAAGGTGGCCTCCGTGTCCAGCTATGATCGAACAGGAGGCAACAATGATGGTTTTGGGGGGCAATACTCCTTCGTCCGGAAGGAAAACGGCGGACTGGTATTGGCCGATCTGGAAGGGCCGGGAGTACTCTATCGGTTTCATACTCCAACCCCGACGGAAGATCTGTTGGAATTCTATTTCGATGGGGAACAAAAGCCAAGAATCCAGGTCAAGTATCGCGAACTGTTTATGGGCAATCATCCGGCGTTCCCACGGCCTCTGGTTGGATATGGAAGCGGCGGATTTTTCAGCTATGTTCCATTGCCATATGAAAAATCCTGTAAGGTGTTCCTCAAGGCCGAACGGACACAGTTCTATCAAATCAATTATGCGCAGTATCCTCAGGGGATGGGGATTCGGAGTTATGCAACCGAGCCGACAGCAGAGTATCAAGAGCATGTCAAACGGGCCTGCGGACTGTTCGGGGCAACCGGAACGGATATCAGCGGTTATGTTATTCCAAAAAACGGCGAGGTCGACATTCTGGTTTCCAAGGTCAACCTGGAGGCGGGAAAGTCCGTCGCGCTTCTTGATATTAATCAGCCGGGCAGGATTGTGGGGATTCGCCTTCGACCGGCGGACGCCCTGATCGGGAAAACCCGGGATATCGCGTTTCGGGCCTATTGGGACGGAGATTCACAGCCGGCGATTGCCTGTCCGGCGGGTGATTTGTTTGGATATGCCTGGGGTGAACCGGCGATGCAATCGCTCTTGGTCGGTTCGGCCGAAGGGTTGAACTACTGTTATTTCCCTATGCCGTTTGATCAATCGGCACGGATCGAATTGTCTGCTGAGCCGGAAATGAATCGAACGGTTTCGGTGCAAGCGGAGGTTCTGTTTGTACCGATTGCCCGACAGAAGAACGAGGGGAAATTGTATGCTCTATGGCGGAGGGAGAATCCAACAATTAAAGGCAAACCGTTCACCTTTCTTGAGACAACCGGGCGGGGACATCTGGTCGGACTGATTCAGCAATCGCAAGGATTCGAATCCGGCAACACCTATTTTTTCGAGGGAGACGATCAGACGACCATCGACGGAGAAATGACGATTCATGGTACGGGTACCGAAGATTTTTATAACGGCGGATGGTATGATGTGGCAGGCCGGTGGGAATCGAGACGATCGTTTCCGCTAAGCGGATGTCTGGCATACAAAAAACATCTGGGCAGAACAGGGGGCTTTCGGTTTTTCCTTGGAGACGCTTATGCGTATCGCAAGAGCATTCTTCAGACAATCGAACATGCGCCCACAGGAAATGATCTGGTGAACGATTATTGCGGCGTATCGTTCCTGTATTCTCAGGACCGCCCGAGTTGCGATTTTTCACTGCCGGAGGCGGCCGGAAGAAAGGTAATCGATCTGAAACGGATCGTTCTTGCGGTATGGTGGAATATTCCGATCGCCGCGTTTTCCTATCGGGATGCGACCTTAACGAGGGGAAACGAAAAAATCGACGGCCGAGATATCCAGTTCCTTTCGCTGCACGGTCGGGGGGATGACGCATTCGGCCATCATTTCATCAGTTTTTCCTGCGAGCTTCCGGCTTCGGGTCTCTATAAAGTCAGTCTCGAGGCGATCACGGGTCCGGCACAGGGACGGGTACAATGGTTTGTGGATGAGGCGCCTGTCGGACCGGCCGTGGATTTCTACGCGGATACCAGACAAAAAACCACCGAGGAAATCGGTACATTCAACATGGTCGAAGGAGTCAATCCCCTGCTGTTCAAGGTTGTGGGCAAAAACGAAAAGTCCCAGGGACAGGCGTTCGATCTGGTGAACATCATCTGTGAAAAAATGGATTGAGGGATTATGAATCGGCGCGAGTTCATTTCAATCAGCGGGGCGACTTTGTGGGGTCTGTCGGCATGTTCGAGGGAAAATATTGTCCATGAACCGGTCGTGGATTCTGGTTCAGGGATTCGCTGGCGAAGGGATGAACCGTCGGGTTTATTTCAAGAAGTGTCGGTCAACGGTCAACCGTTGATTTTTTCCGAAGAGGGCACGGGTCTGTTTGATGGATTTTGCAGCTTGGTTAAGGGTGGGGAGCTGGACCGCGAAATTCTGCTGACTATCCGCCGATCTCAGGACGAATGCGGACCGATTCGAATCTCGCTGAGTCATCGACTGCAGAGTTCCTCGGGTGACGGCAAGAAAGATCTTTTGGAAGCAACCCTCACGCTTCAATCCCGCGCCGAGAAACCCTGCCAAGTGTATTGTGGTTTTTTGTCGGGCGTACGGTCCTGCCGGAATGTCGAGGAGCAACAAGTATATGCGCCGATTTCCGCGGCCGGACTGGGCGATCCCGAGAATGACAAGCGGCGTCGGATGAAGGATTGTCATCAGTCAGTCGGAACGGACGGATTTCTGTCGCACTATCTTGAGCCGCAAGCGAGCGATCCCCGCCACACCACAACGCGGGCGGCGCTGCTGGCACCGGTGGTGGATCTTTTTGCGGAGGATGGGCCTTGTCGTATCGCCTTTTTTGGCGGCTCAACGGAGCCGCTCTTTTTCCAGGCAAAAGAAGGCCTTTCCTCTCGGGCGTGGCGGATGGGTCGGCTTGTGCGGATTGAGCCCGGTCAATCTCAGGTGGTTCGGATTTTCCTGTTTCTGCATTCAGGTGACGCCGCCGAGGCGTGGAGTGTATTCCATCGATTCGGCCACCGAGAGGATTTCCCAGCGATCGCATGGCCGCATAAGGTTCGGGTTCATTATTATGACTTTCTCTCATCCGTAATGGAAAATGGTCCTCGCGGGGGAGGATACGATCTGGATCTGGAGCACTTCGGCGAATTTCATGTCGGTCTGGCAACGCAGCATGGATACTATCTGTCCTACGGCGACTTCATCCATCCCGACCGAAAGGAGTGGAAAGCGATGCCAAACGACTCGGCGGGGCCGGTGACCATGACCCTCGAGAAGATCCGGGCTCGTGTGGACGCCACGCGAAAAGCCGGCGTTCATGCGGGGATCTATATGCACTACACGATCCTGGATGAAGGATCGCCTCTGTTCGAAAAAATGAGGGATTCGATCCGGATTGATGCCGACGGGAAGCCAACGCCATTCGGCTGGGAAGGGCCGGATGTCATCAAAAAGACCTGGAGAATGTCGCATACTTCGGCACAGTGGCGCGACCACTTGATTCAGCAGGCGCAATGGATCATGGAGTTGTTCAATCCCGATGCGATTGTGCTTGATGAAACCTTCAGCGCCTGGGGTTACGATTACCACAAAGAGCATGGCGGTCCGTTGTCGCAGGGTGGCATTGAGTTGATGCGCAAACTGCGCCAGGTTGTCCGATCCTTCGGTCCGGATAAAGCGCTGCTGGCCAGCGACTGTTCGATGGCCAACTTTTGTCTCTGGGGTGACGGCGAAGCCGGCGACCACTGCTACGATCGCCTGCTCGGCCATGAACTCTATCGAAAACCCCCGATCCGTTACACGGCCGCACTTGGCTCGAAAGCCTGGTTGCCGTGCGCGTGGCTCTACAAGTCCCTCTGGCCGGCGCAAATGGACCTGGCCCGCAAGGTCGGAGCCGCCGTCAGCGTTACAAACGGATGGGGCGACGCACTTGGCCTGACCCGACTTCCGGTGGATGCTCGGCAACAAATGCTCCTTGATATTAAATCCCTTTTACGAAAAGACCTATCCTATTATCTCGCGAAGTCCCGGTAGAATGCATATTCATTTGATACGCCCCACGATCGTGGGACGGGATTGTCTCCTGACTTCCAATATTCTGTACGAGTCAGATGACTCAAGAAACTGAAGAAGAGTTCAACTTGATATTCGAAACAGTTCCGGGGTATCGTACAATTGATCCTTGGAAATTTACGAGGGTTTTGATGTTCGGGTACGGGCTTGCCCTTTGAAATTGACGAAAAGTCTCAAACCGATTCGTAACATCGGTAAGGGTTTCAAAGGATATCGCTTCCCATTCCATGGACAGATTGATCTAATCGGAATATATCTCATAACGCCTTGATTCGTTTCGCGCCGGATTCTGCACCTCTACGGTGATGACCCCGTCGGAATCGCAGCGATACACTTCTGCCACTTCGACATCGGAAAACCGGTCCGTCGAAACGATATCCTGTTTCGAAACCGGAGCCGACAAGGGGTATCGGGGATCGTATGGAAACAGAATGTCCGACCAGCTTCGAACACCCCGTAACGGCATTCCGTCCGACCCCAGAGATGTGCACTCTAAATAGCGAAGGTGCCCGATATTGTGGGCGGGCCGATACCGGACCACTTTTTCCAAAGGCGCTTCTCCCCGACGAGGTATCGGCGTCCCAGCGGGAAAAATCGTGTCAAAGATTTCGGTCTGACCATGGTCTCTCAATCGGATCAGGCCGAAATGACGCGCGAACACCTCATGGTAACTGATTCGATCCGCCGCACAGATCGCAGCGCCCAGCGCAACCGACTGAAACGGTTTATCCGAAAGAATCACTCGACTGCCCGGAAACGCGCCGCCGACCATCTCCGACACGAACGGCAACTTGGAAGAACCGCCTACCAGATAGATTGTCAGGGGTTCAATCCCCTCGTTCATTCCGGGCCATTTGGCCTCTGCGGACCGGATCACCTCCCGTAATGTCGAAACGGCCTGATCCAGCAACGGACAGATTTGTTCGCGGTAAAGGGTCACCGGCAGAGAAATCGTTTTCCCGCGCAATCCAAAATCCTGTGGATTGAGAAAGAGACTTTTGACGGTTCCCGTGGAAATCAGCTCTTTTTGGGCACGGGCCTGCCGAAGCAGAGCATGTCGGGTCAATGGGCCAATCGCCTCGGACGGAAATCCGAGCTTGGACTCAAACATCTCCAGCAAAACTCGGTCAAAATCATCGCCGCCCAAAAGCTCGATTCCTCCCGAAGCAACGACATGAAAATCATTACCCTCGATCCGAACGACGGACGCGTCGAAGGTGCCGCCCCCCAGATCAAATACAGCCACCGCATACGGGTCCTTTGAATTTCCGTTTCGCTTTCCCCCCGTAAGGCAATCCGCCAATTCAATCGCCGATGCGGTGGGCTCGTTCAGAGCGTTGATCACGCGAAATCCCGCCCTGCGAAAACACTCGCGGGTGACATATCGTTGCGCTCCGTTCGAATGGGCCGGCCAGGTGATCACCGTTTCCAGCGGTTCGTTTTCGGTGAGTGCCTGGGAACGACGAATGGAAGAGGCCAGCGCACGCAAAAAATCCGTAAACAAGTCGGCCAGATCAAAATCCCGATCGCCGTGTCCGGCCGCGTCGATTGTGGATTCGGACGGCGAATTCGGCGACAGAAGTCGGCCTTCCATGTAATTGCGCAATTCCCGCTTGAGAGAAGGAACGAAAATCAGATCGCTCGACTCGCCCATCTCTACAAATTTACGGTCTGCTTCCAGACCAAACCACCGCTGATCCGTCTCCGGATTAACCAGAATCGCCGAAGGGAAAATCTCCTGAACCATCGTTCCTCGACTCGTTTGGGCCTGATGCAGTACAACGGAAAAAAGGCCTCGGTCGAAAATCGCGGCAACCGTATTGGTCGTTCCAAAATCGATTCCCAGCCGAACCATCGTTTTACCTCCGATTGAGGGAAACTTTGGCCGGACTGATGATCCTGCCGTTGACAAATCGAAATCCGGGCTGGAATTGCTCGACAATGGTTCCATTGGCCAGATCGCTCCGATGCGCCTCTTCGACGGCCAGATGAATCAGCGAATCAAAAGACTCGCCCGCCCGCGCCTCATAGGACTCAATCCCCGCCAGAGCAAACACATGATCCAGCGTCTCCATCACACGAATTCGCAATTCCTTTTCCCCTTCGGTCAAATTCAAATGGGCGCAATTCCCCGCAACCTCGTTTCGCAGGGCCACAAGGGGCGGAAGAATTTCGGCAAACTGATGGTCCACAACATCCGCAACCAGCCGCCGAAATGCAGCCGATGCACGGTCAAGCGGATCTGCCCGGACCGAACTTGTTTCTCGACCTCCCCGAATGTGAACCATTTCCGTGACAACTCCCAGCGCGGCGTTCATGTGGAGATGTAACGCCTCTATCGCGGCCTTGAGACCTTGTTCAACGCGATCCAGCGGATCCTTTTCCGGGCGCGCGGGGATCGCGATGCCGTCTTGCGAGAGAGACGGTTCGTCGGTCTTTTGGATTTCGGTCTGCACCACACGACGACCTGTCACCGTATGAAGATTGGAGACCACCGGTTTCTTGGCGGCTGCCGGAGAAGGTTTTACCTGTGCCCCTTTTTTGCCCGAAACGACTGCTCTTTTCTTCGCCGTATTTTTCGTCTTCGCCATACCATTTATATTTCAAAATTTAAACAAAGCAAAAATGTCTTTTCCTCAAATCTATTGATTGTACATACCCCCGTTGGTATGGACTTATACAATTATGAGTCCTGTTGCCAACCTGTCAAGGAATTTCCTCTGATCCTATCTTTCCTTTTCCGGAATTTATTGGTAGAAAATGCAAATGGCTTTCCGAAGAGAATTCTTGCCGGCAAATGACATGTCGTTCGCAAGTCAATAGACAGAACAAGGGTATCGGGATATCATGTTGGAACAAGAAATCGCAATGGCCAAAACAAGGATCGATAGATTCGATCCTTTGGGCTTTTTGAACGGAAAGGAAGCTTGCTGATGAACAGAATCGAGAGTCATATCGGACGAATTTCCGCATCCAACGCAGGTCTTCTATCACGCCGAAAGTTTCTGGGTACGATAGGCGCAGCCGCTTCTCTGGCGATTGTCCCTCGGACGGCGCTTGGAGGCGAAGGCCAAATCGCACCGAGCGATAAGACCACTGTGGCCTGCATCGGCATGGGCGGCCAGGGCCATGTGAACCTGTTCAACTTCCTGCAACTCGAGGAGGTTCAGGTCGTCGCGGTCTGCGATGTCAATCGACAGGGAGGGGGTTATATTTCATGGGACTGGATGGAGGGAAAAGAGCAAAAATTCGGCGGTCGCGATCCAGCCCGGCGTTTGGTTGATGAACACTACACCAAACAGCGAGGTGTCGGAAACTTCGAGGGCTGCCGGGCCTACTCCGATTATCAGACGCTTCTCGATAAGGAGGATGTTGATGGTGTCGTGGTGGCCACGCCGGATCATGCTCACGCGGTCGTAACGATGGCCGCGATACGAAAACGAAAGCATGTGTATTGCGAGAAACCCCTGGCTTACACGGTCGGAGAGGTTCGGCGAATCACCGAGGCCGCCCGCCAGGCCGGTGTGGCCACACAACTGGGCAATCAGGGACAGGCCTCCGAGGAGGCACGCTTGGCGCAGGAGATGATCCTCGACAATGCCATTGGCTCTGTACGCCAAGTGCATGTCGTGCTGGGGCCTCGTTTCTGGGATCCCCCCGTCGGGCCCGGCCGTCCTTCAGAGACCCCCCCTGTTCCCGAAGGTTTCGACTGGGACCTGTGGCTGGGCCCCGCACCGGTCCGGCCCTATCATCCGGCCTACCACCCTTGGCGTTGGCGCGACTGGAGAGATTTTGGGACTGGTCCGTTGGGGGATATGGGATGCCATGTGCTCTCGACGGTGTTCAAGGCCCTTAAGCTGCAATATCCGATCAGCGTCGAAGGGGTATGCACCGAAATCGGGCCGGAGATTTATCCTCGAAACTTCAAAGTGCAGTACGAATTTCCCGCACGCGAGGGCATGCCCCCCCTTACGCTCACCTGGCACGACAGCGGTTTCACCCCGCCGCGCCCACCCGAACTCGAGCCCGGACGATCCATCCAGTCGCCCCTCTATATCGGAGATAAAGGGACGATGATGAATTATTTGTTGATTCCCGAATCAAAACGAAAGGCCTATGGCTCCGCTCCGAAAGTGCTGCCTCGTTCGCCGGGTCCCTATCGAGAATGGATCAACGCTTGTCGCGGCGGTGAGCCGGCCGGCTCTGACTTTGTTCGACACAGCGGCCCATTGACCGAAACCCCTCTTTTGGGTAACATCGCCATGCGCCTCGGAAAAAAACTTCTGTGGGACGGCCCCAATATGAAATTCACCGAAGACCCATCCGCCAATCAACATCTGGATCGAGAATATCGAAAGGGTTGGAGCTTGTAAATACCCCTCCCGGAGTGGATCATTGGTATGTAATCGTCGGATAGGAATTCAGATTCCCGAATTGCATGAAATCGGACCACTCTCGTTTGATATCACCGGCAATCGCGGCTTCATCGTCGGCCGAATCGAATGTATCACGATCGCAGCAAAACCTGATTCCGTGAATTCACCATTGTATCGGATATCATTCCGCGTTCTTATGGCGATCAAGGCGATTGATAATGAACCGTAATCAAAAGGTTTTCCTCTTTCGAAGGCAGGGAAATAGTACACTGTCGTGAGTCGAATTGTTCATGGGGCCGGCCGTTGACCTCAACCCTGTCCAGGAGTCGGCCTTCCGGATGTCGAAGACGAACCACAAGAACATCGGGCAACCTACGCCGGGGAGGAGAGATCGTCATCTCGACAATCCCCTTCTCCAATCGAGAAAGGATGCAAAAATGAACCGGCCCAAAGCGCGTTGGCATATTGTTCACCGTCAATAATTGTCCCGCCCGCAACCATTCCGCCGGAATCAGCGGCGCCAACCACAAATCCTTATCCCGCTCCATCACCAGCATGGACCTCGTCTGATGCAAAAAATATCCCGTCTCATGCGTTTTGTCCCACGCTCCGCTATGCGAAAAATGCTCCCAGAAAGTCAGAACCTCGCGGTTGACCAGCGACGCGATGGAATTGAAATAGGATCGAAGAAATGGCTTGATATCATCGCGAAGGGCGTAAATCTCGGCATTGCGCGAGTAATACGGTTGCACTTTCGAAAATCCGCCGAGATTGAACCAGTCTTTTTGATTCCGCTCTGCGGGATAATCGAACCAGCCGTCGGACAGAAACTGAACATCTTCCATATGATTCAGCATTCGGGAAACCTCAGGATCGTTGGGTACCAGAACTCCGGTCGGCACAAGTTGATGAGCGCCCAGTTCCACATCATAACACCAGCTCCGCCCGGCGTCCTGACCCGGGAAAAAATCGCCGAGTTTGCCCGGGCTATGGACTTGCGAAGGATACCATGGAATCCAGGTTCCATCGCGCAGACAAACAACCGGCGATTGAGATTGCGTCCAGCGGTAGGCCCGCAAGAGATGACCACGAAGCTCGTCAGCCCGCGATTGAAATGGTTTTCCCTGCGGATATCCGGCCTGGCTCAGAATGGTACCCAACTCCCGAAGAGCGGCGAAAGTATAGGCGTTCATACAGAAATGGTAAGCAAACGAATTCCAGTCGGCAAGAACCCCCGGAGGCATCAGGCCATACCCAGGCATCGGCTTACCCTGCGGATCCAGTTTGCGGGTCTTGTCCGTCTGTCGAACAATCCACTCCCCGACGCGGATCAATTCGGCCGAATGAGATCGTACCCAGTCCAGATCACCCGTAAGCTGAACATGCTCGCCAAGAGTCCAGAGATGCCAGACGGTCCCAAATGTTGTGTACCCCGTGGTCAGAAAACCGGCTGGATTGTACCGATGGATAAAAAATTCCAGTCCGCGTCGGGCAAAGTCGGAATGGCCGAGAAAATCCATCCCGCGAATGACCGAATGCGCCTCGCTTTCCAGGGGACCATACGACATCGCCGCGATCCAGGGGGCAACGCGAGATCCCTCCGCTTCGTTTCGTGCCGCAATCAGACACCGAACCTGCGAGGACCGAATCAGATGGTTGAGAAATGCATCCGGAGTCTCGATTTGCGCGGCGTTTGCCAAAACGGATTTCCAATACGATTCTACTTCCCGCCGCAGAGTCTCTATATCGAATTGTTCAGGCATCACATCGCCCGGAGAGGGAAGAAAAACGGCAAATTCAACTTTCGATTGCGCGGCAATTTCCCCGTTCCACTGGAATCGACCTTCGGATCCCTCGGGCGTAAGGCCCCCGCTTGAAATCAGGACAATCGATCCCAAAACGCCGCTATCGCCTCGGAGTCGAAATCCCGATTGTATGGGTTCCAGTTTGGCCGGCTGTTGTTTTCGTTCATGGGCATAAATGTCCATTGCCAAAGAAATCCAAGCCGGTTGCTGTCGTTGATTAACCAGAACAAATTGGCCGACAAACAATCCCCGGCGACCGATACGGCCGGGATTCGTTCCGCCCTCATCAATTGGGGCGACAAAGGTTCGTTGAGTGCATTCCAGGCCCTCGTGTTCCCACTTCACCAGAGGAATCGGTAACCATCCCCCTTCCAGTTGTCGAGATTGACAAACCGGTAATCCAGCCTGAAACCGGAACTGAATCTTTCCGGCCGAACCAAACCCGTCATCGGAAATGTCCCGGCTTGTGGGAAAACGCACGGTGCCATCCCGATCCACCACATACTTGGTGTTATCACACGCCAGCGACAACAGGACCGGACCTTCCTCCTGGGCCGGATTATGCGTCCGCTCCATTGCTTGAGCCAATGTCTGATCCGGCATCGCCTTGACTTCCTGGAGCACGGTTTTCTTTTCCGCAATGGATTTCTTGTATTCGGCAAGCGTCAATGGCGACGGATCGCGAGTAATGAACAAGTTATGATCCGGAAGATAAACACAGGGATTGGACAAAATGTCTGCCACTGCCACGCCAAACGCCTCCGTCGGCAATGTGAACTGTAGAACGGTCTGATCTGCCTTCGATGGAGACGACCGAGCATAGCGGACAAAGATCCATACTGGATTCGATAAAGACAACTGGGAAGAAACGGATTCCAGGAATTCCCCATTGCGTATGGTAATTCCGACCGGTTGTTGGCACAGGAGCCCCTCCGCTTGTACGCAAATCCGGGCCGTATCCCATCGAGTTCGCGTGAAGGCCGACAAGGAACGAATGTGCCGCAGTCCCGGAACATTCGGCAAAATCCAGCGAACCTTCTGGGTCAAAAGCAAAGTCCCATCCGGCGACTTCAACCATGGCCGAAAGAGAATAGCGTCTGCCCCCGCCGACAGACTGCCCTCCAGCCGCTTCCACTGTCCCTGCCAAACCGACTCTCCAAACCAGCCCTCGACCCGGATATCGTCGACCGGAAGCTGAGAAACCGGTTGCGGCAATCCCAATCGAAGTTCCCGAATCGCCCTTCGGTCTAACCACTGAAGGCCGATACATCCATTTTCCGAATAAACAGGCACTGAATAGATCCCGTCCGGATTGGGGACAAGGTCTTGTTCCAGAAACAAATCATCGGCAAAAAACTCCTCAAGCCGGCTGGATCGACAGCCGTTTTTGCGAGAGGGGTCCCAGCTCACAACGCGCCCGAATCGGGCGACATCCACATCGGGCTCACGCGTTTGCGAGGGACAAACAGACCTTGTCAGGCGAGCCTCGGCCCAGTTGGCCATATCACAGGTAATTCCGTCGCCCGCATCGGAGACTTCCAGCCGAAGCTCGCCGGCCCCCGCAAGTTCGACGCGCAACGGCACAGGATCGTTCGCCACCCGAAGGACGCCGCTCTCATACCGCTTCTCTTGATCCACATACACCCGAAATATCACGCTGCCGTCATTCGATCCGCAGGGCTGCAAACCCACCTCGGCCTCAAAAACCGCAAACGCTCCGTCCAGCAGAATCGCCAGCTCGCCATGGGCATGGTGTCCAATCCCCCTCGCATATCGATGCCCGTGGATCTGAATCGGTTCTCCCGCCAGGCCGGGCGCATGAGCGGCCGTATCAATTCCCAATTGCCCCCAGGACTGATGGTGGTTGAGAATCAATTCCGGCATCTCGCTCAAATAACAAGTCTCGGCTGAGATTGCCGGCAACGGACACAAAAAACAGAAAAGGGTTATGGTTATCCGCATCGAACCACAATCCCTCCTACGATTTCCCGACTCCTTCAAGGTGGACATGCCCATTTATCTCCAAAAACCATTCCTTCCGTCATGCAAACGACCAAACAAAACCGAAAATTCGACTTTCTTCTCTATTGAGTCGAATTCAATCCTTCATAAGTTGATTCAATACCAGAACCTCTTTGTCTGTCGGACCGTATGCGTTACGCCCCAGACGGATGGATTCCCTTACGATCCCGTCGGTTCCGGACTTGACGACTCTCTGCCGGCGAACCGGGGCGACTTCCTCGCCTGCCCGCATATCTCCAAGAACACTCCCAATATACAGAAAAAAGAGTAGTCCGAAACCCCCGATGGAGCGATAATGTGGATATTTTTTATGCACCAATTGTCTCCGGTTCAAAAACTGCTCAATGATTATCATCGTTTCCCCGTTTACAGTCAACTGATCCTCGAAAAGAAATGGATTAACCAGAATGCGTCAAACCTTTTCATCGGAAAAAAAGGACAGGCGGATAGGCCTGTCCTCAGGATAACGGAAAAACCAGCGAGCGGAAAATTAGACCTTCATCTCCAACGGGCCCCAACCGTTGCGCGGCTCGCGCCAAGCCAGTTCGTTGATCTTCGGATCATTGGTAATCTCGCCGGCTTCATTCAGCTCGAGCTTTTTTCCAGCCCTGGCGCAAAGGTTACCCAACTGGATATTCGCGGTCATAAAACCGGCATAGCCGAAGTTGGACTGGCTGAATTCCCGCGGCTTTTCGCCCCTGCAGGCCATAAAGAACTCGGCATGATGTCCGGGAGACCGTTCCAGAAGCGTCTTCGGTTTTCCGAACTCTTTGCGTTTGGCTTCGGGGATCAGCATGGGGGTCTCCCAGTAATCGCCGATCACCAGCATCTTGCCCTTGGTACCAATAATCAGATTGCCGGTCTCGGGAAGCTGGCGACCTTCGCTCTTGAGTTCCTCGGGGACTTCAGGTTTAAAGGGCGTTCCGTCGGCTTTCTTGCCCTCATACCAGAAGGTCGTAAATCCGGGCAGGCCGTCTTTGGCACGATAGGTGTTCTTGACGACCATTCCGGCCGGCCACATATCCTTGACGGGGGCTGTCATGATAATCGGCTCAGCGGTCGCCGCATAACCCGGTTTCATGATCGCATAGATACCGTCGGTCGTGTGGCAGGCCATGTCGCCCAGAGCGCCGGACCCGAAATCGACGAACCCGCGCCATTTGAAGGAATGATAAGTATCCTTCTTGTAGGGACGCATTGCGGCCGGGCCAATCCATGCTTCCCAATCCAGCGTATCCGGAATCGGATCGGATCCTTCGGGGCGATCGCCGCCCTGCGGCCAGATGGGACGATTGGTCCATGTGTGAAATTCGACAATATCCCCGACAGCGCCACCCTTGACATATTCATACGCCAACCGCCAGCCGTTTCCGCCGTGTCCCTGGTTACCCATCTGGGTAACGACTTTGGGATTCGTGGCGTAGGCCTTAGCCAGCAATTGCGCTTCACGAACCGACCAGGTCAGGGGCTTTTCCGTATAACAATGGATGCCCATTGAAACGGCCGTCATGGAAGGGGCAAAATGGCTGTGATCGGGAGTTGCGACGAATACGACATCGAGATCCTTGCCGTGATTTTCGAAAACCTTCCGCCAATCGGTATACCCCACGGCTTTCTCCCAGCCCTTCTTGCCCAGGACGCCATCCCAACGGGTTTTATCAACTTCGGCGAAGGCGATACACTGCAGGCCGGCCGAATGGGCCTGACCGGTATGGCTGCCGGCCTGGCCGCCGGCTGCGATAAATCCAACCTGGAGTTTTTCGTTGAGTCCCTGAGCCCGGATCAGACTCGGGAAACCAATCGTACATGCAGCTCCTATCGCAGCGGAGCATTTCACAAATTGACGACGGGTCATGTTTGACATGCGCTGGACTCCTTAAATGTATTTCGATAACAACTTGTTTTCCTATCCGATAGGACACCGGCCTATCTGTTCAAGACATTCTACCGAAACGCTCAAAATCAATCAAGGCCATTCATGCATCCGTTTTTGGCGGAAATTTCATCCCTTCCGTTGACCGAAAACGACACCAAGAGCGGTTTTCCTGATTTCTGTTCAAGCATCCCGACGCGAATGATCTGTTTTATCGTCAGACCGCCCTGAAAATCCTTTCTTTGCATCGCAGTTTTTGATATAACCCGTTTTGCGGTGATGGGAGAGATTCCCATAGACGGGAAGATGCGGTTTGTCCGGAACAACCTTGAGAAAGGGCACATTCATGGCAGCGTCAATCCCCGACAGGATAAGTCGAAGAGGTTTTGTCAAGAGCGGTTTGGCTGTGATGGGATTGGCCGTGATTCCCAAGGCCCGTTGCGAATCGGATGGGCAGGGTATCTCCAATGATTCCATGTCCATGCGATGGGCCCTGCTCAGCGATGTGCATATCCCGGAAGATGTTACAAATAATTACCGCGGTTTCTTCCCTTACAAAAATCTGGAAATCATGGTACCCCAGCTTGTTTCGTACGCACCGGATGCGGTAGCGATCACGGGGGATCTGGCGCGGCTGACCGGTCAGATTGGAGATTACCAAAATCTCAAGAAGTTGCTGACGCCCCTCTTGGAAACGGTACCGGTGTATATGTCCCTTGGGAATCACGACGACCGGGATAACTTCTTGAAGGTCTTTGAAACACTTCCGGAAAAACGACAATCCGTTCCCGGTAAATATGTGGTCGTTTCCGAAAAGCCGCCCGTGCGCGTCATCATGCTGGATTCCTTGCTGTACACCGACAAAGTTCAGGGGTTGCTGGGCAAGACGCAACGGAAATGGCTTGCCGAGTATCTGAGCAAGGCGGATGAAATGCCGACGGTCCTTTGTTTTCATCATACCATAGGGGACGACGACGGCGACCTGCTGGATATTCCGCGATTGTATGATATCATCGCGCCGGTTTCCAAGGTCAAGGCGGTGATCTTTGGACATTCCCATGTCTATAGCTTCAGCGAATACAAAGGGATTCATCAGATTAATCTCCCCGCAGCCGGATACAACTTCAGCGACCATGATCCCGTGGGCTGGGTGGAAGTTCGCTGGACGGCCATCGGAGCCGAATTCCTCCTGCATGCCACCGCGGGCAATCAGGACAAGGATCGGGCCGTGACAAGACTTATATGGCGGCCCTAAACGGATCAATCCTGCTCGTTTTAAGAATGGGGCTTTTCTCGCCGACCATACAAACCGGAGTGCCGACAAATATTGGATATTTCTTTTCTTGAAAGTCATCTTTCCGAATCGTGCAGTCGACTGCGGTAAAAACCATCAAAAAATTTCAGAAACTCCGCCTTTTCATTGACATTTCGGTTGGGTAACGATATAATTTGTTTTTGTTCATGGAAACGGAGAGGAGATTTCGTCAACGGAAGGGAAAACAAGTTTGGGAGGGTATTATCATGGCACAGAATGATAGTCTTCGTTCTTTGATCGTGTCCGTCTTCGTGGGAGTGTGTGGGATCTGGCTTGAACCTGTCTTTTCGGAGTCTGCCGCAGATGACGAAATCAGCGCCGTGCTGGAACAAGTCAACGCCGACATGGCAAAGGACGGTCTTTCGTATTGCATTGGGATGATGGAAACGCAGACCCATCCAAACAGCGGAGAAAAGGGACGAACGATCGTGGCTCGGGACTTGGGCAAAGATCGGCTCCGGGCCCATTTTGTACCCGGAGACCCACGGCGCGGCGGCCGCCGGAATATCACCTATCTGATCGATCGCAGTGATGCGGCCCCTGCTTTGGGTCCGAATGCGGAGGCCACGGAAGAAGCAATCGATCGAGCCATGGCCACATGGGGGCAGTTGATTCCGGCTGTACCCATCGAGAAATTGGAGGACATGGGGGGGGATTACGACAAGTTCGATTTCTTTTTGGCCATAAGGGGAATCTTGGCCGGAACATGCAAATCAGGGGACTTCTCGACAAATATCATTTCAGGCAATCCGGACATCGATCAAAACGGAACGGTGGACATCGATATTCTTCACGGCGGTTGGCTCCCCGCCTGTGCGTTTTCCTGGATTCAAGGTGGGGATTCCATTTTGGCCGTGACCGTTACTTGGGTGTATCTCGATGAAAATCGGAATCCATCGGATATCAACGGAGATGGTCGGCCGGATACGGCGTTTCGGGAAATCTTTTACAACAACCGATTCGCATGGTCCGTGTCAGGGGAATCCGACGAGATCGACCTCGAATCGGTAGCCCTTCACGAGGCGGGACATGGATTTAGTATGGGACATTATGGCACCGTATTTTCTGGAAATAACACCTATATGGTAAAGCCCCTCGCCGTGATGAATCAGATTTATACCGGTATTCGGCGAACTCCCTACCCGATCGACAAGGTTCTCCTGACCGGCGTCTGGAGGGGACGGGAGAGCCCAAAACCGACCGTCTCTCATACCCTGCGCCGGCGCTGATCGATCCTCCCGCGATTTCGGGGATTAAAACCCGGAACCGCCGCACGGAACGGCCGGCTCGAAAAGCTTATTGTGTTCTGGAGGTGTTGTGATGAATCGATGTGGGTTGATAACGGGGACAATCCTGTTTGGCTTGGTATCCGCGTTCGCGGACAACCATGTGGAGTTTCTAATTGAGCGAAAGGGATGGATCGAAGCGGGGGTCTTCCGTGAATCGTACAAGCTGGAATTCAATGTGGGGGTTTCGGCCCAAACCGTCGAAGTGAAGTTTCCCGGCGCCGTTTCGTACATCCCATTGGAATTTGATGAGGAGGATGGAAGGTTTGATCTGGATTGGATCGAACCCCATGACTATCCCGCGCTGCCCGATCTGTTGATAGCGATGGGAATACAAAATGGGGAATGCCGCCTCCGAATCGACAAAGGTCTTGTCACCGAAAGTCAGTACCTCTTTTCGATCAATATCAATCCCATTACCGCAGAATCCTTTCCCGGTTATCCGACGATGATCTTGCCCGAGGAAGGCCAAACGGTCGGATCAAGCGTGACTTTTCGGTGGACAAATCCCGACGGATCTGAGAACTTCGTCGGTCCCTGGACGGCTATTGAACAGGGGGAAAAAGATATTGACAGCGGGATATTGCCGAGCGGAACCTCCGAATGGTCATATGGCCCTCTGGTAAACGGACCGGCCCTGTTCGAAATCGGATACGGCAGGATTCTGGACGGCGTTGCGGAAACGATGACCTGGATCAGCGGTCGAGAGATTGACTGGGGCCTGGCCGAGCATTCGCCCGAGGATTGGACGCCGGGCAAACCTCTGACGGCGCTGATATCGAATTTAAATGTTCGTTTCCAGGTTCAAGCTGCCCCGAAAGCCAGTATCAGTTTTGGATATTTTCAAACCCGGACTGAGGACTCGGGCGATTACGATACCTTCAATGTGGTGGTTCGAGTGACGATTCCGGATGTCTATGTAGTGTCGCTTCTGTTGCCTTCCTCGCCCGGAATCTATCAGGAAATGGAAGAGATTTCAGAAGATACCTATCGGATCCGATTTGTGTATTCCTCATTTGAAGAGATGCTGAACGCAATTTCTTCCGGAACCTACCGGGTCCATATGTATGATCAGGCCTTCCGGGAAAGCGTATATCGGTTTGAGATCGATTCAACTCCGGTACAACTGGACATCTTCCCCGATTATGTCAGCGGGGTTCTGCCTCCGCGAAATTCGCTGGCCGAGATCCCGACGACATTTTCCTGGTCTTTGCCCGTCGGCTATGCCGGACCTGTCGGCTTGGTGGTTTTGAAGGATGCCGGTTTCGAAACGCAAATGTTGCCCGCAAATACCACATCTGCAATTGTGAACAACTTCGATCTGGCATGGAACCAATTGGTTTTGATGACCACGAAAACGGCCGATGGCGTTTCCGGACCGATGACCTGGGAAAGTGGTTTTGAAATCGATTGGGACCAGTCCGGTTCAGTTCCCGCCGGCTGGCCGACCGATGTTCCTTATACCTACCTGGGGTCGGAGTGGATAGGGGCCTATTATGGCATCGAGCCGGGACAGTGTGCGTTTCGATTGCCGGGCGATCTCAACGAGGACTGCCGGGTTTCATTGGAGGATTTCGTCGTCATGGCCGAGTATTGGCTGATGGATTGCCGCGGGACCCAGGTCTCGGTGGATTGCTGGGGATTTTTATGACCAAAGACCGATTCCGATGTGGTTCCGATGTAACCGATCGTTAACGGAGAACGAATCAAGATTGAATCAAATTTTCCTTGATTTTTCGGCGCAGGTTGATATACTGGAGAGAAGGAGTGGATGGAGCAAAACCGATAGGAGAGTGTATGAAAACGACAACGACTACCATTTCGTTCTGTGTCGGGGTTCTATGCATTGCATCCCCTTTTACTTTCGGTAAAGTTTTGGCCGTCTGGGATTTTGGCCCTTCGTCGGCCTTCTATACCACCGATCCGGCGTATTTCAACCTTGCCGCCAAGCCGACATTCCTTATGACCGGCGGAGACATCGACGCCAACGGCAAAAACGGCGTTGATTTCACCGATGCCGACGGCGTGTTTCATACGGCCGGTCAGAGTGCCGCATGGGACGATGTCAACAAATCCGGAACGGACAATGATGCCGCTCTGACCATCACCCTGAACACAACCGGCTGGATTCTCCAGGGGTTGCGATGGGATTACCGTTCGGAGAAGGCCACAAGTTACGACCTCGACTATCGTCTGTCCGAAACGGCGACATGGATATCCCTCTTGAACAATCAGCCGATCACGGCCGATGACGCCTTTCATGCGGTTACGATCGATCTTTCGCCTTCTGCGGAATTGTCCAACCAGCCGTTTGTGCAATTCCTGATTAGCGACCTGGATGAAGGGCCCGGCAACGATAAATTTTTCCTCGACAACCTGCAGTTCACCGGTGTCCCCGAACCGGCTACGATGTCATTGCTGCTCCTGGGGGCGGCCTTCGGACTTCGCCGTCGATCCTGAAAATGAATATTGCCCATCGTTTTGTTGAGGCAATAACGCACGCCAACTGACCAGAACCGTGTTGAGCGTTGTTTTCTTTTTGCCTTCCACCGGCGTTTCCATGGAAGTCGGTTTACTGAATGCACTCGGTGATATGCGGATTCCCGCAATCCAGCCATGAAGCAGCCAGGATGCCCAGATCATTCAGATCAACGATGCAATCCCCCGTCAGGTCTCCCTCGACGCGGCATTGATAAATCGTGAAATAGGCATTGCTGGTATCGGTTGCCGCCGGATTGGCGCTGTTTGAGATGCGAATCAGGCATACATTCGAATTCAACAGAGGGACCAACCATGAATAGCGGCCGGTATTGCCGACATTGGGCGGATACACCGGAGTCCACTTTAAACCGCTGTCCCTTGAAAATTCGATCAGAACATTCCCAACGACTCCGGTTGAAATCCATGTGATCTCAAAAACCGTACCGCTTTGGAGAGTCTCGGAACCATTCAGAGAAGTCAGGGTCAAAGTCGAAGGGGTGGCTGCAACGACGGAACGCAAAGCGTTGAGATTCTGGAGCCCCCATTGGTTGGGAGCACCAAAAGTGCTCAATTCTTTGTCGCCATCGTAATTGTTTGAGGCAGGGGTAATTGTATCCGAGGGGACCGCCTTAAGCTTAAAGACCTCGGTATTGCCGATTCCGCTGACCGGGCTGACCCCTTCCCCTGCCGGTCCGAAGACCACCGTTCCGGCGGCATTGCGAATTCGAAGTTGCCAGTTGGTACTTCCAACCGGAAAGCTGGAGGCCTCGATGTAACGACCATTGGCGTCATTGCTCGCTCGTACATTGATCCACCAGTCCCCTGCGGCGGGATTGTAACTGATATCGTTTCCAACATCTTCCGCGACCGTGATAATCGTCCCGCTGCGTAAATCCGACCAGATACCTTGATTGGTCAGATCGAGAGTCTCATCCAGAAAGCCGTCGTTGTAAATATCCAGTTTCCAGTTTCGCATGTCCAGATGGTCGGTAACGACAACCAGCTCAAACCAGTCCCCTCCGTTTCCCATGACCCGGCCAAAATAGGAATCGAATGCCCGGCCTCCGGATTCGTCGGCGGCTGCGCTACCGCCGCCGAGATATGCGTCATCATCCACGGCGTTGTATTCGTTGAGAATCACCGAAGCGCCGAAGAGATTCCCGGCCAATACAAGAAAACCGAAAGCCGTCGCTGAAGATATTGATTTCATCCTGAATTCCTTCCTTTCTGTACTACGGATTCTGGATCCGGTCATCCCGGCCTTCTATTATTCGGCCATCCAATACGGAATCCATTCGATGATATCCAATAAATTCACGGTTCCATCTCCGGTGATGTCTGCGCCGTTACAGGCAAAACATCCTGTCCTGAGCCAACGGGACGAAATCACCGACAGATCCTCCAGACCCACCCATCCATCGCCGGTCAGATCCGCCCTGGTGGAAAACCTGAAATGGTAGATCGGTTGGCCCCATCCTTCGCTGAGGGTGAAATACGCCTGTCCGGATAAATCAAATCCGATCGCTTCACCCTGTATTTCATAGGGCGGTAAAAGAATCTCACAAGCCGGCCCCGCAAGAGCTTGTCCGACCGTTTGTCCTTCGTTGCGTTGCCACAGGTAGGCCGTCCAGTATCCTCGGAGAACAAGTTTTCCTCCGCTGGCCGACAGGTCGCCTCCGGTGGGCCCGCGATAGTTCTCATCGACAGGGATTCGCCAGTTCAAATTCAATACCGCCGCCAACTGCAGGGGATTCTTTCGTTCCGTGGATTGAGGATAAGGACAGCGATAAATCTCGGTTGGAGCGGTTAGCTTGGTAGCCAGATACAGATCGCCGTTGGTATCCACCATCAGCGTTTCACAGTCTCGAGACCCCTGGGGAAAATCAACCTTGATTCGATCCACCTCGGTTAGGAGAACCTCCTGCGGGGGCTGATTCGGATCGACTGCGGGTTCGGCCACGCGATAGATGTCAAGAGTGGCATATTCCTCGTCATTGTCCCCGATATTCCCGACATACAGGTAATCCACCCCCGGTGCCGGTCCGGGTCCGATGGCGATGTCTTCATAATCCCGGTCGCTGACATCATCGAGTTCATAAATCCCCAGCAGTTTTCCATCCGTCCGAATCGCATAGACACAGGCCCGACCTCCCTTGTCATTGTGTACCCAGATCACACCTGGATTCTTTCGGCTCACGGCCAGTCCCGATATCTCGTCCAGTTCATCACACTGGACCCAGCCCGTCAGAGTGGGGGATTGAACGGAGCACGACTGGCCGGATACGGGATTTCGTGATCCGATGAAAAGAATCATTCCACATACCAAACCGACATACCGTAAATAAAATGACATAGAAAATCTCTACATAACAAACCGATAGGATCGGCGATTCATGTGGGCGTCATGCCCCTTGATTTCTTTCTGAAATTCGGACTTGATTACACTACACAATATTCCTGCCCGTTATGAACCGGCCAGGGATTGCTTGGTTGTTTGGGAAACGGTCGAAATCCCGGATTCATTTCCAGCCGCTTCATCCACCCTCCACATTCCATCCGGCTGGATCTGCATGATGCCGGTATCGCTGTAAAATTCCAGTTGTGCGATCGCATAATCCGTCACCGCATCGGCAGCTTCATTGCGGGCATCATAGGCGTCTTTCTGGGCTCGTAAGACATCCCGCGTATTGGCGCGAGCATATTGCAACAGCGTCAGCGTATTTTCCAGTCGCCTGTCGGCCTTGTCTCGGGCCTGGGTCAGAAGGGCATACCGGTCGTGCGCCTCGCGTAATTTCCGTAGGGCCGACCGGACTTCCTGGCTCACCGTGTTTCGTCGTTCATCCAGCATCCATTTGGCTTGTTCCAGCACCATCAGAGCCCGGCGATATTCCGTTTTTTCGATTGTCCGATCCAGGCCGATATCCAGTGTCGGGGTGATTCCTCCGGTATAGACCGATGTGTGTGTACCATCCGTGTTCCGTTGCTGATTCACGGTGCCAACCAGGTTCAATTCCGCCCGCGTCAAATCACCCGCAACACGCGCCCTTCGTTCCGATTGAATGACGGCATCGAACGCGTTGGCCACATCCGGCCGAAGCGCCATAGCGGTCTCGATGGCTTGTTCTTCTGAAAAATCCAACGGGATCGGATTCAGCTTTGTGAAAGCCAGAAACTCATTCCGATCCAGTTCCACTTCCAATTGAGGCGGGATGCCGATGAACAGTTTGAATTCATCCAGCAATTGTTCATAATCGCTCTTGGCCAGAATCCAGGCATCCCGGGCGAGGATTTGTTCCTGTTCGATCTCCTCAACCTCATGGATGGCGACCCGTCCAACTCCCGCCAGGTCTTTGGCCCTGGCGTAGATCCGGTTTATCCGGTTGAGATTTTCCTCGGCAATCAGCATGTTCTCGTGCAATTCGAGAACCGAATAGTATCGGGTCAGAACCTGGACCACGAAATCCTGGCGAAACCGGTTGAAGGATCGTACCTGGTTGAGCAGGTTATCCTCGGCCACTGTAAGTTGTTCAAGGGCAACCTCGCGTCCGGCTCCCCGGAGAAGAGGCAACGATACCGTCGCGCTGAACAATCGCGACACCCCGCTCCGCAAATCGCCCGAAAGCATCTCTACCCACGCATCGCTGATCGACGCGCTGATCGCTCCGCCGGAAGCAAGCAATTGGCTGAATCCCAGGGCTCCGCCCGAAGTCAGACTGGAATTGTCCTCCGTTTCCGTATAAATCACCGAAGGAAGCCCGAAGGGATTCGGTTCATAGAGATGCCTGGCCAATCGCAAATCCAGCGCGACGCTGAAAAGATTGTCTTTTTCGATTTGGTAAATCGGGCTGTTTGAAGTGGCGATGATCATTGCTTCGGGGATCGACAGGATCCGATCGGATCCGACCACCTGTTCGGGAACGATCACCGGCTCTGCGCCTTGGGAATTTCTTTGCTTATAGTTGGTCTTGCTCCCGTATTTGTCGTCCCATCTCTTCTCGATGGCCGAATAGGCAAATTGGTCCATTTCGGATTTGTGTTGCTCCAGGTTATTCTGACACGAGGTCAACGCCAGAATCATCGAGCTGAAAAAACCGATTACGAAGTTTCGAAAATGTCGATCGCTTGGAATCATGATCGGTTCTCGATCCTGTCTTGTACGCAATCAAAATCCCTGAACCAGCAGGGTTTCCCCAGGCGAAAGTTTCATTTCCGGCGGCACCTTGATCAAGACCGGAAGCCCCCATTCCGGGAGCGTCGGATTCAGCCATAATCGCTGTGTGACCTGTTCAATCGCCGGACCGAGGCGAGTAATCTGTGATTCAACAACTTGGGTTGGCTCATGGTTTCGAACCAGCTTGACCTTCATTCCCGGTTGCACCATGTTCATCTGGGTCTCGGGAACATACGCCAGAATTTCCTGCGGCGAAGCTTCTGCGATAATCAGGATCGGGTCGCCTTCCGCCACGACCTCTCCGGGTTTGCGGATCACGCCTTCACCCGGCCTTCGAAGAACGACATCATTGGCATTGCCCTGGATTTGAATGACCACTCCGTCCGAAGGAGACTTCAACACCAGAAGATCGCACTGGGTCGACAATTCCTGGATCAATCCCTCCTGCACCGCAATGGACTTGTGTAGAAGATCAAGCTGATGATCGGCTATGGCCGGGGGATTGGGTTGAGTTTTCAGAAATTCCTCCCGTCGCTGCTCGGCGATTTTCAAATCCGATTGGGCCTGCGCAATCAGAGCTTCATTTTCGCGAATCTTGGTCACATACGAATCATACAAGGCCTTGGCCTTCTGAAGTTCATAAGGTTCGACGGCGTTCTTGTCAACCAGTTCCTGGAGGACCTTAACCTCGAATTCGGCGTCATGCATCAGAACCCGATCGGTTTCGATCAATCCTCGGATTTCCAGGATTCGAAGCCGTACGGCCTCGACATCCGTAAAAAACCGTCGACGCGTCTCCGTCCAATCTGTCTGAAGCTGATCCTGACGAAGGGACAAATCGTCCAGGGTTGTTTGCATCTCGGATTTCAGCCGTTCGATCTCTCGTTGGAAAGTGGCCATTTGAGCACGGAAGACCGAATCATCCAGCGTTGCCACCGTCTGTCCGCGGGTAACCGGTTCGAACAAATCCACGGAGACCGTCTTCAGTTGCGCTGTGATCGGGGCGGTGATCTGCCAGACTTTGCCCTGGGCAATGCCGACCACTTCAAATTGATGAGCCCGGCTGACAAACAAACCGACAACAGTTGCCAGAGACACAAACCACACCAGCGTCGGCAAAAACCGAAGCTGGATTCGTCCCCAGCGGGATGTTCGTATAGGTTGGGTCATCATTCCATTAGACCTCCAGCAGTTGCTCCTGCATTGTCAGGCTGATGTTTCGAATCCCTTCAACGCGTCCCAACTCGGAAAGCATCGACTCATTCTGGGATGTATTCTTGATCATCACCTGGTAGGAATATTCCACGGCCGCCGTGCCAAAATCCGTATCCTGAGCGCTGATTAAATTGCAATGGTTGCAGAAGCGTTTCAGAATCCCCGGGATTGGATGATCTGGTCCGATATGTCGGTCAAGACTAAATCGCAGGAATCCGTTGTGCGGCTGATGGGCCCCGAAATCGGAATAAAACAGGTACAGGATCACCAGACAAATCACCACGGTGCCCAGGATTGCCAGCTCAAAGCGCATCGAACCACAGGCCATGCCGATCACCAGCGCACAAAAAATAAAGGCGATGTCGCGGGAATCCTTGATCATGTTCCGAAATCGGATAATCGACAGGGCGCCCATCAAACCCACCGCCGTGATAAAACTTCCCGCAATCGTGGACATGACCATGGAAACGATCACGGTCATAAGGATTAGAGACTGTACAAACGATTTCGAATACGACAAGCCGCTATGGGTATAATAATACACCCAAGCCAGCAATTGACCCAAAACAAACGCCAACAAGAGAGAAATCATCGCCGTCTGAAGATTGAAAATCTCGCCCGACGCCGAACTTGAATGAATAATTTGCAAGATTCGATCCATATTCGTTCTTTATGCAAATCGTTGAAGGATTTGTAAATTTCGCGGTCCGCCGAACCCGGTCAGCATGGATTGCCGGACGGAGGACACATACTTGGACATGGCCGAAACCTTCAGGTCAAAGTAGCGTACCATCTCGCTGAGCCACGGCGGATATCGTCCCGTAAATTTAATTTCCAAAATCGTGAAATCCAGGGGAACCTGCGTCCATCCCGGACCACCCAGCCGAACACGGGGTTCCTCGGTCACACAATAACTCAGTTGCCGATCGAAAGTGATTCGCACTCGATTATTGCCGTCTCCTTCGAATGCCTGACGCATATATCGCACCAGAACCATCGGTCGGGCATTGAGGTATTTTACATACAATTGAAATTGCTGCAAGGCCTTCATGTCGGTTTGAAATTTTTGCGGGGGAAGTTCCCGGCCCGCCAAAACCAGGGGAACATGATGATGCATGGCTCGGGCGCGACTTTTAAGAATCACTCGTTCAATGCGCCGCTTGATCTCAAAAAAAACCGGGGTATCGGGCTTGTCGCTATAAGCGCGCACCCGGAGCTTAAATCGGTTCTTTTTACCTTCAAGAGTTTCTTTGGCCAGCGTCAGTTGATCGGAGTCCAGATAGAGACTGGTTATTGGATACTCGCCGTTTGGACGCAGTTTGGCATATCGATCCTGGGGCAAGAATGGTTGGATATAGGCCGCGATGGCACGAGCGGTGGTTTCCTGGATTCGATACTTAAGTTCATACCGACAGGCCATCAGGGTATCGCCCTTGGGTTTCGGGGTCTGGCCCGTGGGAGGTGGGGATCCGGCAGAAGGCAACGGTTCCGCCGCCGCAACCTGCGCGTGAAGAGCGGCTTCGGCCATTACTGTAGAATCGTGACCCGTTTCCGCCAGAGACTCTGCGCCTGCATCCATCACCGACGCATCCAACGGCAAAATCCCCTGAAGCGGATTTTCGGGTTCGTGTTGATTCTCGGATACCATGTCTTTTTAAGTATCTGCCTATAAATGAGTTATCGACTCAAAGATTGCGACTTTCATCCGAGTACAGAATCCTAACATTCCTGAATATTTGAGTCAAAAACAAACACGATCGTTACACAATTTTAACGAATCCGGTCAGAATCTATTGCGTAAATTTTTGATAACTTTCTTGTTTGTTCTGCAATAATGATACGGGATATCGCTGTATCACACTGTGTGTCACCTTCAAGGTCTCTCAATCAGTTCCCCCGATTGCAATTGGATTACCCGGTTTTACTGGAGCAAATCCATGTGGGTATTGTAGCATAAATCGCAAGAAAAATCAACGAAAACCCGTTGGTTTAAAACCGCTAACGAATTGCGGCCAAGAGATTGCCATTCCCCAGACCCCCATTCATGCAAGGTCCTTTTCGTAAAGAATTGCATAGGGGAAATAGACCCTTCCAAGGTCCTATAACAAAAGAAGTGGGCAAAAAAGTGATCCAGGTCGGCGTTGGGCGGGTCCGGCCTGGATCGGGCGGAACGAGGCGTACGGAAATCAGGCGGAAAAGGAAGTCTGTTTTATCGTAGCAATCTCAGGATAACCTCAGAGAAAGAATCTGCATGAACTTGTACGGCCACAACACTTTGCATCAGGACATCCTGGGCCGTCTTGGCCGCCATTGCGATGGCCGTATTCAGATCTGAAATCTGGGACTCGGTCCGCAACAGGTTTTCGGCCTGCTGAGCCGCCGCTTCACCGGCCTGCTCCAATCGATTCGCGGTAGAACCCAGATTCCCGCGGTAATCGGACATTTCCTCGATCGTCTGCTGCAACTTCTCCGCGGCGCTGAAAGGATCGTGCATAAAATCGAATTCGACCGCATGCAGATCGCGCGTTGTGACGACAATCGACTGCGCGTCTCCAAATTGAACTTCAATCATTTGTTCTTGGTGAACGGCCAGGCCGTTGAACAGAGTCTCTTGTAATATCCGGTCATTGTCTTTAGACAATTGATTGATTTCGTTCTGCAGAATCTGTTTTTGTTCCGTCGAAGGAGTGCCGGTGGACATCTGCGTCGCCAGTTCCTGAATTCGATTCAGATTCATCTGGACCTGACCGGCCGACGCCTCCGCCGTTTGTACCAACGAAAGGCCGTCGCTGAGATTGTTCATTCCCTGTCGCAACTGAGCGATGTCGCTGCGGAGCTCTTCCCGAATAGCCAGTCCCGCCGGATCATCGCCGGCCGAGGCGATTCGCTGACCCGAGGTCAGCCGACGGACCCACTCTCGAAGGCGGGCAACCGCGTCGGAAACCTCGATCCATTCGCCCAGAACAGATTGGCCGATTTCTGCCATCTTGACCTCGTTTGGACGCGCACTTCGCCCCCCAACAACTTCAACCCCTGGCTTAAGCGTTAACCAACAAAATCTACGAATTAATGTCCCCCAAGTCAAGAAGAGTCGATTTGTCATGTATCCTGCTTTTATCGGACGATCGCCGGATTCCTTGAAAAACAACGATGAAAAACAGCAAGTCGAAATATTGAATGGGAGTCGTTCGAATAGCCCCCCTCGGGGAATGGGTTACAGATCCGTGCCGTGCTGGATAGCTTTCCCGTTCGTAGATATTATATATCCCACTGCGGATGAGAGGAGTTGAACCTCTACGAGCGTTTAAGCCCACAGGCACCTGAAGCCTGCGCGTCTGCCAATTCCGCCACATCCGCGAAAGTGTTTAAGTATACCCCTAAGCGAGGGATTCGTCAAGGGAAATTATCCGTTTTTTCGATCTGCGGCGTGGCAGAAGGCCCTGGTTTTTAGGCCATTGATCCGTCAGCCCCGATCCGTGTCCTTCGACACAAATCCGTCAGCTCATCGAGTTCAAATCGAATCCGAGCCAGGTCCCGTTCCTGAATCGTCCCCTCCAGGATGCGGGCCTTTTCCGTAAAAACGGCAAAGCCGGCAAAGCCCCCCAACCCCTTGAGAGCATGGGCCTTCAGCGCCAACTCGGCCAGATTGCCCTCTTCAAAGGACTTGCGCATTTCCTCCAGACGCCCGGGCAGATTGTTGACGAAAGTCTCGATCGTCTTTTGGTAATCCGGATCGCCCGACAAAAACGACACGATCGGTCCGCCCTTTTCGGCTGCCTCCAATTGCCTGACCTGTTGAAGAAACCGCCAGATCTTGCGGAGAAGAAGATCTTTCTTGACCGGTTTCCCGATAAAATCGTCGCACCCCGCTTCCAGACATTTCAGCTCGTCGCCTTTTTCCACTGACGCCGTCATCGCAACAATGATCGTCGTTCGATTCAATCCTTCGGCCCGAATGATCCGCGTTGCGTCAAAACCATTCATGACCGGCATTTGCATGTCCATCAGGATCAATTCATATCGTCGCTGACGGGATTTCTCGATCGCCTCCTGGCCGTGGCTGGCCATCTCCACTCGATATCCCGCTCGGCTTAGAATAATGTCCAGCAAGGATCGATTCTCCGGTACATCGTCCACAACCAGAATCGTCGGTTCGGACCGGTCTTTCGGCGACGAAGAATCTTTTGTTTCATCCGACGCCCGGATTTCCGCGGATGGAGTCAACCCCGAAGAGCCCGAAGATTGCGACGGTTCCGTCGGCTGGATTTCGGTTTTGCCTGGCTCAGACGGGTTTTCGGCCGTCTCTTTGCGACACAAATGCACCAGTTCATCGGCCACTTGTAACAGCTGTCGGGCATTGTCCGTGATCTGATACAAGGGCTTTTTTTCAGATTCGCTGTTTTGCTCCCGACAAAGGATTTCCGCAGAACCGATGATGTTTTGCATCGCGGTACGGATCTGATGACTTAAGCTCTCCAGCAACTGCTCCGTCCGATACTTTGCGTATTCGGCCCGATCCTGCCTATCGGTATATTCCGTGATATCAATCAAGGATATCCAGAATCCTTCGATGCGTCCATGACGAATCAGCGTCGAAAGATGGACCTGAAGTTCCTGTTGATCGATGGAAAACCGGATCGAAACGGGACTGGACCGTCCCGTTCTTCGAAGGTCGTCCATTCCCGTCTGAATCGCGTCCCGACAAACCGGCGGAACCAGTTCCGTAAGACTCCTCCCGATCCAGTCAGATCGCGGACGACCCAGCAGATTCGTCGCCGATCCGCTGATTTCCCGGATCGTGCCCGACGCGTCGCAGGCCGCAATTCCCATCGGGATCCGATCCAGAATCCGCAAGATCATCTCATGAAGTTCCTCTTGTTGATCCCGTTTCTGCTGGGTTTCCGAAATATCCGCCACAATCCCCAGGATCCCCCAGATGCTTCCTCGTCCATCTCGAAGCGGTACTTTGCTGCTCAACAGCGTCACCGTCTTGCCCTGGATCGCCAGCCGCCGTTCCACATTAACCAGCCCGATCCCCGTCCGAACCACCTCCCGATCATATTGCATCGGAGGGCCCGACCAGTTGCCTCGCCGTGACAGATCCGTTTCCGTCTTGCCGCGAATTTCGTCCGGATGATCCAGACCCGCCATCCGCGCGAAAGCCGTATTGGCGCCGCGGAATACGCCGGCACGGTCTTTCCAGTACAACCCGTATGGCATCGCGTCCAGAATCCCGCGCAAAGTGTCCAGTTTCGACTGAAGATCCTCCTCCGTCTGCGTATGTTCAAACGACAACATTTGAAGTTCGTCATTGACCCGACCAATCGCCAAATGAGCCGCCAAATGGGCCTTCTTGCGCTCATACCGAAAATACATCACGGCCGCCAGCGTCAGTGCCGCCAGGACACACACGGTCATCAGGATCATATCTCTCGCCTGTTGCTGCAGAGGCGCGGCGATTTGTTCGGTCTCGTCCATGCAGACAGCCACCGTCCAGTGGGTATCGGCGATTCGCAGCGGCGACCAGGCCATGCTTGTTTTACGCTGTCCTTCCCCTCCTGACACAAATCGGTCCACACCGGCAACGCCTTTGATCATCCGATCAATCACTCCGTCTTCTTTTCGTAGATCTCCCAATTCTCGAAGACGCAATGCAAAAACCGATCGGCCCAAAAGGGTCTCATCCGGATAGCTGATTAAATCTCCCCGTCGATCCATGATCCAGGCATACCCTCCGATCCCCGTGCGAATGGGACCGATCAGGGTGTTAATTGCATCCAGCGGAATCATCGCGCGAAGCCAGCCGGTGATACCTCCTGAGTCCTTGACGGGCACGCACAGGGATACGGCCTGT
The DNA here is from genome assembly GCA_964643355.1 of uncultured Pirellulales bacterium. Lineage (GTDB taxonomy): Bacteria > Planctomycetota > Phycisphaerae > Sedimentisphaerales > Anaerohalosphaeraceae > FEN-1350. The sequence continues at coordinate 175,249 of CAZXPW010000001.1, forward strand.
GTCCCGTTCGGCAAAGCCAGAACCTCGCTCAAAGTCAGCTTCTGACGCTGCATGGCCAGGCGAATATCCGGCCAAAGAGAATAATCTCGCACGACGGATCCCGAAGGGATCGGGATTTGAGCAACGGTACGACCCGCCGCATCCAGTTCATGAATTGACATAACAAGGGGACTCAATCGTCGAAACATCTCCTCCAATGGTGCAAGCCCCACCCCTTCCGATCGCGACTCGGTCGGCTCGGTTAAGACCTGCCGGATCGTCGGATCCCCGGCCGCAACCTCCAATTCCGTTACAACGGCCCTGAAAAGACCTTCCAGATGATTCGCCTGCGTCCGAGCTAAAATGTTCAGATACCGTTGCGATTGCGTAATGGTTGCCTGTTCATAGCGGGACAGATTCAGGGCGGTCAATAGGCCAAGATAGGCCAGAATGACGACGCCCAGCAATCCCAGAAGGATCGGTTTTGTCACACGATGGGTCATAAAGTCTTTCGACCGACTCACGGCCGATAATGGTCCGCCGATTCGCTTTCGCGAAATCCCTTTCCTTCAAAATTCGGTTCTCGTTGTATCGGCAAACCCAATGCCCCGCTTAACCCCCCAAGTTCGCGCCAATCGGGGATTTCATTCCCGAAATATGGAAAAATTCGACCGGTCCGCTGGACAAGCCGATACAGGGGTTATATAACTACTCCTCGGTATTATCGTACGATGATTGGTCTTCATAATAAGGTGCGTGGTTTCATAGAGGCCGCAAGGCCGGGAGTGTAAAATGTTATCATCCATTATTCGCGGGTCATTGTTGCTGATTATCATCGCGGCGTTCCTGTTTGTCAGTATTTCCTATCGCCAAAACAAGGACAACCGCCCCCAGGACGCAAAGAGCTTCATTACCCGGGCCGCCGCGCTGGAAGAACAGCAGAAATTTCAGGAGGCCTGCATTCAGTATAAGCAGGCCTATGACCTGGCAACCGTGGGGCTTCCAAAGGAAGACATTATGGCGGTCTTTGTTATCGGATTATCGATCTCCCTGCTGGTCGTCGCGATCGACTGGTTGACCCCCAAAAAATCGCTCAATGTCCTGGCGGGTATTTTCTTCGGTTTGCTGGTCGGGGTACTGATCAGTTGGGCCATGTTGCCCGTGCTGGAGATGATCAACGACATCTGGAACCTCCGGTGGAGCGAGGACACGATGAAAATCTCTCGATGGATCGTCAGCATCTGCATCTGCTATTTGACGATCAGTTTGGTGATCAAAACCAAGGACGATGTTCGTTTTGTCATCCCCTATGTGGAATTTTCCAGACAGACCAAGGGGCTCCGTCCTCTGGTGATGGATACCTCGGTCATCATTGACGGACGCATCGCCGATATCGCCGCGACTCGACTGTTCGATTCGCCGCTGATCGTGCCGCGATTCGTGCTCAATGAACTGCAGCTCATCGCCGACAGCTCGGACAAGCTCAAACGCACCCGCGGGCGTCGAGGTCTGGATATTCTCAACAAACTCCATAATAACGCCGATGTGCTGATTGACGATACCCCCCCGCCCGGCCTGGATGCGCACGCCGAAGTCGATCACAAACTCATCGCATTCAGCAAAAACTGCGACGGCCGGCTCCTGACCAACGATTACAATCTCAACAAAGTCGCCCAGCTTCGTGGTCTGGATGTGATCAACATCAACGATCTGGCCAATGCGCTCAAGGCCGTGATCCTGCCCGGCGAAACCATGAATATCCGTATTCTTCGTCCCGGGGAGGAGGCCACACAGGGCGTCGGATATCTCGATGATGGGACGATGGTGGTCGTGGAAAACGCCCGCAATCATATTGGTGAAAATGTGGAAATCACCGTGACCAGCGCCTATCAGACCTCAGCCGGAAGAATGATTTTTGGACGATATGAGCGGACATTGGGGAGCGGCCGGCAAAGCAGTTCCTCAGCCGAAGCGGCGGCCAAAAAATCCTCCGAGTCCTGATCGGACAACTGGTTTAAGGTTTCTATGATCCAGGAACTGCCTCTGCGATTCCTTTGCCGTATGGGTTCTCTTGGCCGTTTGTTCCACAAGGCCCAGAACCGAACAATTGTTGTGGTTCAGGATTGGGGCTAACCGATAAATTGGGGGGATTTTAGTTAAGCTCGAACAAAGAAACGCCGTTATTTTTTCTGCGGCGTTCTGGGGTCAATCAGAACGATAAAAACTCCATAAATCATTGCTTATAAATTACTTATGAACCTGTTTGATTATGATTGTTCATTGTAACCACTGTCAGAATTCTTTTTATGTCTCACCGGAAAAGGCCGGCCAACCGGTCACCTGTACCCGGTGCAATCAACAGGTCGAACCGAAAGCGGAAAGCAAACCGGTCGAAACCAGGAAGACAGAAGAATGTAAACCCATGCCTATCAATACTATACGAACGGATTTTTTTGATTATGCGATCAATCTGCCGGAAGGGTTACGCCGTCTGACCTTGGTTCTGTCCTGCCTCCTGGGACCGGTCGTGTATGGGGTCATCAAAGCCAAAGACCTATATACGCTGAATGCCCGATTCAGTGAGCCGATCGATAAGTCATTGCATTTCCTGATTTTATGCGCTTTATGCTTTACCTGTGTCTGGATCGCCTATGCCGGATCGATTCTGGTAATTCGGGCGTTCGGCATCGGTCAAAGCCGCCGAAACCGTAAAAAGATTCTAAAGCCGCTATTGTTCCTCAGCTTGATTTCGTTGCTTTCCCTGTCCCCCGGCTTCGTCCAATCGGTCCGATATATTTCCGGCAGAGAAACCTGGTACTGGGAAGACATCTGGAGGTTCTTTCTGCCTTGGCCTCTGGCGGGATTCTTGTTTATTTGGTGTGGATTTCTGCTGACGATTTATATCGGCGGCGGTTTCCGCAAAACCTATCTCCATCAACGATTGGAGCATATCGAACAGATGGAGGCGTTCAAAAACGCGCCGGCAATGCGTGCGACCGGGTCGAGTTGGCGGAACACCTGAGCGCAATTCGAATGTTCCTCGGTCAGACTATCACCCCCTCCTGAGGGTTTGTTTTCCTTTCCCCGCTGATGTGTCCGGCAAAAAATCGTTTGCATTTGATCGCCGGGCCGTTTATGCTTTTCCCATCCGTATCGTAACTGGATTTGCGATTGGGACATGATTTGAGGAAATATGAACGGCGGTGGAAGACATTTTGCCTGGGTATTGTCGCTGGTCATGATCTGGCCGCTCGGCGGTTGCATCGAACGACGCCTGACCATCAACACGGTTCCGTCCGGCGCGCTGGTTTCGCTCAACGACGAGGAAATCGGCGTGTCGCCGGTGACGGTCAATTTTAATTGGTATGGGGATTACAGGATCCAGATTATCAAAGAAGGATACGACATTTTTAACACGCATCGGGAACTCAAAGCGCCCCTGCATGACACGATGCCGTTTGATTTGTTCTTCGGGGTCTTATGGCCGGGGAAGATTGTGGATTCGTACGAATGGTCGTTTGAGTTACAGCCCTATGTCGAACCGAACCGCGAAGCGTTGATACAGGATGCGTTGAAATTACAACAAAGGGCCGCCGAACCTCCGGCCCCCTTGACCGACGGAAAAGATTCTCAGGCGGCAAACCCCTCTTCAAAGCCGAGATGATTGTTTTCCCGACCGGTTCGCCGTAGGCCAAATTTCGATCGACTGGATCCTTCAAATCGCCCGTTGTCGGAGGCGGGTAACTCCTTTGCTCGTGATCCAGGGCCTTGTATCCCGCGGGATTCCCCGCAAATATTATTTGGGATCGGGAGAATCTTCCCTCTTGCGGAAAGTCGGATATGCGCTATGATAAAGTGCTTGGATTCCGGACCGAAACCGGGGCTCAGGGCAAATTTCATGACACAATCAAACAAAAATATCCAAATTCAGGAGATCGAAAATGAACAACGGCACAGAAAAAACATCACGACGGGAATTTCTGAAATACACCACTCAAATCGCCGCAACCTCGGTATTGGCCGGCGGGATCGCGCCAAAAATCTATGCGGCGGAGAACAACACGCTGCAGTTGGCTCTGGTCGGTTGCGGGGGACGGGGAACCGGGGCGGCGGCCCAGGCCATGTCCGTCAAAAATGGCCCGGTCAAGCTGGTCGCCATGGCCGATGTGTTTGAGGGCAAGCTGTCTTCCAGTTTTGCAGGATTGAAAGAGGATCATTCAGACCGGATGGATGTGCCCAACGACCGAAAATATGTCGGTTTTGACGGGTATATCAAGGCGATGGATTGCCTCAAGCCCGGCGACATCGTGATCCTTGCGACGCCCCCCGCGTTTCGTTGGGTCCATTTCACCTACGCCATCAAAAAGGGATTGCATGTCTTTATGGAGAAACCCGTCACGGTGGACGGCCCAACCAGCAGACGGATGCTCAAACTCGGCGAAGAGGCCTCGGCCAAGAATCTGAAAGTCGGCGTGGGTTTGATGTCCCGTCATAGCCGGGCCCTGCAGCAACTACACCAGCGGATCCAGGATGGCGAAATCGGCGATCTGATTCTGTTGCGCGGATATCGAGTACATGGTCCGCTGGGAGCTTCTCATGTTTTGCCCAGACCCGCCGGTATGAAAGAACTGATGCATCAGATCCAGCGGTTCCACGGATTTATCTGGGCCAGCGGCGGATGTTTCAGCGATTTTTATATCCATCTTATCGACCATCTGTGCTGGATGAAAAACGCCTGGCCCGTTACGGCCTTTGCCGTCGGCGGCAGACACTATCGGCAAAGCCCCGAGGGCGTCACCTACATCGACCAGAATTTCGACAGTTACGGGGTCGAATACACCTTTGAGGATGGAAGCAAATTTACCCTCGACGGCCGCTGTATCAGCGGTTGCTATGATATTTATTCCAGTTACGCACACGGGACCAAGGGATGCGCGATTGTGTCCAAGAGCGGCGACTGCGGGATGCCATCCAGCACGCACAAGGGCCAAAAGCCGACACGGGAAACAAGGATCTGGGAATCCAATATCAGCCCGGAACAGTCGGACCCCTACCAGAATGAATGGAATGACCTGGTGGACGCCATTCGCGCCGACAAGCCCTACAATGAAACGGAAAGCGGCGTCAAAGCCAGCCTGGTGACCAGTATGGGCCGGATGGCCGCCCACACCGGACAGGAGATCAGCTACGATCAAATGCTCAACTGTGAACATGAGATGGCTCCGAACCTGGACAAACTGACGATGGATTCGCCCGCTCCGTTGCAGGCCGGCCCTGACGGCCGATATCCCGTTCCGCAACCGGGCATCAATACAAAACGGGAATATTGATGATGGGCCGTTCTTTGTCGGAATCTTGATAACCCAAACACTGTTGACTATGGTTATCGAATCTCGTTTCCGGCAAAACGCGATTCCGAGTTGGCTTGTTGCCCATTAAGTTCCGCACCGGCGTTCGATCAAGTCGCAGAGAATATGATACGCGATTTGATGGATCTCTTGCGCGGCGGCGGAGGTTGGAGCATCGACAACAACGGCGATGTCGGATAGTTTTTCCAGCGGGCTGTCCTTGCGTCCGGTGAAGGAAAGCACCCGAGCCCCCTGCTGCCGGGCCAACCGTGCGGCGGCCAGAATATTTTCGGAGCTTCCGCTGGTCGATAGCGCCCAGAAGCAATCGCCGGACCTGACAAGGGCCTGGACCTGGCGTTCGAAAATCGCATCATAGCTGAAGTCATTCCCGACGGCGGTAAGGACGGAGGTATCGGTCGTCAGGGCAATGGCAGGAAGGGCTTTGCGGTTACGCAGAAATCGGCCGACCAGTTCGCCGGTGATGTGTTGCGCATCGGCGGCGGATCCGCCGTTACCGCACAAATAGATACGGCCTTCGTGCAACAGACATTCGATCAACAGATCTGCGGCGGCCGCGAGACGATCCATCTGCTCGGTTTCAAATTGTTTGAGGAGCTTGCGGTGCGTTTGAATGGCATCGTGGATGAGTTCTTTCATAAGGGCAGTTCCAGGAGGTTAAATGTTGGCGGAAGCGACTTGAAATGAGATACTGAATATTGGACAAAGGCAAGCGAACTGAAGCCGGATTGACAAGTTCCGAATCTCAAGAACGATTCCATTCTTTCTATTTCCATCTTTACCGTTTGTCTCCGCCGTGTTGACCGCCGGCCTTTCCGGGATGATGTCCGTGGCGGCTGCGGCCTCGGTTCGCCCCCGAACGACGGCGCCCTCGGGAGGATTTTCCCCCGCGGCCTTTGGGGATGGCGGATAGATCGGGTGCCTGGCCGATCCAGACCGGTTCGATGCGATTGACTTCGATGAGACGGCAAAGGTCTCGTAGATGCGGCCGAGAAACGAGCGTCAGGGCGATCCCTTCGCGACCCATTCGGGCGGTTCGACCCGTGCGGTGGGTATAGGCCTCGCCGGTAGTCGGAAAATCGTAGTTGACGACAAGGTCCACATGCTCGAAATCCAGCCCGCGGCCGGCGACGTCGGTGGCGACCATATATCGGATTTCCTTGCGTCGAAATCTCCGGAATAGCGAGGTCCGCTTATTCTGCTCCATTCCCCCGTGTATCAATTCGACGGAGTCCAATTCGTCGCGGAGATGACGGAAGAGCGTTTCGGCGTTTGTGCGGGAATTGCAAAACAGAATCGCCTGCTCGGGTTTTGTTTCGGTCAGATGAGACAGCAGTCGTTCAAGACGATGACGCGGCTCGACCTGCAGAAAAGTATGACGCAGATTCGTCGGCGCCAGTTGACGGACATTGAGCTCGACGATCACCGGATCTTTCAGATAACGGGCGACCAGCTTGCGGATCGCATCCGGCAGGGTCGCGCTGAACATAAGGGTCTGATGATCGTGCACCAGACAAGCGACGACAAATTCGACGTCATCGAGAAACCCCATATCGAGCATCACATCGGCCTCGTCGAGAACAAAGGTTCGGACCTGGCCCAAGCTCAGGGGACTGTTGTAGAGCAGGTCGATCAGGCGGCCGGGGGTCGCGACGAGGATCTGACAGCCATGGGCCAGCTTGCTGACCTGAATGTCCATGGCAAAACCGCCATAGACGGCGAAGGCGGCGACGGGGGTTTTTTTGGCGATGGATGAGATTTCGGCGACATACTGGAGGGCCAACTCGCGCGTCGGCACAAGAATCAGGGCCTGAACCGCCGGATTGGCCGGATCGACCATCTGGACCAGAGGAACGGCACAAGCGGCGGTTTTGCCGGAACCGGTTTCGGCGCGGGCAAAAAGGTCCCGGCCGGACAGGATGTGCGGAAAGGTCTTTTCCTGCACCTCCGTCAGTTCGGTGTAACCAATCGCTTCCAACCCGGCCAAGAGATCGGGCTTCAACTTCAATTCCGTGAACTTCACCTTGCGGAATTCCTTGCGAATTCTGAACGGATGCCGTTTTGACCGGAATTGTATTCCCTTTCACGCCGCAAAGCAATGGATTCCGTCCAATGGAATTCCAACTCCGTAACGGATTACGAGGATATTGTGTAGGACAGCGCGCGGGCCGGACACGCCTCGATACACTCCCCGCAGGACCAGCAATCCGGCGGAAGGAAGGTCTTGTTCTCATAGATGCGTTTCATGGCTTGGGTGGGACAGGCCTTGACGCATTTGAGGCAATGGGTACACCGTTTGGAATCCAGCCGGATGCGATAGACGGCGACTTTTTCCAAAAGCCAGGCCAGCAATCCAAACGGACAAACAAGCTGACAGAACGGGCGAAACATGAAAATACTGAGAACGCCGAAGACCGCAAGAGAATAGAGGATCTCCCGGGTCAATTGGGGAAACCGGAAAATTTTGAAACCATTGACTGGCTCGTAAAGATTGGTTTGCCCCAGGATTGTCCAGCCGCCCAAGAGGAGGATCGCAAAGGCGGCCAGAACCAGAACACGGATGACCAGCGATAACCAGAAGGGAAAATGGAATTCATATTTTCGCGGCAGGACACGGAAATAAAACAGCGTTTCCTGCAAAGCTCCAAATGGGCAACCCCAGCCGCACAGGAGCTTGGCTCCCCAAACCGACAACACGGCCAGGAGGATCAGCGTTCCAACGATCAGGACGGCCCCCCCCTGCCGCAAGGCAAGCCACTGGAAAAAGGCAACGAAGGATTCCAGCGGATTGGGACTGACTCCGAGCCACACGCCAAAGAGGAACCATACCCCAACCAGAGCCCAGCGGCGAATGGTTGCGGCTTTGCGCTGACGCATGATCCAGAGGATCACGGCGGCCAGCAGCAGTGCCCAGAGGAGAAAGCGTACGATATACCGCCAGGGATTCTCATTCTCGCGGGCACGAACGATCGCGCGACGAAAGTCGGTTTCGGAAACGCCGGATTTGTCGGCCGGCAGAAAAAGATTAACCGACTCCGCCTTGGGCATCTCATATCGAAGGGAATACCGAAATTCTTCCGGGAGCACACCATTGTCCCGGGCCAGATCATTGAGGGTACGATGGGGAACATAGACAACCGCCGCGGTTCGATCCTCGACAAGACGCTTGCCCTGAACGGCTATGCTGCCGGCAACGATGAACACAACAAATCCGACAACAATCAAACGCTGGCGGTTTTTCATGTGGCACTCCTTTGAAGAATTCAAACCTTTCCAAACCAGCATAATCATCGGCATGGAATTGGCAAGAGGGAAAATTCCCGGCATGAGATTCCGGTGGAATCTTGAAAAAAACGAGTTCTTCCGTATGATGCGTAGGTTTCAAGTTCAATCATAGATCGAAAGGATCAAACGATGTCGAAACGGATGTGCGGATGGGTGTTGGCTATAACGATTATGGTACTTTGTACGGCGGGATGTTCGGTATCCGCGACCGCGGCGACAACCAAGCCCGCGGGGATTCGGCCGCCATCGGTGCCGCTGGTGGCTTGCGATCCTTATTTCAGCGTCTGGTCGGGGGCGGACCGCCTGACGGACAAACCAACGACACACTGGACAGGCAAGCGACAGACGCTGATGGGATTGGTCCGAATCGATGGGAACGCATATCGTGTGATGGGCGACGAGCCGAAAACCGTCGAACCGATGGAACAGAAGTCGCTGACGGTCTGGCCGACACGGACCGTTTATGAGTTTGCCAACCCCTCGGTGAAATTGACGCTGACCTTCATGACGGCGGTCCTGCCGGAGGATCTGGATGTTTTGTCGCGACCGGTGACCTATGTGGTTTGGGAGGCGGTATCGGCCGACGGAAACGAGCATGAGGTTTCGCTGTATCTCAGCGCAAGCGGTGAACTGGCGGTCAACGACGCCTCCCAGAAAGTCGTTTGGTCCCACGGAACGGTCGGCCCGATGAGCGTGATGCGGATCGGGAGCCAGGATCAACCGGTCTTGCAGAAGCGGGGAGACGACCTGCGGATTGATTGGGGGTATGCAATTGTCGGGGTATCGAAAGAAGGAAACCTGACCGCAATCGCGTCGCAGGAGGCCTGTTCGGCGGGGTTTGCGGCTGGCGGACAATTGCCCGAAGGAGACAAACGGATGCCGCGAGCGGTTTCCGATCAGACTGTGGCGATGGCGACGGTGATGCCGCTGGGCAAGGTCGGAACACGGCCGATTCGTCGAAGGGTGATACTCGCATACGACGACGGATATTCAATCAATTATATGGGCCAGAAACTTCGTCCGTACTGGGCGCGAAAGGGAATGAAGACCGACGAAATGTTGACTGCGGCCTGGAGGCAGTTTGACTCGCTGGAGAAACGCTGCGTCGCGTTTGACGAAGAACTGATGGCCGATATGATTCAACTTGGCGGAGCCAATTATGCCGTCCTCTGTGCGCTGGCATATCGTCAGTGTCATGCGGCCAACAAACTGTGCGCGGATGCGATCGGAAGTCCGATGTTGTTTCCCAAGGAGAATTTCAGCAATGGGTGTATCGGTACGGTGGATATTCTCTATCCGATGGCGCCGCAGTATCTATTGCTCAGTCCGACGCTGGCCAAAGCGTCGATGGCTCCGGTACTGGTGTATGCGGCGTCGGAGCGATGGAAGTTCCCGTTTGCTCCGCACGACCTGGGGCAGTATCCGCATGCGACCGGTCAGGTTTACGGCGGTGGGGAACGCAGCGAGGAAAACCAGATGCCCGTGGAAGAAAGCGGCAATATGCTCCTGCTGGCCGCGGCGGTGGCCAAACTGGACGGCCATGTAAAGTTTCTGCTGCCGTTCTGGCCTCAACTGAACGAGTGGGCCGAATATCTGAAGGCCAAGGGTTTCGATCCGGAAAACCAGCTCTGCACGGACGACTTTGCCGGACATCTGGCGCACAATGTGAACCTGTCGGCCAAGGCGATTGAAGGGTTGGGGGCGTGGTCGATGCTGTGCGAAATGAAGGGAGACAAGCAAACGGCCACCGAATACCGCAAGCTGGCCGAGGAAATGGCGGCGCGATGGATCAAAGAAGCCGACGACGGCGATCACTTCCGGTTGACCTTCGACCGGCCGGAGGTTACTTGGAGCCAGAAATACAACTTGGTCTGGGACCGCGTCCTGGGATTCAACTTGTTCCCGCAGGAGGTGTTCGACAAAGAGATCGCGTATTACCGCACAAAACTCAATCGGTTCGGATTGCCTCTGGACAGTCGCAAAACATATACGAAGCTGGACTGGAAAGTCTGGACGGCGTCGATGGCGACAAAGGCGGAAGATTTCGCCGCAATCGTCGATCCAATCGTGGCGTTTCTCAATCAGGTTCCTCAGCGAAATCCCATGACGGACTGGTATGATACCATGGACGGAAGGGAAGTTGGTTTCCGTGCGCGGTCCGTCGTGGGCGGGGTATTTATGAAGGCGTTGACAGACCCCGGCGTGTGGAATAAATGGGCGTCGCGCGACAAGAACCGAATTGTCAAATGGGCCCCGTTCCCTCCGCAACCGGTCATCAAGGAGATTGTTGCGACATCGCAGGACAGACCAACGGCCTGGAAATACTCACTGGATAATCCGGGCGATCGCTGGTTTGAAATCGGCTTTGACGATCGGCATTGGAAACAGGGCATGGCGCCCTTTGCCGCGCCGAATACGCCGGGGATTCGGGTCGGAACCGAATGGAAAACGACGGATATCTGGATGCGCCGCATATTCGAGTGGCCGCAAACGATCGTTGGAGTGCCCAAATTGCTGGTGTTTCACGACGAAGACACGGAGATTTACCTGAATGGGATTTTGGCGGCAAAGGTCGGCGGATTTACGACGGCGTATATCCCCGTGGAGATTTCGGAGCTGGCGATGAAAAACCTCAAACCCGGTGAAAATGTGTTGGCGGTCCATTGCCATCAGACCGGCGGAGGGCAGGGAATCGATGTGGGAATCGCGACAGAGACGCTGGCTCCGACGAAAGAGTAATTCATGAGTTGTTTTTGTAGGATCCGGAGTCGAACGCGGCGTCGAAGAGGGCGACGATGTTTTCGGCGGGGACGCCGGCCTGGATGTTATGGACATTGTTGAAGACATACCCGCCATTGGGCTTAAAGGCGGCAATGTTACCCTTGACCTGGTCGCGGACCTTCTGCGGCGTGGCAAAGGGCAGGATGTGCTGGGCGTCGATGCCGCCGCCCCAGAAGACGATCTGGTCTCCGAATCGGCGTTTGAGGTCGGCCGGGTCCATACCGCGGGCGGAGATCTGGACGGGGTTGAGGATATCGACGCCGTTGTCGATCAGCTCGGGGATGTAATCCACGCATCCTCCGCAGGTGTGGTACCAGATCTTGGCGGAGGTAAGTTTCTTGATGTGCTGCACGAGGGCTTTCTGGCGGGGTTTGACGACGCTACGATAGAAATCGGGGCGAAACAACGGGCCATCCTGACCGGCCAGATCGTCGCCAATCATGACGACATCGACGCAGCGTCCGACTTCGGCCATAAAGCCGGTGTAATAGTCGGTCCAGAATTCCAACATTCGATCCAGCACGGCCTCGCAGAAGGCCGGATTTTCAATCATATCCATAAACCAGTTTTCCAGGCCGCGGAGATACCAGCCGTATTCATAGACCACCCCACCGATACCGGTGCAGACGGCGAAACCGTCGGCCTGGAGTTTTTCGGCCGTGGTCCGGATGCCGGCAAATCGCGTGGGATCATTGCCGCGCGGAAACGGGTAGCGGCGGACATCGTCGATCGTCGCATTGGCCAGCGGGTGATGGGAGATATCCATGTAGAGCCGCTGATCGTCGGGCATGGACCAGACAACGCCGAATTCGTCCGTCAGATCGTGCCAGAGTCGGCCGTTGCGGGTGTTTTTGCGGATCGCGCCGTCGAATCCGGCCGGGGCCTGCGCGCAAATGTAACGAGTGTCAACGCGGAATCGTTGCAGGACGGCCTCGCTGGGTTTGGCCAGTTGCTGGACGGGGTCGAGGATGACGATGTCTTCTTTCCAGCCGAGATGACGCAAGAGGGCTTCGTAGGCCTTGCGATGGATGCCTGTCTGAAAACCGCCCAGGTCGATGGGGACTCGGTCGGGGGTTTGATGATCCAATGCCGTTAACACCCGTTGTCGCGAAGTCATGTTATCCACCACAGAATCCTTTCCACATTCAATCCCGCTCCATATAGCATTATATCCTGGACAACAATTTCGTCTATCCAGAACATTGAAATACCTCTTAGGTTCATGATATCATGGGTTTGTTTTGGAGGTCACCGCATATGGAATAACGCTGGTTTTTGCGAAATTCCAAGTAAGAAACCGAGAATCAGAAGGGTCATTGACATGGTTCAGCACGATATCTATCGACAGGCAATACTAACGGCGCAAGACTTCCATCGCCGAAAATTGTGGGAGCGGTTCACCAATTACGACTGTATCGGAATCCACTTTACCGATCTCGGGGAGTCCTACCTGGCGGCTATCATGGGGAACGCGGGGGAGGAGTTCGGACTGATGCTCATGCGGGGGCCGGCGGCGGTGGATCTGCTCCGACCATCGGCTTTCGTAGCCGTCGGCGACGACTCCTATTCCGAACTCGATATGCTCAGCTTCAACATGGAACCGTTTGGCAATTTTGTCGCCAAGGACAAGAGAATAATTCGCCAAGCGGGATTCAATCCCAAATCCGATGAATGGATGCCCTCTTTTCTGGCCAAGCGACCGTATCATCTGGGGTGTTTACCCGACGCCTGCGAAATCCGGATCCTGATTCAGGCCCTGCGGGCCCTGATGAAAGCCGATGACCGAAGGGAATTGGTCGCCACAGAATTGGATGATCCCGAGGGGATTTGCACCCTTACGCTGATGGGAAACACAGACACCCTCGAGGTCACCGTAACGCGACAGCACTGGCAAATGCCGGAACGACAGCATTCTATTCAGCTGCCGGGAAAACTGCCAAACCTCAAGGGCCTGCCGCGATTGCCCGAGACATGGCTGGTGGGATTGTCGAGAACACCGGGCAAAATCAAGAGCGACGACCGGGAGATGCGGCTGCTGCTGGTGGTGGAGGAAGCGTCGGGCCTGGCCATTCTGGCCTTTCCGTGTTTGGGAGAAGGAGTCCAGGAGTCCAGGGACCAATTGGTCCATCTGTTCCGCAAGGGAGGCATCCGCGGAATCAAAGGGGTTCCTCGGTTAATCCTGTTCAGCAGCCACAGTTTATTCGATGCAATGAGGCCGATTCTGGCCTCGGTTGGCGTGCCATGCCGCTACGAACTGGACCTGCCCAAACTGCAGGAAGCGGTGGACAGCTTCAACGAATTTTTCGCCGGGGAAAAACCGGATGCGAATTCGTATCCGGATGAGGAGGACATCTGGATGGATCGACCCATACCCGCCCCCGATGACCTCAAGGGTTGGAAACAGATTGACTACCAGGTCGTCCAACGATGGAATCAACTGGCTCAAACCGATCGGTTTTGGAGTTCCAGGGCCTTGTTTCTATATTACGACGAGGAAGAGCCGGAGGTTTATCTGGAAAAAGAAATGCTGGAAGCGGCCGATCATGCATTCATCCCCTGGAGAATTCTCGCGTATCGGGGGACGCGAAAGAGCAGAACCCTTGCCGAAAAAGTCCTTCAAAACGGATTGCCACAGGCCCAAGCCATTCTCATCCGTGCCCAAATGGAGGCCCATCCCAGTCTGTACCGGGTAATTGACCACAATACCAAGCGTGGAACGGTTCGCCTGGAGGATATCCTGTTAGGTGGAGGAATCACGGTTCACGATCAGTTGATGTCCGAACAGATTCGGGATGGAGAAGTTGTCGCTGTCAGAATATACCCAGCGGGGAACTTTCATTTCATCCAGTCCGCTGGCCCGCTTTTGGGACCCGACTTAGCCCTTCGCGCGGTAAATTTTCTTCAAGATCAGGGTATCGAGTTCACCCCCGACGGACTCAAACGCGATTCCCATGTGTTCGGATGGCTCTGGACTTGGGCCGTGGAGGAAAATGCCAATTTCCGGAGAATGAAACTGACAAACATGGACGGCGATTCGATCTTGTGGCATACGGCGTCGTTTTCGATCCAGGATTCCGCGTCCGTTCGGCGGGCTTTGGAGGAGCGAGAGGATATTGAATACGACGAAATGGACGATGAATATTCCTGGGTCACCCACAGCGGCAAGGCGGTTGAAACGATGCAGGGACCGGTGAATCTGGGACGGATCGAGTTTGTAGGGAACGAATTGATCCTGACCGTGAATTCGCAAAAGCGGTTCGAGACCGGTCGAAAGTGGCTGGAGAAGATTCCCGGCGTATCATTCATCGCCGTCAAGACCCGAAAGTTAAATGACCCGGATATTCCGGCCGACGAACGGGTACCCCAACCCGATCCGGGTCCGATGCCGCCCGAGGTAAAGGCCGAAGTGATGCGGCAGATGAAACGACATTATATGTCCTGGCTGGATACGCCGATCCCGGCTCTGGGAAATATGACTCCTCGACAGCGATGCCAGACGGAACAGGGTCGTCAGGAAGTGGCGAGGCAGATTCGTTCAATGCCTGAGCCGATAGGGCCGGAGCCGATTCAGGTCCCGCGAAAGGAGATGTTGCGGGAACTGGGAATGCACAAGGAAGCCGATGCAATCGAGATCCGGGATATTCCCGCCTCGGATCCATACTCGGATCGTTTGGAACCAATTCATTCCTCAGCCAAAGTCGGGCGCAACGAACCCTGTCCCTGCGGAAGCGGCAAAAAATACAAAAAGTGTTGTGGTCGGGATCGCTTGTAGCGATCCCTCCCGTCTCCGCAAGGATTGTTACCGGTAAAAGTTATCGGGCCGTATCGGCCAGACCCGGGAGGACGCGTCCGTCGGCGTCAAAATGAATGGGAAGAATCCCCGGTCTCTCCTGCCAGGGAGCTTTGTCATCGCTGCCAAAATAAGTGGACCACCATTGCCCGGTATCGTCACGGAAGAACATGTTGTGACCACCGTGAGGAATCGCTTCATAGCGCGGGCTATACGGACCGAAAAGCGTATCGGAAACCGAAACCATGCAACTGTAGCGGCCTTCATAGGAATCGGCGCAGGACAGATAATAGCGATTGTTGGCCTTGAAGATAAACATGCCTTCATATCCGACATGATCGAAGGAATCCTGGCCGAAGATTCCGGCACACAGCCCGGAATGGTGGGCGGGATCGGGGTCGGCGCCGGTCATCTTGAGCCAGCGATAGGGTTCGGCCAGGCCGGACATATCCGGCTTCATGCGGGCGATCTTGCCGCTGTGCCAGAGGAAGTAAACCGTGCCGTCGTCATCCTGAAACAGCGATGCGTCGATCTCATCGCCGAGTCGTTCGTTGGGTTGCATGTCCTGGTACGGCCCTTCAACCTTGCCGCTGGTGCTCTTTAGCAGGCCGCAACCCGATGTTTTCGCCGTACCGTCCCAGCCGGGGATGCTGTAGGTCAGCCAGAAAGTGCCCTTGAGATAGTGGATCTCCGGCGCCCATAATGGCTTTTTGGCTTCGAGATATTTCTTGTGCCAGGGGCTGGAGCCGTATTTCCACACGAAACCCAACGGTTCAAAGTCCTTGAGGTCTTTGGATTTCCAGACCTGGATGCCCTGGTTATATTCCCAGAACGGCTGGACGGTCCCGGTCAGGTACCACATCCCATCCGGTCCGCGGCAGATGGAGGTGTCGCGAAGAGGCGTATCCATCAGTTTGCGGAGGTCGGGAAGTTTGTCGGTTGTCGCTGAGGCGGACGAATCTTTCTTGGATGGAGCAGAACCGCTGACAAGCTTGCCGAATTCGGAAACGAGGTCGTACTTACCCGTCCAGGGCGTGTACATAAATCCGCGGACCTTCGGCAGCGGCGTGGCCATCTTGATCCAGCCCTTGACCTCGTCGAGGTTAGGGGCGTCATAGTAACAGGCGCAGAGCGTTTCGAAACCTTGATCGGCGAAAAACTTCAGGTTCTTTTCGCGCGGTTCGCTCCCCCAGACGGCGATGGTCAGATCCTTGGGAATGTAATTCCACGAACCCGTAAAGTCACCGCGAACCAGGTAGTAATCCTTGATGGCGTTATGGTGCGGGTCGAGCATGTCGGACCAGACATAGATCTTGGAGTCGGGGCTGTACTTGCGAAGCGACTGAACCTGCCGCGTGATACATTCGCCGAGCAGTTCGGCCATGTTGCGGCCGTAGCAGGCCTTGCATGTGCCGCCCATGCGGACCTCGTCCATACTCAGCAGAATCTTTTTCGGATGCAGATGCTCGGCGAGTAACTTGGCCTCGTGGTCGATGATCTCGTAGATTTCCGGCTCGCCCATACAGATCGTGACCTGCGAATCGTGGATGAGCATGGGGTGGTACCAACTGACCTTGAGCCGCTGACCGGATTGCATCCGCGAATCGGGCGTCAACTTCAGTACGATGGAAGGACCTTCGGGAACTCGATAGGGATTATATTCGGGATCAACCAGTTTTTCGAAGTCTCGGCCTTCTTCATAGGTCGTCGCCCCGTCTTCTGACCGGACGGTGACCGGCGTCCCGGGGCGGCGGATCACATTCAACGGGCCGATCTCTTCGATGGTCCAGTCGTCCAGCCAGAGTTTGCCGGACCGACCGTCCCACATGCCGGCATAGATGTTGACCGAGTCATAGTCCAGCGAGTTGAAGATCATCACGAGTTTCCGCCAGTCGCCGGTGGAGGCCAGGTTGTAGGATCGCGGCGCCAGTTGCCGATCGCCGACCAGGACCAAAATATTGAAGGTATTCGCCGGGGTCAGCCCTTCGGTCTTAACCCACACGCAGACGCGATAGCTACGATGGGGCTTGACCTTGACGGCCTGCATGACCCGGCCGTGGCCGTACTGATTGGCAGTAAAGTTTTCCATGCGAAGCGAAGTCTTGCCGCCGTGGACGACCTGCGTGTCGGCAAAGCTGACCTCGCCGGGCTGGTCATGGAAACCAAAGCCGGTGAAGGTGTTGATGTTTTTGGTTTGTTCAAAATCGCCGTTGACCATCTTGATCGCCGGGTCCGGCTCGAATGTGGCCCGACCATCGGTGACGACAAACGGTGCATCGATAACGGGCAGGCCTTCGGCCAAGTTACGGTTGTGGCCGAGGATGCCGCCACCGTAACCGACACTGAAAATTGTCGGGATCATCTCGAGGTTGAGTCGTTTACAGGCGGATTCGATTTCACCCAGGCGGCGAAAATACGCGTCATCGTGCTTGGAAAGGGCGTCAAACTCCAGTGAAAAGATCGCCCCGTTAAGGCCGCTGGCGGCGGAGGTCTCCAGAAGTTTGGTGATATCGGCGACATCAGAATCCTTTGAGAGGTCCCAGCCGAAGACCCAGACAAAACGGTCGGACCAGGTCTGGGCGGAAGCGGTCGCGACGGCCAGCATCAGACAAACGACCGCACATAGCGTTAGTTTTTTTCGACGCATAAGGATTCCTCTCCAAAATCAGAGTGTATCGGTCAAACGGTATCGTACCATAGGAACCGTGAAACGGTCAATGTTTGACTGCATTGCCGATATTCCGGTACGACGATTGAATACAGGGCGACGACTCCCCTGAGGCCTTTTTGACTTTCCTGAGGAAGTATTATAAATACACGCCATTCAAGTCGCTGAAATCGGCGTCCTGTTCCCGTTTTCCCTTCCTATACAAGTGGTGGCTGGTCTGCTTACGGCCGCTGAAGAATTTAGATTCGTAGTAGAAAATTTCGATATCTTCCCACCGCGACACATAAGCCGCCAGAATTTCAGCCTCATTACTCCGATAGGAAACACGAAAACGATAACCATTTTCCAGGAGGATCGTTGTCTCGTAATCGGGTCCCTCACTGTGCGAGCAATACTCGACCTCGATCACCCATTTGTCAGGGGCATATATCAATAGGTATGATATCCGACAGAGTCGGTGTCGGTCAACAGCGGGCAATTTCGGAGGAGAATTTCGGATCCGCCTCGTCGAATTTCCATCGTGGCGTTTGTAAGGGCGGTTCGCGATCCCCCCTGTGAGGTCAATATCAATTTCGTTTTATGATTTTTCATATTTCTACCCTTCACAAAACACCGGAATAATCGAGACTGTAGTTTCGATACCGGGATAATGTAAGGATGTTTTGCCAGGTTGGCCGA
>CAZXPW010000002.1:0-143555 GCA_964643355.1 uncultured Pirellulales bacterium
AGGCGCCAGTCGGCCAGGCCGAGCAGAGCGCCCAGCCCCAGCCGTCGCATGCCGGACCGTCCAGTGATCGCCGTCGCTATACACATAGCCGTGACGGCCCAGCAATTTGAGGATCTGGTGACGGACCCGCTGGACATTCTCCTTCGCCGTTTGTCGTAAGCGCGTCAGATCCCGATCCGCCTCTTGCTGGGGATCGGGAGCCTGAACGACCGTCAACAGCCCGGCTCGGAACAGGTTCAATAACTTGATCGCATCCCGACGGTCCGTCTTGATCCGCTCGCCCCGTTTGACGGGAACCAGCGATGGCGCGATCACCTGACACCGACTGCCGAAGCTTTCGATCCGACGCTGCAGGGTAAAGCCACAACATCCCGCCTCATAACAGAAGACCACCTCCCCGGGGGCTTGCTTCTGGATTCGGCGAACCATACGACGAATCTCGACAACCGTGTTGGCCACCGTCAGAATCTCCGGCTTGTCCTGGCCGGGATACCCCACGGCCACCTTGTGCTCTTTTTTGTGCGTGTCCATCGCCACATGCGTTATACTGGTAGTCACGACCGGCTCCTGGTTTGTATGCGGCTCTGTTGCCGCAGGGCAATAATCCGCGATTGCCGGTGGCTCCGTGCCACCGATCCGGCGTATCGGTGTATCCGATTGACGCTCGGCTTACAATCTCAGAGCCGGTCGTTCCATATTTTCTACCGTTTTGGAGAACAACATGATTCTGAAATCTCGTTCGATCGGGAAAGTCGCGTTTGCCTGTGTCCTTCTTTGCGGTGTTGCGGGTCTTTGTCTGGCGGCCGATGCGCCGCAGGAAAAGGTTATCCGCCTCGGCATGATCGGCCTGGATACCTCGCATGTCACCGCGTTCACCCAGTACATCAACGATCCGGCCAAGGCGACCGGCTGTAAGGTCGTCGCCGGTTTTTCCGGCGGCTCGCCGGATATCCCCTCGTCGGCCAATCGCGTCATGGGTTATACCGACGAGCTGCGAGCCAAGTACGGCGTGGAGATCGTCGGCTCGATCGAGGAACTCTGCATAAAGGTCGATGGCGTCCTGCTGGAAAGCGTGGACGGCCGACCGCATCTGGCTCAGGCCCGACCGGTGATCGCCGCAGGCAAGCCGTTGTTTATCGACAAGCCCATGGGCGGCAATCTGGCCGATGTATTGGAGATATTCCGACTTGCAAAAGAGCACAATGTTCCCTGCTGGTCGAGCAGCTCGCTGCGGTTCTCGCCGTGGATGGACAAGATCCGTACCCACGAAGAGACCGGCGATATCCTTGGCTGTTGCGCCTACAGTCCCTGTTCGCTGGAAGAGCACCACCCGGATCTGTACTGGTACGGCGTGCACGGCGTCGAGATGCTCTTTGCCGTGATGGGGACCGGCTGTCAGAGCGTCAGCCGGACCCAGACGGAAAACGCCGAGCTGGTCGTTGGCGTCTGGAAGGATGGCCGCGTGGGGACCTTCCGCGGGATCAAGAAGGGCAAGAGCGACTACGGCGTGCTGGTCTTCGGCTCCAAGGCGATTGTGCCGGGCGGCACCTACGCCGGATACGGGCCGCTCTGTGATAAGGTGGTCGAGTTCTTCAAGACCGGCAAGATTCCCGTACCGCAGGAAGAAACCGTCGAGATCTTCGCCTTCATGTCCGCGGCGGATGAATCCAAACGCCAAGGTGGTAAACCCGTCCTCCTGGAAACCGTCCTCCAAGAGGCCAAGGCAAAGAAATAATTCGTAAGGCCTGATTCTACCGGCGACCAGAGACTATTTCCCAATCCCCACCGCATACAAGGTTTTGTTGGTCGCGATGAACAGCGTCTTGTTGGCCGCGATAACGGTGGCGGAGATGGGGGAATCCAATTCGATGGCCGCCAGTTGTTTCTTTTCGCGGCCGGCGGCAAAGATCCACAGCTCGCCGCGGCGCGTGCCCAGATAGACCTTGCCGTCGGCGACCATCGGTGAGGCCCAGATCTCCGCGCCGAGGTCGTGCGTCCAGACCGGCTTGCCGCTGGCGGCGTCGATGCAATGCAGTGTGCCCTCGGCGTCGGCCGCGAAGACCAGACCCTCGAAGATCGCCGGAGTCGAGCAACTGTGGCGGTTAAGATCATACGACCAGATCAGAGCCGACGAGGTGATGTCGCCGGTGCCTTCGGCCTTGAAGCACTTGAGCCACGCCTGATTCTTGCCCCACCAGATATCCCCGCCGACGGCCACGAACATTCGCCCCGCGTCGAACACTGCCATACCCTTGATGTTACTGGGGCTGACCTCGCGGTTGGTCAGGTACTGGCTGACATTTTCCTTGGGTCCGGTGGGGTCCGGGTCGAACTTCCAGATGAGCTTCAAGGTCTCGACAGTCCCTTCCGGCGGAGCGACCTTGAGCGGCTCAAAGGCATAGACCACGCCGTCGCCGCCGGCGAAATACACAAACCTCCGATTGCCGATTGTCCCGATCCCCGGCGACGACCAGGTTGAGTGGAAGATCCGGGGGCCAATGCCCTCGTTGTCGCAGGCGAGCAATCGCCCGGTGGCTTTATCCAGCACGATCAAGCTGGGACCGTCGGGCTTACGGATTTTGCGGTGGGTGTTATCGACACCGTTGCTGGTATTGAGGTACAAAAACGGTCCGTCGATCAGGATCGACGCGTGGGCCGCATCGTGCGGATAAGTCCCGGCCTGCGAAGGGATGTCGAAGAGCCACAGGACATCGGCGTCGAGATCGCACAGCGGGTCGGGGTCTTTGTCGGCGGGCGATGCGAAGCGGGCTTCATCCTTGAACGGCCCGTCGTTGCCGTTGGCCATTCCGTCGATATCCAGGCATACGACGATGTTGCTGCTGGTGACGGTATAGACGCGGTCGCCTTCGACGGTGGCCGGGCAGGAGTTTCCCGCCCGCGGCCAATCCAGATAGACATCCTTTGACCCGATCTTCTCCGAGACGAGCTGCCAGCACAGCGAACCGTCGGATTCCTTCAGGCACATCGTGATGCCCCGATCGCCGGTGTGGTGCAGATCGCGGGGCCGGTTATTGTTGGTCCCGATGAAAACCTTGCCGCCGGAGACTACCGGCGTCGAGTAGGTCTCGGTGCCCAGATCGGCTTTCCATCGCAGGTTCGTGCCGGTCGCGGGATCAAATCTGTCCGGCAGGCCCGTCTCAGTCGAAACCTGATTGCGGCTCCACGCCTGCCCCCACTGCGGCTGGTCGGCGCAGAACGCCGGGAAGGAAAAAAGCAAAAGAGATGAGATACAATACCTTAGTCCGGCAAAGCGGACAACAGTCCGCTGTTCCTTAAGGGAGTTTCCATAGGGACTATTCGCCGATTCTGGAAAGCCATCTTGTTTTCGCATAACACTCCGTTGCATCTTTCTGGGCTTGTTGCGAGTCGCTTCTCTCGGAACACAATATACAGGCAAGTCCGGTTATCGTCAAGGCGAATGCCCTGAATATAGTGTCAATAACAGATCCAATTATACAGATATACAATAGAGCTACTTCACAAAATATCGTTTGGCGAATTCGATGAAGAAGGGCCAGTTGGGACCGGTTGTGTGTCCCCCTTCATGTTGCCGGAAGGCGACATCGCCATCAACCAGAGTTTCCTGAGGCGGGAACACCATCGTTCGCATGCTTTTTCTCCCCAGCAGTTCATAGACGGGACCGGCCATGGCACCGCCCAAAAACATCCCCTTTGCATCGACCCACTGGCCCTCAACGGAAGCCGACCCGGAACTGATGAACACCGGTCGCGGCGCACAGAGGGCAACCAGGTGATGGGCATCCACGGGAAGATCTTCCTGTGTCAAAGGCCCGGCATATTTGATAAAGTTCCCGGCAAACCAGTGATATTCCCCCGAACCCGCAAGGTTCTCCACCTGCTCGCCAAATACGCGGTGTAACAACTTAACTCCGCCGGCGCCCGACGACCCGATAAATCCGACGGCGATTCGAGGTTCATACGCCATAGCAACCACCGCGGCTTTTCCGTATCGGGACAGGCCTTCAATGCCGATCCGACCGGCGTCCACATCCGGATCCGTTTCGAAATAATCGATCGCGCGACTGGCTCCCCATCCCCAGGCGCGCAGACTTCCCCAGTCCTCGGGTTTTCTTGGTTCCCCTTTGTTCACCAATCCAATAATCCCCTGCCGCAAACCGGCGCCGTTGTCGGCCTGGATACTATTCGGATTGAGAATCGCATACCCCCATCCTTCTTTGAGCAACTGCTGTTTCCAGGAAAGAGCGTTGGTTTTTCCCTGCTGGGGCATCGGGAACCGTCCTGAAAAATCAAAACCGAATTCCATGATCACCGGAACGGGTTTTTCGATCTTGGCCGGCGTGCCCAGGGTTAACTGAATCACCACCTTGATCTCCGGATACGACGCATTATCGACCGTTCCTTCAAGCTGTTTTATTTTGACGGGGAATTCGCCGTCGGTCGTTTCTTTTTCGTTGATCATTTTCCAGTTAACAGGAGGAATATTATCCGGAAGTCGGCCGTAGATTTCACGGTCAAAGATTTCTTGGATCTCGGCCCGTCGTACCGGCCATTGCTCAGGTTTTGTGACCCGCGAGCCATTGTTGCAGACAAGAGGGTCGGGCAGGAAATACGGCTGAACTTTGGCTTCTTCGGAAATGGCGGCGTCCGCCGCTTTGGGGTTTCCGGATGGACCCCGTCGAATCGAGGTGATGCCGAGGGCTTCCAACATGCGTTTGTGATCGGCATTGGTCAATTGGTTGATCCGATCCATGTCTTGTTGAGAAAACTGAGCGAACAATGGGGACACAGTTACCATCCCGAAAAGGATGACGATCCTTGTTATCTTCATGGTATTCGATATCCTCCGAGTTTTGAAATTCAATGATATGGGCCGCCATTGCCACACCTGTTACAATCCGGAACGATTTCAATTCTCTTGAATGGCTATTTTCCCGGATTGCATGAACACAACCGGACTTGTATCCATGCGCCATTGACCATCATACAGACATCTTGTCCGGGACGAAAGAAAATTTGTTTTCAGACACCTCGGCACAATTGGATTAACGGTCACATTTGGTTCCCTCGGAAATCCTCTCGACAATCGTGAATTCCGACTTGCTTATTTTCCCGCCTGGATCCCGGGCCCTTGGGTGTATGGGGCTTGGATATCTAAAATCCGTGGACGAATTCCGAAATTTCAGTACAATCATTTTGGCATCCCCGTGTTGGGCAGGTTCTTTACAATCGAACGATGAGGATTTAATCATGAACAATTTTGAATATTACAATCCGGTGAAGGTGGTCTTCGGCAAGGGTACGATCGCGAAGGTGGCCGATCTGATCGACGCCAAGAAGAAGGTGATGATGACCTACGGCGGCGGGTCGATCAAGAGAAACGGCGTCTATGATCAGATCGTCAAGGCCTTCGGCAAACGCAAGTTCATCGAGTTCGGCGGCATCGAGCCGAACCCCCGCTACGAGACCTGCCTGAAGGCCGTGGCCCTGGCCAAAAAGAAGAAGGTCGATTTTCTGCTCTCCGTCGGCGGCGGCTCGGTGCTCGATGCCACCAAGTTCATCGCCGCGGCGATCCGTTTCCGCGGAAAAGATCCGTGGGACATCCTCCGTACGATGGGCGGCTGCGTCAAGGCGGCCGTGCCGCTGGGGGCGATCCTGACCCTTCCGGCCACCGGATCAGAGATGAATTGCTTTTCGGTGATCAGCCGCGAAAAGACGCAGGAAAAACTCCACTTCGGCAGCCCGAAGGTCTTCCCGCAATTTTCGATCCTTGATCCGGAAGCAACCTACTCCCTCCCCAAGGAGCAGGTCCGCAACGGCATCGTCGATGCCTTCGCGCATGTCATGGAGCAGTACATGACCCGCGACATCCACACGCCGCTGCAGGACCATCAGGCCGAAGCGATCCTCAAGACGCTGGTCGAACACGCCGACAGGATACTGGCCGAGCGGCCGGACTACGACAGCCGGGCCACCTGGATGTGGTGCTGCACGCAGGCCCTCAACGGCACCATCGCCTGCGGCTGCGTCGAGGACTGGAGTACGCACATGATCGGGCACGAACTGACGGCCTTCTTCGGCATCGACCACGGCCAGTCGCTGGCGGTGGTGATGCCGGCGGTCTGGAAGCACCAGAAGCAGCATAAGAAGGCCAAGCTCGCCCAGTATGCCCGCCGGGTCTGGCATGTGACTTCCGGCTCGATCGACCAGCAGGCCGACGCCGCGATCGACAAGACCGTCGCGTTCTTTCACTCAATCGGCATGCCCACGCGGTTGGACGCATACCACATCACAGGCCAGGATATTCACAAAGTCGTCGATCGTTTTGATGAAAGGGGTACGGTTCTCGGTGAAAACCAGAACATCACCAGCAAGGAGATCGAACAGATCCTGCGTTTGTGCTTGTAGGATCGATAATTCCATCTACAAAAAAGACGGCGAGAATTCCTCGCCGTCCTCATTTTCAGAATCCGGATCTCTCCTACGGTGCCGAGATAATCACGGTGATCGGCAAACCTTTGCCGGGTTCGATCAGCAGATTCTTGACCTCGTATTTCAGATCGGCCTTGCCGGTTTCTTTGTCCACGGTCGGTCGGAGGATCGTCGTACTGTTGGATTCGAGGATCAGCGATTTGGATCCCTTGCGGCCCAGTTCAAAGGGCACATCGGATTTGTTACGGACCTCCAGCGAAGCCGTTGTTCCACTGCGATGAAAGACCGGGCAAAACTCCACCGATGCCTCAAACAGCGCTTTGAGGAATTCGACCTTTCCCGCGATCTGATTCCCAGCCCAGACGGCCGTGCGACCTGCCTTGAGGGCTTCGTGAATCCCGTCCAGCGAGCGATCCTTGGCGAATACCAGCGTCATCGTGCGGTGGTTGGCGTGGTTTTCCGTCGGGGGGTCGAAGGGGGAATGCTCGTCGGAATTGCCTATCAGCGTCAGGTTGTACTGACCGGCCCAGGTGTGGGCGTCTTTGTAATACTGACCGCCGTTGAACGGTTCTATACCCTGGATGAGTTTTCCATCAACCAGCGTCTTGTGGATGTCGAACCAGTACGATTCATTGGCCTTTTGTTTCCAGCCGGGATGGTTCCAGAACACAAACGCCCCCTGCTCGTTGGCGGCCTTCATTTGTGTCAGGAAATCCTTGATCTCCAGCGCGGGGATATCCTTGACGAACAGGGCGTTGTAGTGCCCGGGCGGGGTGTCGCGGGTGATCTCGCAGGCGCGAATCAGCAAAATGTTCATGTCTTTGGCCTTGGATGCGGCAATCTCATACGGTCGGGCATGGTTGGTGGGGATGTCGTTTTTGTGCGGCTGGTACTCGATGTGGTCCGAAATCGCGATCGCGTCGAGTCCCTCGCGCCAGGCCTCATCCACGCGAACGGTCGGCCAGACATTACCGTCGGAAAAGACCGTGTGCATATGGAAGTCGCATTTGAGCGTTCGATAGCCGGCGATGTCGGGGATACGGATTTCCTTTCGGATAGCGGCAAACACAGAAGCCGTACACAAACAAATGGCCAGAGCAACCAATCGAATACGACTGTTCATGAGCGTTTCCTTTCTTTACTTTGGAATCAGATTTTGTTTGATCAAAAACTGGGCGACAAGCTCGGCCTTCTTTTGAGCTCCGACCGCATTGACATGTCGCCCGTCGAACCAGTAGCGGGGGTCCTGCGGCATTTCTACGGCCAAATCCAGCAGCGAGACCGTCTGTTCGGCGGCGACGGCCTTGAGGACGGTATTGTGTTCCACAGCGCCGCGGGCGTACTGCGGAAGCGTGATGTAGTCGCCGGCCAGCGGACACGACGCCCAGGTTGTCAGCACAAAGCCGATCTTCTGCTGGCGGGCGATGGCGATCATGTTTTCGAGGTTCCGACGGAAAAAGGTCGGCGGATTGGCGTCCAGATAGCCGACCATCTTCGGGTCGCGGCTCCAGGTGTTCAGGTAGGAACTTTCGGTGTTGACATAACCCTCCAGGCCGACAAAGGCCATCGGCAGCAGCCGGAATCGCAGGTTGAGCATCCGCAATAGAACGCTGTGCTCCCAGAGAAATCGCCTGGGCGTTCTCCACTGGTGGCGCTGCCCGGAGTTGTCGCCCCGGTAAGCCGCCGGCGGGACGATACGGGCATGAACATCGTTGATCGCATCGTAAAAGATCACCAGATCCGGCTGCAGGTCCAATACCCGGAATTGCAGATTGATCAGCGACTCCCACGAATTGTAACCACCCACGCCGGCATTGATAACCTCAATATTCGTACGGCCGTATCGTTCGCGGAGTGATTTTTCCAACTGGGCCGGAAACGATAGATGGTAGTCGGGAACTTTGATGGTGTAAGTGCCCGACCCGCCCAGGACCGCGATGCGAAAGCAACCCGCCGGTTTGGGAACGGCGATCTCGTCGCCCCGAAAACCCAGATTGTTGTGGCGATTCAGGCCGTTGCGACTGACAAAGCCGGGCGTGTTGCAGTAATTAAGGTAATGGTGGGGCGAAAACATCCGATGTTTTGGCGGTACATCCTCATACAGGGCGATCTGTGAATACGCGTAATCATCCGCAACGCCATAGAGCCATAATCGCGTCGCCGATTCGGCAATCGTAAAACCGGCGATCAATCCTCCCAGCATCAGCAATAGCTTGCGGGAGAAAGACGCCTTCCCCCCCTTCGGGGCCGGGCCCGAAGATACATTCGCTTTGTCCGGTTGTCGGTCTTTCCCTTTCATGCATTTCTCAAGACGCGGAAAAGATTCAAACGCATTGGCTCAATAGCCAGACCCCTTACCACTGAATAATCAGTTTGTCTCTGGCGGGCAGGGCCGGGAACGGATTGTGCGGCTCGGTTTGATACCAGAAGGCCACCGAGGACAGGTCGTCCTTGAGGTGCAGGTACCGGCCCTCCGACTGCCAGCCCAGCGACTGGATCGTCACGCGGAGATCCTTGTCGAAACGAATCGGATCGGTGATATGCCAACGATACAATCCAAATCGCGGCTGCTTAAGGGCGTTGGCCTCGGCCATGAGGGCCTGTGGCATTCCCGTATAAGGGGATGAGAATTCCATGTATTCGTCGGTGCCAGGTCGCATGAAACCATACGAGCCGCAGAAATAATCCTCCGTACCGGTACCGCAGATCGTCGGGAATTCCCGGTCGCCGTCCATGAAGAATTTGATCTCGCCTTCGCCCCACCAGCCCGGCGAATTGGAGCCCCAGCACATATAGGTTCCAACATACTGTCCTTTTCCGGCGACATGATCCAGAATCGTGTAGTCCTGCATCGTGGGTAGCGGATTGACGCGACGGAACTGGGCGTGAAAATACGCGGCCCGGCGGGGGACCCGGCCGAGAGTGTAGTCGATCTGGTAATAGAGAACCATATCCTTGCTGTCGATATTTTCAAAAGTCAACTTTGCCCGCTTTCGGAACGGCATCTGCCAGTAGCTGTTGAATCCGCTGCCGGGATTGGCGCAGACGGCCAGGGAGGTGACAGACGCGAATTTTCCCCAACCATTAGCAAAGAAATCGCCGACGGGGACCTCAACCGACGGAGTCGTTTCGTCGTCCCAAAAGATGCGGAAGAGGGATTGACGGAAATCGCCGGTCGGAGTCATCCAGATGTGTTGAATCATTCCCGGCCCTTCGATATCGGCCAGCGTGAAGGTCGTGCCGGACTTGATCACAATTGACGGCGAGACTTTCCATTTCTGGCCCAGCTCCCGGGCGGCGTTTTTGCCGGTACCCTCGGTTGCCATGCCTCCCTTGCCCTTTTCGCCGGTGAAGTTTTCCGGGCTGATCGACCGGGTCTGGGCGTCCGAAAGCAGAGACAGATTGTCCAGAGAAGTGGACAGAACGGCATTTCGATGGCCTTGGCAGCCCGTCAGGGCCATCATCGTACCCAGACACAGGGACAACAGTACAGTCACTTTTCTCATGGCGATCTCCTTTTCTTTGTTTTTTCAAAAACCGTCAGGACCATTGTATCGGATCCGTTCGATCCGGCAAGCATCAGGATTGCGAAATACCGATAAGATCATTAGGATGGGGTGACAAGAAAACCCATGGATAACAAGATGCGAACGATACGAATATTTTGTGAGAACCTGACAAACGAAAAGGTCTTGCTGGAACAGACCGAAGGTCATCATCTGTATAAAGTCCTGCGTCTCGGTCCCGGCGATACCGTGGAACTGTTTGACGGCCAGGGAACTTGTGCGGAGGGCATCATTGAGACTGTCAATCGCCATGGCGTTAGCGTACAGGTTACCAGCAAACGGCACGATCCGCCCCGGTCGAATCACAGGATCATTCTGGCCGTGAGCATGCCCAAGGGTCAGCGGTTCGAACAAGTCATCGAGCAGGCGACCGAACTGGGAGTCGATCGGATCCTCCCGGTGGTGTTCGAAAGAACCATCAAGCAAGCGTCGGGTCCATCTGCCTTGGAGCGATATCGGAAAATTATGATTTCGTCCTGTAAACAGTGTGGACGGAACCGCTTGCCGCAGATGGATTTGCCCGTGGATCTGGATGATTGTCTGGAAAAAATCCAATCCGTTTATCGGAAATACGCCATATTATTCGGTGGATTTTCAGATCAATCCGCGTCTCTGTCCGACTGGACCATGGACGACCTGGATACCGTCGGGATTATCGGCCCCGAAGGCGGCCTCAATGAAATGGAACAAAAAAAACTGGTTGGAGCCGGCGCGATCGAAGTTCGGCTCTGCGAGCCGGTGTTGCGGATTGAAACGGCGGCCGCCGCCTTCAGCGCGATCCTCTGCGCGAAACGCGACAGCCGCTATCCCAATGTTCATCGTGTTCCATCGTCTGACGCTATTTCCGACATCGGCTCGTAAAATTCGTCAAGGGCATTTTCCGATTGCAGCAGTCGGATTGCCCGATCCATCAGAGTACGAGGCACCCACAAACCGATACGAAATCGTCCAGACGAATCGTGTTGAGACCGAATGGTGACCGGAATATTGTCACGCCTCAGGATCTTCTGAAAATGCCGTGCAAACGAACCTTCCTCGGCGAGTGCGACCATCACCAGCTCAGGACGAGCCGGACAAAAGGCCCCTGTTTTGTTCGCTTGCCTGGTCATATCGCAGTTCCTGATACTATCGGTTCCGAAATTCGTACGACAGCCGTCCCGAAATGTTTTTGAAAATCCGCAAAATCGGAAATCAAGAACCGCAGGCCGGCTTTTCTTGTATAGTTTATAGAGGAGTCCGATAGTACCAGGGCTTCCCAAAAAGAAATTGAGTTGCCCGAAAGGGGTAACGACCGATAAAATTGACAATTGAATAACGGCTGTTGAAAATTCGGAGCGAATATTTTCCGTTCCTCCCCATTTTCGGCAACAGAAAACCGTCGACTTTTAATTACCGCTTTGGCGGGTACGAGAATTTTCAATAGTCTTTATCCAGCGTTGATCCATAATTCATGGAGGGACACCGATGACAACTCCGACCCACCCACCCCATGGCTTAACCCATTCCGAAGCTCTGGCCGGTCTGCTTCGACAGATCAACCAGGGAGTGGACCCGTCGATTCTGCGACAGGAAGCCCATCGCCTGATCGATCAGATCACGCCGCGAGATATTACCGAGGCCGAACAAAATCTGATTCGCGAAGGGTATTCGGCTCCTCTGGTCGGAAAGTTGTCCGTGGCATTTTTGCTGATGGGCGTGATGGAGCCGCACGGTCGAAATCTTCGGGCCCGCCTGAAAGGCAACCACATTCTCCTGCGGGTTCTGGCCGAACACGATCTGGCCCGTTGTTGGCTGGCCGATCTGGAAGAAATCGTCGAGCAACTCGGTACTCTTGATGAGATGAGCGATACCGCAGAGCCATTCCATCGATTGGGTCATATTGTCGAACATTTCAACGCCTGGTTAGAACATTTCGACCGGGAAGATGACATCTTGTTCCCATTTCTCCACCATCACGGCTGGTCCAGCTTGTGCCGTAAGGTCCAGCTTGAACACGACACCTTGCGGCATGGCGTCGGGTGTCTGGTCCGCATGCTCGGCGAATATCGAAATTCCACTTTCGGCGAATTCCGCGTCAATCTTCGTTCGCTGACGGAAATGATGATTCCTCTTATGCGCGAACACATCCAACACGAAGAAACCATCCTGTACCCCATCGCCCTGGCCGTAATCGACGACGAACCGGCCTGGAATCGGCTCAAGCAGGTCTGTGACGAAATCGGCTACTGCGGCGTCCACACCTGAATTCGATGGGGCTTTTCAACGCCATGCTTGACAACGAAGTCGAACCGGCTTACTGTGGTTTGACGAGTTGTTCCTTTGAGAGGGATAGTTCCGTTACGGAAAAGAGGACTTTATGGAAGCGTTAACCCAACGGTTTGAGACGCCCAACGGGACGGTGGAAGGCATCGTTGTCGCCTGGCCGGGATTCAAGATTCTGATGATCACGGGACGCAAGGGATTCCTGGCCTGTCCGGCCTTTGACCTGGGCTGCTGCCAGGATTTCGGCGCGGCAGCCGCGATCGTCGAAAGCGGGCCGACCAATCCTATCGGGACACTGGAACGAATGTGCGACCGCAAGATCACCGGCGTCACCGACAAAGCTAGGGCTCTGGGACTACGAGAGGGGATGCTGGCGAAAGAGGCCTTTTCCCTGATCGCATAAAGAAGGGGAACGGGGTATATTGACTATTGATTAGCGACTATTGACTATTCATTCATAGATACGATGGGGTGTTGTTTGATTCTTCGGCTTCCACGGCCGGAAATGATGGGGATTTTTGAAAACGACACGACCCCAATAGTCAATACCTTCTCACCCATTGGCATACTTGGTCGTCACATATACGGCCTGAGTGGCCAGCAGATTTGGAAACAGCCGAATGGGGTGGGCGCTGGATTTGCCCAGTGGAATCCGTTTTTCAATCCGCAACCCCAGTTCGCAACAGAACTGATCGAAGTCTTTGAGCGACAGAAAGTGAATGTTCGGTGAGTTATACCAGCGGAACGGCAGTTGTCGTGTCTGCGGGGCCCGACCACCCAGCAACATCTGCAGTCGGCAGCTCCAGTGGGCGAAATTGGGAAAGCTGACGATGACCTTTTTACCGATGCGGATCAGTTCCCGTAACACCTTTTCGGGATCGCGAACGGTCTGCAGGGTCTGGGACAGAATGACATAGTCAAAGGTATCGGCGGCATATTGTTCCAGGCCGCGGTCGATATCCCACTGGATGACCGACAGTCCGCGTCGCACACAATGTACGATCATGTCCTGGTCCAGTTCCATTCCCTCGCCATCAACGCCCCGATCCTGGATCAGGCGGCAGAGCAGTTCTCCGTCGCCGCAACCGACATCCAACACCCGGCTGTCAGGTTCGATGAGCGATTCGATCAATTCGTAATCCACCCGCATCCGTCTGGCCCGATCCACCAATTTGGTTTTCGGCGTGGGATGCGCCGGTCTGCTGAGTTCTTTTCCCTGCAGCCGTTGTCGGGTGTTCTCGATAAATCCGCCGATCAGATCACCAAGGGTTCGCGGCTCCAGCAGGAATGCGTCGTGGCCGTAGGGCGAACGAATGTTACAGTAGCTGACATCGCGGTTCAGACCCACCAGCGTGTTGACGATTTCCTCCGATTGTCCGGCGGTGAACAGCCAGTCGCTGGAAAAACTCAGGACCAGAAAACGGGACTCGGTATTGGCAAAGGCCTGCCGCAACGACCCGTACTCCTGGGCCAGGTCGAAGTAGTCCATCGCTTTGGTGATGTAAAGGTAGCTATTGGCGTCGAACCGCTCGACGAAGGTCTGCCCCTGATGATCCAAATAGGTCTCAACGGCAAACTCCGACTGAAAATCATAGCTGTATTCGTCGGCATTGCGGAGGGTACGGCCGAATTTCTGATGCATGCTCTGCTCGGATAGGTAGGTAATATGCCCGATCATCCGAGCAATCGCCAGACCGCGATCCGGCCCGTCTTTGTCATGGTATTGCCCGCCGGCGAAATTCGCATCGGCCAGGATGGCGTTGCGCCCCACCGCATCAAAGGCGATCGACTGGGCGTTGAGTCGCGTGGTCGAAGCGATAACGATCGCGCCGGCAACCATTTTCGGGTATGAGATCGCCCACTGCAGAACCTGCATGCCGCCCATCGAACCGCCGATAACAGCCAGCAATCGTCGGATTCCGAGTTTATCCAACAGCAATTTCTGGACCTCTACCATGTCGGCAATGGTGATGATAGGAAAATCCAGACCGTATGGCTTGCCCGTGGCGGGATTGATCTCCGACGGCCCCGTCGTCCCCGAACAGCTCCCGATCACATTTGAACAGATCACGAAATAGGTGTCGGTGTCGATGGGCTTGCCGGGCCCGACCATGATATCCCACCAACCGGGTTTTCGGTCGCCCGGGGCGCTGAATCCGGCCACATGAGCGTTGCCGCTGAGAGCGTGGCAGATCAATACGACATTGTCCTGTGCCTCAGAGGGTTTGCCGTAGGTTTCGTAGGCCACATCAATCGGTCCCAGAGTCTTGCCGCATTGCAACAACAACGGGGCTTGGGCCTCAACAACGCGAATTTTCTGTGTCGTGACAATCCCGACCGATTGAGGATGATGAATGGACATACCAATCCAATATAAAAGGAAAATTGAACATGGAGTATTTCAATTCGCCGTTTGGGTTTTCTTTTGTTCCTGGGCCAGCAGATCTCCCACCGTGGGTTTATCCAGCGTGCCGCCGGCGATCAGGATCTTGACATCTTCGGCGTCAAGCGTCTCATATTTGAGCAGAGCTTTAGCAATGGCTTCGAGCTTGTCTCGATTGGCTTCCATCAGTTTCCGTGAATCCTGATATGCCAGATCGATAATCTTCTTGACTTCCTCGTCGATTCGCTCGGCGGTCTTCTGAGAATATTCGTTGGCGGGCCCGAAATAATAATCGCGGGCCGGGTCTCCCGAAAAATTGATTAGGCCCATCTGTTCGCCCATGCCCCAGGTCATCACCATCTCGCGGGCGATCAAAGTCGCCTGCTGGATGTCCGACTGGGCTCCGCTACTGATGTCGTCACAGAACAGTTCCTCGGCGATCCGGCCGGCGTAACAGATCTGAAGTTGGGCCATGCAGTACCGCCTCGTATAATAATGTCGATCTTTTTCGGGCAGCGCGAAGGTCGCCCCCCCCATGCTGCCCCGCGGAATAATGCTGACTTTGTGCAACGGATCGGCGTCCTTCAGCATCGATTGTACGAGAGCATGTCCGGCTTCATGGAACGCCGTCAGTCGTTTATCGCTTTCATCGACGGCGCGGCTTTTTTTGGCGCGGCCCCAACGAATCTTGTCGCGGGCTTCCTCCAGATCCGTCATCTCGACGAAATCCTTGTTGGACATGCTGGCGCTGATCGCGGCTTCGTTGATTACCGCTTCCAGTTCGGCCCCGCTGAACATCGGGGTCACCCGGGCCAGCCGCTCGAAATCCACATCCGGCCCCAGCTTGACCTTGCGGGCGTGAACTTTGAGGATTTGCGCCCGCCCCTTGAGGTCCGGCAGGGGAACATTCACCGAACGGTCGAACCGTCCGGGCCGCGTCAGGGCCGGATCCAGGATATCCGCCCGGTTGGTCGCGGCGATGACGATCACCTGATCGTCGGTGTCGAAACCGTCCATCTCTACCAGGATGGCATTCAGCGTTTGTTCCCGCTCATCGTGGCCGCCGCTGACAAAACCCGGTCCTCGTTTTTTGCCAATGGCATCGATCTCATCGAGGAAGATGATGCACGGAGAATTTTCTTTGGCCTGTTTGAAGAGGTCCCGCACGCGGCTGGCGCCGACGCCGACGAACATTTCGACAAAATCGCTGCCGGCGATACTGAAGAACGGCACATCCGCTTCTCCGGCGATCGCTTTGGCCAGCAGGGTCTTGCCGCAGCCCGGCGGGCCGATCAGCAGCAGCCCCCGCGGAATCCGACCGCCGATTTTCTTAAACTTTTTGGGATTCTTCAAAAACTCGATCGTTTCGGCTACCTCTTCCTTGGCCTCTTCGATCCCGGCGACATCATCGAAGGTGATTTTTTGTTCTTTGCCGCGGAGCTTGTGGCGGCTTCGACCGAAGTTCATCAGCATCCCACCCCCGCCGCTGCGAATGTTTCGGATAAAGAAAAAATAGATCAGGACCGCCAAAACAACGATCGGAAGGAGATTCCAGAGAACCGGAATCCAGATATCCGGCCGCTTGCCCCAGATCTCGACCTTGGCCGATTTCAGTTCTTCCATCAACTTTTCGTTGTACATCGCGGGAGTGTAGATGACATCAAACCGCCTTGCGGATCCTTCGGGCCGCGCGGCGATCCCGGCCTCGTTGAATTCTCCGTTGATTTTTTCCGTCTGAAACCGAACACCCTTGACATATCCCTTGGTAACATAGTCCAGAAACTCCGGGTAGTAACTGATCTCGTCCACCCGGCCCGTCCGTACCATTGTCAGAAACATCAACAGCAGAATCAGCCCAATCGCCATCCAGCTGAGGGGATTACGATTCGAAACCAAGGGGGGTTTGGGGATGCCCTTTGGCGGTCGAGAAGATGGATTCGGATTACTCATGTTGTCGCTGACTTCCTTCGTTTGTCCGGCATTGCGGGAATGCGATAGTCGATTTCGGAATTTCCCCCGGAAACCTTACCAGGATTGTTCCATTCGTTCGACCACACGCTCGGCCGCACG
Source organism: uncultured Pirellulales bacterium (assembly GCA_964643355.1). GTDB lineage: Bacteria > Planctomycetota > Phycisphaerae > Sedimentisphaerales > Anaerohalosphaeraceae > FEN-1350. The sequence goes on from CAZXPW010000002.1 coordinate 16,714, forward strand.
ATTGACCGCCACTTCGGCGGCATACGCGAAGTCCTGGTTTAACTTACTGGTATAATCGCCGCTGGCCATGACCTGTTCGCGATTGACCAGGATCTCGCCGGTTTTCAGATTTTTCCAGGAAAAGATGACCTTCACCACCACCTCTCGCTCCAAGGGGCGCCCTTCGTACCGTTCACTGGAAAGCACGCCCTGTCCGATGGTTAACTCCCCCGACAGAATCGTATCGGCGGTGTCGCGATTGGAGACGATCTTGTAGGGTGTTCGGGACTCGATCTGTTTGCAGATCGCGCTGGTGAGGGCGTATTCATGCCCCCGTCGAAAACTTCGGGTATCGAACATCTCGACATAGACCGACGAGACATCCCGGGGATGCAGCCAGTCGTTGGTATAGCTCTGGATTCCTCCGACCATGCAACCGCCCGCGATACAGGCCAGGAGTACGGCAATGCTCGCCCACAAAATCCATGGGGCCGTCGGGATTCCTGACGCCTTGAATATCCGATCCGTCATGATTCACCCGCCGATTCCGGAACGCTTTTGGGTTTGAAAATCCAGGTCGCGCCGAACCAGTGATCGAGAAAATTTCCGATTCCGTCAATCGCCTTCCGGTTCAGTGTCCGGGCTTCGGAAGGGAGTTTTCCCTCGACGCGTTCGTCCAGACGGGCCCGGGCCCTCTGGGCGCCGTTGGTGTCCGGCCACTGATTCATGACTTTTCCATAATACATCTCCGCGGCCGCATCATCGTCGGTCCGGTCATAATATCGTCCGATCAGATATTGCTTATAGGCCATCTGCTCATCGATCAGAGTTTGCTTGCCCGAGATATCTCGGGCCTTGGCGTCATCCGGATATCGCAGAGCATAATTGGCGTAATAACTCTTGGCGCTGTTCAATCCCCGGTGATCATAGAATGGACCTTTGTACGACGAATGCAAATCCTGTCCCATTTCCAGGAGGGCCTGCTGACCGGTCTGGCCGGTGGGCCATCGGGAGGAAATATCCACCCAGGTCTCGTACGCTTCCATATACATCTTTTGCTTTTCATAGCTGCGAGCCAGCGTAATCAATGAACGCTTGGCGATGGGTGCGTCGCCGGTCCTGTCGGCGATTTTCTGCATAATCTTGGCGCCGTCTTCGACCGCCGAGAGCCGCAAAACCAGGAGTACCGTCCGTTTTTCGCCGTTCAGATACGCTACAGCCACAGAGTACTGCCGCTCCAGGGCAGACTCGGCCAGCCAACTGGTGGGATATTTGTCCAAAAACTCGTCGTATTGTCGAACGGCCTTGACCCAGTTTCGTTTGGAGTACTGTTCCTCGGCAATCAGAAAGGCATTTATCTCCGGGCCGGCCAGATCCGGAAATTCGGCCTGAATCGCAGACAAAGACTTGCGGGCTTCGTCGGTCTTGCCAGCCGTGATCTGATCTTTGAACTCCGAGATAACCATAAGCTTTCGGGATTTTGGATCTTGCGCAGTATCCGTCCATTGACCCGAATCGGACAGCCGCCACGAGGCCGCGGATAACGATCCGCAAACCAATCCGATCCCGGTCAGAAGGAACAATACCCGATGATTCCCGTTTGGGTTCATTCAGCAATCCCTTGAATGCGACAAGACTTTCAGTTAGAATATTATACGGATTGCCGTAAAGGATGCAACAAGAACTTTCGGGGGGTATCGGTCCATAATTCTATTGGATCGCCCCGTGTTTTGGCTGAGCAGCCGTATAACCCGGATTTTACCCATGGACCCAACTCGCCAGGAATTCGATTCGCTCGGCAGCCTCCCCCTGCCAAAGGATTCCCTGTTCGGAATTCACACGCTCCGTGCCTTGGGGAATTTCCCCCTCTCGGCTCGACGAATTCCGGAGGGTCTGATCGGCGCCTACGGGCAGGTCAAGCAGGCCTGTCTCCAGACCTGCCGGGATCTGGGTACCTGGGCAGATGACCTGCCGAAGTTCAATGCGATGGTGCATGCCTGTGTGGAGATGTCGGAAGGTCGATTGTCGGATGCGATTGTCGTGGATGCCCTTCAGGGCGGCGCCGGGACCAGCACCAACATGAATGTTAACGAGGTGATCGCCAATCGCGCCCTTGAAATCCTCGGCATCGAGCACGGCCGGTATGATCGGATCCATCCCATCGAAGATATCAATCGGTATCAATCCACTAACGACACCTACCCCACAGCCCTGCGGATCGCCGCCATACGGGGTATTCAGCGGCTGGAAGAACGCCTTGTGGCTTTGCAGGAGGTCTTTCAGGCGAAGGAAAAACAATTCGCCGGCATCGTCAAGGTCGGCCGGACCCAGTTGCAGGATGCCGTGCTCACCACGCTCGGACGCGAGATGTCCGCCTATGCCGAAGCTGTCAACCGAGATCGCTGGCGGGCGTATAAATGTATCGAGCGGCTTCGTGTGGTCAATCTTGGCGGCACGGCGATTGGTTCCGGTCTCGGCGCTCCGCGAGACTATGTCTTCCGCGTCATCGATACGCTCCGGGGGGTCACCGGTCTCCATCTGGCCCGTGCGGAAAATCTCGTCGATGCCACGCAGAACGCCGATGTTTTCGTCGAGGTCTCCGGAATCCTCAAGGCGTGCGCGACCACGCTCCTGAAAATCTCGACCGACCTTCGTCTCTTGTCCTCTGGCCCACAGGCCGGATTCGGCGAGATTCACCTACCCCCGCGTCAGGCGGGATCCTCCATCATGCCCGGCAAGGTTAACCCTGTGATTCCCGAGGCCGTCACGCAGGCCGCCATGCTCGTCATGGGGTATGACTCCGTCATTGCCATTGCCTGCGCCTCGGGTAATCTTGAGTTGAATCCATTCCTACCCCTGGTAGCTCTGTGTCTTCTCGACGGAATCGATCTTCTCGCCAATGCCAGCGACATCCTGCGGCGAAATTGCGTCGAAGGAATCGTTGCCCAAGAATCCAGATGCCGCGCCTCCGTCGAAGGATCGACAGCGATCGTTACCGCGCTGGTGCCGGTTATCGGTTACGACCGGGCGTGTACTATCGCCAAAGAGGCGCAACAACAGGATAAAACCGTTCGACAGCTTGTCATCGAGCAACATGTCCTCAGCGTCGAACAGTTCGAGCAGTTGACCTCGCCGGAAGCGGTCTGCCGTCTGGGTTTTATCCAACCGAACCCAGTCCAATCCGGAAAGGATTCCTGATGGCTGAATCGACGCCCAAAAGCATGCGACTCCATATCGGCCTGTTCGGTCGCCGCAATGTCGGAAAATCCAGCGTCCTTAACGCGGTCACCCGCCAGCAGGTCTCCATTGTCTCGCCGCAGGCGGGTACCACCACCGACCCGGTCGAAAAACCGATGGAGCTATTGCCGCTCGGACCGGTCCTGTTCATCGACACCGCCGGCATCGACGACGAAGGCGCCCTCGGCGAGCTTCGGATCCAGAAAACCCGCAAGGTCTTCGACCGCACCGATCTGGGCGTGGTCATCACCGATGGCCCTTGGGACCGCTTCGAACGGCAGATCCTTTCCGAACTCCAGGGCCGCAAAATCCCGGCCATCGTCGTCTTCAACAAGACCGATCTGGCCGCCCCAACCCCCGAAGCCCTTGCCGAACTTCAGAGCTCGGCCATCCCCATGGTTCAAACTGCCGCCTGGCGGGATATCGGTATCGCCGACCTCCGTCAGGCCCTGCTCGAGGCGGTCCCATCAGATTTCGTCGAAAGCCCCGCCATCCTCTCGGACCTTGTCGGTCCCGGAGACACGGTCGTGTTGGTGGTGCCCATCGACAAAGAGGCCCCCAAGGGCCGACTCATCCTTCCCCAGGTTCAGACCATCCGCGACCTGCTTGACGGGGATGCTTGCTGCGTCGTCGTCAAGGAGCGTGAACTTCGCTGTGCCCTCGATAATCTCAAACGGCCCCCGGCTATGGTCGTCACCGATTCACAGGCATTTCTCAAGGTCGCCGCCGACACGCCGCCGGAGATTCGGATGACCAGTTTCTCGATCCTGTTTGCACGGCTTAAAGGCGATCTGGTTACCCAGACCCAGGGTGCCTTGGCCATCGAGACCCTCCGCCCCGGCGACCGCATTCTGATCGCCGAGGCCTGCTCGCACCACCCCATCGGCGAGGACATTGGCCGCGTCAAGATTCCCCGCTGGTTAACACAATTCGTTGGCGGAAAACTCGACTTTGTCACCGTGCAGGGCCGCGACTTTCCCGATGACTTGTCCACCTTCAAGCTGGTCATCCATTGCGGTTCATGTATGAGCAATCGCCGCCAGATGCTCAGCCGGATCCTGCAATGCCGTGCCGCGGGCGTGCCGATCACCAATTACGGCATGGTTATCGCCTACACCCTCGGGATCCTGGAGCGTGCCCTGCAGCCGTTTCCGGCGGCACGAGAAGTTTTACGAAACCGAGGCGGCCGACAATCCTCATGAACCATTGCCGCCTACCCCTTGAAGAAATTGAACGGTGGCTTCGGCAGGATGATCCGGGGCAACTGGAGACGCTCTGGACACGGGCGGATCAAACTCGTCAACAAAATGTCGGGGATGCCGTGCACCTCCGCGGACTGATAGAGATTTCCAACCATTGCATCCGTAGATGCCGGTATTGCGGACTGAATGTCTCCAATGTTTCGCTGGTTCGGTATCGAATGACAGCCGATGAAATTTTCGCCTGCGTCCGGCAAGCCGTCGATTTTGCTTATGGAACCGTCGTCTTGCAAGCGGGTGAAGATCCCGACATCGGGCGGGAGTGGATGGCCGATATCGTCAAATATATCAAACGGCAAACGCCTTTAGCCGTCACGCTGAGTTTGGGTGAACGATCCCTCGAGGATCTGTGTTGCTGGCGACAGGCCGGCGCCGATCGTTATCTTCTTCGTTTCGAGACTTCGGACACCCGCCTGTACAATCTGATCCATCCCTCTTCCCCTGGTCGGCCGAATCGGATTGAACTGCTTGGTGAATTGCGTCGCCTGGGGTATGAGGTCGGCAGCGGGGTGATGGTCGGAATTCCCGGTCAAAGCTTTCATTCACTGGCCAAAGATATCGCTTTATTCGGCGATCTTGACCTGGATATGATCGGAATCGGGCCCTTCATTCCCAATCCCGATACGCCTCTGGGATCGGGTGAACTTGTCCCCGCGGTCGATCCGGCAGAGCAAGTTCCAAATTCGGAGTTGTTGACTTTCAAAGCGGTGGCCCTGGCACGGCTGGTATGTCCGCAGGCCAACATCCCCAGTACGACCGCGTTGGCCACGATCAATCCCGATTCGGGTCGTGAACTGGGTTTGGCACGAGGAGCCAATATCGTGATGCCCAATCTGACTCCCCTTGGCTATCGTACGCTCTATGCGATTTATCCGGGCAAGGCCTGCATCAACGAAACCGCTCAGGTTTGCAATAGCTGCTTGCGAGGCCGAATTGAATCCGTCGGTCGACAAATTGGTGTCGGCCCCGGCGGACGAACCCGAATGTCCAAATCGTAAACGAGAACGATGGCTTGGTCCAACAACATGATGAATAGAGAGGATCAGGAGTGGGATACAACCGGCGTATCCTGTTTGGAAACAACCCGAACAGTGTTTCGTCCCGCCTGTTTGGCCGCGTAAAGAGCCGAGTCGGTCGTCTTGGTGACTTCAGCGATGGATGCGTTTTCGCCCCCATATTGTCCAACTCCGACACTGAGGGTCAGTTGCAATTCCTTGTCTTCAAAAATAATGGGCGTTTCGGCGACGGCCTTGACCATCCGCTCAGCGACAATCAGCGCATCCTCCAGAGCGGTGTTAGGTAAAACAAATGCGAATTCGTCCCCCCCGTAGCGAGCGGCGATATCAATCTGACGGATGCAGGCACTGAGTCGTCGACTGATCTGCTTGATGGCGGCATCCCCGGCCCGGTGACCAAAGGTGTCGTTGACCGGCTTAAAATGATCCACATCCGCCATGATGACCGAGAGCTTGCCGCCATAGCGCTGGGTCCGTCTCAGTTCCGTTTCCAGCGTCTCATAAAATGTGCGATGATTAAGCATTCCCGTTAAGCCGTCCGTCTTGGCCTGCCGTTGGGTTTTTTCGAACAGCTTTACATTTCCGATCGAGGCCCCGATAAGCTGGCGGAACAATTCCAGTACGGCGATATCCTCCGCCGTGAACAAGTCCCCGCCGTCTTTGTCGGTCAGGTTCAATACGCCGACAACCCGGTTGTGACAAATCAAAGGGGCGATAATACAGCTTTTGGTGCTGTAATTTTCCGAAAACGCCCTCTGGGTCTTGATCATGTTCGGCCGGGTGTGCTTGTCCATATCGTTGACCAACATCAATTCTTTGCTGCGAACGGCCGCTACCATCGGCGAGGGAGGATTTTGATTCAGAGAGACGATATTGTTAATCAGGAAGGGGTGGTTGTTCTTCTCCAGATGCAGAATATCGCTGGTTTCGTCCAGAATATACAACGAAACCCGTCGAGCCCCAATAAGCCGGGGAATCTCATTGATGCACACATCCGCGATTTTATCCATCTCCAGGCAGTTCAACCGTTTGGCCAGGGGCGTGATCGCCTCCAGCCAATCGGCACTTTTCCTTTCTTGCGGTTGCCCGACAGGTTGACTCCGATTATCCTGATCCATCGAAATACCGTAATCCTTTTCTATTCAATGACTTATAGAAACAAAAAGAGCACGAGATTGTTAGGTATATCGGTCTATGGGAGGACTAGATTAACCGGCTTTTCAGGATTTCTCGTATGGAGATCTTTGCCGATCCCTTTGGGAAGGGCAGCCCCAGACCTTCCTGTCAAGGAATTAAAATTGAGGTTTTTGGGCAAAACCTCTTGACGGATTTTCTCCAATAGAGTACTTTTATTTGTTCCCTTGCCAGCGTAGGCGGGGAAGGTCTATATGGAAAACTGGAACTTTTTCTAACAAGTGGAGGTCAGATCCTGTGAATAAGGAACTGGCTCGCGAACTGATTGCCGCGGGCGTACACTATGGTCATGCGATCAGCCGTTGGAACCCGAAGATGGCTCCCTATATCTTCGGCAAGCGCAGCAAAATTCATATTATCCATGTCCGCGAAACCCTCAAAGGTCTGCTGATCGCCCGCAAACTGTTGTCGGAAGTCGTGGCGACGGGCAAGGATGTGGTCTTTGTCGGTACCAAGCGACAAGCCCAAAAGGCGGTCACCGCCGCGGCCGAAAGATGCGGCATGCACTATGTCAACGAACGGTGGCTCGGCGGGATGCTCACCAATTTCCGTACCGTCCGCTCGCGACTGCAGCGGCTGGAGCAACTCGAGGCCATGCATGAAAGCGGCGATCTCGAAGCCGAAAGCAAGAAACAGGGATCCCGGCTCAAACGCGAAATGCGAAAAATCGCCGTCAACCTTGGCGGAGTCCGCAAGCTGAACCGGATTCCCGGGGCGATCGTGGTGGTCGATGCCAAGAAAGAATACATCGCCCTTCGGGAAGCCCGCAAGCTGGGGATTCCAACCGTGGCGATCCTGGATACGGATTCGGATCCGGACACGACCGATGTCGCAATTCCGGCCAACGACGATTCGCTCAAGGCCGTGGAGATTATCATGCGGGAACTGGCAGACGCCGTCAGTTATGGCAAGACGATCACTCGGTCGGATTCAACGCTCACGCCCTTGTCCGGTATTCGCGGTCGCAGCCGTCGCCGCGCTCTGGCAAGTGCCGTGGACGAGGAACCGGCCGCCGAATCTGCCGATGCGGGTTCGACGCCTCCGGCGGCCCCACAGGGGCCTGCGGCTTAAATGTATCCCACGGCCTGGTCATAAAATCGATTCGGACAGGCCTCTAAAATATCAGAACTCATCGATCCCATTGAGGAGCGTAGTAACATGGCAGAAGTCAATGCGGCAGTCGTCGTCAAACTCCGCAAAATGAGCGGACAAGGCATGATGGATTGCAAGAAAGCGCTGGAAGATGCCGGCGGTGATCTTGAAAAGGCGATGGAACTGCTTCGAAAAAAAGGATTGGCCACCCTCGCCAAACGAGCCGATCGCGAAACCACCGAAGGCCGCGTGGTCTGCAAACGCAGCGGCGACGGCAAAACTGTAGCGATGGCGTCCCTGTGCAGCGAGACCGATTTTGTTTCGCGCAATGACGATTTCGCCGCGGCCGCGGAAAAATTGGGCGAGTATGCTTTGGCCTGTTCGGCCGATTCCGGCTTGGACAACCTGGTCGCAACCTCTCTGGCCGGGAAACCATTTTCCGAAATCCTGACCGAAATCGTCAGCAAAACCGGCGAGAAAATCGAGGTCGGCGATTTTGCCCGATACTCTCTCAGCGGCCCCGGTGTGATCGGATCCTATGTGCATTTCAATCATAAAGTCGGCACGATGGTGCAGATTGAGACCAGCAGCGACGCGGTCTCTTCGGCGATACAGTCCTTGGCGACGGATATCGCCATGCATGTGACCGCCCTCAAGCCGATCGCCGTGGACAAGGACGGAGTCGATCCGGAGTTTCTCCGGAAGGAAAGGGAAATCGCCGCCGAACAGGTCAAAGGTAAGCCCGCCAACATGATCGACAAAATCGTGGATGGCAAGATCGCCAAATTCCTCAAGGAAAACTGTCTGGTCGATCAACCCTTTGTCAAGGACGACACCAAGTCCGTTGCGCAGACGCTGGCCGATGTCGCCAGGACCGTCGGAGGAACCGCGAAAATTCGCCGGTTCGTCAGGATTGAAATCGGCTGACCATTCGCTACAATCAGGCATCGAGAATCGATGCCTTTTTCATAGGGACAGGCAACAGGAATGGAGACTCCGGAAATAGCATACAAGCGGGTGCTGCTGAAGCTCTCGGGCGAGAGTTTTTGCAAACCCAAGGGTTTTGGAATCGACGGAGCGGCGATCGAGTCGATAGCCGAACGGATTGCACGAATCGCGAAAATGGGGCCGCAGGTGGCCATTGTCGTCGGGGGTGGGAATTTTTTCCGCGGCGAGTCCTTTTCGCAAAAAAGTCGTATCCCCCGCAACACCGCCGATTATATCGGCATGTTAGCCACGGTCATCAATGCCGCCGCTCTTCAGGATTCATTGGAAAAGATCGGCCAACCCACGCGGGTTCTCAGCGCCATCGATGTCCCGGCTCTGGCCGAATCGTTCATCCGACGCCGTTGTCTGTGGCATCTGGAACAGGGACGCGTGATCATTCTGGCGGGCGGCACGGGAAATCCTTTCTTCACCACCGATACTTGTGCGGCCCTGCGAGCCGCCGAGCTGGAAGTGAATCTGATGATCAAGGCCACCAAGGTTGATGGGGTGTATACCTCCGATCCGATGAAGGATCCGACGGCAACCTTGCTGTCCCGGATCAGCTACGATGAAGTGCTGCAGAAAGATCTCAAGGTCATGGATCCCGCCGCGGTCAGTCTGTGTCGGGATAACCGGATTCCGGTGGTCGTTTTGAATATTTTCAAGGAAGGCAATCTCGAAAAGGCCCTTCGCGGAGAACCGATCGGGACCTTTGTCGGGTCGTAAACCGTGCCGAGGACGAAAGGACATTGAACGGAGGCCTCTATGTCGATCAAAGTCATGCTCGATAGTCACAAGAAAACCATGGAAAAAGCCCTGGACCACCTCAAACAGGAATTGCGGGGCGTACGAACCGGCCGCGCTTCAACCGGTCTGGTGGAGCATCTGCGGGTGGAGTATTACGGCAACCCCACCCCCCTGAATCAACTGGCGGCCCTGTCGGTGCCCGAGCCCTCGTCGATATTGATCAAGCCCTTCGATCCGGCCTGCCTGAAGGATATCGAAAAGGCCATTCGTTCCAGTGACCTGAGTTTGTCGCCTATCAGCGACGGCAAAGTCATTCGCCTGAATATCCCGCCGCTCAGCGAGGAACGACGAAAACAACTTGTTAACCAGGTCAAGCAGATGGGGGAACAGTCCAAGGTCAGCATTCGTAACATCCGCCGCGACGGCATCAAACATATCGAGGATGAGGAAAAACAAAAACGCATCTCCGAAGACGATCGCGATAAAGGAAAAAAAGAGGTCGAAAATTACACAAAGGAATACATCTCCAAAATTGACGAGATCGTCAAGACCAAATCCGACGAGGTGATGAAAGAGTAGATCTTTCGCCGCCGCCGGCGGCTTGAGGAAAAAAACAACAACCGCCCATGGCCGCCGCCCAGGATCCATGGGCGAATCGTTTTCGGCCAAACAGGCATCGGGCCGTCGAAACCATGGAACATGCGGGGGGGCTTTGCCCCGGATCAATCGATAGTATTTTTTTGTGAGGAAACCTATGGAAAAGCAAATGACACAACCGCCCATTCAACTTCAACCCGGAAAGAAATCCTTTTCCCGCCGAATTCTGAAGGCCATCCTGTTGCTAATCATCCTTGTCGTGGTCCTGCTCGCCCTGGTCCCGACCCTGATTTCCACCGGAGCGGGAACGGAGGTTGTTCGCTCGCAGTTGGCCAAGGCCCTTGGGGGAACGGTCGAAATGGGGGATCTATCCGTCGGCTGGCTCTCGGGCCTTAAGGTGGAAAACCTCAAGTTCACCGACCTCCAAAAGGGAACAACCGTCGAAATCCGTCAGGTCCGATCCAAACCCTTGCTGATGTCGTTGCTCAAAGGCCGGATCGCTCTGGAACAGACGGTTGTCGATCAGCCGCAAGTCCAGCTTACGGTGCAGCCGCCGAAACCTTTGGATGAATCAAAGAAGTCCGAAAGAGGAAAATCAAAAACCTCTCCCCCTGTGATCCCCTTGGATACCCTGAATCTGGCGGTACAGGATGGCCAGATTGTTCTGAACATGCAATCGCCCGACAAGCCCAGTCAGCGGGTGGAATTTCAGGGCTTCGCCTCCAAGGTCGATCTGCGCCCTGTCGGCCAGGCCTCGGAGTTTAGCTTGCTGACACAGGTTGTCCAGCCCGGCCAGCCGACCGCATCGATCAACACACAGGGGGCATTCAAACTCGGCGATTCCGGATGGACCCTCAAGGGTACCAGCGGACAGTTCAAAGTCGAGATGGACAAGGTCCAGCTCGCCTCCTTCCGCCCGATTTTAGCCATGCTCGGCAAAGACCTGACCGCCGACGGCAAACTCCAGGCCAATATGAATATCGAGATCGCCGACGGTATGCCCCAGAAGGTCAACGCCAAAGCCGAGTTGACGGATTTGTCGCAGGAAGTCGAGGGCAAAAAGATGACCATTCCCCAGCCGGTCAAGCTCGACGCCCAGCTTACCACGGCCAACCAGAAACTTCTGATTGACAATGTTCAGATCGACTCGTCGTTCTGCCAGGTAAAAGCCAAAGGGACGACGGAGGCAATCGACTATGCCGTAACGGCCAAACTGGACCAGACCCAGTCGTTCGCCAAACAATTCGCCGATCTGGGTCCGTGGCAACTGGCCGGGGACCTGACCGCTCAGGGGAATGTCCAGCTTGGCAAGGACGCCACGGTTGTCAAGGCCCAGACCCGGGTTGCTCAACTCGTCGTTCGCAAGGACAAGGCCATAACACCCGCCACCAATGCCACCGCCGATTTGGGAATCCGGCTTCCCGCCGACCGGAAAACCCTGGCGATCGAGACCTTCAAGCTGGTCAGCGATCCGGCCTCGGTTGAGATCGCCAAATCCACTATCCCTCTGGCCAAAGATGTCCAGCAGCCCATCGCCATGACGGCGACAGCCACGGCCGACCTGGCCAAGCTCAGACCCTTCATCGGGCTTGCCGCGGACATGCCCGCCGATCTGCAATGGGGCGGAAAACTCGACAGCCAGATCTCGATAAGCAAAGACAAGGATGTTTTTCATATCCAGACCGACAAGACCACGATTCGTAACCTGATGATTGTCGAAAAGGACAAAAAACCTTTCGTGCAGGACGCCGTCAAGCTCGTGGCGGATGTCCTGGTGGATACCAAAGAAAAGACCATCGCCGCCAAACAATTCAATCTCGAAAGCGCCGCCGGCCAGGCGATCATCCGCGTCACCCAGGCCCAGATCCAACAGAAGGCCGACAAGATCAACACCCAGATGAACGGCAAGATCGACGCCGAGATCGATTTGGGCGCCGTGCGAGCCATCGCCGCGCCGATGCTTCCGAAGGGACTGGATATTTCCGGTCGCCAAAAGACGCAATTGACCTTCGATTCCAAATATCCCACCGACAAACCGGCGCAACTGGCCGCCAATCTGAATCTCCAGCCGACGACCTTCGGTTTTGACAAACTCTCCTACAACGGCGTCAATGTCGGCCAGACAAAAATCAACCTCCAGGCCAAACAGGGTTTATTGGCCATCTCCCCCTTCCAGGCGACCGTCAACTCAGGCACGCTCGATTTTGCCGGACAACTGGACATGAGGACCTCTCCGATGGTTCTGAGTTCCGCTCCCACGATGCCCAAAGTGACCGGTCTCCAGCTCAATAAAGATTTCGGCCCTATTCTCAGTCAGTTGAATCCGATTTTTCACATTCCAGGTCTCGAGCAGATTACGGCAGATTCGGGTCAGATCAAAGGAAATCTCAATCTTGCCTGCGACCAAATGGTATTTCCGTTGTCCGGCCAACACAAGCAGGACATCTCCATTTTGGGGACGCTCTCAATCGCGGATATGTCTCTGACATCCGGCGGCCTTCTCAGCGAGATTTTGAAAGCCGCGGGCCAATCCAGCGCTCAGGCCTTGGCAATCGAACCGACCCAATTCCGCGTACAAAAAGGAATCGTAAGCTATGACAACATGCAATTGAATGTGGGAAATAACCCCATTAATTTTGCCGGCAAGATCGGTTTTGACGAATCTTTGGATATGACCATCACCGGTCCCTGGGCCATCGGAGGCCGTACGGCTCGTGTGGGGAAGGAAACCTCGGGATTCCGCGTTCCGATTCCGCTGGGAGGGACCATTCGCAATCCCAAACCCGACTTTGGAAAATTAATTCCGGATACGCCAGAGAAAGTCATCGAAGCCCTACCAGGCATTCTGGACCTCATCAAAAAGAAATAATCGCCATAGATTCAAGAAGCGTGTTTTCCGCTTGCCAATCGAGCCGAATACCCTATAATACCCATCCGATTCCAACGGGAAAAACGAAAAACGATCGACAGGTTTGAAAGGTGGTTCCATGGCCAACGCAATCGTCAGCCAATCCGGCGGCCCGACCGGCGTGATCAACGCCTCGCTGGTCGGCGTCATCGAGCAGGTCTGCAAGCAAAAGCAGATCAACAAACTCTTCGGCGCCGTCCATGCCGTCAAGGGCATCGTCAACGAGCAGTTCATAGACCTTAAAAAGGTCTCCAAGAAGATCCTCGAAGAGGTCGCCGCGTCGCCTTCTTCCGCCCTGGGATCCAGCCGCGACAAGCCCGACCGGGCCTATTGCGAAAAGATCCTGGGCGTTTTCAAGAAATACGATATCCGTTACTTCTACTATATCGGCGGAAACGACTCAGCCAACACCTGTTACATCATCGATACGATGGCACGGGAGTCCGGCTATGAACTCCAATCGTTTCATGTGCCCAAGACCATCGACAACGACTTGCTGGTTACCGATCACTGCCCCGGCTACGGTACCGCCGCCAGGTTTGTCGCTTGTGCCGTCCGCGGCGACGACCTGGACAACCGGGCTCTGCCCGGCGTCAAGATCGATGTGGTCATGGGCCGGCACGCCGGCTTTCTGACGGCCGCCGCCGCCCTGGCCAAACAACGCGACGACGACGGTCCCCACCTGATCTATATTCCCGAGCGGCCGGTTACTATGGATCGGTTTTTGGGGGATGTGGATGGGCTATATAAAAAACATGGACGCTGCGTCATCGCCGTCAGCGAGGGCATGTGCGATGTCGATCACAAGACCTGGGCCGAGAAACTCGCCGAAACCGCCGAGCGCGATTCGCATGGAAATGTTCAGCTTTCCGGTACCGGTGCCCTGGCCGATTTTCTGGCCGGACAGGTCAAGGGCAAGCTCGGCATCAAGCGCGTCCGCGCCGATACCTTCGGATATCTGCAGCGCAGCTTTGCCGGGCTGCAGTCCGAAGTCGATGTGAAAGAAGCGCGTCGCTGCGGCAGGCAAGCCGTACTGTATTCCATGAAGGAGCAAAACGGATCTGTCGCGATCCGTCGGCTCAAGGGTCCCAAATACGCCATCGAACTGTTTCGCACGGAACTTTCCAGCGTGGCCGAAAAAACCAAGAGCATGCCCGACAACTTCATTAACAAGGATGGCAATGGCATGACCGACGCCTTTATCAAGTATGCATTGCCTCTGGCGGGGAAGCTTCCACGGACCCAATACCTTGGCAATCTGCCCAGGGTCTGAATCGGCGGGTCAAGATCTGGTCAGTTTCAAAGCCCCTGCAGGGATGCGGGGGCTTTTTTTATGGAAGCACCAGAACCGCGACATCCTCCGGCCCCAGAGACAGCGACGCCTTTCCTTCTTCCCAGCGAACTTCGGTCTGGCGAACAAGTTCCTGTGAGAGGCCCGTGGCAGCGGCTTTCGTGAGAGTCACTTGTCGAGTTTCGCGGCTGTCATTGAAGACCGTCAGAAAGGTCTCGCCGAACCGTTCCACATAGACCTGTGGATCGGAAGATCGAACCTGCGTGATCGGTTCCCATCCGGCCTCGGCCACCTTCCGGCACAATGGAATGTACTTACGAAATAGATCGCGGTCTCGCTCATAGAGTTCCGGCCGCGAAAAATAATGGCCCTGAGAGGCATTGTGGCTGAAAAATCCCGGAAACATTCCATAGGCCAAGGCTCGCTTCATATAGAGCTCAACCTTGTCTTTTGGGAAATCCTCGAAGACGGTATTCATCAAGAAACAAAACGGCTTTTTCCCGCAGATCGCCCGCCGATACAGCAAATCGCCATCGGACATCGGCCGCCAGGTCTTACCGGGATTCCAATCGGTCTCGGTCCCCATCACATCCAGATACGGGGCCAGCCAGCACAGCCGGTCCGGCGTAGCGTTGGCCATCATCAAATGGCCGTCTTTGTGGACATCCTCGGCGATCGCTCGCACATACTCCTGCGCGATCAGCCCGCGGAAGATCGCGGGTTTGCGACTGTCCAGCGAAAAGACCAGAGGCGTATTGGCCGCGGCGAAATGATCGCGGCGGAAATTCAGTTCGTCGGTCACATACCCTTCGCTGGAGTCGATGTACTCGCCGTCCAGATCGGCTTTGCGCTGCGGGCCGTACAGGTCTTGGCGAATCTTCGCGTTCCATTTGTTCGTAAAGTCCGTGACCTCGCCGGCGATCCCCGGCATCGAGTTGATACTCCACACCGTCCCGTTGCACCACGGCTGATCCTGCATCATCGCCGTGAACCGGCCGTTTTCGTCGTGGTAGCCGCTGGTCAGCAGCGCTTTGGCTATCGGGTCGTTCTTCTCTTCGGCCAGTCGTCTGGCCTGGGCCAGCGCCGTACCAATCGTCCGCGGCATCTCCTTCGGCATCGACATCCACCAGGTCATCGGTTCGGTGTAGCGGAAGGTCAGAATGTCGTGCTGGTCGTCCCAGCCGGTCTCGTCGGTGCCTTCTTTGAACCGAAAACCAAAGTCCTCCCATTGCGGCACCTTGCTGATCCTGGCAAAAGGCATCCATAGACCCTGTTTTTGGATACGCCGCTCAAAACTTGCAGGAAACAAAGTGTAATACCGATGCAGTGCCGAGCGGAACCCTCCCTCGGCATCGAATGAGAACCGACATAACCGTATCTCGGCCGATTTCTTCTCAGGCGTAAACCCGATATCAAACGCCAAAAACAACTCCTGCGTATCGGCATTGTATCCGACTCGATAAAACGCCGGAATCCGCATGTCGATTCCCAGCCCCAATCCCTGCCCGCGCCCGGCTACCGCCGCGAACGGATACCGCGACAGTCGCCCGTTGGCCCCGGCCGCAAATCGCCTCGCGTCGAGATATTCCCGCCCCTTCTCCACTGCCTCCGACCGCCGCGGATCGGCCAGCCACACGCAATCGTTTCGGGACACTGTCGCCGTATAGACCAGTGTAATCGCCCGATCCGTTCCCGTAGTATCCGTCAGCGTCACATCCGTTATCATCGAACCCTTGACGGCCTTTTCGTCTGACTTCAACCGCAGCCCCAGCGCCTCCTGATCGATCGCCACATAATCGCCTTCCACGGCGACATCCCGCACGAGGAATCCTTCCCTCCCCGAGATCGCGGGCGTCACCGCCACGCCGTCAAACGAGGCCACCCCCTCAGGCGCCTCGATCGATCGCAGCGATGCGCCGCGAAACCATGCCTTACCCGTGTGCGACCGCAGCAGCAGATGAAATGAGACGGTCTTGATCGGCTTTTCAGGATACACGATCACCTTGGCCGGTGCCCAATCGTGTGTCCCGACAGGAAAGGAATCGACCTGCCCCCATAACGGCGTGCCGTCGGTATAGATCAGATCCAGGTACAGGGAGTAATCGCTGTTCCGATTGCCGCCCACTCCTTCGGCCTTGCTTGCCGCTTCCGCGATCAACGGCTCGGCTCGAGTCTGGTTTAGCGTGATTGTCTGCGATGCGCCTCGCTGGACACCCGCATCGTCGCCGTTGTCGCAGACAAACGCGTCGCCTTCCCGCACAAAACCCTTTTGCCACGCCACCCAACCGTCATCCTTTAAGAGGTTCGGGCCCGCCGGTGCGCCTCCGAGGGCCTTTTTAACAACAACCCCATCCAGTTGTACGGCGGGTTTATCGTCCTTTGCGGTCTCCGATGCGCCCGCCGCCAGCCCGATCGACATTACGCTTAGTAACAGACAGACCATGTCTATCTCCTTATGCTGCAAGTCAAATCCCGCCGCCTACTCAATCACAAACCAGGTTACGCTTTGTGCCGGCATTTCGACGGGGATCTCGATGCGATATTCGCGATCGAGCCGATAGATCTTGCCGTTTTCCTCTTCGTGACGGATCGTCGCCGTCTCTGAGAGGCCCGTATAATAGAGCGGCAACACCAACTTCCGCTGAACGGCCTCGGCCAGAGGATTGTACACAACAGCCAATCCTTTGGTCGCCAGGTGCGGATTGACATGCATCATGCAGTCGATGTCGCGGCCGTCGGCCCGCCGGACATGGATGATATCCGAATCGAGAATTGGCCGGTATTTCGTGTAGAAATCCACCCACTTCTTGACGACGGCCTTTGTCTCCGGCGCATCGAACAGTCGCGGCCCCCGGTAGCAGGCCTGTACCCCACAACCGAAATTGTTCGCCAGGTGTGCGCCGTAGGCGTCCAGGTGATCCTTCAGCGGCTCGATCGTCGCCGCCGCGCCGCCGCCGTGGTACTCCGTCAGCGGCACGAACATCCAGCCCATGCTCGGCGTCTTTTCCCAGGTGCCGTCGAAGATATTCTGACGCCCATGGAGGATCTGCTGATCCCGCGGCAAGGACCAGTTGGTCTCGCGATACCCCATCCCCGTCTTATTGGTGCCGCTGAGGAAATAATAATCCGGCACATTCAGATAGATCCCCCGCCCTCGGCACCAGCGATAAAACTGCGTGATCGTCTGCCACTGCCGATACTGCGAATCCTCCAGCCCCGCATGGCCCGGGTGCGTCGTCGAGGCGCACACATCGCCCGGATACGAGCCATCGTGTTCCAGGAGATCGAATCCCGTCTTCTCGTAGAAGGCGTACAGCTTGCGGAAATAGTCCTGTCCCCAGACGCTGCCGATACACGGCGAATTATCGAAGGCCGCAAATCCCCCGGGCTTTCCCGTCGCCGGATTGACCACATCGTTTTCGTCGTTGATCCGCCGCGAGGCCAGCAGCGAGTAGCCGCCGAGTTCAATCCCCTTGCTGTGCGCATACTCGACCAGTTCACGAATCTGGGAAAGGTAGTCGGGACTTTCGTTTTCGATGTTGAATCCGCTGCCGAAAGTCAGAATGACCATCTCAAAACCGACTTCGGCGCACTGATCGACCGCCAGCCGAACCGCCTTGGGATCGGCGCTGCGGACATGCATCAGGATCGGATTCTCCATCGCCCACGGCGCGATCGTCCGATACATCCGCCGAACCGCCAGTCCTTTCCGCTCCCGGTCGGTGCTGTCGTGAATCAATTCGAATGTCCGAAAGGTCTCAAAACTCTCGCCTGCGGCGATCGTAATCCCGGGTCCCAGCGGCGGTCGCGTCTCCAGCAGGCATGGCGTCTGCAGCCGATAATTCACCTGCGTCTGATACTGAGGATCCGGGACCCAGAATACCGCCTTATTGGCCCCGTCGGCCTCCATGCCCAAAAAGGCGTACTCCGTTTCCACATGCAGGTTCGGATACAGCCAGCCCTTCGGGGACTCCACAGGCGAGCCGCTCTCGACCACGGCCAACACTTCGCTGGTGAAACGGTCCAACCGAATCGGTTTGTCACTGTCATTTTGGATGCGGAGCCACTTGCTCAGCAGCGGAATCCCGTCGAAGAGTTCGTAATGCACAAATACCCGCAAACCTTTCAAACCTTCGCCCGGTGCCCGATACTCCATTACCGCTGACACCCCCGGTGGCGGCCATGTGGCTTCGGGGCTGTAGCGCTTTCGCTTCCACGCCATCCGTTCCTGCGTGGCTCCAAAAGTGACGCCGACAAACTGGAACGCCGCCGGATCGGCCGTCATCTTGTTCAGCCACTCCGGCAGCAGATACGCATAGTCCGGCTGGCCCAGCAACCCGCCAACGGCGTATTCCTTCTTGTCGATCGTCAGTCGCGCTTCGGGCTTGACCCCGCGCAACATCGACTGTCCCGTCATCAGGTTGTCAAAGCCCACCGTCGCCGCATTCGGCTGTCTGCGAAACACCCGTCGTACAAGGCCGTTACTCAGCACAAACTCCCCCGGCGTTTTCGTGCTATACACCATGGCCCTGAACTTCCCTTTGGCCAAAAGCCAGTCCTCTGGTGGAACCGGCGGATAGGAGGGTTCAAGGGAGGGAATCTTCCTCATCGTTTCCGGTAGGGTTTGTTCCGCGGCGCCAACCCCGCAAATCCATGACAACAACACGATCACCGCCAGGATGATCCGAAGATGTCCGGCCATTTTTTATCCTCCGAAAAAGGGGGTGCAATGAAAGATCGGATGTCAGTTGAACAGCGCCTCGACGAACCCGTCCGGGTCGAACTCGGCGATGTCTTCCGGCTTTTCCCCGAGGCCCACAAACTTGACCGGGATGTTGAGCATCTCGCGGATGGCGATCACGATGCCGCCGCGGGCCGTGCCGTCGAGCTTGGCCAGAAATATCCCCGTTACCTGGATCACCTCGGTGAAGACCTTCGCCTGCATGATCGCATTTTGCCCCGTCGTCCCGTCGATCACGAGGATCACCTCGTGCGGCCCGCCGGGGATCTTCTTGGCCACCACGCTGCGGATCTTGCCCAGCTCGTCCATCAGGTGCTTTTGCGTGTGCAGCCGTCCGGCCGTGTCGAGGATCACGAAGTCCGCCCCCCGCGCCACCGCCGCCTCGCAGGCGTCATAGGCCACCGCCGCCGGGTCCGATCCGCTCTTGTGCTTGACGATCTGCACGCCGATCCGTTCGGCCCAGATCGTCAGTTGCTCGACGGCCGCGGCGCGGAAGGTGTCGCACGCGGCCACGATGACCTTCTTGCCGCCCTGGCTGAGGGTATAGGCCAGCTTGGCGATGCTGGTGGTCTTGCCCGAACCGTTGATCCCCGCCACCAGGATCGCCGTCGGCCCGGAGGCCGCAACATTGAGCTTGCGGTCCTGCGGCGGCCAATAACCCCGGATCTTGTCCTTCAGGAATGGAATCACATCCTCGCTGGCGCTGATCTGGCGGTCCTTCCACCCGGCCCGTAGGTCCTCGATCAGCCGCTGCGTAGTCTCCACGCCGATGTCGTCGCGGATCAGCGTCTCTTCCAGCTCCGTCAAAAGCTGCTCGTCGATCTTCCGCCCCAGCGTCAGGATCGACGATAAGCTCGACCGGATCCGGCTCCGCGTCTTGTCTAACCGATCCTTGATATACTGTACGGTCTTGCTGAATAATCCCATGGTCTCTCCAAAGTTGTCCGATTGTCCGCCCCAAAGTATCCCCCAATTTCCCCCCGAAAGCAAGTCTCCGCCCCCGATTTCCCGTGAGGGATTTATATCTGAAATTCCCGTTATGGATTCTGAGGAACCAACAAACCGCAGTTCTCATTTCCTTTTCTGGTATGCCATGGTTTCAAAGAGGAAGTTGGCCAAGGTCTTCGAAACATTTACAACAAGAACAGCGTGATGTTTCATGGGCTTGTACGACCGTACATGCGCATCGCTCATTTTGTTTCTCAATCCAGCAAGCCCGGAAGTGATGCTGACCAGTCCACTCAAAACCTGCTTCAAAGTCGAATCGATATCAGTTCGGCTTGGGTCGAGGTTGAGATGCTTTTGGATTCGCTTGTATAGCTTGATCATATCTCCATCATATTCTGGTGGGGTGGAATCGAATTGCTTTTCGATTTCAGTCAAGACAGCTTCGAGCAATGCTCGTGCATTCGTAATCGCTCCATCGTAATCCCCCTCCTGAATCTTACTCTCTGATTTTTGGATTTGCTCATCGATAAACATGTGAGCGTCATCTTCAGAACCTTCAAAGGGATTCGTCATGTCAACCATGGCACTTTTTACATCTCTGATTTTTACAAAGTCCCCATCTTTCACAAGCTCATAACCATCGTACTTTAGATACGGATTGAGATAGTCAATGGCCGGTTGGACTTCCATCTTGGCATCAAGGAATTCTCTGGGATCGAAGACACTTCGGATGAGAGCGGATAAGCTTTTCGTTCCATTAATGGCATGGAGTTTTTTTTCGGCATACATCCATCGCGATGGGAATCCTTGCCCATACTGATCATTCGCACCATATTCGTTAAAAAGATTAACGAGCTTGGGACCACTTCGGTAGGGCGAATGGCCTTCATCTCCTGTAATGATCTTGCCAAGGGCTTGAATACTTCTGCCACTGATCTTCATTTTATATACTCCGATAGAATGGTTTGGCTGATTGTTGCCAACCCATGCTGCGGTCGTTTACAGCCCCCCGCCTCTCACCGGCCCGGACCACTCAAATTCCACGGTCTCCGTTTTCTCGTACGCAATTTGGTTTAAAGGTCTTCCGGTCATAGCATTGTCAACCAGTCCTGATACTGCTTCCAGTCTCGGGCGATGATTGCTTCGATATCTTTTTTCGGCATTTTATGGATTCCAAACAATTTTTGATAATACTCGGGATACTCCGCCCCTGCCAGCACATCCCTCCAATCGCAGTTGGCTGCTTCAAGGTGCTCTTTCACCCGTTTTGGATCTCCCCCCGCAAGCTTCAGAATTCCAAGTCTGACCCGATCAGGTTCCCGATGCCACGACTCGGTCCCATAGGTTGACAAAAGCCGCTGGATTTCAGAGCGATCCTTCTCTGCGAAGTCCCTCTGCACGATACGGACGACATCGATTTCTGACACTTTTGGTATAGGCTGGTCCATCATGGATTTCCCTCCGCTACGATATGGAGTCTGTAACCGTGCGTAAACCTGCCTCCGGCCCATGCAAGGTAGTAAACACGAATAGGGGCTTTACAGCCGGGACAATAGAAATCAAGGAAGGAGTTATGATCCTCATCGACTCGTTGAATGGCTTCGTCGAATTGTTTGGCATCGCTTTCAATTAGGTTTGAAAAGTACTGGAATGTCCCTTCTGCAAAATGGCTCATGTTGAATACAATCTCTTGATGGCAGTGAGGACATGTATAGATGGCTTGAGGGGAAATATCCCAATCTTGGTCGGCTTGGAATTCAATCTTCGTAAATCGTTCTGTTGCCTGTACTATTTCCATAGTTTCTCAACAATCAACAATATTGGCCAATCCGCATCCGATGGGGATTCTTTGTTATCTGTCCTATAGCATGCCGGTACTCTACCGTCCCCCGCCGCCCACCGGCCCGGACCACTCAAGTTCCACGGTCGCCGTTTTGCCCATGACCAGCTCCGAGTAGGTGGCGGGTTGTATGGCCTTGATCCTCGCCAGAACGAACTGTCCACCCCTTGCCTTCACCCAGAAGGCCAATCCCACCTGCTCCTGGGTCAAAGGTGTAATCCCCGCCACTGATAACGAATCCTTCGAAGGGGGGTTGAGCACGGCCAGCTCGTCCCACGACCTGTGACCGACCGGAAACAGATAGCCCGGCCGGTCATCCCTACCGACCAGCGCCCCCCGCGAACAATCGTCCTTGTCGAAGTAGTACACCAGATCGACCTGGTCCGGATTCGAGGGAGGCGTCGCCAGCACGCCCGCCGTGAAGGAGTAAAAGCTAAAGCATTCCCTGTTGCGTGCCCTGCATTGCAGCGTCACCGTCTGAACCGTCCGCTCCGGCCGTGTCATCGATACTGGCGCCGTTGTTGGCACAGGCGCCGCCGTCGGCGGCTTGGTCTCAGAATGACATCCAAGAACAATCAATGCCGCAACGGTAATCGTCATAAATATCTGCTTCATTGGGGGATGTTGTTCCTCTTTCTAAACCAAGCGATCCAATTAATAATTGCCAAGGCAACCCAGACTATTGTCGCAATTCCGATCATCCAAAATGCGGCATCTCCTTCGATGTGGAAAGGAAAGTATATCGCTCCGCTCTTATCCGTACAAATGAGATAGACAAAGAATCCGATACTTATCATTCCTATAATAGTGGCCAGCCAGCGCAAACGACCACCTGTAGTCTGGATCAAAAAATCCGAAAAGTTAAAGCTCGGATCGAGGATGTCTTTGTTCTCCGGATCTTTCTGGCTCATAAGTGATCACCATATTTGATGTAATCCATATTCAATACCACGCCTCGATACTCAGCTTAGTCGTATTATACCCATTGTATCCAATACATAGGGAGATGTACAGCCAACCCCTTCCCCCGTGTAAATTCCATTGACTTGCCGGGCCGCGGCCTGTAGAGTTTGAAGGGCGATTCATCCCAACGGAAACTCTACAGGCGTGTTACAGGATACAATGGAAATTTTGTCGGCGATCGTGGCCCGGGTGCGTTCGGCGGACCCGGGCAACAGCCGTTCCTGGTTCGACGAGCTGGCCGTGCTGGACTTTTCCGGCGGCCTGCTGGAGATCGGCTGTCCGGACCCCGTCAAGGCCCAGTTTCTGCAGGACCACTGCCAGTCGACCTTCACAAACGCCGCGCTTTCGGTCACGGGCCATCTGGTGACGGTACACTTTACCGTTGCCGGCCGGCCTTCGGCCCCGCGCAAGACCGTCGAGCCGCCCTTTAAGCTGCATCCGGATTATACCTTCGACAACTTTGTCGTGGGTCCCTGCAATCGCCTGGCCCACGCCAGTTGTATCGCCGTCAGCCATGCCCTCGGCACCACCTACAACCCGCTGTTCCTCTACGGCAGTGTCGGCCTGGGCAAGACGCACCTGCTGCACGCGATCTGCCACGAGGTTTACCGCGGTTCCCCCTCCGCCGCGATCCAGTTCCTCAGTTGCGAATCGTTCATGAATCGTTTTATCTCCGCCATCGAACAGGGCACCGTCCCCGAGTTTCAGCGGCAGCTCCGCACGGTTGACCTGCTGATCATCGACGATATCCAGTTCCTCCGCGAGCGCGAACAGAGCCAGGAGGAATTCTTTCACACCTTCAATGCCCTCTACAACAACCACAAGCAGATCATCCTGACGGCCGACTCATCGCCCTCGGACCTCAGCGTCGAGGACCGGCTCATCAGCCGCTTCAAGTGGGGCCTGGTCGCGCGGCTGGATCCACCCGGTTATGAGACGCGCGTCGCTATCGTGCAGAAAAAGGC
The DNA here is from genome assembly GCA_964643355.1 of uncultured Pirellulales bacterium. Classification (GTDB taxonomy): domain Bacteria; phylum Planctomycetota; class Phycisphaerae; order Sedimentisphaerales; family Anaerohalosphaeraceae; genus FEN-1350. The sequence continues at coordinate 40,478 of CAZXPW010000002.1, forward strand.
CGGCCTTCGGGGGTTGGCGATCTCCGATGAGATCGCCCAGTTCGTCGCTCGCCAGGTCCAGACCAACATCCGCGAGCTCGAAGGCGCGCTGACGATCCTTTACGCCACGGCCAACAACACCGGCCAGGCGCTCACGCTGGCGGTCGCGCAACAGGCGCTCGGTCACGCCCAGCCCGAGCCCCAGCGGCACATTACCATCACGGACATCATCGCGGCCGTCACCGGTTACTACAACCTCCGCGCCGCCGATCTCCAGAGCAAGCGCCGCAGCCAGAGCATCGCCCTGCCCCGCCAGATCTGCATGTATCTGGCCCGCAACCTCACCCGCCACTCGCTGGAGGAAATCGGCGGCCACCTCGGCGGCCGCGACCACTCCACCGTCCTGCACGCCTGCGACAAGATCAAAGAACTCGTCGAATCCGATCCGGCGATCCGTTCCCAACTGGCCGAACTGACCGACCGCATCCAGCAGGCATAAGAACAACGATTCAGATCCAAACCTCTGGATCTGCCCCAGATTATGCGTTGGGAGTGTAAAACGGCGTTGATGAGTCAGAAACGCAGATCGTTTTCACTGCATTGACATCGGTAATCCGCCGCCATCCAGATCCTGTTGTCATACAAAAAATGACCTCTTGATTGCCGAACGGCATCCTCGTCGGTATCATAATCCTCGGGGAATGGTTCCCCGAAAAATGCGGATAGGCAATGGACGAATATCGTCGGAAACAGAATTGTTATAGCCGTTCAAGGCAATTTGGATGCCGAATCGTCCCGCAATCCCTCGAAGGGCTCGATCATGAATACGATGTCATTCCTGTATATGTCGATTTTGGCCTTTGTAATCGGGACTGTCTCTCTTTGCGCTCAAACCGGAGAAGGCGACCAATTCCTCGACGGGATCGGCGAGACCGCCCTGATCGCCCGATACCGATTCAATGGCGACCTCCAAGACCGGTCCAGAAACCAATATCATGCCTCTTTGCAGGGCCGGCAAGCCGCTTTTGTTGAGGATCAACGGTTTGGCAAAGTGCTATCCCTTCCCGGGGGCAATAGCGGCGCCTATGTTCAAATTCCCAGTCGTGCATTGATCGAAGTCGAGAGCCTGAGCATAACCGGTTGGATCTATCTTCAGGATTCCACAGGGTGTAAGGTTTTCTTTGACCTTAGGCATAGCCAGGACCGTTATTTTTATTGTACTGCCGCAGACAACGAACGGTCCAATGGTTGTCGTACTCGGATTACGGCCGCGGGTCATGAGCGGGAACAGGGGCCCTCTACATTCGGGATCATGGCGGGTCAATGGGTACATCTTGCCGCCGTGCTGGACGCGTCCAAGAGAACCCTGGGCCTGTACATCGATGGAAAATGTGTCGGTCAAAGCGCCGGGGTTACGGCGTCATTGGCTCAGATCCTGCATCAAAATAACGACCCGGTCGGTTTCCTAACCCTCGGCAAGTCGGCCAACGATACAGAGTCCAACCTGTGCGGAAAGCTGTTCGATGTTCGCATATACTCCATCCCCTTAAACGATCAACAGGTAGCTGGTATCCATCGCAACGCCGGCTCGATGAGGGATCCGGTGACAGGAGAAGAAAAAGCCGCCAAGCAAGACGCGATTCAAAGCCAAGACACCGCTCGCCTCTTGACCAGAGGATTGATCTGTGTGCCGGATATCGCAGTTCAAACGACTGTGGGCGAATTGCCCCATCTTCCGTCTTCCCTTCGAGGAATCTATCGTGACAAGGCCGATGGGCCTCCGGTCCGCGTGATCTGGCCATCCCCGACGGATAACCAGGATGTCGCTCAGACCGGAACTTATACCCTCAGCGGTTTCGTGCCCGGAACCGAGTTTCAACCCACGGTTGCCGTAACGGTACAGGCCCAATCCGCCGCAGTTCTCCCACAACCCCGATTGAAGCCGTTTCCGTTGGGACAGGTGGTCTTGAATCCTGATACCGATAAACACGATACTCAATACATGAAAAATCGTGATAAGTTTATCCTGGCTTTGGCCAAAACCGATCCGAATGCGTTTCTCTATAATTTCCGCGACGCTTTTGGCCAGCGACAGCCCGCGGATGTTCGCCCGTTGAGGGGCTGGGACAGCCAGACTACGCGATTGCGGGGCCATACCAGCGGACATTACCTGTCGGCCCTTGCCCAGGTCTGCGCCGGAGCCACCTATGATGCCGCTTTGCGTGCCGAGTTCTCACGAAAAATGGACTACATGATTGATGTCCTGTATGACCTGTCGGAAAAGTCGGGCAAGCCCGAAACCCCCGGAGGTCCTTGTAACGCCGATCCCACCACCATACCACCCGGCCCGGGCAAAAAGGGATATGATTCCGATCTGAGCCGGGAGGGGATTCGCACCGACTACTGGAATTGGGGACAGGGGTATATCAGTGCCTATCCCCCGGACCAATTCATCATGCTCGAACAGGGCGCGACCTATGGCGGCAACAACAACCAGATTTGGGCGCCGTACTACACGCTGCACAAGATCCTGGCCGGCCTGATGGATTGTTACGAAGTGGCGGGCAATCCCAAGGCCCTGGAGATCGCCCGGAACATGGGGATCTGGGTGTATCGACGACTCCAGGCCGTCCCGACGGAAACCCGGATCCGAATGTGGAACCGGTACATTGCCGGCGAATACGGGGGGATGAACGAGGCCATGGCCCGATTGTATCGAATTACCGAGGACGGCCGGTTCCTGGAATGCGCCCGGCTATTCGACAATATCGACTTATTTTTCGGAAATTCTGCGCACGCGCACGGACTGGCCGCGAATGTCGATACCATCCGCGGAAAACACGCCAATCAACACATCCCGCAAATCATCGGCGCGCTGGAAACCTATAAGGGGACTGGGGATATCGCGTACTATCGCGTGGCGGCAAACTTCTGGGAGATCTGCGCCCACTGTTACATGTACTGTATTGGCGGCGTGGCCGGCGCCCGGAATCCCAACAATGCCGAGTGTTTTACGGCCCAGCCCAACACCCTGTTTCAGAATGGATTTTCCCCGGGCGGACAGAATGAGACTTGCGCCACATACAACCTCCTCAAGCTAAGCCGTCAGCTCTTTTTCTTTAATCCCGATGCGAAGTATATGGATTACTACGAGCAGGCCATGTACAACCACATTCTGGCCTCCGTCGATGAGAACAATCCCGGAAACACCTACCATGTCCCCCTCAATCCGGGAGCGAGGAAAAGTTTCGGAAATGCCCGAATGGACGGCTTTACCTGCTGCAATGGAACGGCCCTGGAAAGCCACACCAAACTTCAGGATTCGATCTACTTCAGCGGCGTCGATGACGACGCGTTGTATGTCAATCTGTTTATTCCCTCGACCCTGGATTGGCGCCAAAAGAAGGTAACCGTCACCCAGAAAACCCGCTTTCCCTACTCCGACTCCTCCTTGTTGACCATCGCCGGCGGCGGGACTTTTGCCATCCATATTCGCGTTCCCGGGTGGACCACTCCGAACTTCGCGGTCAGGATCAACGACCAATCCCAGTCCGTCAAAGCGATCCCCGGAACCTACCTGGTCTTCCGTCGCGACTGGAGCGACGGCGATACCATCGAGTTGAAAATCCCCATGGATTTCCACCTCTGTCCAGTCATGGACCAGCCCAACATCGCCGGAATTTTTTACGGTCCGGTTCTATTGGCCGCGGAAGAACCAGAATCCCGTTCGACCTGGCGCAAGATCACTCTTAACCCCGAAGATTTACGAAAATCCTTCACCGGCGACCCGGCGTCTTTGCGATTCGCCGCCCAGGGCCTCAATTTCCGTCCCTTCTTCGAAACCTACGGCCGCTATTCTGTCTATTTCGATATTTCCATCCCATAGCGGCGACACGCCGTTCAGGTGAAAAACGGCATGAGTTTGCCATTCTGGCCGACTCTGTTCTCGATTCTGGGATCAGCCCATTTCAATTTCCCTATTCCCGTTCGCCATTCATAAATACCCATCCTGTTGATCCTGTTTATAACGACCAAACATGCCCATTCTCTGACAGTCGAGTGATCGGTGGAACATTCCCGGTGTTTGGCGGCTTTGCATAAGGTAGTCTTCCGTGGTATACTGTTCCCAACGGAAACCCAAGACGGTCAACGAGGCGAAGATGCAAAAACAATTCGAGCAGAGATCCAACGGCCTGCTGGTTCGGGCCCCCGCCAAGATCAATCTGGTCCTGCTGGTCGCCGGCAAACGCGACGACGGCTACCACGAACTGGAAACCGTCATGGCCAAGATCGACCTGTTCGACACGCTGCTGTTGGAGCCCTCGACCGGGCCCGGCGTCGATCTAACCTGCCGCGGAAAGGCCGATCTCTCGAACGGCCCCGACAACCTCATCCACAAGGCCGCCAATGCCGTTTTTGCCCACCTCGGCCGGGAAATCCCCGTCCGCATCACGCTGAACAAGCGTATCCCCCTCGGCGCCGGCCTCGGCGGTGGATCCAGCGACGCGGCCGCCACGATCCTGGGCCTCAACGAATTCGCCAAGCTCGGGCTAAGTCCGGAAACGCTCCTGCAAATCGGGGCAACCGTCGGCAGCGATGTCAATTTCTTTCTCGGCGGTCCGCAGGCCTTTTGTACGGGACGGGGGGAAACAATCTCGGAAATTCCAAAAATTTTCGCTTTTCGGGCGATTTTGATGTTGCCAAAGCTCCATACATCCACCAAAATGGTTTATGAGCGATATGTGCACGATGCCGCGCAATATGCTCGTCAGCACGATCGCCTGGCCGCCTTTTTGCGGCGATCCGACCTCGAATCCGCCGCACAAATGGCCGTCAACATGCTCGAACCGAGCTGTTTTGCGCTGCATCCCGAGCTGGAAAAGCTCAAGGCCTCCGTTGAGTCCCTCGGCCTGGGTCGCGTGACTCTCAGCGGAAGCGGCTCCGCTCTCTATTTGTTGGTGTCGGCTCTACCCGGACAAGCGCAACGAGCGCAGTCGATGATCAGCGAACGCATCGGCTGCGAGTGTATTACGGTAAACAACAACCGATGGTAAAAGTAGAGCGAGGCAGGAACCATGCAGATCACCGAAGTTCGAGTCAAGCTTGTCGCCAACAAGGACGATCGCCTCAAGGCCTTCTGCTCGATGACCCTCGACAACGACTTTGTCGTTCGCGACATCAAGATCATTGAGGGGACCGGCGGATTGTTCGTGGCGATGCCGTCGCGGAAGATGAGCGATCACTGCGATCACTGCGGCGGCAAAAATCACCTGCGGGCCAAATTCTGCAACAATTGCGGGGCGTCCCTGTCGGAAGGACGAGCCAAACAAGATGTCAAAGGGAGAATGAAACTGCACGCCGACATCGCGCATCCGATCAACGCGGTTTGTCGAAAAAAGATTCAGGATCGCATCGTCGAAGCGTTTCACGAGGAAGTGGAAAAATCCAAGCTGCCCGGATACAAGCCGGTCGAACTGGATGTCCCGGATTATGATGTGGACGACCATCTCTGATCGTCCAATCGGGGTAAACGGAGTTGTCGTCCATCACAACGCGGCATTTCGACGCGTCGTATCGCAGGGGGATTACTCTTCGGCAATCAATTCTTCCAGCACGCGGTCCAGTGCCTCGTCAAGATATTCCTGCTCGTCATAGTGGCCCCGGTTGAGCCGTTCACGAAGATCGATGACTTTTTCCCGCCGGACTTCGGGCATCGTCGCGATGATCTTAAGCAACTGACCCAGGGGAGTCGAATTGATGTTTTCCAGCAATTCTTCTTCGCCTTCATGGGCCAGATCGTCCAGCCGGCGAAAGGCGGTCAGTTCTTGCTGTCGCTGTTCGTACAACTGTTTTTCCAAGTCGGTTCTGAATTCCATGGTCGCTGTCCTCATCGCTTGGATCAATCAACAAAACTCCATTTTGTTGCTTGTCCCCGTGGGCGATCTACCGATCACCCACTATATGTTGTATATTCCTCAAGTTCCTCTTGAGGGTGTACCAACGATGACAGTATTGATATCGACGGTTGTTGGAGAAAAACTTTAATCCTCCAAAAAGATATCTAAGATGTTGCCCTTGAAAGAGTTATGAATGGATCGGTAATTTTCCGCTAAAAATCTTGAATCCAACGCTGAGAACGGGTTTTCTAAACTATCCAGATTCAACCTGATATGGACGGCTTCTTTGTAAAATGGGAAAGACGGAGAATACACCATATCTTGGGGGGAAAAAATATAAGTCAAAATTTTTCAAAATCTCAAAAATTTCTGCCTGTTCAGGAAATTTTAGTTTCCTTCACAAGGTTGATCTTCGAACCCGATCTTCCGTTCATTCCCGGAAGATAAAAATGGGGTTCGGCTATTTTGTGTCTTCCGTGATAGGGGTATCCAGGTCCTTGATGGATTCGACCGACATCTTTTCGAAGACAATCGTTTCCGGATTATCCTGGATCGCTTTGCGATCGGGTTTGTCTGCGCCATCCAGGTAAGTAAAATCTCGCAATTTGGCTGTCCATATTTTACCATCCTTCGAAACCGGCCCGTCGAAATACGATTCCGATCGGCCCTGGAGTTCCCCCTGCGGGAGCTTGAAATGAAAACTCTCCAGGTTCACCGTCGCCTTGAGAATCCGGCCGAAAGATCGATATTCCGTTTTACATTCGCCCATGACGAAGACCGCGAAGGTTCCCGGATCGGGCCCCTCGAAATTGGCTCCGCCTTCGGTAATGCGGATAGGACCGGCAAGGGGATGGAAAATCTTTGAAATCGATCCGTCCGGTTCGATTTTGAGGATCCATTCCCGCTGTGGGTCTTGGGTTTTCCATATGCCAGCCACCTCGGGCGGATAGAGATTGGTTCCGGAGCCGGTCTGCCGATTGGATTCTCCGCAGCCGGAAAGAAGGATTCCGATGAATAATAGCCCAGTCACTCGTTCAATACTGTTCATACGACCCATCCTGTCTGTGTTGATTCATCCGCTATAGATGCAATAATCCGTTTGTCCGCAGATATTGTTCGACCGCCGCCACAAAATCCTCCGCCCTGGCAAGAGCCATTCGTGCTTGTTCCGGCGATACGGATGTTATAACCCGATAATCGTTTTCCTGACGGAGAACAAAGATATCGTGAAATGCGCGAGAATGTTCCTTTGAAAAGAAACCCTTCTTGTAAAAGTGAAGATCAAACAGACTGATTACGCCGGAGTGTTTTGAGGTGATTTCGCCGAGGGTCTGTAATAAGGCCAGAGCCGCATAAAACATGCCGTAGTACGACCGATTGATAATGCTCCAGGGAGATCGGTTATTTTCCAAGAGGAATCGAGCGTCGGTCAGAGTGTCCAATGCCTGCCGCATCCGATGGGCAATCATCGAGTCATTGTGTTCGGAATTCATACCTCAATTCCTTCTCGACGAATGGCCATCGCCAACAGCGATGCGCTCTCGGGACCTTCCCGCCATTCCCGTCGATTGACGGGAATCGTCGTCAATACGATCCCCTTGAACAAACACGCTTCCCAGGCGCACTCACTGACCAGAGAGCGAATCCGGTCATCCACCGCTTGATCCAGTTCGACGAGGATATCCATGTCCGAATCGGGTTGGGCGTCGCCGCGGGCACGCGATCCGAACAGGACCAGACGGCAAGGCCCGATGCGTTCCCGGAGGCGCTGCTTGAATTCCCGGATGATTTCGTTTTCCACCGTATTCATTTCTGACAATCCCTATTCGGTTACACGACCCGCATCCGATTTGATTCATCGGAAAAACCACCATAACCCCTTCAATGATACCACCATTGAGCCAGAATTTCCAGAGCGCGAAAAAAGAGGCGGGTTCTTGAGAACCCGCCTCGATACGACTGAAATCGTTACTTGCGATGGTTTTCGATGTTAGCTGCGACGACGCAGAACCAGAGCGCCCAGACCCAACAGAGACAGGGTTAGCGGCTCGGGAACGCACGGGCCATCCTGAAACTCGGCGCTGACCAGCTTCTCGCCGGCTGCAATCGTCTGAACCAGAACCGGGTTATCATAGGCGGCACTAAGAGTTGACAGGGACAGACCACCCACAACGACATCATAAATCTTCGTCCATGTCCGTTCTTTCCACCAACCAGGTTCACAACCTTCGGTAATAGTCTCTACCTCAGTCCTGGTAATCTGTGTCATAGAAAAACCTGCCAGATCGGCCACCAATTGAGCACCGGCCTTATAGGCCTCACCCGGGAACGCGCCCAAGAACCAACCTTCACCCTCAAAACCCGCGGGAACTGGTACTTCAAGACCCGCGAAATCGGCGGCACCTGCAGCCATATACGATGCGGCTGGAGCGGAACCACCAAGAGCAAAGTTCGACAACACAGCGCCGTCACCGGCAGACAAAATCACAAAAATATCCGCATCAAGCTGACCTGTAACCATTGCCTTGCCGTCAGCAACTTCGATCTGCAGAGCGGCACTGGCGAAACCCACCATCGAAAAAACCATCACTAACGCGAGCACTTTTTTCATCATCGTTCTCCTTTCACATTCATTTTGTTCGAACAAAACTATCCTTTTTCTTCCTGCGAAGTGTGTGTGTGCAAAATCTTCGATTCTAATACTACGGAGTGATCCAGAAATTGTAATCGGTCATAGGACAAGCCGGAATCTGGGCCAGGGCCTTACCATAGTAAGTCTTAAAGATACCCAGATCGGTCGCTCCAACGCGGGCAACACCAATCGGTTCCTTCTTGTGATTCAAGTCGGCACAAATTCCATTGGTGACAAGGGCCAGATCGGTCGGGTTCTTTCCGAACGCGTTCTTGAATATAGCCAAGTCGGTTGCACCAACTTGTGTCGTTCCAATTGGCTCTTTCTTTCCATTGATATCGCCATTGCACTGACGCTCATAGCACCAGCAATTCGGCTTGCCCCAGGCAACCCAGTCATTGTAGAACGAAGCGGTGCTCTTGACGCACTCAATCACGGCACCCGGCATGACCTTCACGGTGATTGGCAGGTTGCTGTTCAGGACGCTGCCCACAACGCCGCTGGCCGGGCCGCGAAGCGTGTCACCACTGATCGTGACATTCGTTCCCGCTACGGGAATGCTCTTCAACTGAATTGTGAACAGATTCGTCGTCGAGGCAGGGCCTGCCGCCTGTCCGCCATTCTGATCCAGGACGCCCGCACAGAGCGAGAAGTCCGAAGCATCGGCTTCCAGAGCGCCGGCTTCCGTGGCCTTGGCCAAAGGATTTCCAGCGCCTACCGCATAGTTCAGCGGATGCGAATAGGCATAGTCGATGAATGCATTGAACGCAGGATCCACAACTACAGCGGCGGTCGTATCAACCACGGCGGCATCACTTAAGGTAAGCCGCAGGGCCACGCCACGCGGAAGATCGCCAGCCGTCGTGGTGTAGGCAATCGTCAACTTTCCGCCCGTCGCATCCACCGCGGTGAAATTCACCGTGGCCATCGCCGGCACCGCCACCACCAAAACCAACATTGCCATCAAACTTTTCATGCAACACTCTCCTTTCTCTTTCTCTTCTATTTTTTTCCTTTTCCTGCGAGGTTACCAGCCCCGCTTATTATTACCTCTACCGCTACGACAATTGCATTTTTGTGATGATGTTTGGCAGGATCAACCAACCCGCCCTCCGCTGTTTGTCTTTCATCGCCTCCGAATCATGCTCCCACTCTCGTATTCACAAATCCGTTTCTGGGACTCGTCCCATTAGCGGCATTGTACCTAATCCTGAAGGAATATGCAAGAAAAATTATTTTTTTATTTTGCTCCAAGTCTGTTTTCCCAGTTTTTTGCAGGGGTACTTTTGACGGCCCCCCTCTTGGCCTTTGCCACCCCTGATACAAAAGTTATTATAGCACAAAGGACCTTTTCGTTCCAGAAAATTTTAAAGATTTTGCTGGACTTTTCCGGCCTCGGATCCGGCCGGTTTGATTCCTGTGTTCGGGGGGTTGTGCTTTGGACGAAATCGGATATGATGCTCTTTATGGAGTTGTAATCTTGATCAATGAAGTTAACACAAGTTCGTATACGGCAAATAGTTATACGAAGTTAATTGAACGGTGGCTGTCGAAACATGTTCCGGGTTTTCGCGGGTCGATTATTGCTGGTTCGGGGGTTGTTGCTTGCGGCAAGCATGTCGCTTGTAAGTATAGGTATTATAACGATTTATGCCGCCGGGAATCCGGCCGATCCCGTGGACGGTCTCCGGTTGACGGTCGCGGCGGCCTTGTGGAAAAAACAGATATTCTTTGCCCTGGCGGGTTTTTTGGCCTTTATTGTGGTCAACCTCTTTAGCTACCGGCTCCTTGGGCCTGCCAGTTACTGGTTGTATCCGGGGATCCTCCTGGTGCTGGCGATGCTTCTTCTGGATCGTTATCAGGTGATGGATATCCCGTTTGTGCCGGAGATCAACAATACCCATCGATGGATCCGGCTGGGAACCAAAAGCCACTATATTCAGATTCAACCCTCCGAGTTGTGTAAGATCGCGTATATCCTGGCTTTGGCCTGGTACCTGCGATTTCGAAAAAATTATCGTCATCTGTCCGGTCTGGCGGTTCCGTTCGCGCTGACGCTGCTGGCGATGGTGTTGATTCTGCTGGAGCCGAATCTGGGGACCGTTATGCTGATGATGCCGATCCTGTTTGTCATGTTGTATGCGGCGGGGGCCAAGCCCGGGCATCTGGCGATGATTCTGCTGCTGGCCGCAACGGCGACGCCGTTTTTGTGGCACAAGATGCTGCCGTATCAACGGATGCGGATTTCGGCGGTTCTGCTCGAAAACGAGTGGATCTATCAGAAAGCCCAGGATCATCCGCGGCTGGCGACGGTCTTGGCCGGATCGCCGGAGGATTTGGCCAACTGGAAGAAGAAGGAAGGGTACCAGTTGATGCATTCCAAGATTGCAGTCGCCTCGGGGGGAATCCTCGGGTATGGATTCCGAAAGGGACCCTATGTCCGGGAAAATACGCTTCCGGAAAGGCAGAACGATTTTATCTTTCCGATCATCGCGCACCAGTTCGGATTGATCGGATGTCTGGTTGTGCTGATGCTGTACGGGGTGATTGTCGTATGCGGGGCGGAGATCGCTCTGCAGAACACCGATCCCTTCGCGCGGCTGGTGACGGTCGGTATCGTAACGATGATCTCTGTCGAAGTGATCGTGAATATCAGTATGACGCTGGGTTTGATGCCGATCACGGGTTTGACTTTGCCGCTGGTCAGCTATGGCGGCTCGTCGCTGGTGGTCAGTCTGATGGCGATCGGATTGCTAAACAACATCGGCCGCTCGCGGGCCTATACGGTGGCGAACCGGCCGTTTGAATACGCCGGAGACGAATAGGCCCGCAAGTCGTCCTTTGGGGAGAACGATCGGCATGGTTAATCCGCATCCCGGATTGCCATCGGTCGCCGAATCCGTATAATTCATTCCATGTATCGGCTGGCCAGACAGGTTCGATTTTCGATTACACCCTTCTTCGATTCGACATCGGAAGGATGGAATTCGTATGCTTCCCGACCGTGCGGGGAGGGGCTGTGCCTGTTTTTCGGCTTGTGGGTGGAACTGGCAGGGCCGCTGAATCCGGACACAGGGTTTGTGATCAATGTCGTCGAGATCGACCGGGTGGTACGAACCGTTGTCGTTCCGTTGTTTGATCGTGCCATGCGCGAGGGATTCGGCAAGGGCGCTTTTATGGGACTCGGCACGATCGCCGACCTGCTTATGCGGACCTGGAAAGTGCTTGTCGGCCGGTTCGGAACCGCCGAGATAAGCAACCTGTCGCTGGATCTGAATCCGTTTCGGAAACTAACCATCCTCGCGGAGGATTGTTCGATGTATCTGTTCAGCGAGAAATTCGAATTTGCGGCCACACACAAACTCTGGAACGATCGGTTCGACGCCAGGGCCAATGTGGAGATGTTCGGCAAATGCGCTAATCCGGCCGGACACGGCCACAACTATGTACTGGAGGTGACCGTCGAGAAGGAGCGGGCTTCCGATCCACTGTGGATCGCCGAGTTTCAGCGGGTGGTCGATGAAAAGTTCATTTCCCTCGTCGATCACAAGAATCTCAATACGGATGTGCCGGATTTTACCGGAATCTCCTCGGTGGAGAATCTTGCCTCGTTCGCATGGCAACGGTTGTGCGGACAATTTGCCCATTGCCGATTGCATGCGGTGACGATCTGGGAGACGGACAAGACCTACTGCAGGTATCAGGGGCCCTCAGGCCCATGATTCGGCTGGAAACAACCCTGTCGATCGGGCCGGGTGGCATGCGTTTGGTTTGCGGATTTTCTGGCCCTCAAGAGCAAGTCCTTTTTTATGTTATGTTCTTATTTCGTCGATAGTTAGATAGATTATCACGGCCGGTTTCAACATGGGTTTCCAACCGGCAATTCGTATGGAATGATGGCGGTACACGGGGATTCGATTGCCAGCGCAGCGCAACCCACGGGGACGGAGTGTAACTATTATCAACTTTCGATTTTCAATCTTCAATTCCTGAAGGGTCATCAAGCAAGATTGTCGAGCGGAAAAGAGATTAAGACGAATTGGGCGGACGGCGTCCGCCCCTACGGAAACAAGGGTGTTGCAGATACCATGAGAGTGGTCCCATGAAGGTATTCGTTACCGGGGCGGCGGGATTTATCGGGTCCCACTTGTGTGAGCGATTCGTCACACAGGGGATCCATGTTGTCGGGCTGGATAACTTTGATTCGTTTTACGATCCCGAAGTCAAGCGGCAGAATCTGTCAGGCCTGATGCATACGCCGCTTTTTGACCTGGCGGAAGCGGATATTCGGGATGAACATGTGCTGCATCGGATCATGGCCGACCCGATCGATGTGGTCGTGCATCTGGCGGCCAAGGCGGGGGTTCGGCCGTCGATCGAGGACCCGTTGGGCTACCAGGATGTCAATATCCGCGGGACGATGGAGGTGCTGGAATCGGCGCGGCGGTTCGGTGTCCGCAAGGTAATCTTCGCATCCAGTTCCAGCGTCTATGGGAACAATCCAAAGGTGCCGTTTAGCGAGACGGACAATGTCGATAATCCCATCTCGCCATACGCGGCGACCAAGAAGGCCGGTGAGCTTTTGTGCTATACTTACAGTCATCTGTATGATATGAGTATCACCTGTCTTCGGTTCTTTACGGTGTACGGGCCGCGGCAACGCCCGGATCTGGCGATTCATAAGTTTGCCCGGCTGATCGAGCAGGGACAACCGATCCCAGTCTTCGGCGACGGATCGATGCGACGGGATTTTACCTACATCGACGACATCCTCGACGGGGTGGTCGCGGCGATGGAACGCTGCGAAGGGTACGAGATTTACAATCTCGGCGAATCCCGGCCGGTACGGGTGGATGAATTGATCGCAAAACTGGAACAGGCGCTGGGCAAACCGGCGATTATCGAACGGTTACCGATGCAACCCGGCGATGTGAACCAGACCTATGCCGATATTGACAAGGCGCGGCGGGAGCTGGGATATGATCCGAAGACAACACTGGAAGAAGGATTGAAAGCGTTTGTTGAGTGGTTACGAAATTCTCAATAAATTGACTATTGAATATTGACTATTCGGTTTTGATGGGTCGGTTAGCGAAGGGATTCGGTACGAGATGAAGAAGGCGCTGATTACGGGGATCACGGGACAGGATGGGTCATACCTGACGGAGTTTCTGCTGGGCAAGGGGTATGAGGTGTACGGCATCATCCGTCGCTCCTCGACCTTTAACACCGACCGGATCGACCACTTGTACAATGATCCCCATAACAAACCCAAGCTCAAACTCATCTACGGCGACCTGACGGATGGGGGGAACCTTTCGACGATTCTCAACGATATCCAACCGGACGAAATCTACAACCTGGCGGCCCAGAGCCATGTGCGAGTCAGTTTCGATCAGCCGGTCTATACGGCCAATGTGGACGCGCTGGGGACGCTGCGGATCCTTGAGGCGCTGCGAATGATGAAGACGCCGCCCCGATTCTATCAGGCGTCCAGCAGCGAGATGTACGGCAAGGTCGTCGAGACGCCGCAGACGGAAACAACGCCCTTTTACCCCCGCAGCCCCTATGCCTGCGCCAAGGTTTACAGCTTCTGGCAGACCGTGAACTATCGCGAGGCATACGGCCTGTTTGCCGTCAACGGGATTCTGTTTAACCACGAATCCCCCCGTCGCGGCGAGACCTTCGTGACGCGGAAGATCACCCGAGCGGCCACGCGGATCAAACTGGGCCTGCAGGACAAGCTCTTCCTCGGCAATCTCGACGCCAAGCGCGACTGGGGATTTGCCGGCGACTATATCGAGGCGATGTGGATGATCTTGCAACAGGAACGGCCCGATGACTTCGTGATTGCCACCGGCCAAACGCATTCGGTGCGGGAGTTTCTGGACGAGACCTTTGGGTATTTGGATCTGGACTGGCACAAGTTCGTCGAGATTGATCCGCGATATTTCCGGCCGACGGAGGTGGATCTGCTGCTGGGGGATTCCAGCAAGGCACGGCGGATTCTGGGCTGGAAACCCAAGGTCGGTTTTCGCGAACTGGCCCAGATGATGATCGACCACGATCTGCGAATCGCGGAGAACGAGAAGATCGTGAAAGAACACCGGAACACTTGAGCATACCGATGAGCGAATTTTTCAAACAACGGCGGATCGTGGTCACGGGCGGGGCGGGATTTTTGGGGCACTTTGTGCTGGAGGGATTGCGTCAACGCGGGTGCAAGAACATCCTGGTGCCGACGATCGAGGAATATGACCTTGTCAAGGCCGAGGACATCGAGCGGATGTACGAGACAATGCGGCCGGATGTGGTGATTCACCTGGCGGCGGTGGTCGGCGGGATCGGGGCCAACCGCAAGCATCCGGGGGAATTTTTCTACAAGAACCTGATGATGGGCGTGCAGCTCATCGAACAGGGTCGATTGCGGGGAATCGAAAAGTTTGTCGCCATCGGGACGGTGTGCGCGTATCCGAAGTTCACGCCGGTACCGTTCAAGGAGGACGACCTGTGGATCGGATACCCGGAGGAGACCAACGCCCCGTATGGCCTCGCTAAGAAAATGCTGCTGGTTCAGTCGCAGGCATACCGGCAGGAATACGGCTTTAATTCGATTTTTCTGCTGCCGGTGAATCTGTATGGGCCGCGAGACAATTTCGATCCGGCCAGCAGCCATGTGATCCCGGCGCTCATTAAGAAATGCGTGGACGCGATCGACTCGGGCGCCGACCATATCGAGTGTTGGGGTACGGGTTCGGCCTCGCGGGAGTTTATCTTTGCGGCCGACGCGGCGGAGGGAATTTTGCTCGCGACGGAACACTACAACAAGCCCGACGCGGTGAATATCGGTTCGGGATTCGAGATCGTCATTCGAGATTTGGCGGAGAAGATCGCCAAGCTGACGGGGTTTTCCGGCCAGATCCGCTGGGATCCCAGCCAGCCGGACGGCCAGCCGCGGCGGGGGCTGGATACTTCGCGGGCCAATCGCGAATTTGGATTTGTCGCAAAGACCAACTTTGACGATGGACTCAAGGCCACGATCGAGTGGTACCGGAAGACCAGACAGAAGGCAGAAGGCAGAAGGCAGAGGTGAAAAGTTTCGCGATCATCGGCGTTGGGGGGTACATCGCACCGAAGCACCTGCGGGCGATCAAGGACACCGGCAATGTCCTGGTCGCGGCACTGGACAAAAACGACTCGGTGGGGGTGATTGATTCGTATTTTCCGGATGCGGATTTTTTCACGGAGTTTGAGCGGTTCGATCGGCATCTGGAAAAACAGCGGCGCAAGGGACGGAGCGTGGACTATGTAACGATCTGTTCGCCGAACTATCTGCACGACGCGCACGCGCGGTTTGCGATGCGGATCGGGGCCGATGCGATCTGTGAAAAGCCGCTGGTGCTCAATCCGTGGAATGCGGCGGCCCTGCAGGAGATCGAGCGGGAGACGGGACGGCGGATTTATACGATTCTGCAGCTTCGGCTGCACCCGGCGGTCAAGGAGCTCAAGAAACAGATCGATGGGGCCGGTCCGGATAAAGTTTATGACATCGACTTGACCTATATCACATCGCGGGGCAAGTGGTATCTGGTCTCGTGGAAGGGGGACATCAGCAAATCCGGCGGGATTGCGACGAATATCGGGGTGCACTTTTTCGATATGTTGTGCTGGCTGTTTGGCCCGGTGCGGCAAAATGTGGTGCATCGCATGGAGCCGCGGCGGGCGGCGGGGTACCTGGAACTGCAACAGGCGCGGGTGCGTTGGTTTTTGTCGGTGGAACACGATGACCTGCCCAATAAGCCGGGGCCGGGAAAGCCGATGACCTACCGCTCGATCCGGATCGATGGGCGGGAGATTGATTTGTCGGAGGGATTCACAGAGCTGCACACGGACAGCTACCACGAGATTCTGGCCGGGCGGGGATTCGGGATCGTCGAGGTGATCCCGTCGATCGAGATCGTCTCACAGATTCGCAATACCGTACCGATCGGGAAGAGGGGGGAGTATCACCCGATGCTGGACTCTACGCCAGAGCCGCAGAGCGGGACGACGATCTGGCTGGGCGGCGGGGTTGCCATGAAGGCGAAACTATGAGCGGCAGCCATTCCGGATATTTCGCGCACGAGACGGCCGTGATCGACTTGCCCTGTTCGATCGGCCGGGATACGAAGATCTGGCATTTTAGCCATGTCAGCGCAGGGGCAACGATTGGCGAAGGTTGTTCGCTGGGGCAGAATGTCTTTGTCGGGGCGGATGTCGTCATCGGCAACCGGGTCAAGATCCAGAACAATGTATCGGTCTATACGGGCGTGACGATCGAGGATGAGGTGTTCCTGGGGCCGAGCTGCGTGCTGACGAATGTCACCAACCCCCGCTCGCAGGTCAACCGCAAGGGGATTTACGAGACGACGCTGATCCGCCGCGGGGCGACGATCGGGGCCAATGCCACAATCGTGTGCGGCGTGACGATCGGGCGGTATGCGTTTGTCGCGGCCGGGGCCGTGGTGAGCAAGGATGTGCCGGACTATGCGATGATGGTCGGCGTTCCGGCCAAGTGGAAGGGATGGATGAGCCGGCACGGGATAATGCTGTCGGGTGCGGACCGCGAGGGGATCATGCATTGTGCCGAAAGCGGCTACCGGTACCGGGAGGTTTCGCCCGGCGTGATTCGGTGCCTGGATCTCGATGAAGAACTACCCCTGCCGGCCGACAAGGCGGTGGGGACGAAGGTTTATGATACATTCAAACAATGATCGGGGTGTTGAGGCGATGAGTTTTTGTCGTTCGATACCGGGATACAACGGATTGATGGACTATCCTGATTAGGGAGATGAAAATGCAGGTACCGCTGTTGGATTTGAAGGCCCAGTACGCGACGATCAAGCAGGAGATTGTAGCGCAAATCAATGAGGTGTTGGATTCGCAAATCTGCATTGGCGGGCCGAAGGTCGAGGCCCTGGAAAAGGCCGTCGCGGTAGCGAGCGGATGCAAGTTCGCCGTGGGCGTCACCAGCGGGACCGACGCTTTGATCGCGTGCCTGATGGCCCTCAATATCGGGCCCGGCGACGAGGTGATTACCACGCCCTTTACCTTCTTTGCGACGGCTGGATCCATCTGGCGGCTGGGGGCGCGGCCGGTGTTTGTGGATATCGACCCCAAGACCTACAACATCGACCCGGCGCGAATCGAAAAGGCCATCACCAAAAAGACCAAAGCGATCATGCCGGTGCACCTGTTTGGCCAGATGGCCGACATGGACCCGATCATGGCGATTGCCAACCAGCACAAGCTGGCCGTGATCGAGGACGCTGCTCAGTCGATCACCAGCGAATACAAGGGCCGCAAGGCCGGGAGCATCGGGACCTTCGGATGCTTTAGTTTCTTTCCCAGCAAGAACCTCGGCGGCATCGGCGACGGCGGGATGTGCGTGACCAACGATGAGGTACTCTATAAACGACTCTTTATTTTGCGGAACCACGGCATGGAGCCCAAGTATTATCACAAATGCGTCGGGGGAAATTTCCGGCTGGATCCGATCCAGGCGGCGGCGCTGCTGGTCAAACTCCCGCATTTGAAGGCATGGTCAGAGGCGCGGCGGAGGAACGCTGAGTACTACACTCGCAAGCTGGCCGGCAGTGTGGTCGGCACTCCGTGGATCAGCCCGGACTGCTACACGATCTACAACCAGTATGTCATCCGTGTGCCCAAGCGCGACGCGCTTTTGGCGCACCTGAAGGCCAACCAGATCGGATGCGAGATCTATTACCCGGTGCCGATGCACCTGCAGGAATGTTTTGCGTCGTTGGGGCACAAGAAGGGCGACTTCCCGCATTCGGAAAAGGCGGCCGACGAGGTGTTGGCCCTGCCAGTGTATCCGGAGCTGACGGACGCGATGAAGGATTATGTGGTCCAGACGATTCTGGAGTTCTATGCGAAATGATTCCTTCAACATCATTGACAGAAGTATTTAGGATTTAGGCGATAGGAATTAGTGGATAATATTGCGTCCAATCCGATTCTGGAGATGATACGGGTCGCACGGCCGAAACACTGGGCCAAGAATGTGGTGGTTCTGTTGCCGGTTTTGTTTGCGATGCGGATGAATGATCCGTGGGCATGGATGTCGGCGGGACTGACACTGGGGGCGTTTTGTTTGGTGTCATCCTTCGCCTACATCCTCAACGACATCCGCGACCTCGACAGTGACCGTCGGCATCCCGTCAAGAACTCCCGACCGCTGGCGGCAGGACGATTGAGTATGGGGACGGCCCTGGTCGAAGCGGTGGGCTTGTTATGCGCGGGGCTGGTCCTGGGCGCGGCGGTTCGGCCGCAGACGCTGATCATCCTCGGATTGTACGCCCTCTTACAAGGGGTCTATTCGTTCGCGCTTAAGCAACGGGTCCTGCTGGATGTCATCGCCATCGCCCTGGGATTTGTGCTGCGAACAATCGGGGGTGCGGTGGCAATCGGCGTTGCAATCAGTCCATGGCTGTTTATCTGCATGTTTACGCTGTGTTTGTTCATGGGTTTCTGCAAACGGTACAACGAACTGGCCTTGTTTGACGATCCGCGCCAGGCCGGAGCGCTGCGGACGACTTTGTTGTCTTACACCCAGCCGCTGTTGACGCATTTGATTACCGTCTCGGCCGGGATCGCGGTCGTCGGTTTTCTGCTGTATGGACTTAGCGACAGTACGGTCGAACATTTCGGAACCAATTACTTTGTCTATACGCTTCCGGTTATGGTTTATGGCGTGTTTCGGTTTGCGATGCTCTCCATGCAGGGGGCCTATGCGGACCCGACGGAGTTGTTTTTTCGCGATCGGCCGTTCCAGGCGACGGTGGCCTTGTGGCTGGCGATGGCCATCCTGATAATTGGATGGGGCAAAGAGATCCAGGGATGGATTCAATCTTCGGTTTTGTGATTCGGTTTTGACTCCGCGACAACTTAGCCAGATTGCGGCCAAATTCGGCGGCCGTCTTGGACTCAAAGAACGAATGCTGATGACCTATCGGCCGAGAATTTGCCCCTTTCATCGGCTGCTTGAGCAGGTCCCGAAGAATTCGTCGGTTTTGGACATTGGATGCGGAAACGGCCTGTGGTTGTTGTTGCTGGCCGAATTGGGGCAGATTCGCCGTGGGATCGGTTTGGATATCAGCATCGAGAAGATTCAACTGGCCGAAGGGCTGAAGCGACCGGATATGCCGCTGGATTTTCGTCCGATGACGGCCGGACAGGCATGGCCGAAAGAGGCGGCGGATTGCGTAACCCTGATCGATGTGATTCATCATATTCCCCCGGACGATCAGAAACCATTCGTTCAGTCGATCGATCAAACGGGGACCCGGCTGTTGATTGTCAAGGATATCGATCCGACCGCGTTTTGGAAAAGCGCGGCCAATACCCTGCATGACCTGGCGCTGTCGGGGCAACGGCCCCGGTATTGCAGTCCGAGCGTACTGTGCGAATGGCTCCATGAAGTCGATTTCGAAATCCAACTCCACGCGCGTTGCGATATGCTGTGGTACAGCCACTTTATGATCGTCGCCCGAAAACGGATTGTGTCATGAGTACAGCTACCGCTCCCTCTGAAATGAAACGGCAATCCATGGAAGATCCGGCCGATACACCCCAACCGAATCCGGGAGAGGATTCGAAACACATGGCGTTTTTCCGAAAGGCGATCCTGGTCAATTCTTCGGCCATCGTGTGCTTGTTGCTGGCGGTCATTCAAAGCGCCGTTCTGTCCCGATGGTTGGGTCCCCGGGGGATCGGTCAATACACGGTGATCTTGTCGGCCCTGATGCTGGCGCCGACGATCGCCTGCATGGGAATTCCCCAGGCGTATTTGTATTTCAGCCATCAGGATCGTCCCCGACGGATCGAGTATCTGATGAATGCGATCTGGATTATGCTTGGGCTGGGACTGGCGACGGGGGCGGTTGTGGCCGGGATTCTGGTCGCTTTTCCAGGGTATTTTGGGCAACTGAAAGGGTATTTGCCGTGGGTTGTGATTCCGTACCTGCCTATCGTGCTGGCAAGTTATGTCGGCAAGAACGATCTTCTGGTTGAGATCGAGGCCCGGCGAATCAGCGTGCTGGAAATCACGGCCAATATCGGGGATTTAGCGGGAGTGATTCTCCTTTATGCGATCGGGTGGTTGACGGTTGAATCGGCTATTCTGGCCTTTATGACCATGGCCACGATTCGCTGGTTGTTCGCCTGGTACTGGATTCGACATCGCATGGATGGGTCGATTCGACCGGATCGGGCGACCTGCCGAACCCTGCTCGGCATGGGCATCCGCCAAAACTGGATCGAGCTGATGGTCATGTTCAACGCCCAACTGAGCATTCTGCTGTTGAATTATGCCGGAGGGGATTTCGCCTGGGTCGGATATTTCAGTCGGGGTCAGCGAATCGCCCTGCTGGTGTTTCTGGTCTGCCGATCGGTGATGCCGCTGTTATTCAGCAAGTGGGCTTCGCTGGACGAAGACAAGCTCACCGAAGATATCGAGGAAGCCCTCCGGTTCGCCAGCACGATCGTGTTGATTCTGACGCTGGGCGTATTATTGACGGGCAAATGGTTGGTGATTCTTCTGTATGGGCGCGATTTTTTGCCGGCCGTCAGGCCGATGATGATCCTGCTGCCCGGTTCGATCATGTATATGCTGAGCTATACCCTGATGCAATTGCTGAACAGCCGGGGTAAACCGGAGTTTTCCACAAAGGCGCTGATGATCGGCGGACTGGTCAATGTCGTTCTGTGTCTGGTTCTGATCCCCTCGATCGGAATGGATGGCGCGGCCGCGGCGTCAACGGTGTCGAATGTCGCGTTGCTGATCATTCTATATCGGATCGTCAAAAAGAATTACTCCATCCGAATCGATCATTGTGGATTCATGAACCGGCAGGACTGGAGCCGGGTGTTGCGACACCTGTTTTAAGGGCTGATGACTTTCACAACGAATCACATGCGTAGCGACGGAATTCATGCGGAGATCCATCCGATCGGCCGGGTTTGGTTCGGATGGCTGCTGGTCCTGGTGGCGGCGATGATGCTATATGGTTTTACGCTGGCCCCGGATCTGGTGTGGCAGGATCAGGGCGACTATCAGGTTCAGGTTGCCAAATGCAATCTAAGCCGGCCGGGGGATGTGGTCCGGGTGCACCCGTTGTTCATCGTCACGGCCCATGCGATCGGGCGACTGTGTTCCAATTCGTTTGCTTTCGCGGCCAACCTGACCAGCGCGATCTTTGCGGCACTGACGGTGGCAAACGTTTTTTTGCTAACCTACCGGCTGACGGGTGGAGTCTGGCCGGGGATCCTCTCGGCGGGAACCTTGGGCATGGCTCACAGCGTTTGGTTTCTCGGCGTGCAGGCCCAAACTTACAGTATGTCCAATGCGGCCATCAGCGGAGGATTGCTGCTGTTTCTGCATTACTTTTCAACCGGGAAAACGGTTTGGCTGCTCTGGATGGGACTGGTGTTTGGGCTGGGGATCTCGGCCCACAATATCAGCCAGATCGCGTTTGCGGTGATTTTTGTATGGCTGCTGATTCGGTTGTTGCGGGGGCAGGTGAAAGTCGCGACGATGGCCGGCGTTGTGGCGGCATGGGTCGTCGGTGCGGGCTTGCTGTGGTTTGTCATAGCCCAAGAATATTCCCGAACCGGCGATCTTTGGGGGACGATCCTGTCTGCCCTGTGGGGGCAATGGGGCCAGGCGGTATTCAATTTTGATAAGCTTCCTTTGCTGCTCAAACGCGGCACGCTGTTTTTCGCTCTGAACTTTCCGACGCCCCTGGTTTTGTTGTCGATCCTGGGACTGGCCGAAACCTTTCGAAAATCCGAGGTTCGACGGCTGAGATGGTTCTTGTTGGTTCTGGTATTGTTGTATGCTTTGTTTGCGATTCGATATGATGTGCCGAATCAAAATAACTTTTTCCTGCCGATGTACATGATGATCAGTATCTATATCGGGTTGGGTTTTTCCGTAGCGGCCGGCCGACGCCGCGGTTTGTGGACACTGGTCTCGGCGATTCTTCTGGCCGCGATTCCGGCGACTTATCCGATCCTCAGCGAACTGGCCGAGGCGCGGCAATTCAATCTGGGGACGCGCCGTCATATTCCGTATCGAGACGAGTATCGGTATTACCTGATCCCCTGGCAGCAGAATCAAACCGGGCCCCGCCGCCTGGTCACCGAGCTGTTCGACCGGTTGCCCATGAACGCGGTTGTACTGGCCGATATGACAACCCTTGCGGGACTGCAATATGCCCATCAGATTGAGCAGCGCCGACAGGATCTTCGGATTGTGACCCTTGAGGAACCGGTCGATCAACTCCGGACTCTGTTATCGCGACAACCAAGCCGCCTGTTTACGGTATCCAATGTCCCTGGGTACCATCCGCGATGGGCCAGCGGATTCAGGCCGTTTCCCCTGTCGGACTCCGAACAAATCTGGGAGATCGACCCGCCGAAACCGTCTGAACCCCCCCCGGAGCACGAGCTTGAACCAATCGGAACAAGCAATCTCGTTACAGGTTCATAAAATCCTTTGTCTGGAGTGGAGAATACAACTCTTATGAGCCGTCATAATATTGAAGTTTCACCCGGTTGATCCCGCCAATGTTATGTAAAATTTAACGATGGTTTGCAAACAGAACTCGATTGTACAGGGATACTACCGTGATTTCGTATAAGACCTACAACTTCGTGGCGGCCGCATGTCTGATCGCGGTCTCCGGATTTACCTGTGTCCTCATTTTCGGATCGGATCCACAGGATGCCGGAGCCGTTATCACCGACGGCCCGGCGCTCTATACCTCCGCGCAAGCTCCAATCCTGACGGACCCGCTTCCCCAGTCGGCGGATTACTACGGACACACGGAAGTTTCAACGGAACTGATTCCCTTCGAGGGAATGGATCCCTTTGCCCAGAATTTTTCCGAAGGCATGGATCCGATTGAAATCTATTCGGAAGATAACGACGGATCGCCCCGGCTTGTGACGGCCGCGAATTTTGATAGCGGTTCCGGCGCCGGCGTCGCCTCGTCGAATTATTCCGGCTATCCCTCCAGTTCAGACAGTACCGATTGGAGTTCCGGCTCCGGCGGCGGATCGTCCGGAACCGGCGCCTCGTCGGGTGGTTGGGGCTCGTCGGGTGGCGGGAGCTCCGGCGGCGCTGCCGGGGGCGGAATCGCCGGCGGGACCGGCACGGATACCGGCGACGGAACGGGGAGTGGATCCGGGACTGGCGGATCCAACAACGACGGGAATTCCGGCGGTTCCGGAAATTCGGGTGGATCGATTTTTCCCAAACCCGATGAGGAAGACGAAGACGATCCCACAAACGGCGGGGTACCCTCAAAATTGATCGATCCCGACGATCTGATCTGTTTTGGGATTCAACGGAACCGTTCCCATTTCGAATTAATCGGAGATCCTCTTCTGGGGTCCTATTTTGCGCCAAATTTCGTGTGGGATATCCGCGTATTCAAAGATCATGAACAATTCCTTCGGATGACCGCCGCACTCCGAGAAAAGAATCCCCAGATCATACTGGGTTCTTACGCTTCTTCCTGCATAACCATGAGTTCCGTAAACGACTATTATCCCCCTGCGAAGCTGCCGCTTGAACAATGTAAATCCGAGTGGTTTGTCCGCGACGGGAACGGCAAGACGGTTTGCTGGCCAGGATATGAAGACCGGTTTTATATGGATATGCGAATACCCGAGGTTCGGGCGGCCGTCATCAATCTTGCCATCGCCAGGGCTCAATACAACGGTCTGGATGCGCTTTGTTTTGACAATTGTTTTTGGGAGATCACGCCCACGGTTCCATTCCCCATATCGATTCCCGAATGGACCGCAGCGTACATGAGCTTTTATCAAGAGGTCGGACAAGCCGCACATGACGCCAATTTGAAGTGTATCATTAATTTTGCCTCGAACGCGAATAAGATTCCAGACGCATGCAGAGCCATTGCGCCATTTGTGGACGGCTTGATGAGTGAGATGTCTTTTCATCCCAAAATGAGGAGTCCCAGCGATCTGGCACGAGAACTCCAGGGATATGAAGACGTATTGAAACAAGGGAAAATAGTCCTGCTGGTACCGCGATATAAAGAGGATGAGCGGTTCGCCCTGACTCAAATCCGTCCGCTGGCGCAACAATACCGCCATATTTATTTAACGGCGACGGGGGCCGTTCATGATGAATCCTTGTATTATCTTCCTCAACCGAACGGGCATGAATGAGTCTTCGCGCCGGCCTAACGGGGAACAGCATGCTTTGTCCCAAGACAATCAAAGTGAATCTTCGCGGCTGGCATCGTCGTCCAGGTCCACGTCATGCTATCTCCGTGACGGCGTCGGGACGGACATCGTAATCCATGATCGCTTTTCCATCCTGCGGTCATTCGGGAACCCTTATCCAGGGCCGGCGATTTGCCGGGACTTTTTATACCGCAACGAAGCCTGACAAGTAATTTTTTCTGGATGACCTCCGGCACGGTGATCAGCGCCATGGTTCAGGTCTTGTCCCTGGTTCTGATCGAGAAAATGCTGGGGACCGAATCGCTCGGGGATTATGTCTTCGCGTTATCCATTTCGCTGCCGGTGTTTTTGTTCACCGGTTTATCCCTGAATATGATGATCGTCATCGACGTCGGAGATTCCCATCGTTTTGGAGAATATTTCGGCGTTCGTCTTTTCTTCAACATCGTTTCGATCCTCCTGATTTTCGGCATCGTGTTGTACGGCGGCCATGGTATCCGACTGGTCTGGATCACTCTGTTGGTGGCCGCCTATCACGGAATCTTCATGTTATCCACCCTGGCCCAGGGGGTGTTTCAGAAACAGGAACACATGAATTATCTGGGCATTTCCCGGATCCTCCAGAGTTTGAGCCATATCGCATCCATGGCCGTCGGGATCTGGATCACGGGGGATTTGGTCGGGGGCCTGATCGCTCTGTGTATCATCATCCTGATCAAGTTCTGTTTCTATGACCTGGCGAATGTCCGACGGTTCGATTCAATCCTTCCCCGTTTTAATTTCATTCTGGTCAGACAAATTGTTCGCAAGTGCTGGGTGATGTCGATTTCGGCCGGGATCGTGAGTTTTGCGGGAAATTTGCCGCGGTATCTGATCAAGTCGGGAATGGATACCGAATCGCTCGGATTTTTCACGGGGCTTTCCACAACGACGATGGGGATGTCGCTGGTGGTTGTGGCTTTAATGGCCACAGCCCTCCGCAGGGTCGCCGTTTTCTATGAGCAGGATCTCCGTCGATTCGTCAATCTCCTCTTGAAGTTGGGGATTCTCTCGGTTATATTCGGGGTTTTGAACTTGGTATTCGTGATCGTTGCCGGACGATGGTTTCTGACCGTATTTTTCGATTCCACCTATACGGTTCATCTATCCGCAATGTACCTGTACGCTGGAGCCGGAATTTTGCTGGCCCTGATCTCCGTTTTTGGGGATGCGATCTTGTCCACGCATCATTACTGGTGGCGAATCGTCGCCAGCGCCGGATCGATCGCGACGATTTATCTGGTCGGGCGAGGGCTGATTCCCCGGCAGGGATTGAACGGAGTGGCACATGCGTGTATCATTGGTTTTGGCGTTGAATTCTTGATCTGTCTGGCGGGATTGTATGTCGTATCCCGGCGACGACAAACGATTTCGCTTTCACACTCTGCAGGATAATGAAGAAACCATGACAAAGATCTGTGGACCCATCGTCATATTCTTTTTGACCGCGATTGTTCTCTGGATCCAACCCGAACTCCGGGACTCTCGGATCGTCCCGATCTTCCTGATCGCGGTTTTGTTATCCCCGATGTTGCTGGAATGGCTTGTCGGGTTCCGGGATGTTTTCAATCCCTCCGGTCTGATCGCCCTTTTGCTGTTTCAGTTTCTGGTCATTTCGCCGATATTATCTTTTCTGAATGATACTTATACTCTGTCGATGAATGACACCCGGTCGCTGTTAAGCGAGACGATGTGGCTGGTCGTTCCCGGGGTTCTGGCGTTTCTGGTCGGCCACTCGATTCCGGTCGGAGCCCGAATGGGATCGAAAATCTCGTTCGGCAGCCGGCCCCTGAATATCTCCCGGGCGCGCATCGTCGCGGTTCTTCTGATCGCGATCGGATTGTTGGCCAATATCGCGTTTCTCGTAATCGCGCTCGGTCGTGGAGCGACATGGGAAACCCGGTTTTCGGCAACTGCGGGGCTGGGATACATAGCCACAATCGCGAATTTCCTGAGGATCGGCTTGCTGCTTGTGGCAACGATCTCCATTCAACGATATTTCGATAAGCTCGAATATGAGGGCCAAGCCAGTAAAACGGTCCCCCTGATGACCGCATTCTTGGTTTTGGCGGTAATTCTGTCCATGGTTCTGTTTCGCGGCAGTCGGGGATCGATTATCATTAATCTATTCTGGATTGCCGGGATCGTCCATTATACCCTCAGACGATTCAAACGGATTTATATTTTGGTTCTGGTTCTGATCGGTTTACCGGCCCTTCATATCTACGGCCTCTATAAATCGTTCGGGATGCGAGCGTTCAGCGACTATTGGAATCCGTCCCTGCGGGCCGGTATGGAAGAGACCTCCAAGCAATCCATGATGGGGGTATTGATCGGCGATCTGGGTCGTATCCATGTCTGGATGTTCGCCCGCCAGGAAATTTTGTCGGGCCGGTTTCCCCATACCTGGGGAAATACCTATGCCGGGGGTTCGGTGGCGTTTATTCCGAGAATTATCTGGCCGAACCGCCCCTACGGAATGTCCGAAACGATTACGGATATGATTCATGGAAAGGGGAAATTTCAGGCCACGCAGGAAAAAACCGCGCGCGTCGCGGGACTGATCGGCGAGGCGTATATCAACTATGGATGGCCTTTTATCCTCGTCGTCATGTTTCTGTATGGGATTCTGGTCCGAGGCGTTTCCGCCTGGGTCGAGGATTCGCCCCTCACCGCCGCAAAGGTCTTTCTGATTCCGATCGTGACTCTCACATTGATGCATCTATTCATTTGGGACTGGGTGTGGAATGTGTTCAAGACATTTAATTTAATCCTTCCGGTATATTTGACCTACAGGTTTTCCAGTTCATTTCATCAACCGTTCGTTGCCGGAGAACGGGCGGATGTAAGTAACCAGCCGGAAGGAAATATGACATGTCAATCCTGATCAATTCCCTGAAGGCGTCCAAGTCCGGATTTTTTTACCAGGTCCGATGCGCGATGGCGCGGAAATTCGGAAAGTCTTTTCGCGACGCGGAGCGGTTTACCGCCGATCAGTTTCGTGCGTATCAACAGGAACAGTTTGAACGAATGGTCCGCCATTGCGTGGAAAATGTTCCCTACTATCGCCAGCGAAACAACTTGTACATTCGAAACGGCCAAGCCATTCCGTTGAACCAAATGCCGGTGATTTCCAAACAGGAATTCCGTAACCATACCTCCATGTTCTACGCGGATCGCGGGGTCGGATATTGTCGATACCACAAAACCAGCGGAACCAGCGGCACGCCTCTGCTGCTCAAAGCCAGTCATCGGACCCACAGCATGGTTACGGCCGGGTTGCTCCGCCAGAGAAACCTGTATGGATTGCGGCTTCCGTATCGGACCGCATGTTTGACGGGATTCTTTAATCCCGCCAAGGCGACTTCCCAGGAGATCGCCTGGCGCGATTACATCGGGAGTCGGCTGTTTTTGAGCGTTTATCAAGTAAGCGATTCACGAGTTTCTGAATATGCTGAGTTACTCGATAAATTCAAGCCCGACGAGTTTTTTGGATATGCTTCCAGTCTGTATTTGCTGTCCCAGGCGTTTCAAAAGAAACAAATTACCCCCCCCAAGTCGATTAAACTTGTTGCCACAACCTCCGAAGTGATCTATCCGGAGTGGAGAGCGTGTATTCAGCAAACCTTTGGAGCTCCCGTCGCGGATCAGTACGGAAGCCAGGAACTTCAATGTTTGGTTACCGAATGTCCCCACGGAACCATGCACATCAATCCCGAATTCGGAATTGTGGAGGTGGTGGACGATGATTTTAGGTCCGTACCGGCAGGTCAGGAAGGCCAACTTCTTCTGACCGGCCTTGCCAACGACGCCATGCCGTTGATCCGATACCAAATCGGAGATCAATCCGCAACCGTGGATATGCCGGATCCCTGCGCTTGCGGGCTCTGCTGGCCGGCGATCCAACCCGTCAGCGGAAGAAGCGATGACGCTATCCTCACTCCAGACGGAAGACGATTGAGATATATCATATTTCATTGTATCAAGGGAGTCAAAGGGATTGTCGAATCCCAGTTTATCCAGGACGGTCCGGATCATATCAAAATCCTTTTGGTGGTCGATGCCCAGTACACGCCGTCTTCCGAGGCCTCCATCCTCTCCACTCTCCGTCAGCGGGCACAATATGATTTTAAGGTCGATGTAGAATATGTCGAATCGATTCCCCGCGGGAGTCGCGGAAAATTCAGGACGGTCGTGAATTTATTGAACAAAGAACAGGGCAAGGTGACTTAATGCGCGTCCTGGTCGCCCTGGAACAGCGGTTTGTGCGGGATAACGCGGGGGCGGTGTACGCCAACAGCGTCTTTAATTATCCTTTTTTTGCACGATACCTGGATGGATTTGACGAGGTGGCGGTTTGTGCACGGGTCTGCCGTGGCGAGGGTTCCTGGCCGGCCGGTTATCGGGCTGACGGCCCGCGGGTGAAGTTCATCGAAATTCCGTATTATATCGGCCCATTCGAATATCTGAAAAAAAGGCGTTTGATTCGAACGGCGATCGCGGACGCCGTGACCGGAGCAGAGGCCTATATCCTGAGAGTTCCGGGAATGATGGGTTCCCTGGTTGGGCGGGAGCTGAAAAAACGCGGGATACCGTATGGAGTCGAGGTCGTCGGCGATCCCTGGGATTCACTGGGGGCCTGTTCCGGCCGAAGCGTACTACAGACTTTTTTCCGTGTGGATGGGTATTGGACGATGCGAAGGTTATGCGCCGGCGCATCCGTAGCCGCGTATGTTACCGAATCAACCCTACAGAAACGCTATCCGCCCGGAAAGTGGTCCACCTTTTATTCGAGCGTCGAACTTGCCGAGGATCATCTCCTGGACGCCAATCAATTTCAAAAACGCTTGAACTTCATGAAAGAACCCTTTGAGAATCGACGATCCTATCGTGTTTGTCATGTCGGTTCGATGGATGCCCTGTATAAGGCACAGAATACGCTCGTCGAAGCAATCTCCGTCTGCCGGAAAAAGGGTCTTTCGGTTGAGTTGACGCTGATCGGAGACGGTCGATATCGGGATGTATTTGAACGGAGGGTTAACGCTCTGCAGGTGGCGGATCGTGTCTTTTTCCTGGGAAGTCTTCCGACGGACGAAGTCCGCAAGACCCTGGACAGATCGGATCTGTTCGTTCTGCCGTCCCTAACGGAGGGATTGCCGCGCGGCTTAATCGAAGCCATGGCCCGAGGTTTGCCGTGTCTGGCCAGTCGGGTCGGGGGAATTCCGGAGTTGCTTTCCCCGGACTATTTATTTACGCCCCGAAAGGCGGCCGAGTTGGCGGAGAAAATCGAATGGTGTCTCGGCGATTTCGGTCGTCTTCAAGAGGCGGCTATGGTCAATCTGGATCGCGCGGGAAGATACTCGGCCGCCAAGCTGCGACAGAAACGAAAAGAATGTTATCAAACTCTGAGAAAGATCATGGAAAACAAAGTTCATTCATCCATTCCCCCCGATCGGTACAAGTCGGCTGAACCATGATATTCTCCACCCTTCGGCAACTCGGCCGCCATGGCTATCCCATTCGTCCTGCGCCGCGGCATCGGGTTCCCGGGTTTGTTGTTATGGGGTTGGATTCTCACCCCGAATCGAATTCTGGCAACGAAATACGGAGCCGTAAAAGATGCACCATAAACCCAACATCTGTTTCATATCGACCGTTCCGATTATGTTGTGGCACTTTTATCGGTTACTGATCGGACAACTCCTCAAGGACGGGTATCCCGTAACCATTCTTTCCTCTCCCCAACCCCCCTTTCGGGAATTCGAGCAAATGGGTTGCAGGTTTTATCCTCTGGAAATTACGCGAATTATTTCTCCCTGGCAGGATATCCGTTCGCTCTTTCGGTGTATCCGATATCTGCGGAAAACCAAACCACAGGTCATTCATGCTCATACGCCCAAAGGAGGATTGCTTGCGATGATTGCAGGCAGGATCGCCGGTATTCAATATCGCCTTTATACCTGCCACGGACTGGCTTTTGAAACGGAAAAGGGATTGAAGCGTTTCGTGATGATCCTGTCGGAACGGTTGACCTGTCGGTTGGCGCATCAGGTACTCGTGGTCAGCCCGAGTGTATCGAAGAGAATGGCGGAATTACGCATCGGCAAGGACGCAAAAAAAACGATCCTTGGCGACGGCACCGCCTGCGGGCTGGATCTCACGACCTTTGATCAAACCCATGAATTGGAGGTTCAATCCCGGCAGATTCGCGAGTCGTTGAAGATTCCGGCGCAAGCCATTGTGATCGGCTTTGTCGGCCGGCTGGTTCCCGATAAAGGGATTCACCTTTTGGTTCAGGCGTTTTCCGAACTCTACCGGGAAAACGATCGAGTTCGACTTCTGGTGATCGGCGAACTCGAACCGCACCGGGGAACGCTTCCCGAAGAAACTCTTCGCCTCCTCCATGAACATGACGGTATTCGGTACATCGGTTTTACCCACGGAATCGAGCGGTACTACGCCTGCATGGATCTATTGGCGCTGCCCACGCGTCGAGAGGGTTTTCCCTATGTTCTTTTAGAAGCCGCCGCGATGCAAAAACCCGCGATCGCCACGAAAGTAACCGGGTGCGTGGACGCCGTCGTGGACGGCGTAACGGGAATCCTGATCGAGCCGGATAACGCCCCGGCATTGTTGGAGGCCCTCCGGCAATTGGTCAACGATCCGGCTCTGAGAAAAAGGATGGGGCAAACCGCCCGGAAACGAATCGAAGAGAAATTTCAGGCCGAAACTTATATTCGATATCATATATCTCTTTATGATGAAAAAACCCGAGATTGACGATCTTTCAACGGATCGGGGCAATGTCCGAAATACCGATCCAAAAATCCGGCAGGCCAAATTCGATCTTCTCGCAGGAAGTATGCGCCACATGATCAAATGGAAAACTTGCGCCTTTTACCCCTAAGGAAACATCCAGATTCATTGCACGCCTGTTCCGAAGTACATAGGCATGAACCCCCATTTCCGCCTTCTTTTCATTCCATCGCCGCTCTGATCCATTTCTGACCGTTTCGAAACCTTTCGAGGTTCTCCAAGAATGAAATTGACACCCGGCCGGGACCCGACATCGCCCGAGGTGAGAGATTTCCTGCCGAACCCGTTCATTGACCTGATCCGATGTAAAAAAACTACCGGGCGGTATCCAACGAGGGAAGCCGTCCGGCAGCACCCTACAGAGCGTGATGAGGTTACTTTTTCGGAGCTCCGGCGTCTCTTTGGGGACAGCCGGCCTTGTCTTTGTCACAGCAACAGTTCTGGTTGTCGCAACAACATTTCTGCTTATCGCAGGATTTGTCCTTTTCTTGCTTGGCGCAGGGAGAATCTTTCGCCGGACAAGAACCCTTTCCGTCCACGGCCCAAACGGTACCAAGGGCCAATACGACGGCAATCAACGATGAGACCAACCATCTTCGCGTCTTCATGTTCTGTCTCCTTATCTGGAGTTTCATTTTGGGTCCGCTTTTACACGCTCTTCACTTATGCATCCATAATCCTGTTCATTTTCAACGGATTATGGAAAGAAATACGCAGATGGAAAAACAGGGTTCGATCAAATTTGAAGAGCAAATCGGAATTTTTTGGTTGAGAATGGTCGACAAAAGAGTAGGGATTACCTGGCGCAAAGAAAAGGACTGCCGGGCATACTCCCCAAATAATTTCCGTCCGGCAGCCCATCCTGGATGGGATCGCGTATTCCGGCACCCGCCCTCGGCCTTGGATTGGCGGCCGCTGTCCTTGTTCCTATGCCGCCGGTTTTGCCTTCCTTTACGCAGGTGTCCCTAAAGAACAACCCCCTGCACCGTCGGGGCCTTCTGGCGGAAACGACTTTCCTAACCCACAGACGCATTTCCCCTTCCAGGCAAAAATTCATGGGGTCTCTTGGCAGGATTAGTACGATTGATTTTTTGTTTTTCCGATTGAAAGCGTTTGTTTTACCGTTCTTTACACACGATCTGCGTTCGAGAACCCAATCAATTACTATACGGCCCAATAAAAGGAATTGTTCGCCAAAACCAAATGGTTGCAGGCGAAAAATTTGAATGCGGTCGATTACCGAAATCCAGCCCAAAATCAAGGCAATTCCGTTATGTAAATGTTGCGGAAACGGAACTGGCCACCGCCGGGAACCTCGGCCTGAAGGGCGATAAAGCCCTTTTCGGGGCCGGAAAGGCCATCAACGGACCAGGCGGGCTGTCCGTTGATTTCCAGCGAGGCCTTGGGGCCAATGACCGTTAGCTTAAAGCGGTTCCAGTCGCCATGTTTGGTCAGGTCGGGGGTCTTGGCGCCGGGCAGGTCGCCGACATTGCCCTCGTCGCCCTTGCGGAGGTTAACCTGGTATCGTTCGGGCCAGGGGCGACCAGCGGGAACGCTGGTGTAACGGAAATAGACGCCGCTATCCCACTGGTCGGCTTTAAGGGCCTTCCATTCGTACTCGAGGACAAAATTGGCGTATTGCTTTTGGCTCTGTACCAGACCATTGCCGTCCATAATCAGAATATCCCCCTTGTCAACGACGGCCTTGCAGCCAATAACCGTCCAGCCGTTGAGAGTCTTGCCGTCGAAAAGCGAGACGCGCCATGCGGAGGATTTCTGCGAATCGGGAACAGAACAAGAGGTTACGGCCACGGCCAATGTCAGTGTGAAGACGAGCAGGATCTTTTTGGATTTCATGGTATTTCCTATCGACGAATCGGAAGAACACCGTAGATTCCGTCACACGGCGCGACAGAATCTGGTTTGAGATTACCCGTGGGCGTCAAAGAAGTCAATCGCGTTTGGATTTGGATCTGAAGTTGGCGCCGGGGATGAAGGGGAAGATTTTCCGGTTGGCGGTTGGGAAAGCGTAGCGGTCGAGGTCTTGTGGGCGAATCCAGCGGAAATCGTCGCAGCTACGGCAGCGAATCCGGCCGGAGACGAAGCGGCAGTCGAAAACATGGAGGCGGACACGAAAATGCGAGTACGCATGTTCGACGACGCAGAGCTGTGGGCCTGGAGTGATGGCGATGTTGAGTTCCTCTTTGGCCTCGCGGACAATGGTTTGTGGAAGCTTTTCGCCACGGAAGCGTTTGCCGCCGGGGAATTCCCACAGGCCGCCAAGGAGGCCTTCGGGTTTGCGCTTGTCAATGAGCAACTTGCCGGCTTTCCAGATCAGGCCGACGGCGACGATTTGCAGGGGGAGTTTGGCGGATTTTTGGCGGATGGGGAGCTTGTCCTGCAATCCGGCGCGGCGGGCCAGACATTGATCGGCGACGGGACAGCTCAGGCACAGAGGATTGCGCGGCAGGCAGATCGTTGCGCCCAGTTCCATCATGGCCTGATTAAAATCACCGGGGTGATCGGGATCGAGTAGATTCTCGACTCGTTGCCAAAGTTTATCTCGGTTTTTGGCTTTCGACGGATCGTCCTTTATACAGTCCAGACGCGACAGAACACGGATGACATTTCCATCGAGGACGGCGCGGGGAATCCCAAAGGCGATGGAGGCGACGGCGGCGGCGGTGTAACGGCCGACGCCGGGAAGGGACAAAAGACTTTCGAACGAATCGGGAATTCGGCCCCCGCAATTTTCGATGACGACGCCAGCGGCCTTCTGGAGGTTGCGGGCACGGGTGTAGTAACCCAGCCCTTCCCAGACTTTAAGCAACTTATCGGGATCGGCGAAGGCCAGGGCCGAGATTGTGGGAAATGCCTCCAGAAATTTGTGATAATAGGGAATCACGGTGTCGATCCGCGTCTGCTGGAGCATGACC
Source organism: uncultured Pirellulales bacterium (assembly GCA_964643355.1). Classification (GTDB taxonomy): domain Bacteria; phylum Planctomycetota; class Phycisphaerae; order Sedimentisphaerales; family Anaerohalosphaeraceae; genus FEN-1350. The sequence continues at coordinate 75,055 of CAZXPW010000002.1, forward strand.
TCGCTGATCCAAATGGCGTAGGGGTCGCGTGTGCGTCGCCAGGGCAGATCGCGGGCGTTGGCGGCGAACCAGGCCAACAACGCGCGGCGGATCGATTGCCTGCGAGAGGCATCAGTGGCTGCATCGAGTTTCGTTTTGGTCTTCGACACGGGGGCATTATAATAAATGAATTCGTCAGGCCAACGAAAAACCGGAAGCAGAATCCTGTACGGAGAGGAATTGTATAATGGATAATGGATGTTGGAAAATGGAGATGGGAATCCCTTCTGCCTTCCGAATGATCACATGTTCATTGTGTTTATTGATGGCAGGCGCAATGACGGAAGCCGCGGTTGAAATGCCGCGGATTGTCGTCGATCGGACGGGCCGGCGAGCGGTGTTACGAGCCGGCGCGGGCGGACCGGAGTTTGTAGTCAAAGGCGTAAATTTCGTGCGTCTGCGGAAAGGAGACCACTCGACTTTCGAGGCGGTCCCGCTGCAGTCATGGAACGGCGAATCTGCGACGGCCGGCGGAGATTGTTATGATCCCCGGAAAGCCGAGGCGATGCTGGACTTCCTTCAATCCGCAGGCCTGAATACCGTTCGAGTGTTCATCATCGGCCGCAGTAAAACCAATCCGGGAATTGCCGGACCGGAAGGTTCAACAACGGCGCTGTACGAGCCGTATATGGCCAATGTCCTGGATTTTCTGGAGCGAGCGAGGAAGCACAGGGTATATGTGCTGCCAACTTTCGGGGACGGGGAGTTGCCGAAAAACGAGTATTTTCGAAAACGGTTCGGCGGAGGAGGAAACAGGATCTATCTGACCGGTGAGGGGATTGCGGCGAAGCGCGAGTATGTGTGCGAGTTTCTGCGATTCATTCAATCGCGGCGGCCGGAGCTGATGACGACGCTGCTGGGGGTGCAGATGCAGAATGAGTTGCATCTGGACGGCAAGAGTTGGCCGTTTGACGCGGCAAGCGGAACGGTGACAATGGCTAACGGGAAGGCATACGATCTGGCCGACGCGCGGCAGCGACAGGCACTAATGGATGATGGAATCGTATATTACCTGGACACGCTCGCCGATGCGGTACATGTGGTCGATCCGGGTTTGCTGGTATGCGAGGGGATCTTTACGATGCGGGCGGTGGGCAAGGACCCGGCCAAAGATGTCGGACCAAGCCCAGGATTTACCGGGGATCGCCGCTGGCCGCCGACGCTGGAGACCTTGTCGCGGTCAAAACTGGATTTTCTGGATGTGCATTTCTATCGCACGCGCAAAAACGAAACGGTCGCGGATGCGTTTGCGCGAGATATGGGTACCGTTCGGTTCGCTGGGGCGACGGCGGAAGCGATTCGAAAGGACAAGCCCGTGATTCTCGGCGAGTTCGGGGCATTTCGATTTGCGGAGCAATCCTGGACAGAGGCCCGGAAAAATCTGATCGCGATTCGTGATCAAGCGATGCGATGTGGGATGTCGGGGTGGCTGCTGTGGACCTACGATACATTCGAGCAAACGGAGTTGATGCCGGGAATGACCGACGGCGGGGAACTTCTCAAGCAACTTGGAAATGGGTTGAACATTCGCCCGTAGAGCGGAGGAATACATGTTTCATTATTGGGATGGGCCGGAGGTGTTGGATGGAGACAACATACGGAGTTACTGGTGCGGCACCGGATGGGTAGAGGGGGTTGTCGAACATGTCATTGAAGCCGGGACTTCTTTGGCCAAAGACTATTCTTGCTGGGATACGGGCGGAATTCTCATTCGAGAGGTCCAATCGACCGTATTCGGACTCTTGCTTGAAAGGCCGATCGATGGAAGACTGGATGAAGACTGGGAGTTTATCTGTCGGAAAGAAAAACCGTAGTTTGATCTTTATTCGATGGGGAGGAAGAGATCGCCGGGTTTGACCTCGCGGCCGCGGGCGAAGGCATCGAAAGACATGAGGGTTTTACCGGCGGGTTTAAGGTCGAGGATGCGGAGTCGGCCGTCGCCGCATATCACATCGAGGTTGGCATCGAGAATGCCGAAGGTTCCGGGCTGGTCGTCCGTATGGACAGCGACGGCGCGGGCAAACGCAACCGGATAGCACTTTCCGGTGGAGGCGGAGACGAAGCTGGCCTGAGCTCCCGGCCACGGCCATAAACCGCGAATGCGGTTGGCCAATTCGACGGCGGGGCGGGCGAAGTCGAGAAAGCCATCGGATTTTTTGAGTTTTTTGGCATAGGTCACTTGCGATTCGTCCTGGGGGGTGTAGGTCGCCGTCCCGGATGCGATTTGGTCAATGACGGTCAACAGCAAGTCGGGACCGAGGAGAGCAAGTCGATCGTGAAGGGACTGGGCGTTGTCGTCGGGAAGAATTTCCGTCCGAGACTGGCCCAGGATCAGGCCGGCGTCCATACGGTCGGCAAGGGTAATGATACTAATGCCGGATTCGGTGCGGCCGTCGATGAGGGCGGCGTTGATGGGGGCGGCGCCGCGATACAGCGGCAACAACGAGGCGTGGACATTGATCGCACCGTGGGGAAAGAGGGCAATGACCTCCTGCGAAATCTTTTGGCCGAAGGCGATGACAACGAGCAGTTCGCCGCCGCTATCGGCCAGGCGACGGAGGGATTCGGGAGTGTTTATGTTTTGCGATTCTTCACAGGGCACGCCGCGTCTGGCGGACCATTCGGCAACGGGCGTGGGGCGCGGATGTCGGCCGCGCCCGGCGGGTTGAGCGGGCTGGGTGAAGATCTGCACAAGCTGGTGCGGGCCGCGATGGAGGGCCTCCAGACAAGGGATGCCGAATTCCGACGATCCGAGATAGACGATCCGCATGGTACCGGGCCTTTCGGACGATCAGGAGGACGGATTTTCGTACTCTTCCATCAGTTCGCGAAGGCGATGGCGGGCGGCGATCTGCTGGATGCGGCTGAAGCGGTCCTTGATGAGCCTGCCTTCGAGGTGGTCGAACTCGTGCTGATAGGCACGAGCGAGCAGGCCATCGGAGGATTCCGTGAAGCGATTGCCGTCCAGATCGGTGGCGGTGACGGTGCACTGTTTGTTACGACGAATCTTGGCGTAGAGACCGGGCAGGGACAAACAGCCCTCCTCGACGGCCTCGAGCGGACCGGAGGGTTCGATTTCGGGATTGATATAGACTTTGGCGTTTTCACGGGTTCCGTCGGGCGAGGCGACAAAGATGCGGAGATTGACCCCGGCCTGCGGACCGGCAAGACCTACGCCTTTAAATTCGATCATGATATCGATCATCCGCTCCGCCAGTCGGCGAATGGTATCGTCAATTGTTTCGATGGGTTTGGCCCGTTCGGCCAGCACCGGCGCGGGAAAGCGGGTCATGCAACATTTTTCAGGATCGAGCGACATTATTCTTCCCTCACGATTTGTTCCATCCGATTCCAGAAATATCGGAAGGATTGATTCTTTTGGCATGCAATTTCGACAGAATAATTCCGCAAAATATCCTGAAGAAATTCAACCCTTACTGCATATCGACGAGGAATTACCTGATTAAATCTTTCTTTGTTTACTTTTTCAGTAGAGTGGCATTTAGGTAATCGCCATTGTTTATATAGTTCCGGTTTTATGCCGGCCAGATACCAGCTTTCTATTTCTTGGTTTACAATTATAATATTTGATGGATACGATCTATCACAACAACTATATTGTTGTATTATTTTGGCTTTACGGGCCGTGACACAGGGGAATTGATCCATATCTTGAATATAAACATAAGGGGCATCCATTCTTTCAAGTGCATTTATAAACAACCTTACTCTATTACGAGGCGTTTGAGAATATTGGTAAAAATAAACCTGATAATTAACGAGCAAGGGAACCACAATTTCGCTCATGAATAGGTGGTCGTCGGAACCCTCTACTAAAAAATAGAACTGGCGATGAGACATATTAAACCGTTAGGATATTTTGAACGTAGAGTTCATCCAGACCGATCTCATTCTTCATAAACACCCTTACTTGTTCGCTTTCAGATGGTCGGGAGACACAGGAATACCCGTCGTCTCCCCGCTGTATTAAGAACAGGTTCTCAATACCGGCATATTTAACAATCTCAGGACTATGGGTTGTGATGATAATTTGAATTTTCTCAGAAGCCTCTTTCATTAGGGAAATCAACCGCTGGATTAGACTGGGATGAATGCCTCGTTCTGGCTCTTCAATAACGACAACCTTATGTTCCTGGAAAAAGAGAGACATAACGATTGCAGTTATATTAACCGTTCCATCGGAAAGAAGATGAGCAAGTAGGTCTTGATGATTAAAGTATTTTTCCCGTAAAGTAATTAGAGACTTGTCCCCGAAGCGTTTTGTCCCTATGTCTTCAACAAATGGTAAAAGAGACGACATCAAGTTGCAGAATTTTCGCTTCTTATTCTCTTGTCCAATAATTGAATCTATCAGCAATGCAAGATTGCGTCCGTCTTTGTGCAATTCTGAAAACTCAGAACCTTTGATGGGATCTTTGGCAAGTTGAGGATCAAAATTATAAACGGCGATCCCACCAAAAGGATTTTCCCAAGGCGGAATCAGGGAAAATGGGGTTTTCAAAATCAGCGTATTCGAGGGAATCTTTTCTTCGTCTCGTTCATATGCCTTTAATAGGACCGTAAGTGGGATATAGTCATCAATTATGTCTTTACTGTCGGGAGGATCAACTTCATAAGAGATCGCACCGTCAAAATTTTTGACATGAATTAATCCAGAAGAGAGGGGCGAACCTTGCTCGACATACTTATTGTTCTTTTTTACTAGATTTACAATGTCATATCTTGCGGTTATTTGTTCTTTGTTTACACTGAAATCGTTCTTCTCAGGAAGCGATTTGATCGAAAAGTCATATTCGAATTCATTAATTTTTAAAACTTCGCCTTTTTTTTTGCCATATCCCAGTTGGGTATCAAAATCAACTTTGATCCGGAGGGGTTTTGTCGCTCCGAAGGTTAATAGCGATTCAAATCCTGCCAACCGAGCTATAGATCTCTTTAGATCCATTTCACCAATATATTTTAGAAATTCAAATACTTGAGCCAGATTCGATTTTCCTCCTGCGTTAGCTCCCACAATCACATTAAAACGACCAAGACTTAGATCGAGTGATTGAATGCTCTTGAAATTACTCACAAATAATTTTTTTATCATAGGACACCTTAATCCATAAAAAATCAATCGAACTCGTCGCCGCGGAAAGTCGAGCCCAGGTAGCTCTTGCGGACCAGCTCGTTCTGGACGATCTGTTTGGGCGTACCCTGCGCGATGACCTTGCCATGGTCGATGATGTAGGCCTTATCGACGACTTCGAGGGTTCGTTCTACATTGTGGTCGGTGATCAGGATGCTGACGCCCGAGGCCGCCAGACGGCGGATTTCCTGCTGGAGCTCCTCGACGGTGATGGGATCGACGCCACTGAAGGGCTCGTCGAGGAGGATCAGCGAGGGGTTGGTGACCATCGCGCGGGCGATCTCGAGTTTGCGTCGTTCGCCGCCGGAGAGAATTCGGGCGTGGCTGTTGACAACCTCGGTCAGGCCAAACCGCTCAATGAGGGAGTCGGCCCGCTCGACGCGCTCTTTGCGGGTGATGGACATCGTTTCGAGGATGGCGTGGAGATTTTCGCGGACCGTCAGACGCTGAAAAACGCTGGGTTCCTGCGAAAGATAACCCATCCCCAGACGGGCCCGGCGATACATGGGCAAACGGGTAATATCGGTGCCTTCAAAGACAACCGTCCCGCCGTCGGGGACGATCATCCCGACCACCATGCGGAAAGTGGTCGTTTTTCCGGCGCCGTTTCGTCCGAGCAGGCCCACGGTACATCGCTGCTCGACTGAAATATTAACCTCATTGACGACGGTCCGACCGGAATAGGATTTCACAAGCTTTCGCGTTTCAAGAAGAGTCATGTCCACAGGGTATTTCACTCCATCGATTTTCGATTTCAGGGGCATTATATCCCATCCGATGGTTCTGTAAATTGGAATTTGCCGAATGCGGCGGACTTCGATATAATTTTGGTTTCCGAACTACGCGGATTTTTAAATCCGCCGATCCAGGACCCGCGTCCGCAGAAACGAATAAAGAGAATTCGCCGAGGGGACCGCAACCGGAGCGCAAGATGGCCAAATCGAGTCCATTTGAAGGTATCCACAAACAGTTGGGAGCGCGATTCGCCGAGTATGATGGCTGGCGTTTGCCGCAGGATTACGGCGATCCGGCCGCGGAACGCACGGCGCTATCCACTGCGTCAGCCGCGTTTGACCTGTGCAGTTTTGGGCGATTCAGCATCCCCGCTTCAGGCGCCGCAGGATTAACGGGTCTGTTGGCCGGTGGGGCTTTGTTGCCCGAAGACGGGACCTGGCTTCAATTTCAATTCAATGGAATGGGATCTGTTCGGATTGCCCGGATTCGAAATCAATACCTCTTGCTGTCGCTACCGGAGCATCGGCAGGAGGTTCTGGAACGGACCCAACAAGCCCGGATCGCCACCGTCGATGTCACCGACAAGACGGGAATGCTGGGTGTGTATGGACCGGATGCCTTCCGGGCGATCAGCAAGATCGTTCCGTTGGATCTTTCCGATCTTGTTCCCGGATCGGCGGTAAGCCATTCGTTTTTCATGATTACGGTCACGGCCCTGCGGGGCAGTTGGCTGGATATCGACGGTCTGGAGCTGATCTGTCCGGCCTCCGCGGCGGGACTTGCCGCCGGGGCGATCGCCAAATATCACAAACAACAAAACATCGTTCCAGCGGGCATGGATTGCCTGATCCAGGCCCTGCGAAACGATTGACGCTACCGAGAGGAATCCACCATGCCGGCTCGACAAAGCGAATTTCGTCGGTATTTAGTCCCGTTCGACACCGGTTCGATTCAACAATTGTTCACCGACTGTCTGGTCGTCGGATCGGGTATCGCGGGTCTTCGGGCCGCGATTGAAGCGGCCGGACAGCGGAATGTTACGCTGATCTGCAAACAGTCTCTGGATAACAGCAACACCTGGAACGCGCAGGGCGGCATCGCGTCGGTCCTGGGCAGCCAGGATCGGATCGAATATCATGTGGCCGATACGATCAAGACCGGATGCGGACTGTGCGACAAGGCGATCGTCGAGTTGGTGGTGTCGCGCGGGCCGGAATTGATCGGGCAACTCGCCGAGTGGGGTACGGAATTCGATCGGACCAATGGCAAGATCGACATCACGCTGGAGGGCGGGCACAGCCATGCCCGCGTGGCACATGCCCACGGCGACTCCACGGGGCGCGGCATCGCAGAGGCCCTGATCCGTATAGTTCGCAAGCACCCCCGAATCCATGTAATGGAACACATCTTCGCCATCGACCTGATCACCGACGACGAGAACCAGTGCCTGGGGGTTCTGGGATTTCGGCCGTCGGCGGGGCTGGTGATTTTCTGGGCGTCGGCAACGATTCTGGCCACCGGAGGAGCGGGACGACTGTATCGAGAAACAACCAACCCGGAAGTGGCGACGGCCGACGGACTGGGCATGGCCTATCGGGCCGGAGTGATCCTGCGGGACATGGAGTTCATGCAGTTTCATCCGACGACCCTCTACATTGCCGGGGCGTCGCGGGCTCTGATCACCGAGACGCTGCGGGGAGAAGGGGCCATGCTCGTGGACGGCAACGGCGTTCGTTTTATGAAGGAATATCATCCCGCCGGAGAATTGGCGCCTCGGGATGTGGTCAGCCGCGCGATCCTGGACCGGATGCTCAAAACCAATTCTACCCATGTGTATCTGGATGTGCGACATTTTGACAAAGCGCATTTTTCCAAACGATTCCCGACGATCAGCGAACTGTGCGAGAGTTTTGACATTGATGTCAGCCACGATCTGATCCCCGTTCGGCCCAGTGCCCATTACATGATCGGGGGAGTGAAAACCGACGCCTCGGCGCGGACGAACCTCCGCAATCTGTACGCCTGCGGCGAGGTCGCTTCGACCGGTCTCCACGGCGCCAATCGTCTCGGCAGCAACTCGCTTCTGGAAGGGCTGGTCTTCGGGCAGATCGCCGGCCAATCGGCTCTTCAGGACATGCGGCCGAGTCGCGACCGGTTCTCGGCCCCGAGGATGGAGGTTGCGATTCCGCATTCGGACCGCAGCCGACTGGATACGGACGATGTCCGAAATGCCCTCCGCGCTTTGATGTGGCGGAATGTCGGGATCACCCGAAAAGAAACCCACCTGGCCGAGGCCGAAGATATCATCCGGTTCTGGCAGCGGTATGTCATGGACAAGGTGTTCGACCATCCCTTCGGGTGGGAATGCCAGAATATGCTGATCGTGGCCAACCTGATGACAATCGCCGCGCGGTGGAGACAGGAAAGCCGGGGAGTTCATTACCGAAGTGATTACCCCGAAACAAGCGATACCCAGTTCGGCATTCACACCGAATTGGGAAAAACGCTGATCTGATCGGGTCTGAATATTCAAACAGAGTCGCATTATTATATGACCGATTGATCCTATGGAACCCAACAGCAAGTATACAAGATGCCAATTTGACAGGAAGATCCGATTTCCCCGTTTCTTTGGCAATAACATAAGTCTTTTTTGTGCAACAGGTTACACTCTTATTAATTCCTGGCACAAAGTTTGTACCATAAAATTGTGCACTGCGACTATGGACAATCGTATCATAACAATACAAAGAAAAGGCAAATTCAACCAGGAGATAAGAATGAAACTGAAACGATCGATTCGATACGCAACAGCGCTGATGGTGATTGTATTTGGATTCGGCTTGGCTGTTCAACCTGTCGTTGCGGCCAGCGGGCTGGATACCCTTCGGGAGACGAGCAAGGCATTTTCGGAAGTTTCCAAACGCGTCATCCCGGCGGTTGTGTCGGTTCAAGTGGAAAAGTCGATTACGGTCTCTCGCGGGATGGATCCCTTTGGCACTCCGTTCGATGACGAATTTTTTGAGAGATTCTTCGGACGCAGGTTCCGTCAGCCGACTCCCGAAAAACGAATGCAGAGAGGACAAGGTTCCGGGTTCATTATCAGCGCCGACGGATACATCCTGACCAACAACCATGTAGTGGGCGAGGCGGACAAAATCACCGTTGCCCTCAATGACGGCCGAGAATTGCAAGCCAAAGTGATCGGCACCGATCCCAAGTCGGATGTGGCCCTGATCAAGGTCGAAGCGGATAATCTGCCGGTGATCGAACTGGGCGATTCGGACAAGTTGGAAATCGGCGAGTGGGTCATCGCCGTCGGCAATCCCTTCGGTCTGTCGGAGACGGTGACCGTGGGGGTGGTCAGCGCCAAGAGCCGAAGCGTCGGCATCGCCGAATATGAAGATTTCATCCAGACCGACGCGGCGATCAATCCCGGCAATTCGGGCGGGCCGTTGCTGAACCTCGATGGCCAGGCCATCGGGATCAACAGCGCCATCTTCAGCCAGAGTGGCGGCTATATGGGCATCGGGTTTGCCATCCCGATCAACATGGCCAAGAACATCAAGGAACAGCTCCTCAAGACCGGCAAGGTCAACCGCGGCTATGTCGGCATTGAGATGGACAAAAACGGCGTTACTCCCGACAAGGCCAAATTCTTCGGACTGGACAAAAACCAGGGCGTGATTATTACTCGTGTGATGGAAGATTCGCCCGCTGCCAAAGGCGGTCTCAAGGACGGAGATGTCATCATCAAACTCAACGGCCAGGAGGTCAAAAACAACCAATCCTTCCGCACCGCGATCTCCCAGCTCGAACCGGGCACAAAGGTCGAGCTGACCGTCGTTCGCAATAACGAACAGAAGACCCTGACCGTCGCGATCGGTTCGATGGACGACAGCGGTCTGGTTTCGTCCGAGGCCGTCGGGAAAATCGGGTTGGAAATTTCGGATATCGATTCGGATACGGCCGAACGGTTCGGTTTCAATTCAACCGATGGCGTGATCGTCACCAAAGTCGCCCGCGGCAGCGCCGCCGAAAAAGCGGGAATTCGGCCGGGAATGGTCATCCTCAGCGTCAACCGACAACGGACCAATTCCGTCAAAGACTTCAACGCCGCGATGAAAAAAGTCAAGGACAAGGTATTGCTGCTGGTCCGCAACGAGGACTATGCCGAGTACATCGTGCTCGATCTCAATTAAGTGATTTCCATGTTCCAATAACCCTCTATTCCGGCCCGGGGATGCAGGTCTCCGGGCCGGTTACAGTTTCGGCCCGGTCGTATACACCTGATCGGCACAGGCCATGTTCTCCTTCTCGAACCGGTCTCGGCAAGGTGCCGCCGAATCCCATTGATCAGGATCAATAGTTGATATAATTGGTCCCTGCGGCGTCGGCACCGGCATGGTTGAGACGGAGATTCTTTGTCTGGGGCTGGTAGATCCAGCCGGTGGAATCGTCCGCCACGGCCGGGAAAGCGGCCCCGTTGGCCAGAACCTGCACGGTGGAAAGACCATTGAAAGAATTCTCGGGAAACTGATTCATGGCGTGCGAATCCAGAAGTTGGGAGATGAAATCGGACTCGGTGGGAGTCGCGGTGGAAACATTGCCGGGATAACCCGGAGCCACGCCGTTATGCTGCATGGCGTACAATTCGATGGCCTTACGAAGGATTCGGAGGTTGTCTTTGGCGGAGGTTTCCGTGGCTTGAAGCGTGTGGTTCTGGAATTCCGGAAGCACAATCGCCGCCAAAATACCGATGATCGACACAACGATCAGAAGTTCGACCAGAGAAAAGCCGCTTTTACGCTGCAATTTTCGATTCTCCATCTTCAAGTGCAACCATTCGATTATTAGGCGAGTTCCGCCATGGATCCTATCGGCACAATTCGGGCATGACTTGGGTACTGGTTCGAGTTATCGGACGATCTGGACGGTACATTCCGGGATCGCTTCTAAAAACAACCGGCCATATGGGCGATGGACGATCCGGGAATCAAGAACGACCACGATGCCTCGGTCGGACTTTTTTCGGATCAGCCGGCCGAATCCCTGTTTGAACTTGATGACGGCTGTGGGGAGTTGGAAACAGGTGAATGGATTTTCGCCGGATTCGCGGAGAAATTCGATTTTGCCCTGGATCAGCGGGTGTGAAGGGACGGCAAACGGAAGCCGAACGATGATGACATTGGTCAGCGCCTCGCCGGGAACATCCACGCCCTGCCAGAAACTGTCCGTACCGAACAGAACGCTGCGAAAATCGGTCTTAAACCGCTCCAGCAGAACGGCTCGGTCGGTGCCCCCCCCCTGACAAAGAAGCTCGATGCCCTGCTCGGCGAAGAATGGGGCCATCCGATCGGCGGTTCGCTGAAGCATGGCATAACTGGTGAACAAAACGAACGCGTGACCATCGGTCAAGCGCAGGTACTTTTCGATCGCGGTAGCGGCGGCTGGCTCAAATTCCTTTGATTCCGGATTGGGCAATGCCGCTTCCAGGTACAGCGTAACCTGTGAATGGTAATCGAACGGCGAACCGAGGCGCAGGGCCTTGAACGATTCCAGGCCGACACGCCCGGCGAAAAAGTCGAAGGCCTCTTTGTTGTCCCCTCCGGCCGAAAGGGTGGCGCTGGTGCAGACCACCGAATCGATCTTGTCGAAGAGAGCCGCTTTCAGCAATGGCGCGACATGGACTGGAGCCGAACGCAAAGCGACTCGCCGTGCGGCCGGGCCGGTGACCTCAACCCAATACACATGACCGGACTGCGGCTGCGTTAACAAATCCTTCAATTGGCTTTCCATCTCATGCAGGCGGTCGATATAACGAGAAAACTCGAGCTTGTCATCCTCTTCCGACAGGGTTTTCTGGATATGAGCCAGTGTCAAGCGTAGGTCGCGGACGGGCGAGGTGATGTTGTCCTCAACGAAGCCGGGGATACAGCGGCCGTTGGTTTCCTTTTCGGCATGGGCATACCACGCCTGCACTTGGGCGAAAAACACCTGGACCGCCTTTTCCAGAACCGAGACTGCGGGGCGGGCTTGCGCCCACTCGTGATGGGCCAGTAGACCTTTGCGAGTACGACGGTTGTACAGGCGATTCAACAGGTGCCGGAACGAAAAATTGGACAGATCGATCCCAAAATGGTCCTCGGCCACATGCTCAAGATTGTGGGCCTCGTCGAGAATCACGGCCGCATAATCCGGAAGAAGGCCGGGCGCTTCCTGCCGCAAGACAAGGTCGCTGCACAGCAGGGCATGGTTGGCGACGATCAGGTCGGCCGTTTTGAGAAGTCGTCGCGACTTCCAATACAAACAGTCGCCGAATCGATCACACTTTCGGCCGCGGCAGTTGCCGTGTTCGCTCATCACCGCATCCCATGCCTGCGAGGAAGGAACAAACGGCAGGTCGCTGAGAGAGCCGTCTTCCGTGGTCCCGGCCCAGTCGGCTATACGACGAATCTCCTCGGCGTGGTCGTCGAATAAACTGCGGGGATTGCGAAGCGCATAGTCAAGACGACGGCGGCACAAGTAATTGTTCCGACCCTTGGCCAAACACGCCCGAAACGGTATCGGCAGAACCTCCAGCAAAAACGGAATATCCTTGTTGATAAGTTGCTGTTGCAGAGTGATGGTATAAGTGCTGATGACCACCTTCTTTTGGGTTCGACGGGCAAAATCAATCGCGGCGATTAAATAGGCGAAGCTTTTTCCCACCCCCGTGCCGGCTTCAACGGCCAGATGATGACTGTGTCCGAGAGCGTCCTGGACGGCCAGGGCCATTTCAAGTTGCTGCGGACGAGATTCGTATTCGCTCAGCGATTTGGCCAGGGGGCCCTCGGACCCCAGAATCTGCCCAAGATCCAAAAACCGATTCTTGTCGGGAGACGCGATCAAGGCGAGGCCTTCGTCGCAGAAGCATCCACCCCAAGAACTTTTTGCATGGCGACCACCGCCGGATCACCGGGGAAATAATGATCCGCTATCACGACCATATCACGGGCCTTATCGACAGTCCCTTCCTGAAAATAAAAATAGGACAACAACAGGGCCAATAGTCCCGAATCGCTCTCTTTCTGGAATTTGAGAATCTCTCGGATACGACTTTGATACAGGTCAAGATTCTCGGAGTTTGTCGCGGGCCGAGCATCCTGGGATTGAAGGGAACCGACCCCATTGCCCCCAAGCTGGTTCAAAATGTCGACCTTCTCCCCGCCCAGTTCCGGCCGAAGGATCAGACTTTGTCGAAGGGATTGGGCGCTGCTCAGATATGCTCCCGCCGAAAACAGGGCCAGGCATTGCTTCAGATAGATGTTCGGATTCTCGCTTTGCCAGACTGTTGCCAGGGTATAGGCATCGGCGGCTCGATAGTATTGTCGTTTGACCATAAATTGATCGCCCTGACGGATGTAGTCGGCGGTCTTATCCGCGGTCAGGGTTTCGAGATTTTTATAGGGTCCCAGAAGTTGACGAATACGAGTCCGCTGCTCAGGCGAAGGCAAACGGAAGGATGGTTCACGGGATGTGGAGGATTGAACCGCCTCGTCCGTCGGCGTTTCGGTCGTTTCGGCGGATGTCTTCGAATGCGGAGGAAGGGGAGGAAGAGCGGAATCGGTTTCGGCCGAATCGGTCTTGGAAGTCGAACCGGAGGAACGACTCGTTCTGAATCCGGATTGCGTTCGGGTTTCGGAATCCGGATCGAGAAGATTTTCCAGCTCCTTTCTCATCTCCTCAAGCTGCTCTCGCTGGATCCGAAGGCGCTCGGCCTCGGTCAATTGAACCGGCTCCACGGGGCCAAGCGGTTTTTCGGGAAAAATCGGCCGGAGGGGATCGTCAATCCCAAATTTCGAGTTATTCTGATTCGCCTCCCGGGTTTCTTCGGTCGTTTCCAAAAGCTGGCGGAGTCGAGGATTCAGCCGTGCCAACTGCTCCGAATCGAGTTTATCAACTTGGTCTTCCAGGATCGCCAGTTCGCGCAGTCCCATTTGCTGGATGATCAAGGATTCCAGTTCGGTGGTCTCCTGCCAGGCGGGCCTTTGGGGTTGGCTCAATCGCTGCAGATCCGTCAACTGGGGAACCGATATTCGGGCGATTCCGGTCGGGGTGGTAATCATCGGTCGCGACAAACTCGATAGTCCCGCGGCCTGAAAACTTGTTGTCGCTCGCATCGGATCATAATACGGCCGGGAGGAATCGCCATACGGAGCGACATACGGAGTTCCGGCTGAACGACGGAGAAAAGAGCTCACCGATGTGGATCCGGAATCGGATAATCCAATCCCCAGTTGAGAGGGAGCCGTGTAGGGCAATGAGCCGCGAAATTCCCGGCCTCCGGCCACATTGCCCGTCACGATATCATTGGCCGAGTTAAACCGCATCCGGGGCCGCTCAAACGCGCCGTCGGTGGGAACGCTGGTCGGATTGCGGACCGGAGAGGAAATATTCGGGGTTCCGCTGGGAGGCGTTGTGAAAGGACTGGACGAGGGCTGGGCGAATGCCGAACCCAACAAGGCGATCAGCAAGATCGGGCATCGGTTTGGTTTCATGTCGTTCCTCTGTCTTCTGATAGATCATCCCCGGCGAAAGAATCCTCGACGGCCGAATAGGTCGGCTTCTCAGCCCACTTGAGTTTTCCGGCCAATGTGTCCCACAAGGTTCGCATGGGATTGTTTACAACGGAAAAACTACCGCTATGTCGTCGGACCTCGATGATATCCGAGGGGTTCAAAGAATGTTCGAGCTGCCCGTCCAGAATCAGCGTTGTTCCGGGATTGACGCGAACGGGATGAATCCGCACCACCGAATCAGACCGGATCACGATCGGCCGGAAACTGAGCGAATGCGGACATACGGGCGTGATCACGAACGCCTCCAGATCCGCCGCCAGGATCGGCCCGCCGGCGGACAAACTATAGGCCGTCGAACCGGTCGGCGTGGAGATAATCAGACCATCAGCTACACACGCGACCAGCGGTTCATTCTGCACGGTCATCTTCAACTCGATCAGCTTAAAGGGCAGACCGTTGGTAATAATCATATCGTTGACGGCCGTCGAGGCAAACACGGTTTTGCCCTCGCGCTGGACGGTACAAACCAGCATCATGCGTTTTTCGATTACGGGATCCGAGACGATTCGATCGAACAGCCGTTCCAGCTCATCCAGGGCGAATTCGGCCAGAAATCCAAGCTTTCCAATGTTCACGCCGATCACGGGAATTGCATTATCCGCCAGGGCCCGTGCGGCCGCCAAAATCGTGCCGTCTCCCCCGAAAACAACGGCAAAGTCGGCCTGACGAACCATCTCGGAATCGCAATTTCCATCAAATCCGTTACTCAAAATACGGGCTTTACCGCTGATGAATCGAACAAATTGATCCATTGCCGCCTTGGCGCGGCGACGGTTCGGGTCGCCAAACAAAATCAATGTCGGTTGCTTGGTCAATTCAATTTGCCTTGGGTTCTTCGGATATCATCTCTTAACAATCGGGCATTTTAATACGGATACCTTCAATACGACCAAAAGTCAATTCACCTTCCTATATATATCGGATTGATTCGGGTGGGGTTTGCAGAAAAGTTAAAAGGAAACAAAGGGTACTTATTTGCTTCCAACCGCAGGAAAGGGTATCGGCAAGGAAATCCCCGGGTAAACGAAATACAACCAACAACGACAGATCGGCTTGCGAAGGATTACCCGGGCCGCCTGTGCGTAATAAGCCAATTGATCTCGATACAAGTTGGCCCGGTCAGAGACTTCCGAAGCCGAAATCCGGTCGGATTTGAAATCCACAAGGACAAGTCCCTCGCCGTCTGGAATGACCAGGTCAACAATCCCCTGAACGATCATCTGATCGTCGATTGGAGTCTTTCGGATGGACAATTGCGGATTGGACAACGAAAACGGCTCAGACAGATCTCTGACCGGTACCGTCATCGTAAATGGCCATTCGCGGAACAATCCTCGGCCGTTGGCTACAGCCAGTCGGCCCGGGTCCGAGTCAAAAAAGGCATGGATTCGGGCTGGATCGAGATAAGAAATAAGAAAAGAAGGGATTTGACCGTCTTTAACCAACCGTTGGATCGTCTCCACAATTCGTTTGCGATCCGGCGGAGTTGACAGATCGAGGGTTTCAAAGATTCGATGAATCGCCGTCCCAAGCCCTCGGAAATCCGGCCCTCCAGAAATTTCATCGGATTGCATCGCCCGCGGGAAACGACTCAAACAACGGGAGAAGTCCATCCGGGCATACTCATCGTTGCGGTGGGTCAACTCGCTGACGGATATCTTGGCCGGTAGAATCGTAAAGTCCGCGAACGGATATCGCCAAGAGAGGGATTGCGCCATCTCTTCCACGGCGCGTTCAACGACGGAATTCGAAGCCGACAGGGATTCGGTGGAATTCAAAAAAGGATCTCGGAAGCGTTTTCGATCGAGAATCCGTTGCGACAAAACCTCCAGTTCCGACCTGGAAACGATCTCGATCCGACACCGCCGTTGGTCCTTCGCAAAAACCGGCCGCGCCAGATCAAACGCCGAATAGGTCGAATCCAGATCCGCCAGGCCAAACAGGATCCAATCGAGAAACCGACGCGTCGCCGCGAGTTGCCAATCGGCCGGCCCTTTGGGATCGACCGAACAGTTTTCCAGAAGAGTCGCGCATGTCTCCCGTTCCGCCGAGGCCGTCAGAATCAGTCGTTCCCGTGCCCGCGTGACGGCCACATACAGGATTCGCATCTCCTCGGCGATCGAACGGACGCATTGTTTGTCCGCGATCAGTTCGTGGATCATCGACGGGAACTTCTGCCGAAGCGTCGGCTCGATGACCCGTAAACCCAGCGTGTCTTCTTCGTCGAACAAACAATCCGATGACCGATCCGTAAGATTGAATGGACGCCCCAGATCCGCCACAAATACCACCGGGAACTCCAGCCCCTTGCTTTTGTGGATCGACAGAATCCGAACCGCATTTTCAGCCGCGTCCGGCTCGGCGGGAGCCCAGTCCAATTCCTGATCCGTAAACTGCTCCAGAAACTCCACAAATCGACCCAGCGATCCCGACCGGGAGGCCTCCGTAAAGGACTCGAACTGGATGGCCCGATCGTGCAGTTTCATCAGATTCGCGCGACGCTGTTTTCCGTTGGGCAGGGTTGACACAAAGGCGGGATATCCCGTATCCCGATAGATCCGCCGGATCGTTTCAGCCAGACCCGTCGTCTGCGCGACGGCACGCCATTCGTCCAGCCGCAACCATGCTTGCCGCAGGGATTCTTGCAAAGAACGGTCCGGTCCCCGATCGAGATAAGTCGTTGCCGCATCAAAGAAATCCCCCTCCGCCGCGGATACGCAGGACCGTATCTCCAGAAGTTGAGAATCCTTCAATCGGAACATCGCGCTTCGAAGAACCGCCGCCAGCTCGATATCCCGTCGGGGATTATCCAGCACCTTCAAAACGGCCAGCATATCGGCGATTTCCGTCGCGGCGAAATATCCAGCCGCGGTTCGGCTGCTGACGGGAACGCCGGCCTGCTGAAGGATCTCGACAAATTCGACGGCTCTTCCCGACAAACTCCGCATCAAAATGACGATATCCCCATAGGATACGGCCCGATAGCTTCCCATGGATTTGTCAAAAATCTCAAATGCCGCCCGACCGGAGTCGGCTCCGACCATCGACCGGATCTCTTCGGCGATCCAGGCCGCCTGTCGCCGGCCCGGACTGACCAGGGCGGTGTCCTCCGAGATGCCATCGAGAAAAGATTCGTTTTCCGGCGATTCGGGATCGTCCGATTCTTCTGAATCCTTCTCCGATTGATCCAGGATGCATACGCGGACCAGGTCTTCCGGCGCCGTGTTCGCATCCAGGGGGGCATAGTCAAAGCCCGGGTGCAAAAAAGCCCGCCGGTCATAGTCGATCCCCGCTACCGAAGGCCGCATAATCCGCCCGAAAATCTGATTGGCAAAATCCAGAATCGGCTGTCGGGATCGGAAGTTGTCCGTCAGATCCACCCGCTGGGGCTGGCCTGAAGCCGGCGTTTCGGCCGCCTGCTGCAGTCGGTGCAAAAAAATCTCCGGCCGACTCTGCCGAAAGGCATAAATGCTCTGCTTGATGTCGCCGACGGCAAACACATTGTCCGCCCGCCGAATCCGGTCTAGGATCGCCTGCTGAACCGGATTGATATCCTGGTATTCGTCGATAAATATATACCGGAATCGATCGCGCAGAACGCCGGCGACCGAATCCGTTTCGGCCAGCATCTCCAGCGCCCGATGCTCCAGATCCGCAAAATCCAGCGCGTTGCGATGTCGTTTGGCCGCGGCATACGCTTCATCGAATCTGCAAATCAGTTCAATCATGCAGTGCGTCTGCTCGGCCGCCATCGGAACCATTGACTCGGCAGCCGGATTCACGATCATCATCTTGCCCAGGGACTCAAACATCTTCTTTGCCTCTCGAACCGGATCCCGCACCCGATCGGCCAGTTTGTCGTCCATCCCCTTGGGTTTTCGACATTCGTTAAATCCGGGGATTGGGTCGCTCATCAAAAAATCCCGGCATTGCTGCCACTGTCCCTGTTTGAGCCAATCCAGGCATCGATCAATCGGTTCCAGGAATCGGTCCTGCAGGAATCGGGCCCAGTGCGAACCGGCCATCGCCGCATCGACCGCCATCGCGAACTCGATCCGCCCGCGGCAATCGTACAGTCGTGCGGCCACAACCTCGCTTCGACGACGCTGAAACCACTCCGAATGCAGGGCCTGAAGTTCCACAACCGTCCGGGCCCGCGTTAGCCAGTCCGGCCGACCGACCACCGAATCCAGATATGCCGAACCACGCAGGATTTGCGAAAGAAAACCACCCTCGCCTCCCCCGAAATGTCGTCCCGTCAGCAAATCCGGCAATCGCGCCCCAAGATCCGGATCCTCCCATGCCCGTTCCATCACGGATTCCAGAATTTCGGCTCGCAGCAACTGCTGTTCGTCGGGATCCAGGATTCGAAATCCCGGATCCAGCCCTTGCTCATAAAAGAATTCCGTCAGGATTCGCTTGCAAAAGGAATGAATCGTGCTGATCCACGCCCCGTCGAGCTGCATCAGTTGCCTTCGGATCCGCGCGTCGCCGCCGATAGTTTCCCGTTGGAGTCGCTCGGCGATCCGATTGCGCATTTCTTCCGAAGCCGCATCGGTAAAGGTCAGAGCCAAAATCTGTCCCACATCGGCCGGAGCTTCCGGATCCAGCAGACACTGTAAGTATCGTTCGGTCAGAACGGCCGTTTTGCCCGTGCCGGCCGAAGCGGTCACCAGCGTCTCGCGGCCTCGTGCCGCGATTGCCGTCTGTTGACCGGGAGTCCAAGATCGCTTAGCCATGTTCAACCCCCGCCAACTCGTCCAGAAATTTCGTCTTGTTTACGACTACGATCGATCGATACTCATTGATCTGCCAGTCAAACTTGCATACCGCGCGATACTCGCATTGCGAACACGGCGATTGATTGCCGAACCGATACGGCCGAATCGCAATCTCTCCGGACACGATTGCCTGAGCCGTCTCCCGGATAACCCGTTCGGTAAAAGTCAGCAGCGCCGCAAAATCATGTGGTCGCAGAGCCCCGCTGGTTCCATACCGACCAAAAGGTCCATCCTTCTGAGAAACAAAAAAGTTATAATACTTGCTATGTTGTGAAACTTGCGGATCAAGCGAATGTGCAAATCGTCCATCAAACACCCCAACGGCCTTTGCCATCCTCTTCGCCTCGTTGTCTTCGTCCTTCTCTCCCGGACCGATCCCCCAACGGAATATCTGTTTCGGCGGTTTCAGTTCAATCGGAAGAAAAAACGCCCCCGCCACCTGCTCAACCCGCGGTATTCGTCCCGCCGCAATCAGATAGATGGGCAACTGGAGATCGATCCGGCCGGCCAGATGACTCCAGTTGATGAACCGACCCCGCAGCTTGTAATCAAACACGATCGCCGTCTTCGTTCCATCGATGACGGCAGCGTCGATCCGATCGATCGAACCGCACAGCAGGATTCGGATTCCTCCCCCCCCGTCAAGCTCAATGCGGACCTGTTTTTCCCCGGGGCCGAACCCCGCCTCTGCCGCGATCGGCCGAAAAACCCCCGCCCTGCAGATGCCAGCCATGTTCAACACCGCATCGCACAGAATCTCCCGGCCCGACTGGATCCGCCAGTTGTCCTGACGGCTGTGGCGAATCAGATTCGTACAGGCCGGATGAGTCCGGATCTCGTCGTCAAACAAAGCGGCGGTGCGATCCCGCAAGACCTCGTCCGACGCGCTGGCGATATCCAGTTTGTCTTTGCCAAGTTCATAAAACAATCGTTCGAGTACGCGGTGATACAGATTGCCCAGATCCGGCGGTTCCAGCCGCAACACTTCGCGCGATCGAAGTTCCAGGAGATATCGAGAGAAAAACTGGTAGGGACATCGAGCGAACGATTCTACCCGCGTGGCCGAAAGCGGCAATACCTTGGGCCATCGCCGTCGAATCAGATTCGCATCGAGCTCGACGACATTCTGATACGCCAGTCCCCCGCAAAGCGGATTCGTTATAGCGGCCAGTTCCGGGTGCTCCGCTCTGGGCAGATGCCGGAGCAATCGCAATCCAAGCTCCCGCGCATCCCGCTGATCCGAACAAATCAACCGGCTGAGCCGATCCTGCAGGTCCAACGGACCGGAAAGGGAATCCCAGGGTTGGTCAAATCCCTCCGTTTGGGCCTTCAGACCCAGCCGGTCTTTCAGGATCTGCACGAACCTTGACGGATACGCCTCCGACCCGCCGGAATCCATCCGTGGAAAACTGATAACCAATCGCTCGCTGGGTCGAGTAAAGGCGATATAGGCCAGGTATTGCCGTGCGACCGTTTGCGTGACCGTCCGATCCAAAAGGAAAAACCGATGTCGGGCCGCGGCCTGGCGATCGCTTTCGCTCAGGATCGGATCTTCGCTTAGCGGGACCGGAAACTGTTTTTGCGTGGCTCCGATCAAAAACACCGCCTTCAGGTCGGGATGCCGGCTTCGCTCGATCGAACCGACCAGAACCTGATCGATCATCGGGGGAATCTGTTTGAGTACCAGTTGTCCCATCGCCGCGCGGAGAACGAAGAACTGCTCCGATGGCTCCATGGGCTGATCGTGAAAGATATCCGTAAACTCGTCCAGAAGATCAACCAGTTTGTCGAACAATTGCCGATGGATCACCGCCTGCTGCGGACAGGACCGTCCCATTTCGTCCAGTTTGCGGGGAATCTGCAGGCGATCCATCAATCCCCAGACGGCTCGAACAAACTCTTCTGCCGACAAAGGCCGTACCTCTCCCGATAATCCAAGCTTGTCCCGTACTTCCAGCAAGGGATCGACGGCCTGCCTTCGAATCGCGTGAATTCGCTCCAGATCCCATCGCCTCTGCCGTTCGCGATCCTCCCGCAGGTTGGCGTCGGTGTACGGCCACGGGTCGGGATTTGTCCAGTCACTACGATTGATGCCGAAAGCCAGACAGTAATTCTCCAGCAGGGCGACTGAATCGGGATCGACCGGACCCAGAGGAGATTTCAGCCAGGCGATCACATCCCTCGTATGAAAACCTTCCAGAACCGCCGTAAAACCGTTGCGGATCATCTCAATCATCGGATGCTGCTGGATCGATCTTGGCCGGTCGAGAAAGCAGGGAATTCCCGCGTCCGCAAACGCCCCCTCCAGATACGGCTGATACGCCTTCAGATCGGAGACGACCACGGCGATGTCGCGATAGCGATAACCCCCGCCCCGAACCAATTGACGGATGCGCCGAACAACGGCCTCGGCTTCGGCGCGGGGATCCAGGGCTGTGACAATCTGAACTTGTTGTCCGGCCTGGCGTTTGACAGTCTCCGGGATCTCCCCAATTGTCGGATCAAACGCCAACCGCTCGATCCAGCCCAGGGCCGAACTCTTGTCGAATCGGCGGACCTCAGGAAGCGCCAATGGCGAACGAATGGGAATTCGCGCCCGCCGCAGCGTTGCCAGCAAATCACAATAGGTCTTCTCCGTCGGAAGAAATAAACTGTTCGGATCCAGCCGATTGGGATCGGTATTGTTCAGGTCCAGGATCGTCGGATCCAGACACAGCGCGATCTCGCTTTCCGTGGAGACCTGGATCAGCGAGACCAGGATGGCCTGTTCCTGCTGCGTAAATCCCGCAAAACCGTCCACCCAAAGCCGCGCGCCGCGCAGACGGGGACAGTCCGCCACGGTGTGCTGAACATGCGTAAGTTGTTGTTCGGGATCCAGGAAAAGATCGGCTTTGCGATCCAAAAATTGGCGGTAGTGTTCATACACAACCGCAATGTCTTCAATCTTTCGCGTCAGTCTCGCTTCGGAGGGCTGCTGAGCCAGTTCGGCCAGAAATTGTCGCACATCCTGCGGTTCCTTGGCCGACTGGTGGAGTTCCACAATGATCCGGGCCAAGTGCCGCGCCAACCCGGCGGTGTCGGCCGCACGGGAAAACATCGATAACGAAACCCGGCATTGCCGGAGGATCGAATAGACGATCATCTCCCGGCCGACCCGCGAGATCGTTTGCCGTGCCTGCGGAGAGCCGGCCGATAGAAAAGTCAACCGGTCAAATGACAACACCTGCAACCGGCTGAATCCCGCGATGTCTCCATGCGAAAGGATCGCTCGCTCGGCTTGAAAACTCGCCTGCTCCGGCACCAGCAAAACCAGCGGCTCTCCTTCCGGCCCGTCGCGAAGCGCGGCCGTCACGGCGTCGATGCAATGCCGCGTCTTGCCCGTTCCGCTGCGCCCCAATACAAACCGGACCCCCATATCCGCCGCCTTTCTCCCGCGTCAGTATTGAACGACGAATCGCTGCGTCGAATCCAGCGTCCCCGGCAGGACCAGCCATTCCTTGTCCTTGTCGAATTGCGTCCAGGGCTTTTCGTTACACAGTACCGATTGAATCGGATTGGATTTGGCATGGCGGATCCGCAGGTAGATCGTTTTGGGCGGATTTCGCCTCGGCGGTTCCAGCGTTACGACGACTTGATTGCGATCGACGGCGTTGTAAGTCAGCGACAGATCGCCGAACTCGGTCGCCGCCCGCTGGATGCCGATCGTGTTGCCCGCCGACAGCCAGTACCGCGGAATCGCCTGGCCAAGATAGAGTGTATCCTTTTGCTCGTTGACGAACATCAGCCGCAGCCAGTAGGTCACCTGCGCCTCGTCGGAACTCTTGAAGTGATCGCCCCGCGGGTACCCCAGCTCGGGCAGCGAATGTTCGTTGCACATCCGGATTTCCGGATAGAACGCCGATGTAAATCCATTAAAGAAGGCCCGCAAATAATGTTTTACATCGTCCCGCCACAGATACGGCAACGGCCCGTCGAGAAGGTTGGCCTGCTGCGAAAATCCTCCGCGCGAAAACCAGAAATCCTCGTAGGCCCCGATCACATAACCATAGCCGTTGCCGATGTAGAGGTTGTCTTCGTAGTCCTTGAGGATCCATCGCGTCTGCGGATCGTCCGGCGCCAGCAATCCATAGGCCGGCAAAAACATCGAGCCCTCCAGCACCTCGCGGATCCAGCCGTGCGCCCGGCCGCGGAAATGGACCTCCGACGGAATCTTCGGCACCCAAGTGTGATCCCGCAGCGAAACCACCGGACAGCGGACGCGCGACTCATTGACCCCCGCCATGAAGTCATCGAAGTACGCCTTGGCCTCCTTCTGCAGTCGCGCCCCTTCCGGATGGCCGTAGTCGGCCAGCGCGTCGGCCAACGCCAGAAATCCCCAGACCGTTGCGCTGTTGGTCGCCATCCAGTTCCAGTAATCCGTCACATCTTCCAATGATCCGGAGGGTAAATATCCGTATTCGATCGGCTTGCCGCCGGAGGAGTTGAGAACCTGCGTGGCCTTTCGTTCGCGGATGACCCACTCGCACGCCGCAAACAATCCCGGCGCGGCCTTTTCCATCCAGGCCCGGTCCCGCGTAAACCGCCAATGATACGCCATGTTCCACATCACATAGCCGTGGCTCTTGTTGTAGTTGCCCGTCTCGTGCCCGCCTGCGGCATAGAACTCGCCCTGCTTGGATTGGTAATTCCCGATGAAGCCGACCGACCCCTGATAGTGCAGAAACGCGTCGAGATTCCGTCGGGCCAGATCCGGATACCCGCGACGATCCAGATCGCTGATCATCATCGCCGACTCGTTCGGATACACGCCGTAATGGAAGGTCCCCACATGGGCGTGGAGATACTCGGTGCCGATCTCCTTGTAGCAGTTGACCAGGAGGTGCCGCATGTGGGCCTTGTAGAAATCGTTGAGCCACGGCTCCGGCGTCTGGATTTGCGTACCCCGATCCGTTTGCTCTTTCCAGAAAGCGCATACTCGTTCGGCCTCGGCGTCGAAATCCAGCCGTCGCAGCGCGGCCATCTCGGCATC
This sequence comes from uncultured Pirellulales bacterium, assembly GCA_964643355.1. Classification (GTDB taxonomy): domain Bacteria; phylum Planctomycetota; class Phycisphaerae; order Sedimentisphaerales; family Anaerohalosphaeraceae; genus FEN-1350. The sequence goes on from CAZXPW010000002.1 coordinate 99,412, forward strand.
GTGGAGAGTGATCGATGGAATCGCCAATCGCAGCTTGACGCCCTGTCCGGCCGCAAGATCGATCATCCAGTTGGTCGCTTTTTCATCCGGCTCATATCGACCGTTGTTGTCCGCCATCACCAGAAACCGCACATGCGGTCCTGTGCGGCTCTCATTGATCGCCTTGTCGCCATCGATCACAAGATTGCCTTCATTCTGCGCTTCGGTCGAAAACCGCAATCGCGCGGAGGCCCGTCCTTTTTCCGAAAGGTTCACCATTCGAATCTGCATCAGCAACACCGTCGGATCATCGAGGGCGATATCCTTCAGGTCGCCATCGAGCGGCGCCAGGATCGAGGTCTGTTCGTAAAATACCGGTCCGTCCTGCCACCAGGTCCGAAGCTGTGGCAAGAAACCCTCCTTAAGTTCGCGGCCGCCGCGCAGCGAATCCACAGGCATTCCCAATCGAACTTTCATGACGCCCCCCTGCCAGCTCTGCCGCTTGGTATCGCGGGAACTGACCGGCAGGTTGAACCACCGTCCACCCGAGGCGATCTCGATATCGCCGTTGGGGAGCTGATTCATCGCATTTCGATTGCCCGGCAGACCATGAACAAAGTAAAGCGGCCGTTTGAGCGGCATCTCGTTCCAGGCCCGACCGAGCGTCTGTTCGCCAGCCTCCTTGACGCGGTCGTAGATTGAACGGCCGCCGAATTCGCGCTGGACAATCGTGCGATACTCGTCGATCGAAATTGGGTCATCGGCCCGCGTGACCATCGCGCCCAGATCGTCCACCAGAATCCGCTCGCCGCGCGCGATGTCGTCGGTTGCGAACGAAAACGATCGCTTACCGCAGCGGACCGTCACAATCGTCCGGTCGTAGCGACTGTCGATGGGATCGTGCATCGTAAAGATTTCGGCCTCCACCACGGCGGTCCCTTCGGAAGGAACCATCCAGGCATGAAGAGGATCAACCGTCGTCTTCGCATCGGCGGATTTGACGGAATCACATTCCCCATTAAAGATATTCAAATTGGCGCGAATCGGTTCGTTGTCTGCAAAGGTTGCATCGGCCGGTTTGCCGAATTGAATCCGCACTCGCACCGGAACCACCGCCGACTCGGTAAAAGCCCGGAGTGCCTTCGGCGGTGGCAAGGTCTTTTCGCTGTGCAGACGAACCCACAAGGTCTTGCGATAGGTCATCCCGCCGGCGGCCGATTCGATCTCATCGGTCGTAATCGGCTCGAAGGTGAAAACCAACCGCTCGTCCTCTTGTACCCGCCGGGTTTTGGCCGTAATCCACTTGCCGTTGGTCCAGTCGTCCATCGCGTCCCAACCGACCTTGCCGCTGGTCTCCTCGGCCAACACGGGATCCGGCCGACCGTCCCAGACCCGCCGCCAGTATTGGACCCGGATCGTCTCGGCGACATCCGGCGATATCGCATTCTCAAATTCCGCGACGACTCTATGGATCTTTCGCGGTTCGGCCCATCGAACTCCGTATCCATGTTCCTGCGGCTGCGGGATCGTATAGCCGAATGAAGAAATCTCGATCGGGCCATCCGGACGAGTCTGCTCGGCAGCCGTCAGAATCGATCCGACTGTCAATGCGATCGCAAGCCAAATTCGTTTCATGTACTATACCTCCATATTGTCTATTATTATCAATCGCTGCCCGTTCGGCGACTGTTATAAATCTTTCGGCCCAGGGTCTTGTACTCGGCCAGGATCTGTGCGGCCTCGTCGCGGCGCACATCGCGGATGACTTCGATTCCGCGGCGCCTCAGTTCGCCGATCCAGTCGGCGGGCTTGGGTCCTTCGTCAAAGCCGATCGCCCGCGCATCCTCGTCCCGCGCCCCGCAAATGACGCTCTGAACGCCGGACCAGACGATCGCCCCCAGGCACATCGTGCACGGTTCGGCGCTGGTGACCAGTTGAAACCGCCCGCTACCGGCGCACGACAAATCAAAGTCTTTGTAGCGCTGCTGGGCCGCCATGATCGCTACGATCTCCGCGTGAAGCACCGAGCACGACAAGCTGGTCACCATGTTCACGCCCGCCGCGACCAGATGCTCGGTTTCCATGTCAAAGATCGCCGCCGCAAACGGCCCGCCCGACCGGCGAAACAGCGTCTCGCGGGCCAGTTCGACCACCCATTCCATCCGTTCCTGCGGGTCGTAACACATCCGAGAATGTTCTTTGACAAATCGCCGGATCCACCGCGGCAATTTCAGAGTCAAACTCCCCTTGTCCATCGTTGGCCTCCGTCAGGGTTCGGAGGTACTGTACCCGCAAATCGCCCGAAATGCAAACGGGGAAACGAAAAGGAAGCGGAGGGGGTCGGTCCACGATGACAACGGCGACGGCAGGATAGAGACCGTCTCCATCCCGCCGCGCCACATTGCCAAATGGCCAGAGGTTTTGTGAAGAAGAATTTTTTGCCGAATTACGGACAGGCCGAGCTGGGGTCCAGTCCGCACGAGAGCCAGTAGTATGAAAACTCCGCCAGATCGCTCATATCCACCACGCAATCCCCGTTGGCGTCGCCCAGCGGAGGATATTTACAGATAGCCACATCCGGCCCCGAAAGCAGGGCCAGATAGATATTCGTTTCGCCCGACAGGTTGTCCTCCCAAACCACCGTGGTCCCGCTGATAGCCGGATTGGTTTGATCGGAAAAGACCGTCTGATTCGGTTGCGCGTCGCTGATGAGAAACTGTCGCCGCGTCGCCAGGTTATAGCCATAGATATCCCAGTCGCCGTTGCGGTCGTCCTGCCAGACGATCAAATCGCCCGAAATGTCGGGATTCATCGCGTTGGAAGTCTCAATCGCCACGGCAATGAGTTTGGGATCGGACGGATCGGACAGATCTTCGGCATACAGATCCCAGTCGATGTTGTTCTGCGCGTCGATGTATTGCTGTTGCCAGACGACATACCTGCCCGAGATCGCCGCTTGCTGCTGGTGATTGGCGAATCCGCCGAACAGATATTCGACCGGTTTGTTCGGCCGGAGAATATCAGCCCCGTACAAGTCCCAGATTCCGTCCGGATTTTCATCCCAGACGAAGTTGTCCTCCCACACGATCCATTCGCGATCAATCGCCGGATTCTGCTGATCGTAACTGTATTCGGTCAGGTTGTAAGTTCGGATGTCGTCGAAATTGATCAGATCCCCCAGATAGATGTCCCAGTCATCCGTTGTATTATCCTGCCAGAGCAGAAAATTCCCCGAAATCGCCGGATTCGTCTGGTCAAAGGCGAGATTGGTCACCAGAACATCTTGATTGTCGGAACTGGAGATATCGCGGATGTAGATGTCCCAGTCTCCATAGTCGGTTACGAATTCCTGCCAGGCGACGAGGGTCCCGTCAATCGATGGGTTCATTTGAATCTGGGTATATTCGGAAACAATCGTCACCACGGGATTCTTTGGATTGGATATGTCCGCCGAATAAATATCCCAATCGCCCGATACATACTGTTGCCAGACCACTCGCTTACCGGAAATATCCGGGGCCTGCTGGCTGTCGGAGGAAGGATAAACCGGGATGGGTTTCCATGGGGCGCAATACGCCCAAGCCCCCAGAATCATCGCCCCCAGACATGCGATGGATATCTGCCGAAGACCGAACCGCCAAGGGACTGGCTGACTCATGAACTCAACGATGCTCATACACGCTCCTCGATTCTCAGACCACACTTAAGGTTTCATCGCCTTACGGCACAAAGGGTCCCGAGAGTGTCGGGATATTATTGATCTTCCTTCTTCGCGGCCGGATCCGTCGTTGTCGTCGCCGCCGGAGTTGTTGTTTGCAAAGGTTGAATCGTAACCGGCGTGCTGGTTGTCGCCGCCGGACTCAAGTCCGCGTTGGCCGGGCTGAATTGCGGAACGGCTGCCGGCGTCGTCTGGCCTTGTACGGTCGGCGTTGAGGACAACCCGATCGGGCTGGCAACCGTACCCGCTGCGATCTTCTGATCTTCCAGAACCTTGTCGCGAAGATTCAGCAAGATGCGAACCGGATCGCTGTTGGATGGATCCTTGGCCGCCTGGCCCAATGGAGTCAGAGCTTGTTCCGCCTGTCCGCTACCGAGTAGTTGATATCCCAGCAGCAACTGCAGATCCGTATCGTCCGGGTTGGCCGCGGCCCGCGCTGCCAGAGCGTCGATCTGCTGCCGGAGGTATTCTTCCTTCTTGTACAGGCCGCGCGGATAATACACGGTTTCCTGACCTTCATCCTTTTCAGCCCCGGTCTTGATCGGCTGGGCCACGCTGATTAAAACGGACCGCAGCGTGGCGGCCGCCGCCGTATAATCGCCCTTGGCAAATAGCGCCTGGGAATAGGCGAAGGGCAGAATGACATCCTTGGGATCCAGGATCATGGCCACCCGAAACTTCAACACCGCTTCGCTGTAGTCCCCCCGACCGAAGGCGTCCACGGCCTCCGCGAAATTCCGGTCGGCGGAGGTGACTTCATTGGGCTTGTCCTGGGCCTGCTCCAATTCCTTCATCAGCTTTTCTCGCTGAAGTTTTTCGCGAACATCGCTGAAGTCGTCATACGAGGTCGGAGAACCGCCGCTGGAAGATTCCGTTGTGTAATAATAATTGTTGGTTGTGTAGTAGGTGTTGGCGGCCGGTACGGATTCATACACGACATCGTAATCGTACCATCGATAAGGATGACACCCGTACCAGTAATACCGTTGATACGAGTAACGCGGCCAGTACCCGCCCAGACTGACGAACACGAATCTCCGATGGTAGGCCGGATAGTAGTAGGTCACTCCCCAGTATCCGTGCCACGGAACACTGACAATTCGCCCGCAGCTATACCACGGGGAATCCAGATAGTACGCGCCGCCCCAATAATACCAATCAACATTCCATCCAAAACTCAGAATCAAGGTGTGATGACGATGGGCATAATACGGCCTCGGATAATATCCATGGTACCGATAATCGTTCCGATGGTCGCTGATGCGGGTATCGGTTCGATTGATATAGACATTGTTGTTGTCGCCGTTGATCGTAATCCCCCCGGCAGTGCCGTCATGAACCTGCGGTGGCGTCTGGGGCGCATTTTCCACCTGGATCGGCCGGGCAACCGGCTTATGGTCGCCCAAGATCGCCCGTTCCGGTGCCGTGCCCCGACTGTCGCGGACAGACTTCTCCGGAGAAGACGCCGTTCGATCGGAAATCCGAACGGGGACATTCTCTCGTGAAACCGCTTCCCGATCGGGCTTGACGCCGGAAGTCGCGACGCCGCTTCGGTCCGTCCGGGTCGCGTTGTTTTGAATATCCGTCGAACTTCTTGGCTGCGGATCCTGGCGACTGCGATCAAGAATGGAATCACGGCTTGTCCGATCCCCAACACTTTTGGCGGTGTCGGAAGAAGGTCTTATCCGGATGTCCGAATCCTGCGTTCGATCCGTCTTGCCGGTTTCGGTCGGAGGCGGAGTTACGCCGTCGGTTCGACGCGGATTGGATCGGTCCAGAGGCGTGGATATGGGTTTGGATATGGGATTGGCGATCGTGCTGCTGGTTCTGGAATCCGTCCGGGGCGCAAGGGATGTTGAAGATCGGGTTATCGGCGCTGCAATATCCTTTGAAGTGGAGACCTCCGGAGAACTCCGATCCACGGACACAGAAGATGCCGTGTTAGGCCGACTGGAACGATCAACCGTTTTGGATGCGGCCGTCGCTGGATTCCGGGGTGACGAAACAACGCTCGGCTGGCTGGGTGTGATCGGTGAGGCAATCGAATTCCGGGATCCGCTCCGGATTTCGCGTGTCGGCGTTTGCGTCGCCTCACTCGGCGCCGAAGCAGGGTTCCGGGTTACGGAAGGACCAGAAGCGGTCGTTGTGGGCGCAGAACTCCGCGTTTCTCGGGAACTTTGTGCCGGTTGAGACGCTTTCGGGGCCCCTGCAGGTGCTTGTACAGAGGGAGCTTCTCGAGCGACAGACGGCCGGGAAGGAGCCGGGCTGGGGGTCGGTGCAGATCGCGGCGTAACGGACGGAGCCGGAGCTGATGGCGCAGACCGGGAAGGCGTCGGTGCAGATCGTGGCGCAACAGACGGAGCCGGGGCCGAAGGTGCAGAGCGGGCAGGTGCCGGGGCAGAATGCGGCGCAACAGACGGAGCCGGAGCCGAAGGTGCAGACCGCAAAGGCGCTGGTGCCGCCGATGGAGCTGGTGCCGCAGACGGCGCTGGGGCGGAAGCTGGCGGTCGATTAAATCCGCCGCTTCGTTCGCTCTTGCTGAAGGCGGGAGTCAAGATCATAACGATACTGATTACGCCCACCACGAAAGGAATCGAATTGTATATTCTGGTTTTCATTGTCATCTCCTCGTTCCGGCCGTTTCGATCATTTGAACCAATCCGGCTGAAACTTGTTCGGTCCGGAAATCATTGGACTGTATCGTATTATACTCGATAGATTCACACTTAGGGTCCCAAAATCAACCCATCAAAAAACTGACGATCACAAACACCGTCATAATCAACATTTCAATCCAACTAAAGGGTCCTTGATGGGTTTTGACCTCAATCCGTTCGCTTCCGTTTCCTATTTCCATTTCGTTCCGCATTTCCGTTATCTCCCGCAAAACCCTTACTTGCTCTATTAATAAAATACGCCAACTCGAGCAAAAAGTCAAGAATAATTTTCTAATTTGTATAATATTTTTTGCCACACAATGTCAATGATTATAAACCCATGAAATAAACTGACTTATGATACAAGGATAATGCAACAATGACAAAAATTTTGACAAAATCGCATTGTACAATTTGCATTTCCTTCGATTTTGGGGTATAGAAGAATAGGATGCTTTCGTAATGGCATACAAAAGGAATTATGACGCAAGCATATCGAAATCCGTTAACACAGACACTGGGATTGGTTTTTCAATCCATGAGGGACAAGATGGGAGGGATCTCGTCTTCGGACATTGCGGCATCGCTGGGCTTGGCGGCGTCGCATTACCGAATGATCGAGGCCGGATCCGCCAATCTTCAACCCTCACGGGCGGTAAAGATTGTGCAGACCTTCGATACCATCGAATTTGTCCCCCTCTGCCAGATCCTCGTGGCGATCCAGACGATCGATTCGGCTATGGGAACCATGTCCGATATGAAGACAATGGTCGATGTCATAATGGAAATCCACCCCGCCCTCCGGAGCGTCTTCGAAAAATTCCATCTCCTCTGGGACACCATGGAGAAAGGAACCGTTGCCGAAGTCGCCCGAAAGATCCGCGAACTGGCAATCGACCGGGAACTCGAAAAATTTCTGACCACCGAACCGATCGCGCTGTCGCCCGAGCAGGTTAACAATTTTATGAGCCCGACCTACCAGCAACCCATCTCCGGGCAATTGTATTACAAGATCGGAAATATCCTCCAGGGATTGGCCCCGTTTTATCTCGATACCGTTTTGCAGTTGATCGACAATCTGCGGGATATCACGCCCCGTGTGACCCCGGCGGAGTTGGCGCGATGGGAATCGCAGCACAAGAATCGGATTTCCTACATCATCGGGATCGTCCGAAAACCGGAAATCGTCCTGGATGTGGACACCTTCGATTATTCCTTCCTCTGGCAGGACAACTTTCGCAGGATGTGCATCATTCACCGGGATCCGCCCTCCGCGAAAACCGAGTCCGTGCAGGACACCATCGCCCAGCGACTACGGCAGCGATATGAGGCCGAACGAGTCAAGTATGAGCGGGAATTGTCGAGTTTCCAGTCCGTTCTTCCGGCAAAACTGCTGGTGCGAAGCGGCGCCGAAAAAACTTCCCAAATCGACCAGATTCTGTTGCATCGCGATGTTCGAATGAATAATGTGTGGTTTTATTTCATGACCAGCGGATATGTCGTGCCCTTTATCGATAACACCTCGCCCCGAATGGACTCGACGGACCCCTTTGGAACCAGCTTGGCGTATGAAGAGACTTGCGAGAAACTGGGCTTGCTTCGTGAGATTTGCGGAGACATTGGTTTTGAATATTGACAAACCCAACAAGAATCGTGTTCAGGTCGGTCCGATCACGCCCCGGATCCCGTTGGATCAGGTCCTTGCGCGGGGCCGATGTTATATGGGTATCAGCTTGGACAATCCCGTGTTTCGGGGTCGGACGCTGACGGACCTGGTCCGGTGGGCGGTCGATCATTTTGACCGGTGCCAGGTCATCATCGGAGATACTCTTCGTCGGCACAACGAACAAATCCTGCGGGGACTCCAGGGATCCCAAGCCATCGAGGCCGCTCGTGAAGTGGGAGATTCGTTCCTCCGGGAACATCGGGACCTTTTCGCGTCCCTCGACGGCCGCCTTGGCATCATCCGCTGGGACGAATGTTTGAGCTGGCCGGAATATCGCACGGATCGCAAAACCGTCGATTCCCTCTATGCCGGAGAGCCCGATTTCCGATCCGCGGTTCAGCGAGACGCTTTCGCTTTTGTCAAACGGTTGAAAAAACGCCAGTCCAAACTTGCCGTTTCCGACGAACAGGCCATCGAGTTGTCCAGTCAATACCTCCTCGAAGAGATTTCGGTCTTCAGCGCATTGTCCAGCCGGTCGTGGAGCGTGGAACTGTATCCCGGTCCGGAACTGGAAGTGTTAGTCAAGATCGCGTCGGGGGCGTTTGCCGAAATTCCGCAGGGATTGCGGCAGCGGGTGAATGTCGAACTCAAATGGATCGCGGAGACATGACCGAATGGTCGGCCAGGTTACGGTTGCGGCGTTGGGCGTTTCCTTCGTGATCTATCTGGGGGTGGGATATTTCCTGGGCCGGAAAACTCGGGGGATCGCCGATCTGCTTCCGCTGGATTTTGGCCGTCAGGCCCGCGTGGCAAGCTCCGCCGAATTTTCCGCCAGCACCGTCGCGACCACCATCTCCCTGGCCACGGTCGTCTTGGCCTTCTTCGAAATGGCCGAGTCCTTCGGCGTGTGGTTGTTCTGGACCGTGGCGACAACCTCGCTGGGGTTGCTGGTGGTTCGGGTATTCGCCCGCCGAATCTGGAGGCGGATGGAGGCCTACGATCATCGGCCGTCTCTGCATGAATTTCTCGGAGCCGAATACAATAGCGAAGCGCTGTCCTATGTCAGCGCCGCCTGTACCAGCATGGGCTTTCTGGCTGCATTCGCCGTGGAGCTGACCGTCGGCTCAAAATTTTTCGGTTGGCTGGTCCCCGGGATCCCGACTTGGATCGTCGTGCTGGTGTTGTCCGTCGTGTCCTTTGTATACACCGCCATGGGCGGTTTTCGCGCCGTGATTATTACGGACCGAATCCAGATGGTCTCCATCTGGTTGTTGTTGCTGGCCATGCCCGTCTTTTATATCCTGTATGTCGCAAGCCACGGGGGATTGGCGGAAAATTTCGCCAGGGTGCCTTCGGAAGTCTGGTCGTTTTCGGCGCGCGATGGGTTGTGGTCTTTCCTGCTTGGTATTGTCATAATCAATGTTCCGACCTTTCTGTCGGATATGAGCGTCTGGCAACGAATCGCCGGGGCCCAGAAAGATCAGACGGTCATCGGGGGTCTCTGGGCCAGCATCCTCGGCTCGGCTGCTACCTGGACCGTATTTGTTCTTCTGGCCTGTTCGGCGTTTCTGATCGTGCCGAATCCCGGCAATCGTCTTCTGCTGGTCAGCGTGCTGGAGGCCATCGGACAATATGACGGGATTCTGGGAAACTTGATTTTGTTTTGCATCGTTTTGGGGTTGTACGGAGCGATGCTTTCAACGGCCTCGACGCAATTAATCGCCGTTTCTCATTCGCTTTACGAAGACCTCTTTTGCCGACGCAGAGGCCGCGCGCTCAAAGATCGCCTCGGATCCGCCCGGGAACTGAGAATTTCGCGAACGATCCTGATTGGTTCGGCCGTCATTTCCATGCTGCTGGTGGTATTGCTGTCACGGGTTGGTTTCGGAATTTCCGATCTGGTGTTCGCTATTTATGGCGCGCAGGTGGGACTGTGTCCCCTGGCGATCTGCGCCTTATTGCTGGATCGGCGACAACTCAAGGGTATGTCCGACTGGGCGGCCTCGGCCCTGACGGCCGGTTTTGTCATGGGCTGGGGCAGTGCCTTGTTCGGTCGCTTGATGAATCATACGCAGATGGTGTATCTGGCGCCCGCATTCAGTTTGCTGACCTCCGCGGGATTGCTGGGAATCGGCTTTTTTGTCAGCAGTGGGCTTCGCAAAGACCCTGTCCCATGATCTGGATCCTTCTCAAATCCATAATCAAGGCCCGCAAGGCCGGCCTAATGCGACTTCGTCCAGCCAGCCAACCAACTCGATTGGATTGCCTGGCCGCGGCCTGCGCTAAATGCTGCAATACCCTTGGCTCTCCACGGGTCACGGATTCAGAAGCGCAACAGATCGGAGATGAGCATCTTTGTCGGATCCGGGATGCAATTTTTACAAAGTCCCACAATGGAGCATGTTCGCTTCTCAAAGATGGATTATGCGGTATATATCTCCATCGCCCCAGCGGCTGTCGCGAATATCCCTGGTATAACATCCGCGGACAACTCTATTACGACAGCGGATGTCCGGGGATCAAGCACGATTTTGACCAAAGACCTCTTGTGGATTCCATTCAGCCATGGGAAAATTTTTTCCCGCGGACGGGTCTGATCGGCCGGTGGATAGTATCCAGAATTTGCTTTTCCCGATGATTTTATCTGTTTGAAACCTCAATATCGCCGTTTCTACGCTGAAAAGGGCGCAGTTCCGTAAAAATTTATTTTTTTGCAGAACATTAAAAATCGTATTGCATTATGTAATGATGTGTGTTATTATATATTTAAGAGGATAAAAAGACGGTAGATCTTTCCCATTTTAACAAGGTTCTATTTCCCGCATAACCCCTATCTTTACATGAGGGAATGGCTTAAAAAATCCGGAAAAATACTGAACAACTTTCCGGAAAACTCCGTATAATATAATGTAGTGGTTATCAATATCGCCCTCCTCCTTTTAAGTCTAGGTTGAAAGACCTAGGAACCGGAAGCAGAGCGGCTCCTCCTCCGCTCTGCTTTATTTTTGCGCTTTGTGGTGCCGGTTCAACCCGGTTCTACCTTCCGATAATAACCCATCAACCGAATAAAAAAACGAGCCGACGATACGCCGGATTCCGATAATCCCATACACGACAATTCTGATACCGGGTCGCTTATGGGGACCTGTCAACAAAAATTTTCTCTGAAACAAAAAAATCCTTCTTTCCTTCGAAACTTCAGGTCCGATAGTTATTCTATCGGCAAAAAAAATATCTCCGTTTTTTCCACCTGAACGGAAGATTTCGTACACTTTAGCAGGGACGGAAAAAAATCCGGAAAGTTTTTGAATGCATTTCCCGAACTTGGCCGACAGATATGATATAATGGAATTGAAATATGTGCGGAACGGGCGGGATGACGAAAGGGCAACCGTGAAGAATCAGAATCGGGCATTTAAGGTATGGATGTCGCTGGTGGCGTCGATGACGCTGGGCGCAGTGGTGTTGATGGCCGTGGATCGCAAAACGGTCAGCGACGGCGCGTTTAGTCTGGCCGGTTATGTCCAGTTAAGTCCCGTGGAAAAGATCGTTCTGGACAGTATTAATGGGGATCCCGGAAGCTGGAATCGAGTTCAGGTGTTCTTCAGCGGGACCAGCACCAGTCATACCGATAAGATTCTGCAGAAATTCACCAGTTCCGACGGCGTACAGTTCCATTTCATCGTATGCAACGGCGTCGGGACAGACAACGAAGGCAATCCAATCGCCGACGGCCAGATCGAATACACCTCCCAGTGGGTTCAGCAGAAGCCCTGTCTTGGGACACAGGATGCGACGATCCGTATCTGCGTGGTATCCGACGGGATCGTCACCGTTCCCACCGACAGCCAGATCAAACGGGTGGCGACACTGGTACGGCTCTTTAACCAGCGGTTGGGGATTCCTTCCAAGAATATCTCATTTCCCGCCAATTGGCAAATGTAAGATTTCCACAGGGAATCGTTTCCAACCCGGCCAAGGCCGGGTTTTTCATGCGCATCAACAACCGCCCTCAATCCCAACGACGGCTTGGATGATTCAGCGGGTTTTGAATACGAAACGGCCCGGATCCGCCAGAACCGTCGGAGAAATGATATCACCGAAACGGGTCTGGGCGTCTTTGAGCCGTTGGCGAACCTTCGCAAAAGTATCAAACACAATCGCGGGCGTGTCATCGACCTTGGTTCGATAGATCGCCTCGACGCGGTCGAACTTGGCCAAGAGATTGGGCACGCGAATGCTGAAGGCCATGATATATTGTTCTTCGGTGTAGGTTTTATCGAGTTTGGCCTTAAACAACGGGGCGATATCCTTATACAAGGGGATATACCCCGTAGGCGTCTTGATGGCATCGACATCGCCATTGGTCCGCAGTTCGGCCCAGAGCAGCCAGATCATCTTATCGAGGATGCCATTGAGGTACTTCCCGTTTTGATCGCGTAAAAAGTAGTTCACCGAAAAGATCGCCGGCGGTTTGTCGACGCCCTTGGCGAAATCAAGGTTGTTTTGGATATAACGACCCAGCGGAATCGAGACAAAGTCCTGATTACTCATGATGTTGAAAGTCCGGACTCCGGCCTGTCCGATGGTGGCGGCGGTGGTTTCCGATTCCAGCGAGGCGCCCTTGGTGATGATGCCTTCGGTCCAGTCGAACGCCTGTTCGACCGGGACGAGAGTATCGCTGTCGCGGCCTCCGTAGATGATCGCTCCCAGCGGCACCCCATCCGGATTGTCGGCCTCGGGATCGCGATTCGGCAGGGCCGAAATGCTGACGGTGTATCGGGCGTTCTTATGCGAGGGGGGGATGGGCTTTCCGTCGGAACCAAGCTTGCCTTTGAACCATTGCCCCTGGAAGTTGACGCCGTTTTCGGGAAGCTCGGAACCCATACCCGTCCAGTAGGGCTTGCCGTCGGCGATCAGGACATTTCCATAGATGACCTCGCCGGGGGTGGTGATGGCATGATAGATGGAGGGATCATCCTTGGGATTGACATCCTCGATAATGCCAAAGATTCCGCGTTCGACATTGGCCGTGAACATCTTTCCGTTTCGTTTGCGGAGATAGGCGATATCGTCGCCGATAATGGTCTGGCCAGGGAGCATCGCCGTAGAGGTCTTCCCGCAAGCGGAAGGGAATGCACCGTTGAAGTAGGTCACCCGATCCCCGGGGCCGTGCACTCCCATGATGAACATGTGTTCGGCAAGCCAGCCCTCCTTGTCGGCCTTTTGAATGGCCAACCGAAGGGCCAGCTTTTTGAGTCCGACGGTATTGCCGGCATATTGCGTATTGACGGAATAGACCGTGTCGTCTTCGAGATCGATATAGATGCGTTTTTTCTCGAAGTTCTTGCTGACCTCGTTGACCAACTCGCCCTGCGAATGGAAAAATTTGAAAAATTCGTCACCGGACACTTTTTTGAACTGCTCATATCCGGGTCGGTAGAGGATATATTCGCTGTGGACAACATAGGGACTATCTGTGATCTGGACACAGGAGATGGAAAATTCAGACCCCGTCGGACACAGACACAAAAAGCACACTATCATCTCACGGTCAACCATGGAGTCTTTGAGAAGCGCTCGGACTTCGGCAAGGCCGCTCTTTTTGTCCGTAGAATTCAGACTTGCCCCAAGGGTCATTCCTTCGGGTAACAAGTACCTGGTGACTTCCTTATCGCGGCCCTGGTCGTTGACTCCGTCAAAATGGTAGGTGTGGCCGGGCGTGGACAGAGGGTGCTCGCCGTTTCCATTGAAGGCCATTTGTCGGATACGATTTCTGTCTTCCAGTGAATCCGAACAGATATACACCGACTTGGGATTGGCCAAATCGATGGCATCGGCCACAAATGCGTGTAAGTCGGCATTCGGGATGGCCATCAGACGCTGAAAGCTTTCGCCGGATACACGCCTTTTCAGGATTTTCTGCACTCTGTCCACACTGTCACCTGCCTTTAGTTCCTGGATGCTCTGGGAATTCACAGACACAAAATCCGGCCGATTGTAAAACCTCACATAGACTTGTCAACACAATTTTGCCAGTTTTGATTGTCGATGGATCATTTTCCGCATTTTTACCATTGAAAACCCTGGTTGTGAAGGGGGGCCTCCAAGCGAACTGCTGATTCTGAGCCCTTGAGCAAATCGGCCGGGGGAAGTATCATGTCTTGAAATGTCCCTGTTATCCAAATGAGACAGAAAGGATTCGATATGACCCTCAGAGGACTTCGATATGGTTTTTTTGTAATGACCGCGCTGGCCTTGGCGGGAGGATGCAAGGCCGTTGTTTCGGAGATTGAGCCGATTGCAGTCACTCCGAACGATTCTTCCGATCAGATTCTCGCCAAGGCGACCCAGGTCCGGCCGCATCCGAGGCAGATCGCCTGGCAAAAACGGGAGTTGATCGCGTTTATTCACTTCACGGTCAATACCTTCACTAACCGGGAATGGGGCGATGGAAAGGAAGATCCGAAGATTTTCAATCCAACGGAGCTGGATGCCCGCCAATGGGTCCGAGTCTGCAAAGAGGCCGGTATCAAATTGATCATCTTGACGGCCAAGCATCACGACGGTTTTTGCCTGTGGCCCAGCGCCTATACCGAGCACTCCGTCAAAAACAGCCCGTGGAAAGACGGCAAAGGCGATGTTGTCGGCGAGCTGGCGGTGGCATGCAAGGAGGCAGGCGTGGAACTGGGTCTTTACCTGTCGCCCTGGGACCGGCACGAGAAGACTTATGGGGATTCTCCCCGATACAATGAGTTTTTTTGTAATCAGTTGCGGGAATTGCTCACTCACTATGGACCGATTCGCGAGGTCTGGTTTGATGGGGCCTGCGGGGAGGGGCCGAATGGTAAACGGCAAGTATATGACTGGCCGAAGTTCAATGCGGTGGTGCGGGAGCTGGCGCCGAATGCGGTGATTTTCAACGGGCCGGATGTTCGATGGGTTGGTAACGAGAGCGGGTTTGCACGGGAGACGGAGTGGAGCGTTGTCGGCGTCGATACGCTGGAGGGACTTGGATATGGACTGGAAACCGGCGGAAGGATCACCGGAAAAGACCTGGGTAGTCTGAATATCCTCAGGAAATCAAAATTCATGGTTTGGTATCCGGCCGAAACCGATGTCTCCATCCGACCGGGCTGGTTCTATCATGCCTTGGAAGACAGCAAGGTCAAAAGCGTCAAACAATTATTGGATATTTACTATGCTTCGGTCGGACGCAATTCTCTGCTCCTGCTGAACTTGCCACCGGATCGTCGCGGGCTTATCCACGAGATCGACGCAGCACGGTTGGCGGAATTCGGGCGGATGATCCGAGAGACCTTCAAGACCAATCTTGCGGCCGGAAGCAAGACTGCCGATGGGGCAGAAAACCTGATCGATGGGAACTGGGACAGCACCTGGTCGCCGGGCGACGGCCAAACCACGCCCACAATTGAATTTGATCTTGGTCAGGCCAAAACCTTCAACTGCGTAATGGTGCAGGAGTTCATCCCGGAAGGCCAGCGCGTCGAAGAATTTTCCGTCGATGTGTGGGATGGCAACGCCTTCAAGTCGATCGCCAAGGGCACAACCATTGGTTACAAGCGTTTGATACGGTTTCCGGACACGACATCCTCAAAGGTTCGGTTGACTATTCTTCAGTCCAGGGCCACTGCGGTACTTAATGGTTTTGGTCTTTTCCTGCAACCGACACAAGTGGAGTCGAAATGAACCAAAGTTTCCCAAAAAAGGAACGCATCCTTTTGAAAGGAATTGTCCTCGTGAAACAAAGGATTTTTGATTCCGGTATTGTCTGGGTCATTCTTGCGGCGTTGGCGGGTTGCTCGGCAAACCAGTCCGAATCCAGACCGGCAGCGCTCAATCTCAATCGCCCCCTTCGACTGGCGTTTATCACTTGTTCGGTGGAAGGGAAATTTTTCGAGCCGCTCCGCAAAGGGATCGACGATGCCGCGCGCCAAATGAATGTCCGCGCCGACTTTATGGGCACTCGCGGCGTGGATATCCCGGCGCAGATTGAGATGGTCCGCCAGGCCGTCAAGGACGGTTATGACGGGATTGCCCTGAATATCATCGATCCGGTCGCCTTCGACGCCGTCATTCAGGAGGCCCTGGACAAGGGCGTGCCGGTCGTGGCTTTCAACATCGACGACAACGCCACGCCCAGCGCACGGCTCAGCGGCGTGGGGCAGAATTTTGTTGAGGCGGGAAAGAGATTGGCAAACAAACTGTTACCCGCTATCCCCGAAAATTCGCATGTCCTGATGACCCTGCATGATGCGGGTATCTCCGCCCTCGACGATCGTCAGCGTGGAATGCAGGAGGTCCTCAAGACGAAACGGATCCAATGGACATCGCTGGTTTCCGGGAATGACTCGGTCAAGGCCGCCGAGGTCATCGCCGCGGCTCTGAAGGAACATTCGGATATTCGCATTGTGCTCGGTTCCGGCCAGGCCGACACGGAAGCCGCCGGCCGCGCGATCCGGTCGTATTTTGCGGGCAAGGGCTACTGGGCGGCGGGGTTTGACCTTTCGCCAACGACGCTGGAACTGATCCGCCAGGGGCACATCCGCTGCACCGTCGATCAGCAGCCGTATATCCAGGGCTATTATCCCGTGGTACAATTAACGCTGCTGATCCGCTACGGGATTCAACCGGCCGATATCGACGCCGGGGCGACAATCATCGACGCATCGAATGTCGAACAGGTGGTCCATCTGACAAAACAACACATCCGTTAACCGTATAAAGGTTCACCGATGCGCATCGATTCGCTTGATCTGTATATTATCATCCTCTACTTTGTCGCCATTGTCGGCCTGGGCTGCTGGGCGGGTCTTCGAAAGAAGGCGTCCGGGCAGGCCAGCGATTACTTTTTGGCGGGACGATCGTTGACCTGGCCGGTGATTGGTTTGGCGTTGTTTTCGACGAACATTTCGACGGTCCATCTGGTCAGCTTGGCGGAGGAAGGATACACCAACGGACTGGCCTACGGCAACTTTGAATGGATGGCTCCCTTTACGCTGATTATCCTGTCCTTGTTTTTCGCGCCGTTTTACATCCGGGCCAATGTGGCTACGCTGCCGGACTTTTTGGAAAAGCGGTATAACCGGGCCAGCCGAGACTGGCTGGCGGTGTTGTCGATCATTTCGGCGATCTTCATCCATATCGGATTTTCGCTCTATGCCGGCGCCGTCGTGCTCGAGGGCATGTTTGGTCTGAACAAGTTCACCAGCATCGTCCTGACGGCCGTCCTGACCGGCGTGTATACCGTTGTCGGCGGCCTGATGGCGGTGGTCTGGACCGAGTCGGTCCAGACGATCATTCTCCTGGCCGGGGCGATCCTGCTGACGACGATCGGCTACGCCAAAATCGGCGGCTGGGAGGGCCTTTCGGCAAATGTGGACCCGGTCAAATTAACCGTTCTTCGTCCCCACGGGGACGCTTCGGGCCTGCCATGGTATTCGGTACTGATGGGATACCCGATTATCGGGATCTGGTACTGGTGCACGGAGCAAACGATCGTCCAGCGGGTACTGGGGGCCAAGGATGTCAATCATGCCCGCGTCGGTCCGCTGTTTGCGGGTTTCATCAAAATCCTGCCGGTGTTCATCTTTGTCTTGCCGGGTTTGATCGGCGCGGCCCTGATCAGCAAAGGCGTCCTTCCTCCCCTTCCCCTCAAGTCAGATGGATCCCCCGACTCTTCGCAGGCCTATTCGCATATCATCGCCAACCTGCTGCCGGTGGGCCTTCGAGGCGTTGTCGCCGCGGCCCTGATGGCCGCTCTGATGAGCACAATTTCCGGCGGGCTCAACTCGGCCGCAACGCTTTTTTCGTATGATCTGTACAGCCGCTGGTTTCCGAATACCTCCGGTGCCCGGTTGGTTTTCATCGGCCGACTGGTTACGCTAATCGGCATGATTCTGGCGGTCCTCTGGTCACCTTTTTGCGGCCGATTTCCGACAGTCTTTCAAGGTATCAACAGCGCGATCTGTTATCTGGCCCCTTCGGTGACGGTGGTCTTTGTGGCGGGTGTGTTTTGGGAAAAAGCGTCTTCGCGGGCCTCTTTTCTCACGCTGGTGACCGGATCGGTTCTGGGTTTGATTGTCTTTATCCTTGATTTTAATGGGGTGATCAAGGATTTCCGGACCGCGTATCCTGCCTTTGGATTCCTGACCTTCATGGTCATCAGTTTTATTCTGGCGGTCTTCTGTGCCATCATCATGGCTGTCGCATCCCTGGTCTTTCCGGAAACGCTGACGGAAGAGAAACGCTCGCTGGTCTGGAAATCGCCGCTGGAGCCGCTGCGCGACAAGGGCTGGCCAGGGATCGGCAATTACAAGTTTCTGGCGGCAACCCTGGCCCTGTCGATTACGGTTTTGTACATTGTATTCACCTGGTTTGTCGGATAGTTCTATGATTCCCCCTGTGATGCGAGCGGGAATGCGAACCATTCGGGAGAGGCATTGTAACGGACTTGTATCCGGTTTACTTGGATGCACGCGTCAAATGATTGACAAACCGATTGGGTCGGATACCATAAGCATCCAGAAGAAATCCACGGAAGGTAGTATCGGATGTCATCCGTTTTGAAATCGATGAAAACACAGTGGAAGGTTCGGCCGGCCGGATCGGGGGTGCAGGAATTCGCCCGCAAGCTCGGCAGCAGCCCCATTTTTGCGCAGGTGCTGCTCAATCGCGGGATCGAGACCGTCGAGCAAGCCCGCATCTTTTTGAATCCCAAGTTGACGGACCTGATCGAGCCGGAGCGCATGCCGGGCGTCGAGCCGGCTGTGGCGCGGATCCGCCGGGCGATCGAGCGATCCGAGCCAATTCTGGTCTATGGCGATTATGATGTGGACGGGATCAGCAGCGTGGCGATCCTGTGGCACTTGCTGACGATGCTGGGGGCCAAGGTCGATTATTATATCCCCCACCGGATCGACGAGGGCTATGGCGTCAACGCCGAGGCGATCCGGCAGATTGCCGAAGGCGGGGCCAAACTTGTGATCACCGTCGATTGCGGGATTACGGCCGTCGAGGAGACCGAGTTGGCCCGTGCATTGGGGATGGAGATGATCGTTACCGATCACCATCACCCGCACGAGCGGTTGCCTCAGGCCGCGGCGATTGTCCATCCTCGGTTGGAGGCGGGATATCCGAATCCCGATTCGGCCGGGGCGATGGTGGCTTTCAAACTGGCGTGGGCAATCGTCAATTCGTTTAAGAACGGCCGTCGAGCCGACGAACCGCTGCGGAATTTTCTGCTCAACGCCACGACGCTGGCGGCAATGGGGACCGTCGCCGATGTGGTGGACCTGCGGGGGGAGAACCGGATCCTGGCCCATTACGGTCTCAAGGCGCTGGCCGAGTCGCGACTGGCGGGCATCCGGGCACTGATCGAATCAGCCGAGCTGGACGCCGGAACGCTCGACAGCTATGACATCGGCTTTCGGCTGGCGCCGATGCTCAATGCGGCCGGACGGATGGGTCATGCGCGGCTGGCGGTGGAATTGTTGACTTGTGACAATGAACTGCGGTGCATGCAGATCGCGCGATATCTCAAGGATCAGAACCGTCGGCGGCAGCAGTGCCAGCGGGAGATCTTTCAACAAGCCCGCGAGCGGATCCACGCGGCGGGACTGGACCACCCGGACCGCAAGACCATCGTGCTGGCGGATGAGAACTGGCACACCGGCGTGATCGGAATTGTGGCATCCAGGATCATTGAAGAATACAATCGACCGGCAATCCTGATCAACACGGGCAACGGGTCGGGAGCGGCGCAGGGATCGGGCCGGTCCATCGACGGATTCGACCTCCATCAAGCCCTCTCGGCTTGTTCGCAGCACTTGATCAGCTTCGGCGGACACAGCAAGGCCGCCGGCATTCGTCTGGTCCCCGATAAAGTCGCCGATTTTGCCGCCGCTTTCGAAGGATTCGCGCGAAATTGCCTGGTCGAACATCGGCCGGCGTCAACGATCGATATTGACGCGGAGTGTCCGATCGGGCAGTTTGGCTGTCAGACCGTCAAAGAACTGTCGCGTTTGGAACCTTTCGGTCAGGGCAACCCGCGCCCGGTCTTTGCCACGCGTGGCGTGCGGACGATCGCTCCGCCGCGCAAGGTCGGCCAGCGCGGCGACCATCTGCAACTGGCGGTGACCGATCATACCGCGTCGGTTCGCTGCATTGGGTTTGATATGGGGCGACTGGAAAAAAAATTGCTCGAAAGCGACTGCTTCAATGTGGCTTACGAAGTGCAACTCGATAGCTTTCGCGGCAATGACGCCATTCAATTTGTCCTCAAGGAGATCCAATTCGAATGAGAGCGCACGCCTTCGCCGGGACCTGCTTATTACGGCTGGGTCTGATGATCACAGGAATCCTTTTCGTTCCGGTTTCGGCTGCGACGGCGCCGGCGGTTCCAAAGACCCCCGCCGGATTCCTGACCCGGCAAGGCAGCCGGTTGATGCTGGACGGCAAGGAATTTCGCGCGATCAGTTTCAACAAGTATGATCTGTTCGAACAGTCAGCGATCCTCGAATTGATCGTACCTGGAAAGGGTCAATTCGCTTACGCCGAAGAAGCCCTCAAGGAACTGCACGATCATGGATTCACGATCATCCGAACGAATGTTTCGCCGTACTGGTCGGGGAGCTGGAAGCAGGTCTGGCTGGATAACGATCCGCAAAAACAGGTCGAGAAACGCAAGAGGTACTTTGAGCAGTTCGACAAAACGCTCGACTTGTGCGACAAGTATCAGATTCGGATCATCGGTTCGCTGTGCTGGTTTGTGGCCAATCTCGGCGACCTGGGACACAGCAATCTGAAGTTGGCGATGGTTAACCCCAACAGCCCCGGCCGAAAGATTGTCGAGGAGTATATGCGGGAGGTGGTGACCCGTTACAAAGACCGGCCGACAATCGCGATGTGGGAGCTCGGCAACGAATGGAATCTCGAAGCCGACATTCAATTGCCCGACGGCCCTATTGGCAAAGGCGGCTTGGAGTTGACCACGCAGCCGGTCGTCCGCGACCGCTCGAACAACTTCACCAGCGACGACCTGGCGCGATGCACGCGACAGATGGCCCAAATGATTCGATCGATCGACCCGCATCACCTGATTACCTCCGGCCACAGCAGCCCGCGGCCGAGCGCAATGCATTTATTGCTGGCGGCTCGCGCCGGGAAAACCGCGGACTGGACCGGCGACACCCAACAGCAAATCGAGCAGATGCTGCGTCTTTTGCATCCCGACCCCATCGATGTCATCAGTATCCATTTCTACATCGAAGCGGTAACGGCGTTCGGAAAACGCAAGGAAGACCCTTCAAATATCGTCGTTTATCAGCGACTCGCCGAAAAGATCGGCAAACCGTTGTTGATCGGCGAGATCGGACCCTACTCAGGAATGAAAAAACAATATACGGACCCGGCGGTCATCGAAATGATCCGCGGCCAACTTCAACAGGTCGTCGAGGCAAGGGTCCCCATAACGCTATATTGGCTTTTCCAAGATGACCGGGCGCGAAATGTTCCCGATGTCGAATTTCAACTGGACTATGGCAAGACCGATGAGGTTCTCAATCTGATCGAACAGGCCAACCGAACGCTGGCGGCGACGGGTCAGTAACGGACGGACGCATTCCGGCTGTGCCTGATTTTGACGGCAATCGCACTGTCATTCCGGCGCAGGTCGGAATCCGGATTGAACGGCCATGCTTTGTCATGGCTGTTGTTCGGCCGCAGCAGAGTGCGGCCCTCCATCATTTCACCGGTTCGACCTTCTCGATCGTGAAACAACCCAGCGTGTTGACCATACCGAAGAAATCCTGCGGGTCTCCGTTCCCAAAACCAAGGAGGATGTAGCCGGCCGGATTTTCGCGGGGGACCCTCGTCGCATCCAGATTGATCCATTTGCCGTCGATATTGGCCTGGGCCCAGGCATGTCCGCCAAAGACATGCTCGCGATCGGCGAATTTGTCCACATAGAGCAATCCCACCGCGACCCGAGCGGGGATCCCGGCCGATCGACACATGGCCGCAGTCAGTACGGCATGTTCGGTACAATCGCCCTGTCTACCCGCGGCCACCTCGCCTGCGGTCGCATACCCGATGGATAGATCCTTTTGGGTGATGAACTGGTTGACGAAGGACTCGATTTTCCTGACGGCGGCGGCGGCGTCTTTTTCGGCCCCGACGGCTTTCCTGGTCAGATTTCGGATCGAATCCAGATCCGCCTGCAGATAAGTTGAGGATTGAAGGGCTTCAAGCAACCGCTCATCCTTGCCGTCATACGGGAACCTGACCTTTGCGGCCGGCGAGATGGGTTTGACGACCACTTGAAATCTACCGTCCGCCAGTTCTTTGACGGTCTGGGTGTCATCTGAAGGGATTCGCAGCTTGGCATCCTGTTTCGGGGCCAAAGTATAGATCAGTCCTGAATTCTGCGACAGATCTGCAAGGGGCACGGGACACTGGACAAACATGCGGTCGAGAAAATCGACGACATCGTCGTCGCTGAGGGCGAAATCCTTTTCGCAGGAGATCAATTCCAAGGTCATTCCCATCAAAGGCATGAGGGTTTTCATGGCGTTAAGATCCTCGTCCACAAAACTTGTCGTGGGGATGTCGGCCCCCTGGGTTTTCATCAGGATCTTGATTTCCGTCAACGGAACGACCCGGCCGAACAAATCGACATTGGTCTTGTCGCCGACTTCCACGACCGCATCAATCGCGGACAACATCGAAGGGCTGAAGACCCGGGCCGTATACGATAATCCCTTGATCAGCTTCTTTTCCATTTCCAGAAGCCGTAACCCTTCGGACATCAGAGCTCCCTGCGGCCAGTCCACGGTTTTCTTTTGGGGCAGACCCATCGAGGTGACGGTGACATCTATTTTGCCGTCGTCATTGATGGTTCCGATGGTGGTTTGTTTCATTCCGGAGATATTTTGCAGGGCCTCAAAAGCGACCGGAGCTCCTTTGAGGGTCTCGATACAGGTTTCGGTGGTGGAGATTTTCAGCGAGATTCCGGCCCGATTGATGGTCAGATTCATCTCTTCCGAAGTGCGGACCTTGTCGGCTTCAATCCTGCGGGTATGAATCACATGGCCGATTTTGCTGCCGTCCAACAAAACCGCGGCATATTCGACTTCTCTGGGTCCTTTCGCGGCCCAGGTAATGGAAGACCAGCACGCGCACAGACAGATTGTAAGGCCGATTCGTCTCATGGCATTAACCTTTCGTAAGGATCGGATCAAGCGTTTTCCCGCACGAAATCCGTAGTGTACACGCCGGCCCCCGATTCGTCAAAACAAACCCGGCTGCCGGGAGGATTTGAGGCGGACAAAAGCCGCCTATCCGGAGATGGAACCGAGCAAATCTTCAAGAACATCTTTGGCACGGCAGACGCGATTTCCCGAGGATCCCATCCAGCGGATTTCGGCGTTGCGTTTGAGGAGGTCTTCGACCTTTCGATTGGCCAGGATTACGGTGGCATGGTTTTTTCCGCCCATCATCCGGCCGATTTCGGGGAACGACAGTCGTGTGCATCGGCGGGCCAGATGCATGCAGAACGACCTTGCCGTACTGATCGTACGGTCCTTGCGGGCCGAATGCAGGTCGGAGCCGCTGATGCCGAAATAGGAAACGACGGCCGATTCAATGTCGGACAGATGGACGATCGGATCGCTTCGCGACAGGTGCTCAGCGAGGACTTCCCGGGCCATCGCCAGCGTGATTTTTTCGTCGCTCAGCGAGGCAAAGGCCACCAGCTTGAGCAAAGTCCCTTCCAGTTCGCGCACGCTGGAGGTAATTTTTTCGGCCAGCAACTCCACGACACTGGCGGGCAGCTCCTTTTTGATTTCCTGCGCTCGGCGGCGGCAGATTCGGCAGCGCGTCTCGTAGTCCGGCGGTTCAATTTTGACCACCATGCCCGAGACAAAACGGTTGACGAGTTGTTCACTGATCTGACCGATCATCTTGGGATGCGCGTCAGATGCCAGAACAATCTGCTTTCCGGCCAGATCAATGCTGTTAAAGGTGTGCAGGAATTCCTCCTGCATGGCGTTCTTGTTGGCCAGGAAATGAATATCGTCGATCGCCAACACATCCAGTTGTCGAAGCCGCTGTCGGAAACCTTCGAGCTTTCGTGTCTTCAGGGCAAGGACATACTGGTTGGCAAAATCCTCCGCCGACAAATACAGCCAGCGGGCTCCGGGACGGGCTTTCCCGACGGCATTGCAGATTCCCTGGAGAAGATGGGTTTTGCCGACGCCGTATCCGCCATGGTAGAAGAGGGGGTTAAACGGGCTTTTTTCCTCTCCAACGACCGCTTTTGCGGCATTGAAAGCCAATTCATTCTTTGGTCCGACCACGAACGAGTCCAAACTATGCTTGAGAAATTTCCCCCGGGATTGCGTCTGGCCTGAATGGGCTTTTGGAGCGACGGCCGGCGCAGAGGAGGATTCTCGGCACATCATGGGTCCGGAACTATTCGGACGCGAGGCCGGAATAAGGGTCGGATCCACGACGACGACGACCTTGCGCGAGGCACCGAAGATCGAGCCGACGATCTGCTGCACCGCCGTCAGAAAATGATTTTCGATCCAGTTGGCGACGAACGAATTGGCCACCCGGATCGTCACGGTATCCTGACTGAGATCCAGCTTCGTCGTGTTCCTGAACCAAATCTTGTATTTTGGTTGTCCGATTCTCTCGGCAATCGCCTGTTCGAGAGCAGCCGATTCATCCGTGAATAGGGACTGCATAACCTTCTCCCATTATTTTTCCAGTCGGAATCCGGTGCGTGATCGCAGAAAAACGAAGTAGTGAAATCATCAACGCAAGGCCTCATCGTATATTTCGCAGAACCGTTTGCAACGGGGATTTTTGGGGATTCTTTTCAACAACCAACAACGCCCAGATATCGCAAGGATTTACGACAGAATAATTTTTTTCCCCAACAGGATACCCACAGCGCAAATGGCACTGTGGATAACCTGTGAATAGCGGATTTTGCACCGCCAGGATCAGCGGCGGACAAGCAGGGCCGCAAATCCGCCGTCGGATTCGGGGTGTTCCGTCGATTCCGGGCGAGGAAGCGTGAGGACGGCGTCACGAAAATCGAAATCCGGATGATGAACGAGAAATTGTCCGACCAGCCGATTGTTTTCGTCTTCCAGCACGCTGCATGTGCTGTAAACAATGCGCCCTCCCGGGCGGACTTTCGACGCGGCAAGCTCGAGGATGTCATATTGGAGACGAGAAAGGTTTCTCACCGCATGGGGCGTTATGCGATGGCGGATTTCGCAGCGACGGGCCATCACGCCGGAATTGGAACAGGGCACATCGACCAGTACGGCATCAAAAAGCAAGTCTTTGGGCAGGTCTTCGGGTTTGCCAATGCGTTTGACGATTTCGATTCCGAGTCGCCGACAATTTTCGCCGACCTTATCCAGCCGCTGTGGATCGGCATCGGTTGCGAAAATGGACCCGCGATTGTCCATCCGTTCCGCGATCAAGGCGGTTTTGCCCCCGGGCGCCGAGCACAGATCCAGGATTGTTTCTTTGGGCTGGGGGCTTAGGATCTTGACGGGGACCGCAGAGGTCGGATCAAGAACATGGAACCAGCCCTGGCGATAGCCGGGAAGATCATCCACACGATGGCCGGGATGCAGTTGAATTTGCATCGAAGAAGTCATTTGACATTCGAATCCGGATTGAACAAGTCGATCCAGCAGCGCATGCGGTGAGGTCTTGAGAGGATTGGGCTGGAGGAAGAGATTCGGCCTCCGATTGGTACCCAGACACATTTCCCAGACAACCTCCAGACAACGGGTTGTCCATTCCTTCGTCAGCCACAACGGCAAGGAAAAGGCAAGCGAAAAGAACTGGGCAGGCATTCTTAGCGGATCGGGCAAAATATCCCGGTGAAAAAGACAGCCCCTGGCCATCGCTTGAGGAACACAACGGCAGGGATCGGCGGATTCGCGCAAAACGCAACGATGTTCGATCGCGCGTCCGAGGTTGCGCAGGACGGCATTGACAAAACCGATTTGTTTTCGGCCCCCCCGGGTTCCAGCCAGGCGAGCCGCCTCATCAACGATCGCATACTCGGCGGTCTGCGGGGCAAAGACCCATTCATAAGCCCCAATCCGAAGGAGATTCATCAGCCGGCCGGAAACGCGGCGAGGATCGACCTGGCCGAATTGATGAAGAAGGCAATCCAGCAGAGTTCGGTTGCGAATGACGCCATAGACCAGATCGGTTGCCTGCGCTCTTTGTTCGGTTCGGCCGAGACGATCGTGAAGCCGCTGCTGAAGATCCGTCGAGTCGCGGTCGAAATGGACCAGAACTTCCAATGCGACTTGTCGAGCCGTTGCATCTGGACCGATGGGATCTTTCATCGACGATCCTCGATGGATCTGCGCCACGGACAATTCAGGAAGAACGACCGACGATTCCCTGTGCCAAACGAATCAGGGCCGAGCGGGCAGGGGTATCCGAAAAAGCGTCCAGACCCTGAATTGCCTTTCGGCACAAATCCAGCGCCGTGGATCTGGCGTACGCAAGGCCCTGACATTCCTGCAGAAGTCCGATCAATTTCGGTCGATCCGCCGGGCCGGCCAACAGTCGCAACAGCTCGGCTTTTTGGTCCCCCGAAGCGGAACGAAGGGCATGAATGACCGGCAATGTCGGTTTGCGCTTGTCCAGGTCGGTTCCGAGGGTCTTGCCGGCCGAGTCTTCCCCGCCGGCGATATCCAACACATCATCCGTGATCTGAAAAGCCAGACCGAGTTGAATGCCGTATTGCCGCAGAGAATCTTCTTTGCGTTGATCCGCTCCGGCCGCCAAAGCCCCCAATGAACAACAGGCCCCGAACAATTCCGCGGTTTTTCCGCGGATGATCTCCATATAGATCGCCTCGTCCAGTTGCCAATTCTGTCGCTGGACATTCTGCAGCAATTCCCCCTGACACAGCGCCATCGCCGTTGACGAAAAGATCCGACCGATTCTGGGATCGTCAAATTCCATCCCAAGGGCAAAAACCCGACTGAGCAGATAATCCCCCAACAGGACGGCCGCTTCGTTGCCATGGAGAACATTGACGGTGGTCTTCTTGCGTCGAGTCATCGCCTGATCCAGCACATCGTCATGCAACAGAGAGGCGGTATGGATCAATTCCGCCATCGCCGCCAGGGTGATATGGCGTGGATTCAGATTTTCACAGCAATGCCCGCACAACAAAACCAGCGCCGGGCGAAGCATTTTACCGGAGCCGGCGGATACATCCCGCAGGAGGCGATTGATGGAACCGAAAGGAGTCACCATTTGCCGGGCAATCACGACGCGCACCTGCGCTAGTTCTTCCTCGATCAGGTTCAGGGCTTCTGACCAAGGCGTAGGGGCAAACCCCGCCGTTTCCGAAGCCGAATCAGGCATGGGCATATTCGTAGAATTTCTTTCGCAACAGGCGGGTGACCGGACCCGGTTTTCCATCGCCGATGATCCGCCCGTCAATGTTCACCACCCCGATGACCTCGGCGGCCGTTCCCGTCAAAAACAACTCGTCGGCGATGTACAGATCCAAACGCGTCAGATTTTGTTCGACGACTTTGATTCCTTCGGCCTCCGCCAGCCGGATGACCACGCCGCGGGTGACGCCTTCCAACGATCCGGCCTGCACGGGAGGCGTAAAGGCGACACCCTTGCGGATGGTAAACACATTATCTCCCGTCGCCTCGGCAACGAAACCTTCATGGTTATACATGATGGCTTCGCCCATCCCCGCGTCCAGCGCCTCGATTTTGGCCAGGATATTGTTGAGATAATTCAGACTCTTGATCTGCGGAGGCAGCGACAAGGGATGGTTTCGAACCGTCACCGCGCTGATCACCTTCATCCCTTTTTCATAAAACTCCTCGGGATACAGTTTGATGTGATCGGCGATAATGAAGACGGAGGCCTTCTTGCACAGAAACGGATTGAGGCCCAGATCGCCTATCCCCCGGGTCACAACCAGACGGATGTACCCGCTTTTGATGTTGTTGGCCTGGACGGTTTCCTCGACCGCCCGAATCATGGCCTCGGGTTCCATCGGGATTTCCAGGCGGATCGCCCGGGCCGATTCGTATAAACGCCGAATGTGTGCGGCGAACTCAAACACCTTTCCGGCATAGACGCGGATGCCCTCGAAGACGCCGTCTCCATACAACAATCCGTGATCAAACACGGAGATCTTCGCATCCTGGCGATCGACCAATTTCCCATCCAGCCAGATTTTCGACATTGTGTTTCTCCGCAAAATTCTCTCATCGCCGCGCGTCATTCCGAACCCGGAACCCAAACTCTTACGAGCGGTTCATGACCATTCGACCATCAGCCAGCCGAACCACGCGATGCGCCCGGCCGGCGATCCGGTCGTCGTGGGTGACCATGAGAATGGTCTGGCCTTCACGATTCAATGCTTCCAGAACATTGAGTATATCATTTCCCGTCTTTGAGTCAAGATTGCCCGTGGGTTCGTCGGCCAGCAGCAGAATCGGGCGATTCATCAGGGCCCGTGCGATTGAGACCCGCTGGCGTTCCCCGCCGGACAACTGGAAGGGTTTGTGTTTGAGTCGTTCCCCCAGTCCAAATCGTCTCAGGAGGTCGATCGCCCGCTGACGGGCCGGACCGCGCCGTGCGGACCAGTTCAGGATGTTTGAAGCCGCCATCGCGGGTAGAACCGTGTTTTCAACCACATCCAATTCATCCAGAAGATGATAAAACTGGAACACGAATCCGACGGATCGGTTGCGATATTCGTTCAACCGCGCGGCGTTCAGACCGGTCAGATGCTGACCGTCGAAGATCACATCGCCCTTGTCGGGGGTATCCAGCGCCCCGAGGATATGGAGAAATGTGCTCTTGCCGCTGCCGGAGGCCCCGACCATCGCGACAAATTCTCCGGCCTGGACCTCAAAGTCAATCCCTCGCAGGACCTCCAGGACATTGGATCCCATTCGATAGGATTTGTACACGCCCTTGGTTGTCAGGATTCCGCTCATGGGGATTTCCGATCTCGATTCATTCCAGTATTCCTGCCTGCAGGGTTTCGATCGGGCGTTTTCTCGCGGCCTGCAAAGCGGGAAACAAAGCCCCCAGCCAGCAGGCGGCCAGCGCCGAGAATCCGATCACGACAAGGACCGGGACATGGATTTCGTTGGGAATATCCCCGATAGCATAGACACTTCGATTCCAGACCTGCCAACCCCGGGTTTGATAGAGCCAGTCTTCGATGTCGTTGACTTTTGTGAGAAATGCCGAGCCGGCGACGATTCCGACGCTGCCGCCGAGGATCCCAACCAGAGTCGCGAAGAGCAACACCATTGTCAAGACCCCCAGCGGCGAAACCCCCACGCTTCGCAACACGCCGATGTCTTTGCTTTTGTGGCTGATAATCATGTAAAAGACCACAAAGATAATAAAGACCGTAATCAGACCGAGCATCAGAAACAAAAAGATCATCATGGTCTGCTCTTTTTCCATTGGAGCGATGGCCGCGCGACGATTTTCGATCCAGCTTTGCACGCGCACTCCATCGAGATGATAGGCGTATTGGCGGTCGCGACAGGATTGAGCAAATTCGTTCCAGAGTTGATCGACCCTGCGACATCCCTCATCCAATCCGACGGAGGGTCGAAACCGAATATGGATCGCGGTGGTTCGCGGGATACTGCCGGCCATACCGAAGAGTTCTCGAGCGGTTTCGAAGGGCAGATAGACAACCCGGCCGTCGATCTTGACCAGACCGCTGTGGCTGTCATCGCTGAGAAAAACATGCAGCGTATTGACCAGATCGGTGCCCGCTCGCGCCAGACCTCCTTTGGGCGTCAAGGGAAAGCCGCTGACGACCAATTCATATTGCCTCGGTTGTGGGGGATGGAAATAGGTTCCATCCGGATTTCGGCTGCCGGGCAGCATATCAATGCCGACAATGCAGCCGGGAAGAGAGGAATTGTAGGAAGGTACAAACGCCGCAGTCGGATTCTGACGATGATAATAAAGCGTCGCGGCGAAATCCGTCGCCCGGATATGTCGGGCTAGATCCAGCCCCCAGATTTCCACCCCCATGTTCCATTCCGCCCCCGGCTGGGTCAACAGGCCAAATCCCCGGACGACCGGGGAGGCGCCTTCGATGAAATCCTGACGATCGAGCAGGGCCAGGAACTCGTCGGAATAGGCAAAACCCACCAGTGATTCGGTGCCAACAACACAGTCGCCGACGAATCGGTGATTCTTACCGCGAAACTCCCCGACCAAACCATTCATGACGGTCATTACGACGACGACAATGAATACGCACAGGGCGACGGCGGTAATCGCCAGAAGCGAGATTCGCCGTTTCCATACATATCGCGATGCCAGAATCCATTGAATCATGGTCATTCGTACCGAAGCAGGCGGACGGGCCGGACCCGGGCGGCAGCCGCGGCGGGAATCAGGGACCCGATCCCCGCAGCCAGAATCGCGGCCAGGGAAATCCAAACGACGGCATCCCAGTCCATTTGATTGGGGATTCGACTGAACATATATGTGCTGCTTTTCCAAAGTTTCAGGCCGAAAGCCATGCTGATCCAGCGTTCGATCGTGTTGATATTGAGCGTGATGACATATCCCAGAACGATTCCCAGTCCCGCGCCGACCGCTCCGATCGCCAGTCCAAAGAATACATAGAGTCCCCCTACCGCCGTCGATCCGAGTCCGCAGCTTTTGAGGATGGCGACATCCTTTTGCTTGGTCATGACAATCAGATAAAAAATGCAAAACACCAACAAAACCACTCCCGCGCTGACCAGCCCGAAAATCATCAACAACATCTGCATCTGTTTGTGATATTCGGCGATCAACTGGGCCTGCAAGGCCCTGGAAGAATCAACCTTGGCATAGTCCGCCCACAGAAGGCCCTGTTTTTCGGCCCAATCAAGCCAGCACCGTTTGACGGCCGCAATCCCCTCTTCGACGCTGATATTCCCTTTCAGGCGGATCTGGATCCGGTCGGCCAACGGC
This sequence comes from uncultured Pirellulales bacterium, assembly GCA_964643355.1. Classification (GTDB taxonomy): domain Bacteria; phylum Planctomycetota; class Phycisphaerae; order Sedimentisphaerales; family Anaerohalosphaeraceae; genus FEN-1350. Next base: position 130,484 of record CAZXPW010000002.1, read on the forward strand.
GGATTATCCGGGTATAACTTTGAAGACAGAGACTCGATCGGAAGATAGATGAAATTCTGATCCAGATCGTACATGCCGGTGAACACCACATCCGTAACCGTGAAACGAATCACCTTTCGGATATAGTTCGGCTGACTCCCGCCGGAATCGTCCCCTGCCTCGGGGACTTCGACGGATCGAGCGGCGCCGGTGGTCAACGGGACACGGCTGCCGATGATCTCGGAACGAATCGCGTCGAAATCATATTCATCGGTTTTCTCATCGGGCAAGGCCGCAACGCCGATCCCGATAAACCCCTCTTCGCCGGGGGTAACGCCATCCATGGCAAAGGAAGGTTCCGAGGAATTGTTTTTTTGTCGGAGAAGAAATTCCTTTATCGGCGAGACGGCCGCTCTTCGGGGCAGTTCAATACCCCACACCTGAACGGCCCGTACTTTCCCCTGTCCAAGCAGGAGCAAACCCTGCGATTGCAGGACGGCGGTAGCGGCCTGGATGCGCGGATCGGACTGCAGGGATTCGATCAGACCGGAATAATTCGGAATCCGCAGGTCCGACGGCGCCGTCAAGAGGACATCCCCCATGTGCCGCGTGGCGCTGCTCTCAAACGCGTCAATAAACCCGGTGAACAATCCCGCCACTGTAATCAGCAGAGCACAGGACAGGGCAACCGCCGCAACGCTCAACAGCACGATCCTGCGGCGACGAAGATATCGACAAGCCAGAAACATGCTGAGCACATTCATTGCCGTATTGTCTGTACTCCCTTATCCCCAATTTCCCCGGATGGACGATCCGGAGGGATTGTTTACTCCGCAACGGGGTCCTCAGGTGATTCTACCGGGGCGGGCTTGAGCAACGGGAACAGAATGACATCCCGGATACTCGTGGCGTTTGTCAACAGCATGATCAGCCGATCGATGCCGATCCCCAGCCCCCCCGCCGGCGGCATCCCGTATTTCAGCGCGGTGACAAAATCTTCGTCCATCGTGGCCATCGTCTCGGTCTGGCCCCGGAGTTGCCGGAGGAAGTTGTCCTCCTGGACCTGAGGATCGTTCAGTTCGGTATAAGCGTTGGCCACTTCCATCCGCCCAATATACAGTTCAAACCGCTCGGCATATCGCGGATCGGTTTTGCTTCTGCGGGTCAGAGGGCACAACGCCGACGGATAATCCAGAACAAAAGTCGGATCGACCAGATGATGTTCCACGCTGCCTTCAAAGACCTCATTGATCACCACCGCGTCGTCCATTCCGCCTTCGGCGATGCCCATCGACCGGGCTTTGGCCCGAATCGCCGCCAGGTCGTCGATCGAACAGCCGGCGTATTCCTGGATCAGATCCGCGTATCGGGCTTTGCGCCACGGCCGGGTGTATCGAATCTGTAATTCGCCGAAGGGAAGCGTATCGTCGGAACCCTGTTGCCCAACCAGCGTCGTAATCAGGGACTCGGTCATTTCCATCATGGCGTGGTAATCGCCATAGGCCTGATACAGCTCCATCATCGTAAATTCGGGATTGTGCCGCGTGCTCAGCCCCTCGTTTCGGAAATTGCGGTTGATCTCAAAGACCCGCTCCATTCCGCCGACCAGCAGACGCTTGAGAAACAGTTCCGGTGCGATCCGCAAATACAGGTCGATATTCAGGGCATTGTGGTGGGTGATGAAAGGACGGGCCGCCGCTCCGCCTGCGATCGCCTGCATCATCGGCGTTTCCACCTCGACAAATCCCCGATCCTGCAGGAAACGGCGGATGGAATCCAGGATCCGGCACCGCTGACGGAATCGAACCATCACCTCGGGATTGGCCCACAAATCGACATAGCGCTGGCGATACCGCAGATCTACATCGGCCAGACCGTGAAATTTTTCGGGCGGAGGAAGCAAGGCCTTGGCCATGACCGTAAATCGATCCACCCAGATGGTCAACTCGCCGGTCTTGGTCCGGCCCAGCGCACCTTCGGCCGCGATCAGATCGCCGAGATCCAGCAGCTTAACGATATCCCACTGGGCGGCGAGCAACTGTTTGCTGATGCCCAACTGGATGGCCCCGCTCCAGTCCCGCAGGGTGATAAACACCAACTTGCCGATATCGCGAAGGAGGGTAATCCGACCGGCGACACAGGCCCGTTGCCCTTCCTGATTGTCCACATACCGGCCGCGAACCGATTCTGCCGCTTCCGTCCCATCGTATCGGCCTCCGTAGGGATCGACGCCCAATTGCCGAAGTTTTTCCAACTTCTCGCGGCGTTGTTGTTCCAGCTTGTTCAACCCTTTATGGTGCATGGTTCAGCGTCTCTCACTTCGTGGAGGCCGTCGGTTCGGTCGCCGACGGCAGATCGATTCCGGCCTGGATCATTCCGGCTTTGAGAACCAGGATCCCCACTTCGAGCTGGGGATCCGACTTGAGGGTCTCGGCCAGCGAATATCGCTTTACGGGATTGGACTGATCGTGATCGGCCTTGGCAAGGACATCATTGGACCGCTGAACATCGATCATTTCCTGCAATTCATTGAGTTTCAATTCCACTTCCACATTGGGAGCGACGCCCCAGTCCTTGCGCCCGATCTTTTCCATGACATGGCGGTTCTTTACGGGCTGATCGGACGGCAGATAATAATACGCCATCGTGTATTTGAGCTGAGATCCGTCCCCGGTATAGGGAACGACCACCTGCACGCTGCCTTTCCCGTAGGTGCGGCTGCCGACTAGGACGGCCCGTTTGTATTTTTCATCCTGGAGAGCCCCGGCCACGATTTCTGAGGCGCTGGCCGACTGTCCGTTGATCAGAATCACGATCGGATAATTCGGATGGGTTCCGGCCTTTTTGGCGGTTTCGAAGGTTGAAAAACCTTGCCGCGGTTTGCTTTTGACGATCAGGCCGCTGTCCAAAAACAGGTCGGCGATTCCGGACGCGCTGACCAGATAGCCGCCGGAATTAAACCGCAGGTCGAGGATCAGGCCTTTGAGGCCCTGATTTTCCATGTCTTTCAATACCCGGTCGGCATCCTCGACAACGCTTTCGGTAAAGTCGGTGATCCGCAGATATCCGACACCCGCCTTTTGATCAAGCATATATCGCCAGGCACCGTTTTCATCCCGCTGCCAGCCGCGGATGGGGGGGACGATGATCCGTTTGCGGGTGATGGTGATCTCTTCGACCTTCTTGGTGACGGCGCGTCTGACCGTCAGGGTGACCTGCGTATTTTCCGGACCGGTGATCTTGCTGACGGCACAAAAAATACTCATGTCCTTGGTGGGTTCGCCGTCAACGGCCGTGATTATATCCTCCGCGTCCAGTCCGGAACTGTAAGCGGGGGTGTCGGGCAACAAGCTGACGACTTTCAAAACGCCGGTCGCCTTGGAAATCTCGATTCCGATTCCGGTGAACTGCTTGGTCATGTTCTTCTGAAAATCGCTGACTTGCCAGGGCCAGATGAGATTGGTAAATGGATCCAGCGAGGCAAGAGCCGCTTCGGTAAACTGCGCGACGATGATTTCCTTCGGCAGTCCGAGCGAAATCTCATTGAGGGCCAGCACTTCGTCGAAAAGCAACAGCAGCCGGTTCTTGTTGGCTTCTTTTTCCGCGGCGCGGGATTTCTCGATTTTGTCAATTTCCGCGATCCACGATTCGGCCTTGCTCATGTCCGCCGAAAAAGCCAGCTTGGCCTTGGAGCGCATCAAGACCTCCCCAAGAAGACGACAGCGAGTCACGCATTTCCTGGCCATCTCCGAATAATCGATCGGGCTGACATAGTAGACATCCAGCGCATTGATCGCCTTGAGAAACATATCCGGTTTGATCCCCGCGTGACGGTCTTTGCTCGTGGCGCCGCAACTGTCGTCCTGCAGGGCCATTTCGATCGTCGCCATTTCGGTCAACTGCTCGGCGAATTGCTTATACTCGGCCGAATCTTCGTACAATGAGGTCAGCCAGTAAAACCCGGATGTATAGGCGTCAACCCATTTGCCCTCGTCGGCCAGTTGCTTTCCCTTCTCCCGGGCCCGAGCGACCACCTTGCGCACGAAGGGATTTTCCAGCAGGACTTCCCTCTGGGACTGGTCGGTGTACTCGCGGGTCTTGATGACCTCGGCCAGAATCTCGCTCATCTGATTGGGATCCGCGGCGACATCGGGCTCGTATTTCTTTCTGAGCTTCTCAATTTGGGCGAGCTGATCGGCCAGCGCTTTTTCCTTTCGGGCCCGCCGATTGGACTCGATTCGCTGGTATTCGCGTATGATCTGGTCAAGCGTTTCGACCGAAGCGTTTCGCTGGTCCGATGGAATCTGATCGAGGATCTGCTCGGCGCGGGTAAAATCCCCTCTCTGGATTTCGGCGGCGATCTGGCAAAGCCCCCGCGACGCCGACTCCGGATCGGCCGTTGCGGTTTTGGAAGGATTGGCCGGCGTATCTTTGGGGGGTTCGCATCCTCCCAAAACCACGGGCAAAATCATCCATGCCGTTATTCCAATCAGACGACAGAAGATTCTCTTTGTATTCAAGAAACCAACCCCATTTCAATTTGTCTGGACGAAATTCTCCGTCAGGTCGCCGATCGCGATCCCGTTCTGGCGTGACCGACGACCTTCCGGAGACGATTCAGTGGCGAGAGAACGAGTCTCGCTTTTTGATTACAGGCATTCGGCGGCCTTACCGGCACAGCCCAGCACATGGAGCTTGTGCTTGACCATTTTCTTGATGGCTTCGCGCCCGGGACCAAGGTATTTCCGCGGATCGAACTCGCCGGGCTTTTCCGCGAAAACCTGTCGGATCTTGGCCGTCAGGGCCATTCGCAGATCCGTGTCGATATTGACCTTGCAGACGCCCATCTTGGCCGCTTTGCTGATCGCTTCTTCCGGAACGCCCATCGCATCGGGCATCTTGCCGCCGTATTTGTTGATCAGGTCCTTGAATTCCTGCAGCACGCTGCTGGAGCCGTGCATGACCAGCGGAAACCCCGGAACCAGTTTGCGAATCTTATCAATGACATCAAAAGCCAGTTTGGGCGCGGTTTTAAATTTGTAAGCGCCATGGCTGGTGCCGATGGCCAGAGCCAGCGAGTCGCAGCCGGTCCGTTTAATAAAATCGACGGCCTGATCGGGATCGGTCAGATGCGCCGAAACATCGTCCACGCCCTTGACATGTTCCTCGATCCCGCCGAGCTGGCCGAGTTCGGCCTCGACGACGACCCCTTTGGAGTGGGCATACTCGACGACCTGCCTGGTCAACTTGACATTGTCTTCGTAGGGGTGGTGCGAGGCGTCGATCATCACGGAGGTGAATCCATCCTCCACACACTGTTTGCAAATCTCGAAGGTATCGCCATGATCCAGATGGACCGCGATCGGGATTCCGGGGTTTTCCTTGACGGCGACATCGATGATCCCCCGCAGATAGCTCATCTTGGCGTATTCGCGGGCGCCCTTGCTGATCTGCAGGATCAGCGGGGCCTGTTCTTCCGCGATCGCCTCGACGATCCCCTGGGTGATCTCCATGTTGTTGACATTGAACGCGCCGACGGCGTATCCGTTTTTGTACGCCATCTGAAACATTTTCCTGGTGCTGACTAACGGCATATTGTGCTCCTTACGAGAACGATTTTCCTGTTTCCGTTATTTGGGTTTCTCACAATCCCGGGGTCCTGATTCGGTTATTCTTCCCGCAACGGACCGCTGACTCCATAATATCGTCGCGAGCCAACGGTCAGCTCCTTGACGCCCTGCGGCCAGATACTGAACATGAAGGACTGACGGTCCCGAAGGGCGTCGATGGAATACGAAAATCCATAGAAGATCCGATGATACCGGCGCAACAGCGTCACTTCATTGCGGATACTCGTGCCATAATCGAAGTTGTACTCCTGCGAAACGATGGCCGTATAGCGTTCGTTAAGGTTATAGGCGAGGGCCGTCACAAATGAATGCGATCCTTCTTCGTGGATCGTTTTGTCGTTCTCCGGCGGACGGATGTCGATGACGACCGGTCGCAGGTAACGGCTGCCGACATAGTAACTCAGGTCCGGAAAGACATATCGGGAGACTCCAATGTTGACCTGCTGCGGATAACCGCTGCGGATATCATACATCAGGTCGCTGAGAATCGTGGTTGTATCGCTGATGCGCCACTCGAAATCGCTGCTGACCGAATCCCGCAAGACTCCATACTCCCCGAGCGATCGTCGCACGGCCATGGGAATCGAGGGGTTGGTCCAGGCCAGGTCCCACGGTCCGGCCGAGGGGTCGGCGTTTTCATGAATCCAAGTCGCATCCACATCCCACCGGATCCAGTCGAGAGTATGAAGCTTTTCCTGGGGACCTCGACGGGTCTGCCAACGCTGCGACAATCCGAAGTTGGCCATGTCGCGCATATCGGACACCTCATCGCTGGCTTCAAAGGCCGCCGCCTCCACATGCGGAGTAAAGACATGCCGCAATCCATTAATATCCCAGAACCGCGACTGAACAAAGGGGTCGGCCTTCCAGAACTGCGTCGATGCCCGTACGCCGATCTCGCCAAGGGTTACATTGTCCTCCCGGTCGCGGATCGGAACGATCGTGTTATCCAGCCGCGTTCGATATCCCAACTGGTCCTCGAATCCATAGGTGCCAGCCAGATACGGAACGACTTTGGCGGTATAGACCCGAAGCGGCAAATCGACTTCATTGCGCGAACTAAAGTAGGTATAAAACTCACCGGGTTCGGTCCCGACCTTGTCGTTCCCCCGACGGTACCGCATCCGGCTGGCCTGAGTATCGCTGTAAAATGTCAACTGATCGTCCCAGAACGACTGGCCGGCCCAATGGAATTCGGCGGTCGGAAGCTCCTCCGTCATCGTCTCAAAATCGTTGATGCGGAATTTGTTCAGGAACGAAAACCCCCAATTATCCCGAATCCGCTTCAAATGAACAAGCGTTTCCTGGGATTTGCCGGTATTGAACTCATCCTGGTACATCCATTCGAGAAAGTTTTCATCCGACAAGTACCCCGCTTCCAGGGTCAATTGCCAGTCGTAGGGCAAATACTGCCGATGACGGAAGGTGAATCGCCCGCGGACATCTTCGCCGGGATCGATGTTTTTGCGGCTGGTGATGCGGCCCAGATCGTCGGTGCCACGGTCGGTCAAAATATAGCCGATCATTTCGCCATACGACTTGTCAAACTGATATTCGGTTTCGATCCCGGCCCCGACGCCGCGTTCGCTGTAGTAATCGATGGCCAGATTGGAGTCCATCCCCTTGGGTTCTCTCCAGCCGAGCAGACGGGCCAGGTGCCATTGCGACTGGATCGTCGTGCCATAATCGGAATCGTCGCCGATCTGCAACCGTCGAATGGGGACATCCGGCCGAATAAAATCCGTGTGAAGCTTCGGCCATCGGAAGATCGTGGCGCTGCCCACTTTCATGTCCACATCGTAGAGCATTCCGTCATAGCTTTTCTTGTCGGGTCCGGCCTGGGTCCGCGAATCGATGTGAGTCGTGTCCGTCAGGACCATTCGCGAGGCGTTCAGAGAAATCTGCGGAAGGTAGAATTCGCTGGTGGTCAGAGTGATCTGTTCGGCCTCGAATGCCGATTCGGAAACCTGGCGGAGTTGCTGAGCCCGCAGGTAGATTGGAAGTTCGCGTTTGGGATCATAGGTCCGCATTTCCGCCTGAATGGCAAAACCCCGATGATTTTCAAAATCATAATACATCTCGTGACAACGAATCGTGCGGGGGCCCTCGGTCATCACGATGTTGCCGCGGACATATATGGCGCTGACTCGACCGGCGGCCAGAACGCCGTCGCTGCGGCTTTTGGAGTCTTCGCCGAATTTGGGTTCGGCGTGGAAAATAACGGCATTATCCGCCTGGAACTCAATTAAACCGCCTCGATCGTCCCGTTTTTGCCAGAGGTAAAACCGACCGATCACCGTCGCCGCAAACCGGCCGTTGCCCATATCCGCGTTCTGGATTTTCGGGGCCGGATCCCATAACCCTGCGATGTTGACGGTCTGATCCACCGACGCCGTTTCGACCGCGGGAACCGATTCTTCCATCGGGGGAGTTTCACCTCCTGTCAGCGGGTCGAACAACCCCGAGGGGGATCGCGGTTTGCCTTTTTCCGGTGTCAGGACGGCGACCGGTCGCTGAAACGGAGGGATCTGCGCCTCTTTGCGGATATACGGTTCGCTGCGAATCGGCGCCGCTGCGGACAGGGCTCGCTGGCACAATTCGATCCGGCGAATTTCGTCTTCTCCGGCGGGGGTTTGTGTTTCGGCTTCGGCAAAAATCTGGCCGATCACCAGGAATCGCGCAACCAGGGCCTGGCCGCGGTTCAAGACCTGATTGTCAACTCCGGAAGTCCTCGCGGCCTTTCCCTGAACGACGGTGACATTGTGTTCCAAGTACACGCGAACATCATAATCGCTATGCCGAATACCCCGATGCTCCGAGTGGATCGGCGTGATCAGCACGACCGCTTTATCGCCGGATAACTGGTTGTCGCCGAGGCGCAAGGTCATCCCGTCTTCAAAGATCAGGATATGATTTTCTTCGGGATCGGATCCACGAGAAACCCGCATCGTTTTTCCGGACAGATGCAAATCCTGGCCGGCAAAAGACGCGTCCTGGGCGGCCGAAACCGAACTCCAAGCCCCGGCCGACAGCACGACCGCTACCATCCCTAACCATCCAGACTGTTTACTCATGGGTTTCCTTGTTTGGCGATACATCCGTCGGCGGGGTCACGGGAATTGGACAACCGATGGTACGCATTCCCTGCGCCGTCATGCGGCCACCCTGCACATGAACTCCGAATTATAGACGGTTGTGCGGGGAAATCCAGCAAAAACCGCCTTCCTGGGGGCTTTCTTCGTTCCTTTAGAGCTGTTCATATCGGATAACGGCCCGAAAAATTCCATTGATTCGATCCGCCTGGACAAACAATGGCGGATGAGTTTCATTCCTCGGCTGAAGGCGTATCTTGTTGTCGTTCTCAAAAAAGACCCGTTTGAAGGTGCTTTCGTGGGGATGAACAAAACGCACAAAGCAGTCATCCCCGTTCTGGACGGCTACCGACGGAGAAAAAACGACGATATCTCCTTGTCGAAACTTGGGTTCCATGGAATCGCCGACGACCCGTACAGCGAACGCGTTGGGGTCGTGAAGATCCGGACATCGGACATACTCATCGGCAATTCCGACCGGGTAACCCATATCGGTGAACTCGACGGGATAGCCAGCGGAAACCTTGTTGACGACGGGGATCATCTGCCCCGCCGTCATCGAATAAGCCGAATGGTTTGATAGCGAGGATTGATCGGACAACAGGGAGGAAAGATCTTCGGTAACGGGTTTGTTTTCCATCATATTCCGAATCACCTGACGGAGGCGGCGATTCTGAGCGTCGGTTTGTTCAAAATCCCTGCGAATATCGGAAGGCATTCGTTCCAAATGTGCGATGTGCCGCAAGAGACCCGGTTCAAACCCGAGAACCTGTTCCAACTTGATTAACAAGTCATCGCTGGGAGGATTCTTCACTCGTCCGGTTTCAATCGTGGAAATATAAGGTTTGGAAAAACCAGTTTTGAAGGCGACTTCATCCAAGGTCATACCGGATTCTTCCCGTTTACTGCGAAGTATTTTGCCCAAGGACATTATCATCACCTTAATCAAAAGTCAGTAATTGTTCTTGTTGTGGCCGCATAAAGTTATTTAGCCAACAAATTGAATCCGAGATTGGCCTTTTATGCAATAGAGAAAATCAAAAAATATGGCATCAAACGAAATATGCAAGCAGGGGTGGGTTGAGCATCAAGATTTGAGATTTGATTTGGCGACTTTCGACAAAACCGGATGCTTGTTGGGACGGAGGATTACCGTATGCACTCATACACGAATGCCGGCGGGAGATTTGCCCATACAATCGGCGAGCAATGGACCTCCGTGAACAACCGTCGGATTTTTCGTCGGAATCGTCGCCCGGCCGGAAGGATCGACCCTTCCAGATAGGCAAAGGTCGCAAACTGCCCACCCGGCTTCAAGACCGATAGAGTCGCTTCCAGAAGCTGATCCCGCAATTCGGCGTTAAACGCCGCCCACGGCAATCCCGACACGATGCTATCGACCTTCCCCAGCCCCCGCTCGCTCAGAATCGCGCCCAAGTTGGCCACTGAATCCTTCGCCACATCCAACTCTGGAAATCGCCGCTGCAACTGTTCGGCCATTGTCGGATGGAACTCCACTGCCACAAACTTTGCCTCCGGCCGCTTGACCTCCAGGATCCGCTGCGTGAACGACCCTGTCCCGGGCCCATACTCCACGATCACCTCCGCATTCCGAACCCCCGCCAGATCGACGATCAACTCCGCCAGCCCGCGCGAACTGGGGGCCACCGCCCCGATCGTCTGGGGGGCACGAAGATATTCCTTCACAAATGTCCATGTTTGTCGGATCATAAAGTCGATTTGCTTTCAGAAAAATCGGATTTCCACTCCTGAAGACACCAAGATTATAACAGCATTTCCACTTTTTTCAATGCCCCCAGACTTTTCCTTGTATTTTTGTAAACCCGCCGTACAATTCATCGTAACGAGTTTTGTGCCAGGGGAGCAATCGCCGGATGGCGAAAGCTGAGAGTCGCAAGCCATGCGACAACCCTTCGTACCTGATCTGGGTAATGCCGGCGTAGGGAGGCATACTAAGGCGAGCATGAAGCGTCGGCCGGTATGCCGACGCTTTTTTTCGTTGGTGCATGATGACAACCGTATTTTTTGAGCTGAAGAATTCGCAGATCGGCATCGCCGGCCTGGGCGGCCTGGGATCGAATGTGGCCGTCGCCCTCGTGCGAACCGGCGCAGGCCGGCTGATCCTGGCCGACTTTGATGTCGTTGAAGAGCCCAATCTTAATCGACAGCAGTATTTTTTCGACCAAATCGGCCATCCCAAGGTTGACGCTTCCATCACAAACCTCCTTCGAATTCGCCCGGATAGCGATCTCGTCGGGCACAAAGTCCGCCTCACGCCCGACAACATCCCAGAAATTTTCGCCGGCTGTCATGTCGTCGCCGAGTGTTTCGACAGAAGCGACCAAAAACAAATGCTCGTCGAGACCGTCCTGTCGCGGATGCCCGATACGGCCGTGGTTTCTGTCAGCGGATTGGCTGGATACGGCCGCAGCAACGACATCGTTACCCGCCGAATTCATCGTCGTCATGTCCTCGTCGGCGACAGCGTCAGCGGCGTCGGACCCGGTATTCCTATGACCGCCGCTCGAGTCGGCATCGCGGCCCACCATCAGGCCAACGCGATCATCGAGTTGTTGCTTGATCCCAGTCTGCAATCCCTCTGGGCGCACCGCAACGCCGGGGCCGAAATTTGACGGAGTCCGCAATGAACACGACATTACGAATCAATGGAATCGACAAACAATTCGCTTCGGACAAGCTTCCCAAAACGCTGTCCGATTTGCTGGTCGAACTGAAGATCGACCAAGCCACCGTCGTGGCCGAGATTGACGGTCGCATCGTCGAACGCAAAGACTTCGCCTCCGCCGCCCTCCAGCCCGGCCAATCCATCGAACTGGTCCGTTTCGTCGGAGGCGGATAAGATGGACACACTCAAAATCGCCGACCGCGAGTTTACTTCGCGTCTGTTCATCGGCACCGGCAAATACGCCTCCAACGACATCATGGCCCGCGCCATCGCCGCTTCCGGTACGCAGATGGTCACCGTCGCCCTCCGTCGTGTCGATATCGAAAACGAAAACGACAACCTCCTGGCCGCCATCGACCGCAACCAATATCTTCTGTTGCCCAATACTTCCGGAGCCCGCGATGGGGCCGAGGCCGTACGGCTGGCGCGTCTGGCCCGCGCCGCCGCTGGCATCCGCTGGGTCAAGCTGGAGGTTACTCCAGATCCCTATTATCTATTGCCGGATGGCCCGGAAACCCTCAAAGCAGCCGAGATCCTTGTCAAGGATGGCTTCGTCGTGCTGCCCTACATCAACGCCGATCCGATTCTCGCAAAGCGGCTTCAGGATGTCGGTACGGCGACCGTTATGCCCCTGGCGGCCCCGATTGGTTCCAATCAGGGGCTTCAGACGCGGGCCTCGCTGGAGATCATCATTGAGCAGGCCACCGTCCCCGTCGTCGTCGATGCCGGGCTGGGACTGCCCTCCCACGCCGCGGACGCCATGGAGATCGGCGCCGACGCCGTTCTGGTCAACACGGCCATCGCCGCCGCCGCCGATCCCGTCGCCATGGCTGGCGCCTTTAAGCTCGCCGTCGAGGCCGGCCGCGCCGCGCGCCTGGCCGGAGGCGCCCCGCGGCAACGAACGGCTTGCGCCTCCAGCCCACTGACCGGCTTTCTGCGGGACGACAAGCCATGACCCCCATCGCCTCCATTCTGAGCCGGCTCCGTCTCGACGATCACTCCGTATGGTCCGGTCGCCTCGACGCCGTCACCAGTGACGAGGTCCGCCGCGCCCTCGCCGACAAGTCTGGCCGATACTGGCTCGACAAGATCACGGCCCTGGTCAGCCCGGCCGCAGAACCCTTCCTCGAAGAGATGGCTGTGATTGCCGAACAAATCACCGCCCGGCGCTTCGGCCGTACGATCCAGTTATACGCTCCATTGTATATCTCCAATACCTGCATAAACTCCTGCCGCTACTGTGGCTTCAATCGCACGCATCACGGCCCGCGAGTGCGCCTGTCCATCGACCAGGCCCTCGCCGACGCCGACATCCTCGCCGCCGAGGGCTTCCGCAACATCCTCCTGGTCAGCGGAGAAGACCCGTCCTTCGTCACCACCGACTACCTCTGCGACCTCGCCGCGCGCCTTCGCCCGCGCTTCAGCACAATATCCGCCGAAATCTACCCATTATTGCAGGAAGAGTACGCAACCATCGCCCGCGCCGGGATCGACGGCGTCACGCTCTACCAGGAATCGTACGACCGCACGACCTACGCCCGCTTCCACCCTGCCGGGCCAAAGGCCGACTACGATGCCCGTGTTGACGCTCCCGAGCGCTTCGCCTCCGCCGGCATGCGACGGCTGGGGCTGGGCGCTCTGCTCGGCCTGGCCGACTGGCGCCT
>CAZXPW010000003.1:0-141354 GCA_964643355.1 uncultured Pirellulales bacterium
AAATTGCCTATTTTAACATTTTTGGATTTTCAGAAAAATGCCTGTGAACGGATACGAGATCGGTACACAATCCGTTTTCAATCCCGTCGTCGGGGATCGACGAAAAGGGTGATATTCGGGCTTATGAACTCCCTTCATGCGATGTATTTGCTGTTTGGCTTGAATTGGGGAATCGTGGTTCATCCCGGCGGCGATCCCAATCTTGCGGTCTGGACCGACAGACCCCCTCAAGCCGTTGTGGGGCGGTGGGGGGAGAACGCAAGCTGTGTCGTCGTTTCCAGTCGTTGCGTGATCACGACCCGGCACCAGGGTACGGGGATGGGCGTTCCGGTTGTCATCGACGGACGGACCTATGGGATTCGGCGGTTGTGGCTTCACGATTTGGCGGATCTTTGCATCGCCGAATTGGAGGGGGCGCGTTTCCAACACTCGGTTGGCGTCCTTGAAGGTTCCGGAGAAACCGGATCCTTGGTTGTGATAGCCGGATATGGGAACGGTCGCGGGGCGCAACTCGAAACCTCGGGGATCGTGTACGGATATTCGTATGATCATCTGGCCAATACGACTTTGCGTTTTGGCACCAACCGAATCGACCGGATAATCAGTCGAACGGAGAACCAGGATACCCTTGTCGCCGATTTTGACCGCCTGTTTTTACCGGGGTCCACTTCCTACGAATGCATCCCCGCTCAGTATGATTCCGGGGGAGGATGGTTTCTTTCCAAAGGTTCCGGCTGGAAACTGGCCGGCTTGTCCCAACGCGTGGAGGCCCATTATGAAGAGGGACATGAAAACGACCCCCAATATCTGATTCCCTACGAGGCGTGGTTTGCCCGGAAGTCTGCTCCGCTTGTGCCGGATCCCGATCAGTTTGAGGCGGTTCGACTCCTCCCGTATCGGGGATGGATTCAGTCGATATTGAACCAGGTACATCGGGCCGATTTGAATCAAGATGGCGTAGTTGACCTGCAGGATTTTGCATTGTTTGCTGCGTTCTGGGCTCATTGCGATTGTCCTCTTGTTTCCGATTGTATGGGGGCCGACAGGGAACCGGATGGCGATGTCGACTTGGATGATTTGGCGAGTCTGGTCCAGTACTGGACTCGGTAAGTCGGTATAAGGTTTCTTTGCAGGCCGTCTCATCTGTTCTGTAACCTCTTGTATATCAATGGTTTAAAGTGTTATTTTTCAGGTTATATGGCCCGCCTTTTGCTGCAATTGTAACCGATTCAGGGAGGAAAAATCTTTTCAAAAACAAGGAATATCCTTGTTTTTTTGATTGTGAATGGGGCTGGTCGTTGTATAATAGGAATAATCAAAACAGCGTTTGATTTATTTCCATGCGTTTTGACAAGGATAATGGTGAGGATGGTGATGGAAGCGATATCGGATTGCGTCCAGCCCTCCTCAGGTAGTACATTTCAGTTTCCTTTTTTCGGAGGGTACGCTATGAAGAATTTGAAAGTCGTGATGTTGTTTATTGCAATTCTGGGGGTATCATCCATCGCCTCCGCGGCTCTGTTCACGGAGAATTTCGATTCCTATGCCACCGGAGAGATTGTCGGCCAGGGTGGATGGAAGGGTTGGGATAACAGCGCCGCAGCCGGAGCGCTGGTATCGAACGCCGTGGCCGTCAGCGGCGCCAATTCGGTCGAGATCATTGCCAGTTCCGACCTTGTGCATGAGTTTGCCTTTTCGGGCGGGACGCTGGAATTTACGGCCATGCAGTACATTCCCGGCAACGCCACCGGAAGCAGCTATTTCATCCTGCTCAACCAGTACAACGACGGCGGGCCGTACGACTGGTCGGTCCAGTTGAATTGCGACATGAATGCGGGAACGATCATTTCCGATAATGGCGGCGGCGCCACCCTTGCCATGGTCAAGGATCAATGGGTCCAGTTGAAGTTCCTCATCGATCTGGCCAACAACTCCGTCTCGGAGTACTACAACGGCAATCTGCTTTCCACGCACGAGTGGGACGACAATGTTCATGGAACGCTTCAGGCCATTGATCTGTTTGGAAACGGCGCTTCGTCGGTCTATTATGACAATATCAACATCGTTCCCGAACCGGCGACCCTGTCGTTGCTCGGGCTGGGTGCAGTGGCGCTGATTCGCAAGCGGAAATAAGGCCGTCGAACCGTAAGAATGAGATGCGTATTGAAGGTCAATTGGTCGCTGGCCTGAATGTCCCACAAATGGGTTCGGCGATCAAGTAAAATGTAATGGTACTGTCAAGAGACCCCGTTACGAATGCGGGGTCTCTTTTTTTCATACGGTAGCCGGAGAGGCGGACTTCCATCAAAAGCCGGGGATCGGGGGTCGGGTATCCGGGGAATTTGTGTTGACAGGGGGTTGATGCGGAGGATAGAATGGGTTTCCGATCGTATGTATGCGTACTATTTAGCGGAAGCCCGGATGGAGACGCGACACGACATACCGATGGGGCTGCGGTCGGCGTATCTTTCGATGCACCGGCAGACGACGGCACATGTGGAGCCGTGCGGGATCACGGCGGACCAGTTTGTGCTGATGGTTCTGCTGTCGGAGGAGGATGGGATCACCCAACAGCAACTTGTTCGCAAGGCCGATTCGGATCCGAACACGGTTCGAGCGATGCTGGTTTTATTGGAAAAGCAGGGGCTTGTGTCGCGCCGGCGGCATCCCACGGACGGCCGGGCATGGAGGGTGACGCTGACTCGGAAAGGGCGTCAGGTTTTGAAACGATCCCTCGACCGGACGCAGGTGATTCGCGATCGAGTACTGGCCCTGTTTACCGGCCGGGAACTGAGGTTGCTGGCCCGATATTTATCTCGTATCACCGATTCCTTATCCCCGCCGAATTCCTTCCGAACCCAAATCCGGCTGAAGGCGACCGATCGTCGCCGGTCGGAAAAGAAAACCCCATGTTGAAAGGAGAAGAACGATGAAACTGCTGAAAATGATTGTGCCGGTGACGGCCGTACTGATGATGACGGCCTTGGTTTGGGCGGCGGCGGATGCGGCTACTCCGGCCAAACCGGCGGCCGAGACGCCGCGAATGCGCGGTCCGCAGGGGCCGATGGTGAACTCGCCGGAAGTGGCGGCGGATCGACAGGTGACCTTCCGCATTCTTGCCGCCAAAGCCGAGACGGTGCGGCTGACCGGTAGCGATATGCCGGAGATTGGCCCTGGCAAAGAGATGACCAAAAACGAGCAGGGCGTCTGGGAAGTCAAGATCGGCCCGGTCGCGCCGGGCGCGTATCGGTACAATTTCAATGTCGATGGCGTGTCGGTGATCGATCCGCGGAATCCGGCGACCAGCGAATCGAACAACAATACCTGGAGCTTGGTTGTCGTGCCGGGGTCGGATGTGTTCGATGTCAAGCAGGTGCCGCACGGAGCGGTGGCGCAGGTGACCTACTATTCACAGTCGCTCAAGCGGTTTCGCCGGATGCATATCTATACCCCTCCGGGATATGAAGTGGACGCTCAGAAATATCCGGTGTTTTACCTGCTGCACGGCGCTTCGGATAGCGACGCATCGTGGTCTACGGTGGGCCGGGCGGGATTCATTCTGGACAACCTGATCGCGGCGGGCAAGGCCAAGCCGATGATCGTGGTGATGCCGGCGGGACACACGGGGCCGTTTTCCTTCGGTGGCGGTCGGCTGCCGGTCGATGAGTTCACGCAGGATTTCGAAGGGGATATCCGGCCGTATGTCGAAAAGCATTACCGCGTTCTGACCGACGCCAAAAACCGGGCCATCGCGGGACTATCGATGGGCGGGATGCAGACGCTCAACATCGCGTTTAACCATCTGGCCGATTTTGCCTATATCGGCGTTTATAGCTCCGGTATTTTCGGAATGGGCGGCGGTATGGGCGGCAATCAGCCGCAGGGTCCGAGCTGGGAGGAACAGCGCAAAGACACGCTCGACAATGCCGACCTCAAGAAGGGGGTCAAGCTGCTGTGGTTCGCCACCGGCAAGGACGATTTCCTGGTCAAGACCTCGCAGGCGTCGGTCGAGATGCTCAAGAATCACGGCTTCGATGTGATCTATAAGGAAACCGACGGCGCCCACACCTGGATCAACTGGCGGGAATATCTCAACGAGTTTGCCCCCAAGCTGTTCCAGTGAGGAAAGGTTGATCACGACATTCTTGATCGTGTACAAAATAGAATATAAATATCGATAAGACAAAAAATTCCGACTTTTGTCGGAACAACAAAACCCCCGGTGTTCGGCCGGGGGTTTTCATTTGGAGATGAAAGCCCAATCGAGACGGGCGGGATCACTTTTTGTTCAGGAGTTGGAACTCCCAGATCGTCGGGCCATCGTCGGCCTCGAGGACATTGAGGCGGATCTGTTGGGCGGTGACGGAGGGAAAGTCAAATACGCCATTTTCGCCGATGTTTTTGCCCTCAAAAAAGGGAGTCCAGACCTCGCCCTCGCGTTTTTCAAGCCGGAAATGGCATATACGGTCGTAGGCCTCGCTGATGACGGCCCGGTTGAAGGCCGTTGCCTTGCCGAGATCAACCTGGAGCCAGGCCTGTTTAACGCCGGCATCGCAGGCCCAGCGGGTATCGGGATCGCCGTCAAAGGCCTTATCAGCGCCATGGGCAGGCATGTTTTGATACATATTGGAAGCGGAGGCGGGTTTACCGGTGGCCAGGGAAGACAAGAGAATAGTGACAGGTTCAATGGTTTCGGCGGACTTGTCCAGTTCGAGCACGACGACGGTATCGAGCGGGTCGCGATTTTTGGGATCGACGGAGACCTCGATTCCTTCAGCGGTCTGAGTGAAGGGGACGACCTTGCCGCCGGCCAGCGTATGCGAGGCCGTGACCTTACACGGAAGATTAGGAAGCCGCAGGGTGTTGTTCGAAGCCGGAAGCAAGTGCAGGAAGACGCGATTGCCACGATAGGTTGACGCACCCCATGATGCCGGCTTGTACGGCCCGCCGCGGGTGGAGTAGATGCTTTCGCCGTTGACTTTCAGCCATTGGCCCATCCCCTCCAGTACTTGGACCTGTCGCGGCTCGATCTGGCCATTGGGCATCGGGCCGACATTGAACAACAGGTTGCCATCGCCGCCGACACAGCGGACGAGGATCTCAATGCTTTCGCGTACGGATTTGATCTTGTCGTCAGGTTTCCAGGACCACTGCGTGCCAAGGGTCATACAGGTTTCCCACGGCCGCTGGTTGTCGAATTGTCCGATGGCCTGTTCGGGCGTGTAATAGTCGGCATTGGGGCTGAGGATTTCGCGGTCACTGTTACCGGAGCCGATGTCGAGGCGATTATTGATGATGATCTTCGGCGCCAGCGATTTGACCAGGCCGTAAGTTGTCGGTTGATCGTAAAGGGGTTTGCCGTTATCCCAGTCGAACCAGAGCAGGTCAATGACCCCGTAGTTGGTGAGCAATTCGCGGAGATGTTGGTGCATCCGGGCCAGGTACTTGGCATTGTTCGGCGTGCGAAAATCCGGATCCCACCAATCCATCGGCGAGTAGTACCAGCCGATGCGGAGGCCTTCTTTCTTCGCGGCCTGTGCCAGTTCGGCGCAGATGTCTCGGCCGAAGGGCGTCGAGGCCATGTCGTACTCGGATACCTCCGTGTGCCATAGACAAAAGCCGTCGCAATGCTTGGCCGTCAGGACCACATACTTCATCCCTGCGGATTTGGCGATGGCGACCCAACGATCGGCGTCAAATTTTGTCGGGTTGAATTGTTTATAGAGGTTGTCATACACATCGACGGGGATCTCGCCCCGGTTGGGGCAGGCGGGGTTGGAGTTGGCTCGCGACCAACTGATTTCCGTGCCCTTGAGGGCAACCGGGCCCCAGTGAATGAACATCCCAAAACGGGCCTGTCGCCACCACGCCATCCGCGCATCGCGATCCTGCGGGGATTCGGCGGCACAAACGACGACGGGAAAACAAAGCAACAGCGAAAGGTAAAACCACGCAATACCACTCCCGTACCGTTTACTTGTCCATCGAACCATTTTACGCCTCCTGAACAGTGATTTTGATTTCGGTATCAACGACTCAGATACGACAGTTTGGGGGGAAGAGGGATATTGTTGCCGAAGCGATCTTCGCCATAGCCGCTTTCGGCGAGGATCCGGATATCTTCGAGGACGCGCTTGTCGCCGACGAAACGCACCTTGACATCGGTGAGGATGTCGATTTTTCCCTCGGCCTGGAGACGGGCGATCTCGGCGGCGACGCACTTGAGAAGGATATCATCCTCGGTGCCGACCTGTTCGGTAAACTCCAGGGGTTGAACATAGACGACGATGAGCCCTTCTTCCGCCAGAGTCAGGATCACGCGGCGAACGGCATCGGCGATCTGAAGGGGATCGACCTCCTCGGCGGCGAGTTTTCGGGCCTGGATCTGGGCGTTCAGATATCGTCGTTTTTCCGCGTTGATTTTTTCGTTGAGTCGGAACAACTCCAGGGGGATGGCGGCATTGCAGGCCTGACTGCCGAGATGGACCTCGATGTCCGTGCCGTAGTGCAGAACGATCGAGGAGATGAGAGTCGAGGGCCGAACATGGAATCCGCGATAGACGGGGATGGGGACTTCGATCTGCCCGGGTTCGACATAGCGTTTGAGCATGGTCTGACAAAGACGACGAGCCGGCTCAATATACGCGATGGTAAAGCCCAGCGCATAGTCGATCAGGGCGGTCAGGAGGCGATAGGGATTGACGATCGCGGCCGGAGATTCGGGGCAGGGCTGGAAGGATCGGCGGACATGACGCTCGAAATAGTGGGCCATCAAAGTCCCGGCCTCCAGCAGGTGCATCGCGACGGTCACATGGCCGCGAAGAATTGCCAGATCGGCGTCAAGCATCTCGACATCGGTGTCGGAAACGAAGGTGTCGTAGAGAGACTGAAGGTTGTGAAACCGCTGGGTGAGTTGCCGAAGGAGTTCCTCGTTGACGGAACTGGTAAAGGTCATGACCTGGTCCTGGGGTGGCTTGGCGGCACGGCTCAGGATTCGACTCTGATCGGCGAGATTCAGAAATTCGGTGGCCAGGAGGGTTACGGTTTCATAGACATTATCGATCTTTCGAGTTTCGATATCATGAGGCAGCCGACCGGGCGGAAGGACTTCGGTGTATAAACTGTCGCCGGCGGAGGAAGGCAATTCCATGTTCAACTGTTGGGCTTCTTCCAATAAGGCCGCCCCGGCCCGAATCAGTACGCCGCTGATGAATCGCAGGGTGTCGGTCGTCGCGGCGGGAAAATCCTGAGCGATCGGCAGGAGATGGTAACTGGGCAGGGCGTGCCGGATGTGCAGTAGTTCGTAGCCCATGTCGGCGAATTGCTTGAGGGTGGCGATCAGGGTTCGGAACCTGCGCCACCTTCGGTTGTTTCGGGCGCCGTAGGAGTCCAGGAGCTCTTCGAGTTCGACGGCCTGCATGAACAACAGGCCGGTCATCGGACGGGGAAGGGTGTCGTCGGGGCGATGGGCCTTGGGCAGATCCCGGGCGGCGGCCAACAGAACCTGCGATCGGCGCGACATCAAGCGCATAAAGGTTTCGTCCGAAATGCTGACCGGCTGGGAAACGGAAACCGGTACCTGTTTGTTGTCCATGCCAATCCTCGTCCATTGCCGATTATCCTACGAATGCGAGAATCTCGTGCGGATTACGGCTGCGGGTTTTTGAGTTCTTCGACCTTGGGGAGATCCTTAATCGAATTGAGGCCGAAGACTTCGAGAAATTTGCGCGTGGTTCCGTACAACATCGGGCGGCCGATCACTTCGGCGCGGCCGACGATTTTCACCAATCCTTTGTACATCAAACTCCGAAGGATCTCACCGCTGGCGACGCCGCGAATGGCCTCGATATCCGCGCGGATGATCGGCTGTTTGTAAGAAATGATCGCCAGGGTCTCCAGGGCGGCCGGGGAAAATTTATTGTCGGCCCGGTTGCGCAACAGTTTTTTCAGCCAGGGATTGTAGTGAGGCAAGGTCATCATCTGGTATCCGCCGGCGATTTGTTCGATGCGGAACGCCCGACCGGACTGTTCGTACTGGGAATTGAGGGCTTCGACGGATTCGCGAACGGGTTTGATGGCGCTGATTTCGGCGATTCCGGCGATCCGCTCGGCCGAGAGCGGTTCATCGCTGGCGAAAAGAATCGCCTCGACGACCGATTCCAGCGAAGTTTCCTTTTCGACAAAGGCCGGTCCGGGTTGGTTGTCTTTGGAACCGACCGAATCCGCAGGAACGGGCTGGCCGGCCGGAGTTTGATCCGGAACGGATTCGACCCATTCGGTTCCGGATATCGGGAGCGATTCCAGCGAGGCGTCGGTCGATGAGGGCGGAGCTTGTTGGGGCAAGCCGTTGTCGGAAGACGACGGCTGCTGGTCAATCACATCCTGATGGATTTCGTCGGTCATATCGGTTTCCAGGTAAACGGGTCGGCATCGACCCGGCTGAGGACTATTGTCGCATCCGGAATCGTTTTTTGCAACGCCTTGACGAGTTTTTTGAGGGCAAATCGTTCGGAGACGGTATGCGACAGACACAGACAAGTCAGGCCCGATTCCCGGGCGGCGACGGCCTGATGGTGTTTCAGTTCGCCCGTCAAGTACAGATCACAACCGGCGGCGATGACTTGGTTGAGCAGTTTCCCGCAGGACCCGGCGCACACGGCGGCGGTACGAACCTGCCGTTTGGCGGGCCCCACAAGGCCGACGGCGCCGGCACCGGTGGCCCGTTTGACTTTGGCGAGGACTTGGTCCAGGGAAAGCGGCTCGGGGAGAGTTCCCATCCGGCCCAGGCCCCAGCGATTTTCCATATCATGATGGCGCAACAAATCGAAGGCGGGCGTCTCGTAGGGATGGGATTTTCGCAGCGCGTCCAGAACGCCGGGGACACGGTCGGAGGGGACGACGGATTCCAAACGAATTTCGGCGACTTTTTCGAGCTTTCCCCTGCGGCCCACAGCGGGGCGGGCCCCGGACAGGGGAAGGAAAGTCCCGGTACCCGGCGTTTGAAAGCCGCAATGCGAATACCGGCCGATTGCACCGGCTCCGGAGGCGTAGATGGCCTCGGCGACGCGATTGACGGATTCGACGGGTACGAAGGTCACCAATTTGTACAAAGGACCTTCGGGCGCCTCGACAAAGTCTCCGATCGGTTTTATGTTTTTCAGAGTAAGAATCTCTGCAAGCTGGTCGTTGATTCCTCCCATCACAGCGTCATAGGCGGTGTGGATGGAGATCACGGACAGACATTGCCGGATCAGTTCGTGAACGATCGAACCGGGGCCCGGCGAGGTAATCGTCTTGAGGGCATCCCAGAGGACGGGATGATAACTGAGGATCAACTGAGCGCGGCGACGGACGGCTTCGGCCAAGACCGCGGCCGTGATGTCGATGGTGACCAGGATCGTACGGACGGCCTGGTCTGCGTCGCCGACCAGCAGGCCGACATTGTCCCACGGTTGGGCCAGTTTCATCGGTACGATCGAATCGAGTTGTCGCAGGATGTCGCGAACTTTCATGGTTTTATCCCTGGGGAGTGTCGGAGGAAATCCGATGATGAAAGGCCTCCATGAGTTTTTGAGTGACCGGACCGACCTTGCCGTCGCCGACGGTATGGGCTTCCACGCCGACGACGGGCATCGCGCCCATGATGACATTGGAGACAAACACCTCGTCGGCGGAGAGCAGGTCCTTGATCGTCAAGCGAGATTCGTTGAGGGGGATTTGCATTTCCTGGGCCAGACGGCAAAGGTGTTTTCGGGCGATACCGGGCAAAACCGGCGTTTCCAGCGAAGGCGTGGTGACGGCGTTGTTTTTTACGAGAAAGACATTGCTGATACAGCCCTCGGCAAGCCAATTCTCGGTGGTGAACCACAGGGCCTCCGCGGCGTTTTTCCGATGCGCGTTCTGCAGGGCCAGAAGCCGCGAGCCGTAACTGGTGGTTTTGTGGCCGGTGATCGGATCGGATGGATTTTGTCGATAATCGGTCAGGATAACCCGGATCCCTTTCTGGTAGTATTCGCGGGGATACGGCTGAAACGGGGCGGCGGTGATCAGGACCGTCGGGGAAGGAGAATCGGTCTGACCGATGGGACCCGAAGTTACGGTCAGTCGGATCCGGGCATCGGTCAGTTCGTTGGCCTGAAGAACGCGGTAGATGGCTTTTTCGAACCAGGACTTCTCGTGAGGACAGGGAATCGACAGTTTCGCGGCACTGGTCAGCAGTCGGTCCAGATGGTCGGCAAGAGCAAAAACCCGTCCGCGGTCGGAACGAAGGGTCTCGAACAGACCCATGCCGTAAAGAAATCCGCTGTCCGTGACGGACAGAGCGGCCTGATCCTGTTCCACGATCGTTTCATTAAGAAAGACTCGAGCCATCGAAATCCGGCGTCCTACGAGATTATGTGCATCGGCGGACGATACCGACTCGCCGCCGACAATCCGGCCCACAACGCGCGGGCCTTGACCCGTGTTTCTTCCCATTCGGCATCGGGATCGGAATCGACGACGATTCCTCCTCCGGTATGAAAATGGGCCCGGCCACAGGTGATGATACAGGTTCGGATGGCGATGTTCAAGCATGCGGTTCCATCCAGGCCGAGAAATCCGATGTTGCCGGTGTAGAGGCCGCGACGGACGGGTTCGAGTTGCTCGATGATCTGCATGGCGCGGATCTTTGGGGCGCCGGTGATCGAACCGCCGGGAAAAACGGCGCGGAGGATCTCGCAAAACGAAGACAGGCCGTATTCCAATGGCGGGCGGCGCAACGATCCTGCGATGGTGGCCACGGCGTGAAACAGCGTGGCGAAGGTCTCCAATGTCCGGGGTTGAACGACCTCGACGGTTCCGGGACGGCAGATTCGGTGTAAGTCGTTGCGTTCCAGATCGACAATCATGTTCAGTTCGGCCTGTTCCTTGGCGCTGTTGAGCAACTCGAGACATTGGGTTCGATTGAATGTTTCGCAGTCGGGGCCGGTTTGAGATCGTGGCCGCGTCCCCTTGATGGGCTGCGTGGAAATTTTTTCGCCGCAGAGGGTCAGAAACATTTCCGGAGACGCACTGACAATTGATATATCGCCAGTATCGAGGTAGGCCGCAAAAGGGCTGGGATTGTGTTGATTGTGCCAGCGGAACAGATCTCTTGGGTCGGCTAAAAAGGGACTCGAAAACCGCCGCGAGAAATTGATCTGATAGATTTCTCCGTCCAGGATGTATTGGTGTATTGAGCGGAGGGCGTTGTCGTAGTCCTGGCGCGTCGTCCGGCTTTGGATTTCGATTGGATCCGTTGTATCGGAGTCGAAGCGAGGAACAACCGGTTCCCGATACTGGGCGGCTTGGGTGAGGATTTCATCGAGACCCTCCAGTTTTTCGCTGGAAGAAACGGAATCCCCCGGGAAGGAGACGGCGATCAGTCGCAAGATGTTTTCGGAATGATCATAAACAAATGCGCGATCATACAGACACAATCGAATCAACGGCGTTTGAAGATCGTCCACGATTGCGGGATTGGCCTCAATCCGTTCAAGATGTCGGCACAGGTCATAACTGAAAAAGCCGATCCAACCGCCGCAAAAAAATCCATCCGGCAGAAGATCGCGACTGCGCGAATCGAGAGCGTAACGATTGAGTCCTTCGCGGAGAACCGACAACGGGTTCGGCTCCCAATGGGGGATTTCCAGCGTGTCCACCGGATCGAAGGCGAAGATGGAGTACCGCCCGCCCCAGCGGGAAGCGGGATTGGTGCCAAGAATCGCGGGATTGGATTGTCGGCCGACCCATTGCGCCAGAGAGTCCAGCGGAATGCTAATGTGTCGTTTTCGACAGGCGAGACGGCCGCGGATCGACAAGGAAGAGGTCATACTCGTTTTGATTCGTCAAATTGCCGGACGATCTGGACGCAGGAAGAGGAACCCAAACGGGCGGCCCCGGCTTCGATCATGGCCAGGGCTTGATCGGCGGATCGAATGCCGCCGGCGGCCTTGATTTTACATTTCGGTGCGGCAGTGGCCATGAAACGGACGGCCTGGATGGTCGCGCCACCGGCGGGATGAAGGCCGGTGCTGGTTTTGAGGAAGTCAACCCCAAGGCGATTTGCGATTTGACAGACAAATGCGAGTTGGGCTTCATTCAACGCTGCCGATTCAACAATCATCTTGAGCGGAACGGCGGGACGCATGGATCGACAGACTTTCAGGACCGCGGTCATTTCCTGACTCAAACGATCCGAATCCCCCTCCAGGATGGCGGCCAGGTCGGCGACCATATCGATCTCGTCGGCTCCTGCCAGGATGGCGGCCTCGGCTTCTATTGCCTTGATTCGCGGCAGTTCGGCGCCGAGCGGAAAACCGACAACCGAGCAGACGCCGACGCCCTTGCCGTGGAGAAGATCGCTGGCCAGCGAAATCCATCGCGGATTGATACAGACCGTTGCGAAGTGATAACGAATCGCTTCATCGCAGATTCGACGGATGTCCGCCGAAGTGGCCGAGGCCGACAGCAGAGTGTGATCGAAGTAGCCGGCCAATTGGTTTGCGGTTTGGGGAATCATCGGGATTCTCCGGAGATGCCAGTTTGGGCGGGGACGGGGAATCGTCGGTCGAAATAGTCGATCGCTTCGGACAGAGTTCGAAAGACTTTCGTCGCCGTCTGCGTGACAAAGACCGATGGGTTTCGTTTGGCCTGCCAGATCACGAAGACTTCCTTGGCGGCTTCATGGGCGTGCTGGAGTTCTCGCTCGACTCCGCTGGACACCGCCGCCGAGCCGTCGGGCAGGGCGGGGATGAAACTGACGATCATGTCCGATTGGTCGATCAAAGCAAAGTCGCGAGCGTAAATCTGGCTGTTGATGTCGGCCTCGATGGATAGGATCTCGCGGGCATCAAAGGATACCCTCTGACCGAGGGCCGTCACTTCGATCGTGGGTCGTCCCGCGGCAAGGGCTTGCTGCGCATAACAGGGCAGATACGCCTCTTCCAGGTCGCCCGGATCGAAACAGATCCAAAATCGTTTGATTCTGGCGCGGAAATCTTCGATTTCCCGGATGACTTCGGGCAGATGCATGACATGCGTCATGGGGAAACTGAGGTAGGCCTTCTTTCGTTGCGGCTCAAAGAGCAGACGATAGAAGGCCTCCACGGTTCCATCGCCGCAGCCGCGGGAGAGAATATAGAAGCCGGCTTTGTCGTTGGAGCCGCGCTGCATCATCTCGGTTGCGAGGATCTCTTCCTCGCGCCAGACCAACAAGTCCTTAAGCGAATGCCGCATCGGGTGCTGTTGGCTGAGCCGGATATGCAGCGGCTCGATGCTGTCGACCATGCAGACAAACAGATCGGGGTGCAGGCGACGAATCTGATCGAAGTCGAACGCGGGAAACAGGCCGTGCCTCCAGCGGAATGTCGCGTGGGTATTGACGATCAAGTCGGCGCCTCCACGGGCGCGGGACAGGATATCCTTCATGACGCTGCGACGGAGGCCGTGCAGCCGTCTGAGGGGGATGTCGAGAATGCGGCCGGGAGCGATGTCCGGCGCCTCGGCGTACATCATATCGCCGATATTGCACAGATCGATCTTGTGACCGCAGCTTTGGGCTCGTTCGCAGACGGCCCGCAGATACGGTTTTTTATCGATCCCGACGGTGCCGGTTACGACGACGATCATCCCTGTCTTCCCATCCGATGGAATCCATCTATCGAATAGTCATAATGTCCGTTACAGATTGGCCAGCCGCTGCCGCTTGTCATAGTCCATCAGGGCCCTGATCATTTCGTCCATGTCGCCGAGGATGAATTTGTCGAGGTTGTAGAGCGAGACATTGATCCGGTGATCCGTCACGCGGTTCTGCGGGAAATTGTAGGTCCGAATCCGCTGCGAACGGTCGCCGGAGCCGATCATGGTTTTGCGTTTCTGGTCGCGCTCGGCGCTGATTCTGCCCTGCTGTAGGTCGTAGATGCGGCTACGGAGGATCCGCCAGGCCTTGGCGCGGTTCTTGTGCTGGCTGCGTTCGTCCCGCATACTGACGGTGATGCCGGTCGGGATGTGTTCGAGCCGGATGGCGCTGTTAACCTTGTTGACATTCTGGCCGCCGGCCCCGCCGGATCGGCAAACCTGTTCGACGACATCGTCGGGATTGATCTGAACATCGACCTCTTCCGGCTCCGGCAGCACGGCGACGGTGGCCGCGGAGGTGTGGATCCGACCCTGCGCTTCGGTTTCGGGCACGCGCTGAACACGATGGCCACCGCCTTCGTAGCCCAGGTGAGCCCAGACGCCGGGTCCGGAGACATTGACGATGACTTCGCGGAGACCGCCCATATCGCTGGGGCTGTAGGACAGCAGTTCGCTCTTCCAGCCCTTGGCGTCGCAATAGCGGGTGTACATGTTGTACAGGTCGCGGGCAAAAAGGGCGGCCTCTTCGCCGCCGGTGCCGGCACGAACCTCGAGGATGACCGATGCGATGGCCGAATCATCGGACATGACCAGCGAATCGCGAATGTCGTCATAGAGGCGGGTTTTGATCGGGGTCAAGCGGGCGATCTCCTCTGTCGCCATCTGCTTGAGCTCGAGATCGGCATTCGCATCCGCCTGCATCTGTTCGGCCTGTTCGATTTCGGTCTGATACTTGCGGTATTCACGATATCGCTCGACGGTCGTTCGGAGCTTGCCCTGTTCCTTGCTCAGGGGAATGACTTTCGCCGGGTCGCATGCCACGGCCGGATCGAGAATCTGCCGTTCGATCTGGCTATACCGGGCATCGAGCTGCTCGAGCTTGGCGATAATGGGGTCTTGTGTCTGTTGCATGGATCGATCCGCTTATGCGGCCGAGAACTTGTACCGGCCGATACGGTCAAAAAAAATACGCTGCCAATCCATAATTCGTACAATTACGACCAGCAGCGCAACAAGGTTGTCGATGGAAGCTACTTCTCGGCCTTCTTCATATACCCGGTGCCGTACTTTTTCTGGAAGCGTTCGATACGACCGGCCGTGTCCACGAACTTCTGCTTGCCCGTGAAAAACGGGTGACACATCGAGCAGATATCCGCGTGGATTTCCTTGGCGGTACTGCGGGTTTCGAAACTGTTTCCGCAGCCGCAATGGACCTTAACCACCTGATAATTCGGATGAATATCTTTCTTCATCGGTTCAACTCCATTCGCTATCAATTCCCGAAAAACTCCAATTATAAACTGAATCGGACGAGATTCAAGAAAAATTTCCAAAATTTTCAGGGGGAATTGCCCAAAAAAAGACAGACAGGCCCAAAACCTGTCTGTAAAATGCCCAAAATTCGATAAATGCTACACAACCATCTCCGTCCGGTTAAGCAAACAATCGGCGATAGCTGCTTAAAAACCGTATACCATTTTCAAGTCCGCTTCAGACGGCATATTTTGGTAGATTTCTCCTCGGGGTCCGATGAAATTGGGGCCATCCTTACGGAGCTTGACCGGAACCTTCGAGCCGTTACTATTGGTGATCCAGACGGTAACCGTATTCTGCTCTTCCCGGATCTGGGACATTTGCTGCTGATTTTCCTTCTTGGTTTTGTTCTTATCAGACTCGTTTCCGATGAGATAGCCGCCGGCAGCACCCACTCCCGCGCCAATCAATGTGCCGGTCGTATTGTGGCCGATCGCTTGCCCGATTCCTGCGCCTGCGGCCGTTCCAATCAGGGCTCCGGTCTGCGCGTCCGATTCACAACCCGTCAAAATCACCGTTCCCAATCCGAGGGAAACCACCAATCCTACCATAATAATTGTCTTCAACATCGCGATTTTTCCTTTCAAAAAGGCATATTCCGCCTCTGGCATTGTACCATAAACTATATACGACCAGCGGGGTTTGTCAAGTCCAAACTCATCGGATTCCTCTTGGGTATGGGATTGTATTCCCGCAGCCGTTCATTATCATAGACGCACGGACTGGCCAAAAAATTTCAATTGGATCGGAGATTTCGCATGAAACCGTCGTTAATCGTTAGCGGGGCCGCGGGGCGGATGGGAAAGCGCATCCTGGCTCTGGCCGCAGAGAGCAAGCAATTTACGATCGTCGCCGCCTTGGAGCGAGAAGATCATCCGGATCTCGGCAAGGATGCCGGCCTGGTCGCCGGGATCGGCGAATTGAATGTTATGATCGAGCATTCCAGCAACCTTACGGCCGATGTGATGGTCGACTTTTCGCTTCCCGAGGCGGCCGAACATTCGATTGACTTCTGTATCGACAATAAGGTCGGCCTGATCATGGGTACAACCGGCCTATCCGGCGACCATCAAGCCATGCTTCGCCGGGCCGCCGAACACATCCCCGTTATTTACGGAACCAACATGAGCGTGGGCATGAATGTCCTGTTCAGTATCGTCGGCAAAGTCGCCGCTATGCTCGGCGACGCCTACGATATCGAGATTGTCGAGCAGCATCATCGCTTCAAGAAGGATTCCCCCAGCGGTTCGGCCCTGTCGCTGGCCGCCTCGATCTGCAAGGCCACGGCGCGTTCGTTCCCCGATTGCCTCGTCCACGGCCGCGTCGGCAAAGAGACCCTGCGAACTGCCGGAACCATCGGTATGCACGCCGTCCGCGCCGGCGACATCACCGGCGAACATTCCGTCATCTACAGCACCCTCGGCGAAACCGTCCGCATCGAGCACTCCGCCCACAACCGCGACAACTTCGTCCGCGGTGCACTGCGGGCCGCCCTGTGGCTGGCCGGTAAACCCGCCGGCCAGTACTCCATGGCCGATGTCCTGGGCATCGGGTAAGAGAACCCCATACGCAAGGGCCCTCTGTCTGAACCACCAGCGACCGACGACGGTTTGTATCATGATCAAAGCCATTTTACATTTTCAGAAAATCTTCGAACAAAATGCGCTTTCACTATCTTGCTGTTTTTGAGGGGTTGGAAAATCAGCAAGTCTTTGTAAGGCCGTTGGTTATCGAATTTGGGGCCCGGAAATTTCGGACAATCCGTGCACGATTTCCGGTAGGGTGGAGGGATCAATTGTTTGATTTTGATAGGACCTTTTAGATTCGAAGAAGACCCAAAAGACACCCAAGAGGCATTTCGCAAAATGGTGAATGTTTAACGCAATGCGGACTTTCTATTTTCATACTTTGGGTTACAATACGGCTTCTGTAATTTTACCAAAACTGGGATAACACGAACGGTACAGATGAAACCTTTGGAGAAACCCCGATGTTCAAATGCCGGAGTCAAATCATGACGAAGCGATTTTCACTGACGATTTTTGTGCTTTCATTGATGTTGGCCGCCGCATCCGGCCTCCAGGCCGGGACGATCCAAGTCCAGGCCGACAAGCCCGGCCACGAGGTTGCCAAGACCCTTTGGGGCATCTTCTTTGAGGATATCAACCTGTCCGTCGATGGGGGCATCTATCCGGAACTGGTACGGAATCGATCCTTTGAGGATTCGGAAAAACCGGAATTCTGGAAGCTTGTCAATGTCGGCGACGGCAAGAGTGAAATGTCCATCGACGATCGCCAGCCGCTTAATCCCTTTAACCGACGCAGCTTGCAAGTCAAACTGAACGGCGCCTCGATCCTCAAGAACGAGGGCTATTGGGGCATGTCGTTGGTCCAGGGCGACAGCTATCATCTGCGCCTCGCCGCGCGTGCCGCCGACGGATTCAAAGGCCCCCTGAGGATTTTAATCGAACGCCCCAGCGGCGGCGACATCGTCGAAGGATCGATCACCGGCCTGACCGATCGTTGGAAATGGTTCGACCTGGACTTGACGGCCTCGGCGACTGAACCGAAAGCCGGATTGGCGATTTGCGTTGAGGGCAGGGGAACGCTGTGGCTGGACATGGTGTCGTTGATGCCAAAAAAGACCTGGAAAGACCACGGTCTTCGTCCGGACATCTGTGAGATGCTCAGCGACCTCAAGCCCGCGTTTGTCCGATTCCCCGGCGGGTGCTGGGTCGAAGGCGACGATATGGCCCACATGTACCACTGGAAGAATACCATCGGCGATCCGGCCGTGCGCACGCCGCTGTGGAACATCTGGGGCTACTGGGCCACGCACGGCGTCGGCTACCACGAATATCTGCAACTGAGCGAAGACCTGGGAGCCGAACCCTTGTTCTGCATCAATGTCGGCATGTCGCACAAGGAAGTGATCCCGATGGACCGGATGGGTCAGTGGGTACAGGACGCGCTGGATGCCATCGAGTATGCCAACGGGCCGGTTGATAGCGTGTGGGGTTCGCTGCGGGCCAAGAACGGCCACCCGGCCCCGTTCAACATGAAGTATCTGGAGATCGGTAACGAAAACGGCGGACCGGCTTACAACGAACGGTGGGAATGGTTCCATCGGGCCATCAAAGCGCGGTACCCGGAGATCGTCCTGATCGCCAATGTCTGGGGCGGCTATCCCCGCAATCCGATGCCCGAGATCATCGACGAGCATTACTACAATAATCCGGAATTTTTCATGTTGAATGCCCACAAATATGATTCGTATGATCGCAAGGGCCCCAAGGTCTTCGTCGGCGAATACGCCGTCACGCAGGGCTGCGGGCTGGGCAATCTCCGCGGCGCTATTGGCGAGGCGGCCTTTATGACCGGCCTGGAGCGCAACTCGGATATTGTGGTCATGGCGGCCTACGCGCCGCTGCTGGTGAATGTCAATCACCGCAAGTGGAATCCGGATCTGATCAACTACGACAGTTCCCGCATCTATGGCCTGCCGAGCTACTATGTGCAGCAATTGTTCAGCGTCCATCGCGGGGATGTCGTGCTTCCGACGCGGGTCGATGCGCCGATGACCTCGGTCTCCCTGGAAGGCGGCTGTATCGGCGTGGGGACCTGGATGACCAAGGCCGAGTTTAAAGATATCAGGGTCGTTAAAGACGGGAAAACGCTATTCGCAAGCGATTTTTCGACGGGGACCGACGGCTGGAAGATGTTCGGCGGAGGCCGGTGGCAGATCCGCGACGGCGCGCTGCAGCAGGAGGCGATAACGGAAAATGTCCGGGCGATCGCCGGCGACAAGAGCTGGAAGGATTATACGCTGACGCTCAAAGCCCGCAAGATCAGCGGCGACGAGGGCTTTTTGATCCTGTTCAATGTCCAGAATGAAGAGGCCAAGAGCTGGTGGAACATCGGCGGTTGGGGCAACACGCGACACGCCGTGGAGATGGGAGGCGTTTCCGATGACGGTGTTCGCGGGCGCGTCGAAACCGGCAAGTGGTACGATATCCGCGTCGAGGTCAAGGGCGACAAAGTCAAATGTTTCCTCGACGACAAGCTCATCCACGACATGACCACGCCGTCGATGAAGGCGCTGTATGCCAGTTCGACGCTGGACAAGGCCGCCAACCAGATCATTGTAAAGGTTGTCAATGTGGACACAAAACCACAGGATACAGAGATTGATCTGGGGACTGTCAGCGTCGGCAAGACGGCCGAGAGGATCGTGCTGACCAGCGAGAAATCGACGGATGAAAATTCTCTGTCCGAGCCGAAGAAGGTTGCGCCCGTCGCCGATTCGGTGGAGATCGCCGGAGCGAAGTTCAAGGCGACCTTCGTACCCAATTCGCTGACGGTGTTACGGATTCCGGTGAAATAAATCATAATCCCCGCTTTCGGTTTTGGAACCCCCAACAGAAAGTTGGTGCTTGGCGGCAGGAATTTCTTGACAAATGCAGAAGATTTGTGTGGGATATTCGCTTAACAAATCCCAGAAATGGAAAGGATAGCCAATGAACGGATTTCCGGAATTGCTGGCCGCGGCGTTATTTACGAGTTTGGACTGGTGGATGATCGCGGGATATTTTGCGATCCTGTTGGGGCTGGCCTGGTGGGTTATCAGCAAAAGCAAGGACACGGCGGATGACTATTTTCTGGCTGGCCGCAATCTCGGCTGGTTTGTGGTGGGCGCGTCCATCTTCGCCTCCAATATCGGTTCCGAACACCTGGTCGGCTTGGCTGGTTCCGGCTGTACCGACGGCGTGGCAATGGCACACTATGAACTTCATGCGTGGTGTCTGCTGATTCTGGCCTGGGTACTGGTGCCGTTCTATGTGCGGTCGCGTGTGTTCACCATGCCGGAGTTTTTGGAGAGGCGTTTCTCGCCGACGGCGCGGTGGGTATTGTCGATCATCTCGCTGGTGGCTTATGTGGTGACCAAGATGGCGGTAGGAATCTTTGCCGGCGGCGTGGTGTTCAGCGTGCTGTTGCCGGAAATCAATTTCATGGGGTTGGATACTTTCTGGGTGGGATCGATTCTGGTGATAGTGCTGACCGGCCTCTATACGGTGCTCGGAGGAATGCGGGCGGTGGCCTATACCGAGGCGCTGCAGACGATCATTTTGATTATGGGTTCGATCCTTGTGACATTCTTCGGACTGAAAGCCCTTGGCGGATGGCAGGAACTTCGCAGTATCTGCGGGTCGGATATGTTCAATCTGTGGAAGCCGCTGATTCCGGCGGGGGTGGAGGGGACCTGGGCTCCGGTGAAGGAAGCCGGCCGGATGGCATGGTACTTCAACGACAACTATCCGTGGCTGGGGATGCTGTTCTGCGCGCCGATCGTCGGGCTGTGGTACTGGTGCACGGATCAATATATCGTGCAGCGCGTGCTGGGCGCGCCGAATGAGCGCGAGGCGCGGCGAGGCGCGATCTGCGCATCGTTCTTTAAGCTGCTGCCGGTGTTTATCTTCATCATCCCGGGCATGATCTGTTTTGCCCTGGCCAAGAGCGGCAAGGTGGCGGAGATTCAGAGCACCCTGTTTTCGGCGGCCGGAGAGCTGAACCGCGCTCAATCGCAGAAGGCGTTTCCGCTGCTGGTGGCCTATATTTTGCCGGCGGGGATTCGGGGGTTGGTGGTGGCGGGTCTGCTGGCGGCGCTGATGAGTTCTCTTGCGGGGGCGTTCAACGCGTCGGCGACGCTGTTTACGATGGACCTTTACAGCAAGTTTAAACCGAACACCTCGCAGCATCGGCTGGTGTGGATGGGCCGGATCGCGACGGTGATTATGGTGATCATCGGCCTGCTGTGGATCCCGGTGATCCGCGGCAGCAAGGGGTTGTACGATTACCTGCAGGGCGTACAGGCGTATCTGGCGCCGCCCATCTTTGCGGTGTTTTTCTGCGGCGTGTTCAACAAACGGCTCAATGCCAAGGGCTGTTTGTCGGCACTGGTGATCGGATTTTTGATGGGTCTATTCCGGCTGATCATCGATACGCCCGTCAAGCTTTCCGAGGGAAGCTATACCTATCCCGAAGGTTCATTCTTCTGGATCATGAATAACTTTTTCTTCCAGTATTACAGCGTGTTGATCTTTGTGGTGTGTATCGCGGTCATGCATATTGTGAGCTATTTGTCCGAGGCCCCGGACTATGCCAAGATTTCCGGGTTGACCTATGGGACCGTGACTGACGAACAGCGGCGACAGTCACGGGCCAGTTGGAGCGCGGCCGATGTCATCGCGTCTGCGATCGTGCTGGCGCTGATCCTGGGAGCGTATCTGTACTTTAGAGGATAAAAGGAAAGGGGCAAATGGCAAATTGAAACGGCCCTCGCGCAAAAGACAAGAAGTCAGCGGCGAGCAGTGAGTAACCAGCAACAGACAATAATAGACGCGATGATCTGGATTGCGACGATTCGATCAAGCGAACGCATGGAACAGGTGGGCGGCCCATAAGGCCGCCCATTTTTTTCAATAAAGCACCGAGGAAATTGGAATCATCTTTTAACGCGGGCGTTTCCCTGCCAGATGCTCCAGATCTGATCTTCGTCGGCCGGCTGGGCATAATCGGTCAGCAGGGTCGTGGTCAGGGCGCCGGTCGCCCATCCGAACTGGATCCATTTTTCCGGTTCCCAGCCGCGAAGGATGGCATAGAGCAGACCGCCGACAAAACCGTCGCCGCCTCCGATCCGATCGAGCACGGGGATCTCCCGGGGTTCGACGACATGCCAGTTGTCGCCTTCGAGCATAATCGCGCCCCAGAGGTGACAGTTGGCGTTGACGACTTGTCGGAGGGTGGTCGCAAAAACGGCGGCGTTGGGAAAGGCCCTTTTGACCTTGTGGATCATGGCTTTGAAGCTATCGATCTTGCCGGACAGATTTTTGCCGCCGGCCTCCGGGCCTTCGATCCCCAGGCAGAGTTGGAAATCCTCTTCGTTGCCGACAAGGACATCGGAGACGCCGGCAATCTGCGTGAAGATGTCTCGCAGTTCGGCCTGACGACCCTTCCAAAATGAGGCGCGGTAGTTCAGGTCAAAGGAGATTCGGGTTCCGAACTTTTTGGCGGCCCTGGCCAATTCGAGACAGAAGGCGCCGGTCTGAGGCGACAGGGCGCCGATCAGACCGGACAAATGAACGATTTGCACGCCCTCGCGGCCGAAAATCCGGTCGAGGTCAAAGTCGTTGACATTCAGCGTTCGTCCGACCTCGCCGGCGCGGTCGTTGTGAACCCGCGGGCCGCGGGCGCCAAAGCCGGAGTCGGCGATATTGAACTGGTGGCGATACCCCCATGGTCCGCCCTGTTCGACATCCTTGCCCTCGTAAGCGATATGGCGACCGGCAAGATCGTTCTTGATAAACCGAGCAATGGGGCTATCTTTGACAAAGGTCGTGAGAAGCTTGACGGGCAGACCCAGATACCCGGATACGCTCAGGACATTTGACTCGGCGCTCGTCGCCTGCAGGATATACATGGCGCTGCTGTGGACCGGCTGGCCATTGACCGGCGTGATCCGAACTCCCATACTCGTGGGGGCTACCAGGGAAAATGCATAGTCTTTTCGCAGTTGAATCGTCATCGTCACTGTCCTTTCCTTCTGCCATGCTACCGGTATATTTCGATCCGACCCTGAAATCATGGCATCTTCGCCGGACTCTGTCAACCCTCTCTTCGAGGATAATGTCCAGTGACAATATCCGATGATGATCTTCGATGATTCTTCTGGATACAACAAAGGCCCGAACAGGACCTATGGTACAAGCCATAAGCGCTGTCCGGGCCTTCGGTTTGGATTGTTCAGGCGGGCCGGAAGACAACCGGTCCGTCTGCGCCATTCAGTCTTTAGGAGGCCTTGCCGGCGTGCTGGAGAGTCCGGGCGGTCAGTTCTTTAAAGGACTCGCATTGAATGTCCTTGGTAAACCAGCCGTGCTCATCCATGGCATAGACCTTCAACGACTGGCTTTCGATTTCGTTGACGCGGTTGGTGCGGATCAGTTCGTTGAAGGCCAGCTTTCGCATCATGATGTCGTTGTCGGTGGTGGCGTCGGTGTTTTCGATGACGCTGAGGAGGAAATCCAGTTCGAGGATTTCCATGCCGCCGTTCATATCGCGGTTGCGTTTCATCCGCGGGGTGGCTTCGGCGGGTTTGGCGACATCGCTATCCTTGCCGATTACCGCGCGGGCGCCCGGTGCGGGCATCGCAACGGCGGTGTTGGAGTAACGGCCTCGTCCCGTAATTTGCGTTTTGTTGATCGTGTTTGTGTCCATCTCGTTCACCTTTGAATCCCTTACATGCAATGCCGTGGTTATCGTTTCCACCTCCGGTTTGAAGATCTGTCCGTCGGCCGAGACCGACGATGCATCAGATCCGGAAACCGAGGCACCGAATTGTTCTGCTGGGTCTGGAAGAACTGCGATGGCAGGGGCACAACGGAACCGGTTGACGGCCTTTCGGCTGACGGCTGTCCGTTGCCATGGCATCGCGATCCGAGCGATCCCGCCTTTGCCGAACTGGTTCCATACTGCGATACGATATCTCGCCATCCGTTGCCCTTTGGGTCCACGCTGATTCCATTCGATCGGGTAATTCCTTTCACCTATCGTATCGGCTGTGGCGAAAATTTTGCTTGAGGCATTTTCACGGCCGTGCTCGGCGCTCGGATCACCCAGAATATCACCGTCCGATAATACCAATTTCGAAGGGTATGGCAAGAGTGATTTTCGCAAACTTTGCGCAATTTACGAAGAGTCGCATTTTCTCTAATTTACCACAAAAAACCTTTAACAAATTGACACTTAGTGGAATCCGAACCAATTCGAGGAATCCGAAAATCGTTGCCGCTCGTTTCGGGCAATCCGCCCATCTATATGACATCGTTGGTGCCGCAAGGGGTTGGCTGTTCATAGAATTGTCTTCCTGTCATGGAGGGAATTATAACTTCTCGCGTTTTTGAATCTATTCTTTTCAGAGCGGCTCGACAATGTGGGCGAGGGCTCGTACAATTGCGAAATGAACTTGACCCAACATGTTAAAGATACGGCGATAGCACTGGGATTTAACGCGGTGGGGATTACCCATGCCGAGCCGGTGGGAGACCGCGATCGAGACCGATTTGCGCGCTGGTTAGAGACCAAATCCGCGGCGGGAATGGGGTATATGGCCCGAAATTGGGACAAGCGGATGGATCCCCAAATGTTATTGGATGGGGCCAGGTCGATTGTATGCGTAGCGCTGAATTACAATCCGCAGAAAGTCGAAGTGGCCGAGTCGTCGCAGGGACCGTATGGACGCATCGCGGATTTTGCGTTGTATGATGACTATCATGATTTTATTCGCGTTCGGCTGAGGCGATTGGCGGAGGTGATCCGAAAAGCGGTCGCCCCGCAATTGTGCGGGTTCAAGGTCTGCGTGGATTCGGCGCCGATATTGGAGAGGGCGATCGCCGTGCGGGCGGGGTTGGGATTTTTGGCGGTTCATCGCGGCTTGATCCATCCCGGGCTTGGGTGCAAAATCCTGTTGGGGGAATTGATCACGACGGCGGAGTTAACGGCGGATGAACCCATGGAAAGGCCGTGTTTGGGATGTCAGAAGTGTATTCGAGTCTGTCCGACGGGGGCGCTGGGCCGAGACGGAGCATTTGATGCGGGAAAGTGCATCAGCTATCTGACGATCGAACACAAGGGCGAGGTGGATCCGGGGCTGGCGGGTAAGATCGGCGATCGGCTTTTCGGGTGTGATGCGTGCGTTAATTGCTGTCCGCATCAGTTGAAGGCCCCGGTTGCGTCGAATCCGGACTTTTTTTTTCATCCGGAGCGGAGATCGATATTGCTCCAGGGTATCCTGAAATGGACGCAAACCGATTTCGATCGCGTTTTCGGCGGATCGCCCGTGCATCGGATCGGGTTGGATCGGCTGCGACGAAACGCGGGAATCTGTCTGGCGAATCAGCGACGGTAAGGCAAATAGATCAAAGGGATCCAGCCGATTTCCCACCGGGGAAAAGACTCAGCAATACACAGGAAAAGCGGGGTTACGGCACCAGGAAATTATCTGTGCCATCCGTACAGGGGGTTTCCGTTCCGCGATAC
Organism: uncultured Pirellulales bacterium; assembly: GCA_964643355.1. Classification (GTDB taxonomy): domain Bacteria; phylum Planctomycetota; class Phycisphaerae; order Sedimentisphaerales; family Anaerohalosphaeraceae; genus FEN-1350. Next base: position 25,285 of record CAZXPW010000003.1, read on the forward strand.
AGGGAGATTCCCTGCCGGGTAAAGATGTCGTCGCCGTTGAGAGTTCGTTCTTTCAAGAAATCGGCGCTGCCATCGCGACGCAGAATATTCTGGCCTTGCCCCCGGTGGTTGCTGCTCATTCGAGCCAGCAACTGGGGATCCGGACGGACATGAAATTCTTCGGAATTGGATTGATCGCCGGGATTGCAATAGATATTTTCAAACAGCGGATTGCGGTCTGCCAGCAAGAGGGCCGCACCGGTCAAATCAAGTTTGGTATTGGAACAGATGAGTTGGTAACTGTAACTGATATTCTTTCGGCATGGGAAGTCGCATAAACCGGCGATTTTTTCTGAATCGCCGACGAAGGGGCGCGATTGGCGATGGCCGGGACAAACAAACAAATCCGGGGGTACATAACCGGAGCGAATCAATATCCATAAATGGCGCGTATTGGATTGATTTTCAGATCCCTGTTGTCCAACCCTGTACCAGGGCGAACCGGCCTCTATCGGAACCGACGGCAAATGGCCTTCATGGTCCTCGGCGTATCGGGTGACGGCCTGGCCGATTCCCCCAAACTTGGCCAGGCAGACCGTTTTCCATGAACTCTGTCGCATGTTTGAAAACACCGGAAATCCAATTCCGCTGACGGCTAACACTACCGCGGCAATAGCCGCGACCTCGGCGAGACGAAGCCGGGGAATGCGGGTTTTCAGAGGAGAAGCATTTTGCGTAAACGATATATTCGATTTATTTTGTTCGGCTCGGATCAGTTCGGGAAGCGAGACCTGCGCGGAATCATCCGAAGATTGTGTTGGGTTTGTCTGCGAAGGGTTTAGCGACACCGCCTGGTTCAGACGCGCTATGGTCAGTTCTACAAGGTTATCCGGACACGGTTCATATTTGACCGCATCCAATTCCTTGAGGGTTGATTCGAGATTGTCATACAGTTTTGCGGCTTCCGGATTTTCAGCGATCAAATCCCGCCCCTGATTGATTGAAGCTTCATCTCCACAGCGGAAATAAAAATCCAGGATAAGGTCCTGCTGTTCCTTACTTAAGCGACTCATACGAATTACAAATCCCCTTGTGTTTTACTGGATGCCTTCCACTTCTTTGTGAAATAGGAAACGGCTGTATGTAGACGACTTTTCACGGTCCCAATAGGTATACTCAGGATCTCGGACATTTGTTTGTAGGAAAATTGCTCAAAGTAGGCCAAAATCAGAATCGCCCGCAGGTTTTCCGGCATGCTTCCGATAATATCCCGCACCTTCCGCGCGGTTTCTTCCTGTCCTAACTCATTGTCGGGAGTGGAGTTATAACTTGTCAGCAGATTGACGACTTCATCCAGAGACACATCTCCACTTTCGGCGATAGTCCCCATTTCGACGGCACTCTGTCGGTGCATCTTCCGCAGGGCGTCTTTGGCCTTATTGGCGGCAATGGTAAACAGCCAGGGCCGCAGAGGCCTGTCGGCGTCGAAACTGTCCCGGCTGGTGAAGAGTTGAAGGAAAGTGTCCTGGAAGACATCCTCCACCATGTCCTGTTGGTTGATGAACCGGCGCAAGAAGGCGTAGAGCGAGTTCTTGTAACGGTTTACAAGCTCTCGGAAGGCCCACTCTTCGCCCTGACGGAAACGATTCAGAAGTTCGGCGTCTGTTGGCCCGCTGTTCGTATTTGGAATCGGTTTTTCTTGTGAAGCCATTGACATAAACCTTGCCTGCCGGACATGGTTTTGATTATATCTCTTGAGCGGATGGAATCAATCTATATCTTCTCCCTGTTTGTTTATGAATTTCATTGGATCATGTCAGTCCAGAAATGTCGTGGGAAATGGAGAAATCAGAAAATCCAAAATTGAAAAATTTGTTAGGATTGGTTATAGTAGGGGCCTTGCGAAAGGGCATGGAGTGCTTGACAAACGGCAGGGATCAAAATCCAGACGATGGTCATTTTGGCTTCGGTTTTTCGTCGCCCTGACCGCGATTGGGTTAATCCTGTATTTTGGGGACTGGAATTGGGGACAAATTGGCGATCTTTTGCGGCGCCTCCATCCTTTGGCTATTATGGCGGCGGTTGGATTCTTTATTCTCGGCAACATGATCGTAGCTCTCCGTTGGTTTTTGCTGCTGAGAACTCAAAGTCACGAAATTTCATTTTCAACCTGCCTGAAAATTCATTTCCTCGGGTTGTTTTATACCAATCTAATGTTAAGCTCCGTTACAGGAGATCTGTTTCGGATGTGGTATATTACGCATCATACCAGCCGACGGTTGGAATCGGTATTTAGTGTGGTTATGGATCGTCTGGTGGGTTTGGCGAGCTTGATTATCCTGGTATTCATGGTTTATCTTTTAATTCCCCTGGATGAATCGTATGGGGGAATCCGGATATCGGCCGATATCCGGATCGGGGATTGGATCGTGGAGCATTGGAAAATCCTATTGTCGTGTATGGGGATTCTGGTATTTTGTTTAGGTCTGGTTATGGTCGTGCCCGGTTTTCGAACTCGGGTCGTTCGGAAATCAGGTCCTGTTGTATCCAGAATTTGTCGAATTCTTCATGCCCTTCGAATCTACGGATCTCGACCTGATATCCTGTTGCCGGCTCTGGTCATGACGATGGTTGCTCAGACTCTGCCCATCTTTGGATATTGGATGATCGGGTATTCAGCGGGGATTGATATTCCGATGAAGTACTATTTTCTCTTTTTCCCGGTTGGTTGGGCGATCAGCACCCTTCCGATCAATATCGGAGTCGTAGAAGGAGGGCTTGTCTATCTTTTTACAAGGATACCTTCGGTTAGTTTTCAACAGGCCCTTGTCTTGGCGGTTTGTCAGCGAGTCATCGGGCTGATCGGTTCAATTCCGGGCATTTTTGTTCATTTGTCGGGTCTTCATCTTCCGAAAGAACTATCGTTTGAGAGGGACTTTTTAGTTGACGGTTCAGATTCAAACGACTACAGTAAGTAGAATGGATCCATTCCGTGAGTGGATTGTATCGGAAATGCGGCAAAACCAACAGGTTTTGAGAACGAATAAGGGACAGTCAGACCCCCATCGGGCCTGAACACAGCGAAAGTATGCAACGAACCGATCATGGACGGGGTATAAGGGAAGGGGGACGGGCCTGCAAAACTGGGGCGGGCGGAAGATCGTTTGTTTTTTGCGAGGACAAGTCGCCGCGTTTCTTGGCGGAAATGGGGTTTCACAAAACAAATCCTAAGGGGTTATTTTTTGAAGAACCCGGAATTCAGAGTGTTCAGGGTCCGGAGATTCATCGAGCGGAATCTTCATTGTGGATGAGATGTAATGGATTGACCGGCAACGATTTGTATCCAAGAAAGGAGTGCCCCATGTTGTTTACGATGACCGGAAAACATGTGGAAGTGTCCGAAGCTCTTCAGCAACGGGTGAAAGAAAAAGTCGAAAAATTGCCGCGCTATTACAATAGCATTACGAAGGTGGAAGTGATTATCGAGCGAAAGGACGGAGGCAAACCCAGCGTGGAAATCATCGCCCGCGGGGAACGGGGGGATGTGTTTGTCGCCAAGGAATCGGGCGACGAGATTCATGCCTGCGTGGATGTGGCAATTCATAAAATTGAACGGCAACTTCATCGGAAAAAAGAGAAACAACGGGATAACAAGACCGGTCCGAGTATGGATCAGGTCGTCCGAACCGAAGGTCCTGAAATGCAGGAGGATGTGGCGTAAACAAGCGACCAATCCGAATGGACAGGAGGGGTTTCAGGCCGGTATTTGTTGGGAGAGAATATGAAGCTGGGCGACATTGTATGTTTTGATGCGTTGGTTGCGGACTTGAAGGCCAAGACGCGGGATGCGGCCATTTCCGAACTTGTTTCAGCCCTTGCTCAGGCGGGCAAGCTGGGGAAAGCCGATCCGTCGAAGGTCAGCAAAGCGGTGATTCAGCGTGAACGGGAAGCCAGCACGGGGATTGGCAAGGGCGTGGCCGTGCCGCATGTCAAACACCCCGATGTGCCCGAAGTTGTGGCCGCCGTCGGTCGGTCGGCCAAAGGCGTGGATTTTTCGTCTCTGGACAAGCAGCCGGTCTATACGGTGATTCTGCTGCTCAGTCCGGTTGGTAACGCGGATCGTCATCTGCAGGCGATGGAGGCGATTTTTCATCATCTGCAAAAGGATGACTTTCGGCGGTTCATCCGACAGGCGGCGACCACGGAAGCGATGAAGGAAGTCATCCTGGACGCGGAGAGATCCGGAACCTGATTGATCTTCAGCCCAGCCCAAAGCCAGACGGGATCGGAACGAGGTCCAACGGTATGAGCCGGTTCCGCATTCGATAAGGGAGAAAGGAATTCTTGGCCGAATCGGTTGTCGAAATTGAAGTCCAGATCCGAAACGAGGAAGGTCTGCATATGCGGCCGGCCATGTTGTTTGTTGATGTGGCGGGTCGGTTCCACAGCGATATCCGGGTCAGTCACGGACCGACGACGGTGGACGCCAAGAGTATCATGCAAATGACGATGCTGGCGGCGACCTGCGGGACGACGCTGAAGATCAAGGCCCAGGGCACCGACGCCAGACAGGCGACCGACGCCCTGCGAGAACTGGTGGAGGTTCAGATGTTTCATGAAACGCCCGCGAAGCGTCCGCAGGGCGAGACGATGATATAAGGGGGGACGGATGGAGATCCGAAAAGGGATTGCCGTGTCGCCGGGGGTATCGATCGCCAAGGCCCTCGTTCTGGATTCGCGCGAGCAGCGCATTCCTCGGCGATCGATTCTTCCGTCCCAAAAGGACCACGAAATCGGTCGGATCGCGCAGGCGATTCAGGATGCGATCCAGGATCTCACGACGCTGCAATCGGGGACCAACATCGACCAGGAGAATATTCGCGATATTTTCGCCGTCCATCTTCGTTTTTTACAGGATGCGAGTTTTCGCAAGCGGATTACGGATTTCGTCGAGAAGGAGTTGACGACGGCGGAGTACGCGGTTTCCACGATCCTTCGGGAAATCGCGTCGCACTTTTCGGGGATCGACGATCCCTATATCAGCGAACGAGCGGCGGATATCTATGACATAGAAAAACGGCTTCTGCAGAAGTTGGTCGGGAAAAGCCGCAATCTCATGGATCCGCTGCGGGAGGAAGTCATCGTCATCGCCAATGATCTGACTCCAACGCAGACGGCGGGTTTCAGCAAGACTCAGGTCAGGGGATTCGCGACGGAGAAAGGGGGCAGAACCAGCCACACGGCGATTATCGCGCGGACGCTGGGGATTCCGGCGGTGGTGGCGTTGGGGGATATCATCGACTCGATTTCGGCGGACAGCCGGGTGATTATCGACGGCAATCGCGGCGTGATCGTAATTGATCCGACGGAAGACACGATCCAGGAATACCGGGAGTATGCCCAGAGTCTGCGGCGACTGGGGGTGAAACTGGATTCGTTGAGGAAAAAACCCGCCGTCACGCGGGATGGCGTTGCGGTGACGCTGCTGGGGAATGTCGAATTCCCGGACGAGGCCAAGATCGTCAAGGACAAAGGCGGCCAGGGGATCGGTCTGTATCGGACGGAATTTCTGTATCTATACGGCGGCGCCGAACCGACGGAGGAGGATCATTATCAAGCGTATGCCGAGACGGTTCGTTCGTTTGAGGGCAAACCGGTGGTCATCCGGACGATGGATCTGGGCGCCGACAAGGTTCCGCACGGTCACAAGTTGCATGAACCCAATCCGGTGCTGGGACTTCGGTCGATCCGATATTGCCTTCAGAACCTTCCGTTGTTCAAGACCCAGCTTCGGGGGCTTCTCCGTGCGTCGGTGCTGGGCGATATCCGCATCATGTTTCCCCTGGTCGGAAACCTGCAGGAACTTCGACAGGCCAAGATGATTCTGCGGGATGTGATGGAAGATCTGGATGAATATGCGATTCCCTACAATCCTCTGGTTCCGGTGGGGATCATGATTGAAACACCCAGCGCCGCGCTGACGGCGTCGATGCTGGCCGGGGATTGCGATTTTTTCAGTATTGGGACCAACGATCTGATCCAGTACACCCTGGCGGTGGATCGGGCCAACGAACATGTCTCGACGATGTTCACGGCGGCCGATCCGGCGGTGCTGGGCCTGATTCGCAGCGTGATCCACGATGCGCATAAAGCCAAAATCGGTCTGAGCGTGTGCGGCGAAGTGGCGTCGGAACCGGAATTCATCATGCTGCTGCTGGGGATGGGGGTGCGAACGCTGTCCCTGGCGCCGCCGATGATCCCCGAGGTCAAGCAGATCATCCGGTCGGTTTCGATCGAGGAGTGCAACCATTTGGCGCGGAAGGTTGGGACGATGGATTCGCAGCGCCAGATCAAGAATTTCATCCGGGATGCGGCGATGAAGATCATGCCGGAAGCGTTTTAATGTCAGGGGTTCGGAATCGGGAAATGGAAATGGGAACCATCGGTTCGAGAACGGAAATGAACATCCAAACGCTGATCCTGACTTTTCGGATCGAGGGAAATCTGTGTTATCTGTCGCACCACGAGACGGTGACGATGTTGCAGCGGGCGTTGATCCGGGCGGGGGTTCGGCTACGGTATTCGGAGGGGTTTAATCCTCGACCGCGGCTGTCCCTTCCCTTGCCCCGAGCGGTCGGGGTTCGGTCGGATTGCGAGATGTTGTGTGCGCTGATCGAGGCCGGCGAGGACACGCCCGAATCGATCCGGGATCGACTGGAAGGACAGCTTCCGGAGGGTTGCGCGATTCGTGAGATTCGGCTGTCGGATACCAGAACGACCTTTCAGCCGGTGGCGGCGACTTATCGAATTTCGGTGTCCGATCTGGCGACCGATCCGTCGATTCAAACCGCCGTGTCGCAGTTGCGCGAGAATCTGGCCGCGCGTCGGCCGGTGGAGGTGGAGCGGTCCTCGGCCGGATCGGGTCGGTCGCGGATTCTCGATGTCGGATCGTATCTGACCGGCATCGAACATGGGAAAGATTGGGTCCGTTGCCGGTGTCGGATCACGCCGCAGGGATCGGTTCGGATCGAAGAACTCCTGGGCGTTCTGAACATTCATCCGGCGCGGGTATCGGAGCCGATTCGAAGAGAATCGGTCGAATGGGAACAGAGGTAACGATTTTGATTGTGGACTTTCATCGAGAGCGGGATAGCACGATATGTCAAAAGAGATGCTGATCAATGTATCGCAGGGACAGGAATGCCGTATTGCCGTCGTGGATGCCGGCAGTCTGGAAGAATTGTATGTTGAACGGCCCAGTCTGGTCAGCCATGTTGGGAACATGTACAAGGCCCGCGTGGTGAATGTCGAGCCGGCGATCCAGGCGGCGTTTATCGATTTTGGAACGCAACGGAACGGATTTCTTCATATCAGCGACCTTCATCCCCGATATTTTCAAAAAGAGCGGGTTTCGGTGGAAAAGATCGGTCGCCGCAAGGCCCTGAGTCAGCGGCCGCATATTCAAAAGAGTCTCAAGAAAGGCCAGGAAATCCTGGTGCAGGTGACCAAGGAGGGAATCAACACCAAGGGGCCGACGCTGACAACCTATATTTCGCTGCCGGGTCGGTATATTGTTCTGATGCCGTGGATGGATCGGGTCGGGGTCTCGCAGAAGATCGAGGAAGAGGCCGAACGAAAACGACTCCGCGAGACGGTCGAGCAGATGGAATTGCCCAAGGACGCCGGGTTAATTATCCGAACGGCCGCCCAGGGTGCAACCAAGCGGGACCTGCAAAATGATCTGGCGTACCTGAGCCGGTTGTGGAATTCGATCCAGAAGCGGATCGATCATTCCACGGCCCCCGCGGAGGTCTATCAGGAATCGGATTTGGTGATTCGGACGGTGCGGGATATTTTCAGCAGCGACATTTCCAAGGTGACCTGCGACAACGAATCGGTGGCGCGACAGATCCGGGACTTTCTGGGGATCGTCCAGCCGCGGTTGAAGGGTCGAGTGATCCTGTACGAAGGGCAGACGCCGTTGTTTCACAAATTCGGCATCGAAAAAGAGATCAACAAGATCCGATCCAGCCGGGTGGAACTCAAGAGCGGCGGGTCGCTGGTAATTGAGCCGACGGAAGCGATGGTGGCCATCGATGTCAACAGCGGCAAGTATCGCAAACCCGACAATGCCGAACAGACGGCGCTGAAGATCAATCTGGAAGCGGCCCAGGAGATCGTACGGCAGCTTCGGCTGCGGGATCTGGGCGGACTGATTGTGTGCGATTTTATCGACATGCGGGATTCGAAGAACCGGCGGGAGGTGGAAAAGGTTTTCCGCGAGGCCCTGAAAAAAGACCGCGCTCGCTCGCGTGCCTTGCGGATGAGCGCGTTTGGTTTGATCGAACTGACCCGGCAACGGATGCGTCCGTCGCTGCAGTCGAGCACTTCGCAGAAATGTCCGCACTGCGGCGGGACCGGTTCGGTCAAAAGCCCGGAGTCTCAGTCGATCGAGCTGGTGCGACTGCTGGAATCGGCGCTGGCGAAAAAGGAGGTCAAGCGGGTGGAGCTTCGAGCGGCACCTTCGGTGGCGGAGTTTCTTTTAAACGATCGGCGAATGATTCTGTCCCGGATGGAGGCCGAAGCGGAGAAAACGATCCATGTCCGTGGCGACGCCAACCAGCCCGCCGAAAGCCATGATCTGATTTGTTTTGACGAGCGAGGCAGCGAAGTCCGGTTATAAAGTGTAACGCGATATGATTCGAATTTCTGTGGATTCAACGATTGGGGTCATCCATCGTGATGTTTGATCTGGAATTTGCGAGGGAAGTGATTCGAAACGAGGCGGCAGGGGTCCTGTCTCTGCTGGATCGAATCGATGCGCCGTTTCTGGAAGCCGTGCGGGTGATCTTCGAGAATCGGGGGTCGGTCATTGTGACGGGGATGGGCAAGGCGGGGATCGTGGGGCGCAAGATCAGCGCGACGCTGGCTTCGACGGGGACGCCAAGCCATTTTCTGCATCCGGCGGAGGCCATCCACGGGGACTTGGGGAGGGTCCAGGCCGACGATATCGTTTTGGCGCTCAGCCACAGCGGGGAAACGGAAGAACTGTTGCGTCTGATCAATCCGATCAAGCAGCGGGAGATTCGACTGATCTCGATGACGGGGGATCGGTCTTCGAATCTGGCTCGGCATAGCGATATCGTTCTGGAGATCGGGATGAAGGATGAGGCCTGTCCGATCGGCGTGGCCCCCAGCGTCTCGACGACCTGTATGCTGGCGATGGGTGACGCGCTGGCACTGACGCTGATGAAAGCCCGCCAGTTCGGGCCGGAGGATTACGCGAGGTTTCATCCCGGCGGATCGCTCGGAGCCAAGCTGATCACGGTCGGCCAGTCGATGATGTTCCAGCGAGGCGAGGAACTGCCGGTGTCGCAAGATACCGATACCGTTCAGCGGATGCTGGACAAGACCGCGAAGATGAAGCGACGGGGCGCGGTCATGATCGTCGATGCGACCGGAAAGTTGGTTGGGATTATTACGGACGCGGATCTTCGAAGGGCGCTGACACAACGCGGTCCGGCCGTGCTGGACCGGCTGACGGGCGAGTTGATGTCGAAGGGATGCAAACGGGTGACCGAGGATACGCTGGCGTCGGAGGCGATGGCGATCTTTCATAAATATCGGATTGATGAGCTTCCGGTTGTGGATGAACGGGACCAGCCGGTCGGATTGATCGATGTCCAGGACATCGTCGCGCTGAAGATCGGAGGGTAACGACGGTGGACGGGATTGAGACCACAAAGCTTGCGGGGATCCGGTTGCTGGTTTTGGATGTGGACGGCGTATTGACGGACGGGGGGATTATCCTACACTCGGATGGATCGGAGAGCAAACGATTTGATGTCCAGGATGGGCACGGAATCAAGCTGTGGCATCGTGCCGGCGGGGTTACGGCGATTGTCAGTGGACGAACCTCCGGGCCCACGGAACATCGGGCTGGGCAACTGGATGTCGCGCATGTCCTGCAGGGTCAACTGGAGAAGCTTCCAGCGGTAGAAACCCTTTTGCGTCAACTCGGGTTCGGATGGGAACAGGCGGCGGTGGTCGGAGACGACATTCTGGATATCCCAACCGTGCGACGGGCGGGATTCGGGGTGGCGGTGGCCAATGCGGTGGCGGAGTTGAAGTCGGTGGCGGATTATGTGACCAGTCGAGCGGGCGGACATGGCGCGGTCCGCGAGGTGATCGAATTGATCCTGAAGGCCGGCGACCGGTGGACTTCGCTGATGGAACGATATGAACGATGAGGAAACGGATTGATGATTCGTAAGCTGGTGATTTTGGTAATCGCTCTTGCGGTTGTGGGCGGGGCCTTCTGGATTTTCCACTGGTTCAGCCCGACTCCGGTGATCGAATCGGATCCGCAGCGGGCTGGGTCGGGACTGGAAGTGCCATCGTTTTCGACGGAGGAACAACAGATCGGAGATGTGACGGCCGGACCGGTCCTGCAATCCCGATACACTCTTCTGGATCCCCAGACCAAACAACTCAAACGGGTTTTCGGGTTTGAACGGCTGTTGAATCCCAACAGTCGGAACGAGCGATGGCGATTGCAGAAACCATATATGCGGATGTTTGAGTCGGCGTTTCACTGCTGGATTACCGCGGATCGCGGCAATGTGCAGGTGGAGAAGATCGGCGGAGCCCCCAGCCCGACGGATGCGCAGCTCTTTGATAATGTGCGAATCCATATCCGCTCGACGGATCCCGAAAAACCCGTCGAGGCGACGCTGTATATGGACGACCTGAACTTCAGCAGCGAGCGATCGGAGTTTGCGACGGAAGGGCCGGTGCGGGTGTATTCGGAAGAGGCCGAATTGGTGGGGCGGGGGATGCTGCTGATTTACAACGCTTCTCAGGCCCGAATTGAATATTTGCAGATAACCAAGCCCGACTATATCCGGGTCCGGAATCTTTCGGCGCTCTCGGGAGGATCGGAGAAATCGAAAGCGGCTCCGACCGGCGACGCCAAGCCGAAAGGGCCGGATTTTCCGAGTTCAGCGACGGCAACGACCACGACTACGGCCAAGGACAAGAAACCAAAAACCGTTCCGGCGGCCGTATCCGCGACACCCCCCACCGCCAAGATCCCGGAATACTATCAATGTTCCCTGAACCAGAATGTCGTGATTCGGTACGGCGACCGGCTGGTTGTCTCGGGGATGGACACGGTTACGGTAAGCTATCTGGAATGGGCGGGACAGGGGACACAATCGGAGGAGGACGCTCCGAGAACGGGAAAAGAAAAACCGACGAATGGATCTACCGGCGGGGGTCCGAAGCCCGCCGTTGCCAAGTCCGCGGAACCGACCGAGCCGAGTCAGCCGGGTCCCGTCGAAATCGCCGCTCGGAATGACGACGCCAAGGATGTTCTGGTGACCTGCCAGGGAAGCATCGTGATTCGACCGATGGAAACCGTCGCGGACAATTTCTCGTCGCATGTGATCGAATCGGAGGGAACTCCAATCCGTATTCAAATGAATGCCCAATCGAAATCGGGATCGGATGGATTGGCCCATTGCGGTCGGTTGTGGTATGACATCGATACCGAGGTGATGGATCTATATACGACGGAATTTCAGAGACAAGTCGAGCTGCTTTCGGGGGATTCGGGGGCGCGATTATCGACCGAGGGACGGATCCGCTGGGATCGGCGAAACCGAATCGCCCGGATTCAGGGGCCGGGGACCCTCTGGGTTCCGCGGAAAACCAACGAGGGGCAAGGACAAGCGGCTCGAATGGCATTTCGGGATCAGATCGATCTGTATTTTGCCGAGCCCGTGCCCCAGGCCAAGGAAGGGTTGACGCTGAAATGGGCAACGCTGGTGGGCGGAATGGAAGCGGATATGCCCAGCGATCCCAATTCCAGGATGCTGGCGGATGCGGGCGTATTCCGATTTGACGACGCCAATCGTCTTCGACAAGTGGATCTGACGGGGAATGTCCGGTATCGTTCCAATCAGGATCAGGTTCAGTCCGAAACGGCGGTTCTTGACTTGGACGAAAAAAGCGTCCTGCGTTCGGCGAAGCTGGATGGGCAGGTTCAAATGGTTTCCCGGAACGGACAGGTCCAGTCGAATTCGGCGACCGTGGACTTCGGGGCCGACAACGCTCTTTCAAAAGCGACCTTAAGCGGCCAAGTCCAGGTTCGCTCCGAACAGGGAACGGTAACTTCGCCTCGGGCCGATGTGGCATTCGCCCGGGATGAACAGGGCAAAACGATCGTCCAGACCGTCCATGCGACGGGTGGATCGGAAATGGTCTCGACTTCTTCGGGAAGCGTCAAAAAACCGTCCCGCTTTTACGCGCAGGAAATACACTACGATATGGCCACCGGCAATGCGGTTGCTCAGGGGCCGGTGGAATTTACCTTTTACACACTGCCGTCGCAAACATCCTTTCTTCCGGGAGGCGGCGAAGACCAGGCCGGGAAAACCGTTGAGGCCGCCAGGGACAAGGCCGAGGATTCGTCCGATTCTATTGAGCCGATTCCGGTAGTGATTACGGCTCAAAAACAGGCGGAATTTTTCTCCCGGGACAATCGCGTCATTTTTTCGGGCAGCGTGGTGGGCCGGCGCGAACGAGAAATCGCCGGAGTTCAGCAAAAAGACCAGTTCCGCGGACAACGGATGGTCGTGGATTTATTGCCGGATCCTCAGGGTAAGAATCCCCAAATCAAAGGGATTACGGTGGAGGGCGGAACGGTGGCTCTGGAGGCGATTCGGATTCAGGAACAAAAGACGATTGCCCATGTTCGTCTCTTGTGTGTGCGCCTGGAGTATGACGCGGGACGGCAGTTCATCCAGGCCATCGGCCCCGGCGAAGTCGAGGTGAATAACGCCAATGCCCCGATCCCGGTGGTCAAGCCCGGCGAGCCGACTTTCAACGGTCCCTGTTATGCGATGCTGAACGGATTTGATAAGCTGACATGGGATCTGGGTCGGGGCGTCTTTTCCGCAGATGGACAACGGCAGGCGGTGAACTTGTCGTATTGGCCAATCGATGCAGAAGGGCAAATGGGACAGATTGTCCGCGGAGCGACGGCGCGTTTTGAGGCCACGACGATCGAGACGCCGGCCAAAAAAACGCAGATCACCCGGATTCGGGCTTTGGACGGCGTTTACTACGAAGAGACCGGCCAAAATATCTTCACCGGGGACCATCTGGAGTACGATGCGACGACATCGATCATGCAGGTTTTCGGGACCGACAGCGAACCCTGTTTCCTGAACGGGGTCCGGGTTCCGGTCATTGAATACAATGTCGGGACCCGTGAGGTCCGTTCCGAGCTGAGCACCAGCCCCGGGACGGTTCCGAATATTCCCGTTGTTGTTCCTCCGTCCAAATCCAAATAGGAAAGGAGTCGAACCATGCTCAATCGAAGGGACTTTCTGGCGGGGACCGTGATGACGGCCGCGATGGGTGCAGGATGCAGCCGGACGGCGCAAGTCGGATCGATTGCGCAATCCGGCCTTCGACCGCCGAATCGAATCGCGGTCTCGACTTATTCATTCTGGCAATTCCGGCCGAACGATCGACCGTCAATCGAGTATTGCATCGAGCAAGCGTCGGCGATGGGATTCGACGGAGTGGATATCCTGGAGCGACAGATGGAGAAGGACTCTGCGGATATATTGCGCGCCATCAAACGATGCGCCATGATCCACGGGATCGATCTGTGCTGTCTATCGACGCATCAGGGATTTGTTTCGCCGGACGAAGCCAAACGAAAACAGAATATCGAGCGGACGATGCATTCGATCGAGTTGGCCTATGAACTGGGGATCGGATGCATGCGGGTTAACACCGGAACCTGGGGGACCAGCAAGGATTTCGATGATCTGATGGCTCATCGCGGGATCGAAAAACCCCTCGAGGGCTATACCGACGAAAGCGCATATCCGTGGGTGATCGACTGTCTGGGGCAATGTGCCCGCAAGGCCGAACAGTGCGGGGTGGTGCTGGGGCTGGAAAATCACTGGGGTCTGGGCCGAACGCCGGAAGGTCTGGTACGGATCGTCAACGGCGTCAACTCGCCGTGGTTGCGGATGTTGCTGGATACGGGCAACTTTCTGGAGGATCCCTACGACAAGCTCCAGGGACTGGTCGAGTGGGCGGTCCTTGTGCAGGCCAAAACCTATTACGGAGGCGGATTGTGGTACACGCTGGATCTGGATTACCCACGGATCGGGAAGATTTTGAGGCGGGGGGGATTCAAGGGGTATGTGTCGTTGGAGTTTGAGGGCAAAGAGGACTGGAAGACGGCGATCCCGAAGAGCTTAAAGGTTCTGCGGGATGCGTTTCAGGGGTGATATTGCTGTAATCATAGAAGAAAACCGCCGAGGGCGTCCTTGCCCGTCGGCGGTTCATCCGTGCGGAAAAAATGGATTATCCATTCTCTATTTGGCGGGGAGGATTTCGACCAATCCCAGATCGATATACTGGCCCCCGCTGGTTTGTTTACAGTGGACGGCTATGAGGTTTGGGCCGGACTTGACGGCCTTGAACGCTTTTGCCGTGATGGGTTCAACGGTGTAGTTTGTTGTATACCCCTTGACGGTGGCCGCCGGGGTGCCGTTGATATAAACCTCGGCGTCCTCATCATGGTGAATCAACAGGGCCAGCTCGACCAGACCGGCGGGCAACTCGACGGTCCGGCGCAACCAGATATCCGAGGTATTCCAGACGGTACGGACGGCGGCGCCGGGAGTTCCTTTGGTGCCAAAACCGGCGGGTCCTTCTTTCCATTGTGTGTCGTCAAAAGCCGGTTGTTCCCAGCCGTCGGCGGGTTTGTCGGTGGTGAATTTCCAGACGGATTCCTGGTTCTGAGATGTTGGGACTTGTTCGCGAATGATCGGGGCAGGTTGATAGAGCTTTTTGTGCAACTCGGCCATTCGGTCGGCGTCGATCTTGAGGATCTGGCGGTCGTAGGTTAGCCAGCCATTGACCTCAATTTCGACATCGGTGGTCTGCGTATAGACGGCCGCACAAAGTCCCTTGGGAATCAACAGATGCAGGCGTTGGATCAGAGCCGCATAGGCGTCAGCGAGTTCCTCGCGGTTCTGGAAACTGCGATAGCCCCAGTTTTGCGCGTCCTGCCAGGTGTGACCCTGAAGCGGAAGGCCCAGACCGCCGAATTCGCCGAGGACGGCGGCGCGATTTTCCTCCACGGCGGGCATCCCCGGTCCGGGATAATTGTGCATATCGATGACATCGCCGACTTTTCGGTCCGTCCAACCGCTGGCATTATTCACCAGACGGGAGGGATCGTAGTCCTTGATGAGCTTGACAATTCGCGGTGTGTCAAACTGCCCCCAGCCCTCGTTGAAGGGGACCCACATGATGATGCTGGGATGGTTACGAAGGGCGTCGATCATGCGGATCAATTCCAGTTCAAACTGCCTGGCCGATTCGGGGGATCGGATGATGTCAGGATCGTCGCCTCCGATGCCTCGATCGCCGCTGGGCATATCCTGCCAGACGAGCAAGCCCAGCTTGTCACACCAGTAATACAGGCGATCCGGTTCGACTTTAACATGCTTTCGCAGCATGTTGCAACCGATTTTCTTGAGGACCTCCAGGTCATACTTCAGCGCTGCGTCGGTGGGAGCGGTGTAAAGACCGTCGGGCCACCAACCCTGATCCAGGGGGCCGTACTGGAAGAGGGGTTTGTTATTGAGCATCAGTCGCTGGATGCCGGCCTGATCCTTGCCGATGGCGATTTTGCGCATCCCGAAATACGACTGGACCGAATCGACATCGTTTCCCTTGTCCGTCAATCGGACCGTCAGGTCATACAGATTTGGTGCATCCGGCGACCAGAGCCGGGGGTTGTTGATGGTCAGAGTCAAGGCCTTATCCGAGGACGAAGTTGAACAGGACAAGCCGAATCCTTTGGCACTGGCGGCAAAATTCAACCCCGTTGTATCGCCAGCAGCGTCCACAACGACGGAGAGCGTCTGATTGTCAATATCCGGGGTGACGATCAGCCCGCGAATGTAGGCGGCGGGAACCGGTTCAATCCAGACAGTCTGCCAGATACCGGTAACGGCGGTGTACATAATGCCGTGCGGTTTGAGGACCTGCTTGCCGCGGGGCTGGGTCCCACGGTCGGTGGGATCGGTGACGGCGACAATCAGTTCTTGCGTGCCGGAGGATTTAAGCGCGTTGGTAATGTCAAAGGTAAATGGATCATACCCACCGACATGGTTGCCGAGGTTGGTCCCGTTCACCCAGACTTCAGTCGAGAAATCCACCGCGCCGAAGTGCAGCAGGAGTCTGCCCTTGGGCCAGTTCCCGGGAACCTCAAAGGTCCGACGATACCAGAGTTTGTCGTTGGGCGTAACGGGTTTTTTGACACCGGACAGGGCCGACTCGACGGGATACGGGACCAGGATCTGGCCGTCGAAGGATTCGGGGAGGGGCTGGCTGACGGGACGGATGGCATAGTCCCACAGGCCGTTGAGGTTTTTCCATTCCTTTCGAACCATTTGAGGCCGGGGGTAGTCGGGGAGGGCATTGGCTGGTGAGACTTCTTTGGCCCAGCGGGTCATGATTTTGCCCTCGACGGGCTGATAGGCAGCCGATGCAACACATCCTAAAATCATCGCGATAACAAGCACGGCCAGAGTCATTCGAGCGTTATTCATTTTGGATTCCTTGTCAATCGGGTCAATCTCGAGCTAATCTTTACTCCAGATGCGGGTGTTGAGATTCAAATCCTCAACGATCTCCGCGGCCAACCGCAGGTCGTTAAAATACTCGCAAATGGCGTCGAAGTCCAGAATCGAGCTGAAGATTTTCGGTTCGAAAAGACCGCGGTTTTCCGAAATCGCCACAAACACACAGGAACCGACGAAAGACACATGGATCGGCCGGTTGCGTTTGATCTTGCATTCGACGATTCGTTGCATCAGGGCCGGCGAGAGAATGTAGCGGGATTCGATCTGATCGGTTCCGTACACTACAAACAGTTTTTCAAATTCGGGATCATCGAGTTTGATCAGTTGATCCCGGCCGAACGAGAAGGACTGCAGCCACTGCCCAACCTTTCCGAACAGGGCTTCGGCGGAATCGGGAAGCACGACCGTGGAGCCGGAAAAGTGCTTATTGAAATCGGCCTGAAAGAATAAACCGCGAAAAATCGTGTGCCACTCGGTATGCGAGTGTCCCTTGTTGTCGCGGTGGGTGGTTTTGTATTCGGTGTGGATCTCGCAGAAACGAACGGCGGTGGCTCCGATTTTTCCTTCCACCAGATCTTCGCCCTTGAAACGATCCGGCTTGTGGGGAAACAGCTTGGATCCCATATAAGTGTCCCGATCGATGGTTCCTTCCGGATGGAATTCCAGCGAGGGATCGAAAAAGCGAACGATCTGAGTCAGGACCTCGCTTTTGAACCGTCGAGTATAATCCCGGGACAAGGAAGGACCGATGATCGCGCCGACGAGGATGGCAATGATCAAAGGAATGACGATGACGGCTGGGCCAAGCATCGGATTGACGGCCAGAACCAACAAGGCGATTCCGACAATTCCGAGGATCGCCAGTCCCACCCAGCCGAATGACTGTACAACCTTTTTTCGCTGGCCTTCCAGTTCCGTCAGGATGGGTTTCAAGTCGGATTCAAAATAGGCGTGAAATTGTTCGAGGTTTTTCATGCCGCCAACCCCCGATCAACTTTGGCTTTGCAGCGATACGGTTGGGGCTTGCCGCTGTGATTCGGGAATCTCGAACAGGGTTTCGGTCTGGAAATTCATCATGCCGGCCAGAATATTGGACGGGAACATCTGGACGGCATTGTTGTAGTCGGTCACGGAGGCATTGTACGCGCGGCGAGCGGCGGAAATCTGCTCTTCGATTTCATTGAGGGTTCGTTGCAGGTGTAGGACATTTTCGCTGGCCTTGAGGTTGGGGTAGTTTTCAACGGTGATGCGGAAGGCCGAGAGGGCTCGGGTCAGATCGTTGTCGAGTTGGACGCGCTGCGAAGGGGACATGGGCTGTTCGGCGCGACTTCGCAGCGCGGTAAGATTTTCGAACAACCCCTTCTCGTGCTGCATGTATCCCTTGACGGTGGCGACCAGATTGGGGATCAGATCCCATCGTTTTTTCAGCATGGCGTCCAGGGTACCGAAGATATTTCGAACCTGATTGCGTTTGCCGACCAGAGAGTTGAACATGACGATCCCGGCCAGCAGAATGATGCCGACGATGATTCCGATAGCGATTCCCATAATCATCCTTTCCTGAAAGGATTGCGGCTTTGGATTGCCGATTACGATACCGTCGATTTGGCGGTCCGTCAAATCCGAATCTTCAAGTCTATGGACGCGGCTGGGGGGGATTTGTTACCACTTCAATCTCAAACAGAACGGGCCAGAACTTGCCGGTGACAAAGAGTCGGTCGGTTTTGGGATTCCATGCGATTCCATTGAGGACATCCACCGGGTTGGCCAAAGCGACGGAATCGAGCAACCCGGCCAGGTCGATCCAAGCGGTTACGATTCCGGATTCGGGATGAATCAGGGCGATACGGTCGGACTGCCAGACATTGGCCAGA
Source organism: uncultured Pirellulales bacterium (assembly GCA_964643355.1). GTDB lineage: Bacteria > Planctomycetota > Phycisphaerae > Sedimentisphaerales > Anaerohalosphaeraceae > FEN-1350. The sequence goes on from CAZXPW010000003.1 coordinate 43,823, forward strand.
ATTCGGCCGTTCACAAATTCCAACTCGTTGAGGCCTTTGAGGGGTTTTCCGGAAACGGTGACTTTGATCTGACCCAAGACTGCGAAGGAGTTCGGGTCGAGGAAGTACAGCGTATCGGTTCCGTCGCTGAGGATCAATTCGCGGCCGTTGTGGGTCAGGCCCCACCCTTCGGTGGAATATGCGAAGGAATCCAGCAGGGCAAAGGAGTCCTTGTCGTACACAAAGCCGATATGGGATTTCCAGGTGAGCTGAATCAAATGGTTCGCAAAGATCGTAATTCCTTCGCCAAAATACTCGGACTCGAGCGTCCGGGACTGGAGAATCTGGCCGGAGGAAGGAACGATCTTGAAAATGCCCGATCCGCCGTACTCGCCAGTACCTTCGTACAGAAATCCCCCATCAAAAACAAGTCCCTGGGTCCAAAAAGACGGATCGTGCGGAAATTTATGAACAATGCGGTAGCCATAAACGGGGATACTCCCTGGATTCGGATGATCCTGTTTTCGACAGGACAAACACGAAACCCAGACTCCGGAGATCAGGATAAACAAAACAGCGGTACGAATCGCGTGAGCCGAAGAAACAGTCATAAGTGGTCCATCGTTTTTGTGATAGCCGTCTCGGAACGATTTCGATTCCGGAAGCGAATACGGTACGAAAACCGGCGATTTCTGTCAAAAGAAAAAGCCCGCCGGGGGCGTATCCGGCGGGCTTTCTTTGGCCGTACGAAGATTATTCTTTCTCGGCCTCCTTATTCTTGGCATATTGAGCAACGATTTGCTGTTGGACATTCGGCGGGACCGGCTCGTAATGGCTCAGTTCCATGGAATAACTGCCTTGTCCGCCGGTGACGCTTTTGAGCTGACTGTTGTACTGGGCGATTTCGGCCAGCGGGACCTGGGCCTTGATGACCATCATGCCGCCGGGGAGCATATCTTGTCCGCTGATTCGTCCGCGGCGCGAGGCCATGTCACCGGTGATGTCGCCCATGTTTTCGGCGGGGACGGTGATCTCAATATTGACGATGGGTTCGAGCAGGGCGGGTTTGGCCTTCATGACCGCGTCGATGAACGCGCCCTTGCCGGCGGCGCGGAAAGCGACTTCCTTGGAGTCCACCGGGTGATGCTTGCCGTCATAGACGGACACCTTGATATCCTGCAGGGGGAAACCGGCGACGACTCCGGACTCCATGACATCCTTGACGCCTTTGAGAATGGCCGGCTCGAACTGGCCGGGAATCGAGGCGCCAAAGATATCCCAGGAATAATCCAGCGGCGGATCGGAATCGCGCGGGGCCGGTTCCACGCGGAGATAGACCTCGCCGAACTGGCCGGCGCCGCCGGTCTGCTTTTTGTGACGGTAGTGGCCCTCTGCTTTGGCGGTGATGGTCTCGCGGTAGGGGATCTTGGGCTGCTTGGTGGTCACGGACATTTTGAAACGGTTTTCCATCTTCGAGAGCATCACCCGCAGGTGCAGATCGCCCAGGCCGTAGATGACCAATTCTTTGGTCTGCGCATCGCGGCTGACCTTGAAACAGATATCCTCTTCGGAAAGCTTTTCCAGGGCGGTGCTGAGCTTGGCTTCATCGCCGCGGGCGGCCGGCTCCAGAGCCAGGGCGAACATGGGTTTGGGGGCCGGGGGCATGACGAACTTTCCGGAAAATTGGCCGTCGTGAACCAGGTCGCCAACCTTCAGCTCGTCGATCTTGGCCAGGGTAACCCACTGGCCGGCGATGCCTTCCTCGATTTCCTTGATTTCGCTGCCTTGCATCAGGAGGGGATGGCCGGGACGAATGGCCTTTTTCTCGTCGTTAACCCGCATCTGGGTAGATGAATTGAGTTTGCCGCTGAAGATGCGAATCGAAGAATATTTCATGTTGGACCGCGGGTCCAGACCGACACGGAAGACCAGGCCGGCAAGCGGGCCGTTGGGATCGCAGGGGACGGGGGTTTCCTTGTCTCCATCCTTGAGGATGGCAGGTTTGACTTGGGCGGGTGAGGGGACCCCCGCGACAATAACATCCAACAAGTCCTTCACTCCGACTTCTTTGCGGGCATTGGTAAAGAGGATTGGGATGATTGTGCCTGCCATCAGGGCTTTGGAAAAGACCTCGGCGATTTTGTCCGGGCCGATCTTCTCGCCGCCGAGATAGGCCTCCATCAGGGCGTCGTCGGCCTCAATGACGCTTTCGACCAGTTCGGTGTGGGCCTGGGCCACATCCATGACCAGCGAAGATCCGGCCGAGTTGGCGATACAATCGATGACAGAACCGCGATCTTCCGCCGGCAGGTTGGCACAACGACATTTGGAACCGAAGGATTCCTGAATGCTCTTGACCAGGTCGGCCAACTCGGCGGTATCGTTGTCGATCTTGTTAATGACGATGATCCGCGGCATGTTGATCTGCGTGGCCACGGTGAACATCTTTCGGGTGTTGACTTCGATACCGGAGGTGGCACTGACGACGATGATGGCCGCCTCGGCTGCGGGAATCGACTGCAGGGCGGCACCCATGAAATCGGGGTAGCCGGGGGTGTCGAGGATCTGAAGGGACTTGCCCTTGTACTGGCAGTGGGTCAGGGCCGAATGAATCGAGTGGCTCCGCTGCTTTTCCTCCTCGTCGAAGTCGCAGACGGTGTTCTTATCCTCGATGGACCCCAGCCGGTTGATTGCGCCGGTGGTGTGCAGGATTGACTCGACCAGCGAGGTCTTGCCGGCCCCGCCGTGCCCGAGGAATACCACATTTCGTATGTCGTTTAGATTTACCACTCGAACGACCTCCAAACAGGTTTTGCTTCGATTTCGCTACTGGATCGAAAACTACCATCTTATCTTTTAGACCTGTTTTGGCAAGGGGAAAATTCGGACTTTTTCGACGAAATCGAGGGTTGCCGGGAGGCGCGAAGAAATGAAATTTTGGATTGGGGAATGGGGAGCATCGGATTCCTTAGGGATTTGAAGACTTCGGGCTCGCTGTCATGTGCGGGGGCAAGATCAAACATCAAAAACAAATTATTAAAGATACGGATAAAGAATAAAAGATGACGCGTTTTGAGGAAGTGCGGAGGGCTTCTTAGGGAGTTATTGGTTGCTTGTCACCGGTTGCTGGGGCAGAGGAAAGGGGCCGGAAGATAAAAAGGGGTCTTGGTCCAAATCCGTTCCGGATGGGAATAATCTTGACAGGCCGGGGGGCGGCCGGTATTGTTTGTGGGTTTTCATTCGGATAAACCGGGACTGGATAAGGATCGCATCGACATGCGCACAGACAAGATGACGGCGGTATGGGTCTTGGCGGCCTGTTTGGCAATGGGATCGTGGGCGGCGGCCGCCTTGGATACGGCGCCGATGGCGGGGGTGTTTCAAAGGACCGGCGATGGCAAAACGGCTCCGACCGGCGCAGACGCCGAAATAATAACCCAGTTCATTGCGGCGGCGACCGAACAAATTCTGTGGGCAGAGAAACCATCCGATGCGATCGAAGCCCGCGTTCAGTTACTGGCTTATCGTGGACAGGATTCGTATTGGCAGAGTTATCTGGGCATTCTCCGCGGGCGGTTGGAGGCGGCGATCAAGGAGGCCGTGGAATTCCCGGATGCCGCCAGAAAGGCGGCGGCGCTGAGGAACTTTAGTATTCTGATTGCGCAACTGGATACCCTGGATCTGGCCAGATTGTGTTTGGGTCTTCTGGATGAAGCCGATACGGTGATCCGATACTATGCGGTCAAAGCGTTAACCAGTGATAAAGTCAATACGCAGCTTGCGTCGGCTGTGGATGCCGATCCTTCCGTTCGAAAGCAACTCGTGGACGCGTTGATTCGAGCCGCCTCAAAAGAGAACCAGCCCTTGATTCTCAGTCAGTTGGCGCGGAATGCGGTGAAATTAAAGGGAGCTGAGGGGCGAGAGCTTCTATTGGCGGTCGCGGATAACCGGATGAAGGCCTATGTTGCTTGGAAGGTAACCCAGGAATCGGTGGATCTGGAACTTCTGACCGCTATCGTCGAGAAGATGAGCGCATCGGTTGCTCCCGAGGACAAGTTGGTTTTTGCCGGTCGCTTCGCCCAGTATTATTCCTATGTGATTCAGCGTTATGCAAAGGGGCAGGATCTTTTACCCATGCCGACCAAGCAGGCCCTGATCTCGACGATCGTCGGAGTGGAAGAATCGCTTCTTTCCGGCCCCGCTCTTCTGAATCGCAAGGTGACGGAATTGCGTTCCGCCATTCAAAAGAACAATCTGGAAGCCCTGATCAAAGCTCACGACGCCCTTTTGGGATCGACTACCGGAGCCGGGGAGCTGATCGGAAAGATCAAGTTTACCTATGAGGGAAAAGCCACTGCTCCGAAGGTCTTGCCTTCGCCTCCGGCTACGCTTCCGAAGGTAATGGATCTGGCCCCCGAGGATTCGGACGAAGGCACGGAAGGATCAGATCTGCAAGAGACTGCGGAACCCGGTAAAGAACCGGTTAACAAACCCAGTTTGCCGGCGCCCCCACAGCCCAAGCCGGGCCCCCCGCCCAAACCGAACCCCGCACCCTCCGAGCCCGCCCCGAGATAGCTTATTTCAATCGGTTGTTGCCCTGACTTACTTGGCACTGCGTTTCTTGGCGGTTCGAAGATAGATATGCCAGCACCTGAATTGCCGCCAGAAAAGAGATTTCTCATCGGGGATTTTGAGTTCGATAAAAAGAAAACAAAGTCGAGGGGTGTTTTGGCCGATGAAAACTGTTGAGAATCCGAATTCATCCCTTGAATTGAGAAGTCCGACAGGGTATACTACATCCGCTTTGGGAAAAGGGACGCCATGCAAGACGGGAAAATCGAGATCAATCGGACGGATGATGTCGCGGTGGTGCGGTTTGGGCTGCCTTCCATTTGTGCCTGTAACGATGTCGAAGAAATCAGCCAAACGCTTCGATCTTATGTTTGTCATCATCATCCGCCCAAGGTGGTCGTAGATTTTTCCAATGTCCGTTTTTTTTCGTCCCAGATGCTGGGCTTGCTGGTGGACCTGTGGAAAAAACTGAAAGGATTCGGGGGATTTTTGGTGATCAGCGGGATTGATCCGCAATTGTATCGTGTGTTTCGAATCACCAATCTGGACAAGATTTTCGCTTTCGCCCCCGATTCGCAGGCGGCGATGGCGATGGCGCAGCAGAACTGATCCGCCCGGCCCTGGGATAAGGGGGCCGTCTTGGAGTTCGGATCGTCAACCCAATCAGGGATCACGGAGGTCCGCACATGAGAATCGAAAAGCAGTTTTCCATTTTCATGGTCAACAAACCCGGCGTTTTGGCCAAAGTCCTTAATGAATTCGCCGTCGAGAAGATCAACCTGATCGCGATCAGTATGATGGATTCGGTCGAGCATGGGGTCATGCGAATCGTCGGAGGCGGGGCCGAGCACATCCGCCGATTGTTGAGTCGATTGAACCTGCAATTCAGCGAAACGGATGTTTTGTGTGTGACGCTGGGAAACAAGGCCGGGGCCTTGGCGACCGTCACACAAAGACTGGCGGCCGCCCACATCAATATTTCCTATGCGTACTGCACGGCGGGGGCTCACGGGGGAAAGACCACGGGGGTTTTGAAGGTGGCCGATGTCGCCAAAGCCATGCGTGTCCTCCAGGGGCATGAAACCCATACAAAACCCTCGAAGGATCATTCCACGATCCGCCACAATCCCACAGGGCGAAGATGAGCCGCATCCGGCGACGCCGAAGTCGTGCAAATTGTATTCGTGCAAGGGTGGTTTGGCCGACAATACTTCTGTCGGCATAAACCAATAGGGCCCCCCAAAACGACATATATGAAACGGACCGCGGTACGAGTATCGGCGTATGGGATCGAGACGGTGGTGTTGTTGTTAATGGCCATTGGAACAGTATTTGTGTTCTCGGCCAGCGCCAGCGTGCAGTCCAGTTACGATTGGAAGCATTTCTACCGGTTTACCGGCCTGCGGAATCTTTTGTATTTTCCGTTGGCGGTGATGTGTATGTATGTCGCCGCATCGGTGGACTATCATCGCTTTGATTTGCGTCGGATCCGGTGGTATCACTCGCTGACGCCGTGGTTTTTGGGGTTGTCGATTATTCTATTGGGTCTGGCGTTGATTCCGGGAATCGGGCAGGGCATCGGAGAAGATAAATCCTTTGCCCGACGGTGGTTGTATATCCCCCTGGGATCGATGAAGATCAGTTTTCAACCCTCCGAACTGGCCAAATGGTGCACGATTATTTACCTGGCGGCCTATCTGGACCGGTTCGAGGACTCGATCAAACGGTTCTGGAAGCGGTTTGTTCCGGCATGGATTGTGCCGGGGGTGATCGTTGTTCTGATCGTTACGCAGGATTTTGGGACGGCCGCTTTTATTGCGCTTTTGTCGTTTCTGTTGCTGATGATCGGGGGTTGTCGGTTCTGGCATTTTCTTACGCCGCTGCCGATGATTCTGCCGGCGTTTTATTTTGCCGTGGTCAGCTCGCCCACGCGTTTGAACCGCATCAAACATTTTTTCGAGCCGGGCAATTTACCCTATCAGGCGGTCCAGTCTCTGATCGCAATTTCCACCCACGGGCTTGAAGGGGCCGGTCTGGGACGGGGTGTAACCAAGTACGGACATTTACCGGAGGACACCAGTGACTTTATCTTCGCGGTTATTGCCGAGGAAATGGGATTTGGAGGGTGTGTTGTTGTATTGCTGCTGTTTATTCTCTTGTTGCTGTTGGGACTGATCGTCATTTATCGTTGTCGGGATCGATTCGGGAAACTGCTGGCTTGCGGGATTGTGCTGGCCATTGGAATCCAGGCGGCGATCAATATCGGCGTGGTTACGGTTGTGCTCCCGACCAAAGGAATTCCTCTTCCGTTTGTCAGCGCCGGCGGAACGAGCTTGTTGCTGACGGCATCGGCGATCGGGATTTTGCTGAATATAGCTCGGCATAATAGTGAATTAGGGTATTATGAGCCGACCAAGGAGGTCAACTGGCGATTCGAACGAAAGGCGCGGGGAATCGGCCGGATATCGGGAGAAGCGACGCAATAGCATGGACATAAAGCACGGGTGACCGCAATGACGAGGACCTATATTTTTGCCGGGGGCGGAACGGGCGGCCATTTGTATCCGGCGATCGCCGTGGCGCAACAAATCACACGCTTGGATCCGGAGGGCAGGATTCTTTTTATATGCAGCAACCGGCCGATTGATGCGGCCATATTATCCCAGGCCGGATATGAATTCCATCCATTACCGGCCAAAGGGATGTCGCTTCGACCGGATCTGCTTGCCGGATTTGTGATCTCGCAGGTCAAGGCCTACCGGGTGGCGCGACACCGGCTTACAACCGTGGAGGGACGGGGAATGGTTATCAGCGTCGGGGGATTTGCTTCTGCGCCGGCCGTATGGGCAGGGAGACGGCTGGGGTTTCCGATTGCGATGATCAATGTCGATCTGGTTCCGGGCAAGGCCAACAGATTGCTGGCACGAAAGGCCTTGAAGATCTTTGTGCAGTTTGAACAGACCCGGGCGTATTTTCGAGGGAAAAGTGACGCTGTGGTTGTTACCGGGTGCCCCCTGAGAGAAGGATTTTCCCGGCCGGACCGAGGGCGAGCCATTCGCCAATTGGGCCTGGACCCGAACAAGCGAACTCTGCTGGTAACGGGCGCGTCAAGCGGTTCGGCCAGCATCAATCAATCATTGGCCAGGATATTCCCAGCACTGGAAGGTTTTTCCGAAACTTGGCAAGTCGTCCATCTGACTGGCAAGGCGAATTTCGAGCAGGTCAGAGCATCCATGCCCGCCGTGAAAATCGCCTACTATCCCGTTTCGTATTACGACGATATGCCGGATTTATACGCGGCAGCGGATCTGCTTGTGGGGCGGGCGGGGGCGGTCAGCGTCGCCGAGTATCTGGCGGCGGGAATACCCTCGATTTGCCTGCCGTATCCGTATCATAAGGATCGCCATCAATACCTGAATGCCGAACCGTTGGCGATGAGAGGGGCCGTAAAGATTGTGGACGACCGACCGGAGGATCCGCAACGAACCGCGGAAGAGCTTGGCACACATTTGCGGGAACTGATGGCCGATGACTCCCGGCGCATGGCCATGCGAGCGGCGGCACAATCGCTGGCCCGAGTGGATGCCGCCGAACAGATCGCCCGTATGCTTCGGGAGATGGCGGGCTGATTTCCCTTTCTTGTTCTTCGAACAATTTGGCGGGGAATGGGTCTGCGCAAATCCCGTGAATCTCTTTACGCAACGGTTTCATCCGGTATAATTATTGGGCGCAAGTGGAAATCCGCCGTTGAGGAAGATCGTATCCATCTGAGACAAGGGGATTCGATGTCGGAAAAGCATAAAAAGCGAAGCATCGGCATATCCATTCGAAATCGGATCGTATCCGGCATTTTGTTGCTTTTGCCGTTTGCGGTGACTTATCTGATTGTTCGATGGTTGTTTTTGTTTTTGTTTAAGTATCTGAAACCGATTGTGGTTCGGATACTTGAAGAGGTTGGACGAATTCCCACGGTTGGATCGGCCAATCCTCTGGCGGTATCCATAGTCGTGACGGTCCTAGCGATCCTCATGCTGGTGTTTTTCTTTTATCTTGTTGGATCGGTCGGCCGATGGGTCATTGTCCGGCGGTTTGTGGAGGCCGGGGAGGCCATTCTCCTGAAGATTCCACTGGTTCGGACGGTTTATTCAGCGACACAACAGGTGGCCAAGGCGGTTTCTCTTCCGGGCAAGGAGTCGTTCAAGTCGGTGGGGTTGGTGGAATTTCCCCGGCCGGGAATCAAGGCGGTTGGATTCATCACCGGATATGTAACGGATACCGCAGGGGCCAAATACGCCAAGGTCTTCATTCCGACGGCACCCAATCCGACGACGGGTTTTTTTGAAATGGTCCCGATTCAGGAAATCGTCGAGACGGATATGACCATCGAAAGCGCATTTACCATGATCATCTCCGGCGGGTTGGTTACGCCGGAGGGTTTCCAGATTCAATCCCCATCTCGGAGCGCCCACCATGTCCAAGTCTGAGAAGAGCTGGGAAAAACGACTCAGCGGGTCCATTGACGAGTTGGCAATGGATTTTGTCGAGTCGCTGTCGTTCGACCAGCGATTGTACAAGTATGATATCGTCGGATCGATCGCGCATGCGGAGATGCTGGCCCAGCAAAAACTGATTACGAAGTCCGAGTGTGCGGAGATCAAGAAGGGACTGGTGGAGATCTCCGAGGAGATCGCCTCGGGAAAATTCACCTTCAACAAATTGCATGAAGATATCCACATGGCCATCGAAGATGCCCTGATCCGCAAGGTCGGCGAGGCGGGGAAAAAACTGCATACCGGCCGTTCGCGGAACGATCAGGTCGCGATGGACCTGCGGCTCTGGGTTCGGGATGAAATCGAATTGATCCAGACACGCGTCGCGTCCCTGCAGAAGGCCTTGCTCAAACTCGCCGAACGGTATGCCGAGGACATTATGCCGGCCTACACGCATTTGCAGCGGGCTCAGCCGGTGACGATCGGGGCATATCTGCTCAGTTTTGTCGAGATGCTGGCGCGAGACAGTCGGCGGCTGGGGAATTGCCGGGATCTACTCAATGTCAGTCCGTTGGGCAGCGGGGCGGTGGCGGGATCCACGCTTCCGCTGGACCGGAAAATCACGGCCCGGCAGTTGGGTTTTGCGGATATCACCTACAACAGCATCGACTCGGTGTCGGATCGGGATTTCTGCGCGGAATTCCTGTTCGATTGCGCGATGATCGCGGCGCACCTGTCTCGACTGGCGGAGGACTGGATTGTGTTTTGCACGACGGAGTATTCATTTCTGACAATTGACGACAAGTATTGTACCTCGTCGAGCATGATGCCGCAGAAGCGCAATCCCGATATGCTGGAACTGATCCGGGGAAAGACCGGCCGGGTGTATGGGGCGCTGGTCGGAATACTGACGATCCTGAAGGCCCAACCCTCAACCTACAATCGGGATCTGCAGGAAGACAAGATCCATGTCTTCGGCGCAGCCGATACGATCGGGTCTTGTCTTGAAATGACGACAGCGATTGCGTCGGGCTGCCGATTCAACACCCAGCCGCTTGCGGGGGGGATGAACCGCGGTTTTCTCGACGCGACCGCTTTTGCCGAGTACCTGGTCGGCAAGGGGATTCCGTTCCGCCAGGCGCATGGGATCGTGGGGGAACTGGTGGCCGAGTGTGAGAAGAACAATCAGCGGCTGTCGGATTTGAAGCTCGAGCGGTTTCGGGCGGCCTGTTCAGCCATCCAGGAGGATGTGTACGAGATTCTGAATCCCTTGCAGGTGACCCGACGATATCAGACCGAAGGAGCAGCGGGGCCGTTGCAGACCCATTGTCAGATCGAGTATTGGAAGAATTTTCTGCGCCAACGGTGAGGTTTCATGCCGAACAAGGAAGACATCCTGACGGCTTGGTTTGCCCGTCAATCGAGATCTCCAAAGGAGCAATTTCCGATTGGGATTGGAGACGATATGGCTCAGGTTCGGCTGAAGTCCGGGGGTTCGATTCTGATTACGACCGATATGCTCTTGGACGGAACCCATTTCGATCTTCGCACGGCCACGCCCGAACAAGTGGGCGTCAAAGCGATGAATTGCAGTCTGAGCGATTGTGCGGCGATGGCGACATCGCCGATCTGTGCGGTGGTTGCCGTCGCCGTGCCGAAGGGATTCAGCTCCGCCAATCTCAAGCGGCTTCATGCGGGACTGGTGAAAGCCGGACGGAAGTTTGACTGCTATCTCGTCGGAGGCGATATCACGGCCTGGACCCACAAGAGCAGCCGGTTTGCGGTCAATGTAACGATGCTCAGCCGGCCCGCACCGGGGATCAAGCCGATCCGGCGAAATGGAGCGAGAGTCGGGGATCTGATCTGTGTGACGGGGACGCTGGGAGGATCGTTGAGGCGTAAGCACCTGTCGTTCACACCGCGTGTCCGAGAGGCGCTGGCGATCGCTTCTGCTGCCCCGATTCATGCGATGATGGATATTACCGACGGTCTGAGCACGGACCTGAATCGGATTTGCACACAAAGCGGGGTAGGAGCGGTTCTGGACGCTCAATGGATTCCCCTGTCTTCGGACGCCCGACAAACGGCCCATCCTCTGTCCAGCGCCTTACATGACGGGGAAGATTTCGAACTGTTGTTCACTTTGCATCCGCGGGATTTTTCACGGATGCGGGATCTTCCGGGGACGCCAATCTCCTGTATTGGAATTATCACCGAGGGAAAATCTCTGAAAATACGCGGAATCGACGGGCGGATCCGTCCCTTGACACCGCGGGGATACGATCATTTATGAACGGCCCCGGCGATTCGTTGGTATTGGAAAGCGATCGTCCGGAACGGACGCTGGAGATCGGGCATGCGATTGGCTCTGCACTGCAGGGCGGCGAGGTCCTCTGCCTGATCGGGCCGCTGGGAAGCGGCAAGACGCACCTGATTCAGGGCATCGCGCGCGGGGTCGGAGTGGAGGATTCGATCGCCGTAAACAGCCCGACTTTTGTGCTTGTCAACGAATATTTTGCGGCTTCTTTGGGCCTGGATCTGTATCATATCGATGCGTACCGATTGGCCTCTCCGGTCGAGTTTGAACAATTGGGATTTGACGATCTGTGTCGGCCGGATTCCGTCGTCCTGATCGAATGGGCGGATCGGATTCTGTCGGCGTTGCGGGATATGCCGGCGCTTCGGATCGAACTTTCACATGAGGGACCTTTCCGGCGGAGGATTGTCGTGAAAAATTTTTCTTCGGCGATCGGCGCTGCATTGACGCGGTAATCGCTACTGTCGTTTCACCCTCTTTTATCCCCCTTTGCGGCGAGCGTGGAGAGGCCGGATTATCGGCCTGAACACAGTTCGAAAAAAATCCGTTTTTCCTCGCGGAATCTCCCCGCGCGTTTGGATACCGGGCAAATGTTTCGTAAGTTTTCGTAGCGTTGGAAAACACGACGCGGCTCTTTCGAAACACGCAGGTTTCCTCGTTCCGATGTGCCGGCTGATTTACCGCCACTTCGAGACCTGACGGCTCGCAAGCGAAGAACTGATGTTCTCTTCGGCCCGGATTCCATCGGTCGGGGTGATCCAACAGAACAAGGTAGGAGTGTTTTGAACCGTTCAAAACCGATACCGAGAACTGTTCCAATACTTTATTTTTGGAGAGACTGTCATGATTAGAACGAACAAGCACGGATTCACGCTGGTGGAAATCCTGATCGTGGTCGTGATCCTGGGTATCCTGGCAGCCATCGTGATCCCTCAGTTTAGCAATGCCAGCCAGGAAGCCAGCGTCAACCGGATTCGGGCCGACCTGCAGACCATGCGGTCTCAGATTGAGCTCTACAAGATCCAGCACCTGGGCAATGCCCCCACGGATAACACCACCTTTGAGACCCAGATGACAACCCAGACGGCCATCGGCGGCGGCGCGGGTGCCGATTTTGGTCCCTATCTGCAGTCCGTTCCCGTCAACGCGTTCACGAATTCGAATGCTGTCGTCGCTGCGGATCCCGGTGACGGTTCTGCCGGATGGGTCTATACGGTGGTCGGCGGCACTCTGGCTACCATCCAGGCCTGCAACAGCGCCAACTATGTCCCTGCTGCGGGAATGCCTGCCACACTGGCTGATTTTTAATCGAAAGATTCAGATCGGATAATCTCAAGCTGACCAGCATCCGCCCGTGCGAAGCTGGTCAGTTTTTTTTGACTTCTGATCCATTCAGCAACGGAACGAACGAACAAGCGAGAACCAAGCCATGGACACGCACGAGAAAAACGGGTTGACCTGGACGGAGATCTTTGTGGTCGTCGTGTTGCTGGGGATTTTTTCCGCGATGGCCGTTCCCCGATTCAGCCGTGCCAGCCAGCAAGCCCGTTTAAATGATTTGATCAGCGATCTTCAAGAGGTTCGGTCGCAAATCGAATTGTTTCGGATACAACACAAGGAACGATATCCCGGCCAGACTTCGGCTTGCGGCGAAGTGGACCGGGATCTGTTTTTGAGAGAATTGACGACGCGAAGCGACGACGGTCTTGGTCCCTATCTGCAACAGATCCCCCGCAATGCGTACAACAATCTGGACACCATTACTTTTGTCACCGATCCCGCGGCCAAACCCTCGGGAACGGAGGGGACGGGGTGGTGGTATAACGGGGCGACGGGTCAGTTCCGCGCCTGCGACAGCCCCGAGAATACGCGATATTGAACATGCGACCAAGAGGATACACATCGGGTTTTACGCTGGCGGAAGCATTGATCGCGATGACGATCCTGGCCGTTGCGGCTGTGGGCGTTATCTTGCCATTTTCCAACGGCGCCGCTTCGCAGGCCGAAGGGGCCAATCGTGCCATCGCCGGCAAGCTGGCTTCGGACCTGGTCGAGAAGATCAATACCACAACCTACGCCAATATCGTTTCCACATGGAATGGATATTCGGAGACGATGGGACAGGTCAAAGATGCGGCGGGAAACTTGTTTGCGGATCCGGTCTATTCGAAATTCAGCCGATCCGTGGTTGCCAACAGTACCACGCTGGGTACCACGACCGCCGTCTGGGTGACGGTAACGGTGAATTATAACGGGCGCAAGGTTCTCCATATCAAAACCCTGATCGTAAAACCCTCCTGACGATGCGGACCGAGAAAAATCGATTTCGTTACGGCGGTTTCACCTTTGCCGAACTATTGATGGCGATGATGGTGACGACGATTATTCTGACGGCTGTCATTACCCTGGCTTCGGCCTTCGGTCATGCGCGGGATGCGACCGAACGGATGAGCGAGACCCAGACGGTGTTGCGTACGGCGACGATCCGAGTGTCCGACGCCATCCGGTTCAGCAATCGCGTGGTTTCGGCGACGGCCACGGAAATCCAGTTGTGGACGGATCTCGACGCCGATGGAAAAATGGAGGCGGGGGAGTATCAAACGCTGGGCACCGACGGGACTTCGCTGACCCTGACCGGCGCCTCCGGAGTGGTGACGATGATTCCCGTTTGTGAAAATGTGCAGTTTTTGGTCGATGTTGCAGCGCCCAACACCAGACGAATCTGTGTTGCGTTTGATCTGCGGGAAAACGGCCAAACTCGACATTACGAGATCTCGTCTTCGTTGTGGGCCAGCGACAGGCATGTTCATTAAGGAGGATGCCATGTACCCGGCACGAAAATCTTTTCAATGGAACCGGCGCAGAGGAGCGGCCCTGCTGGTGGTTTTAGCGATCACGATGCTGATTGCGGTGGTTTCGCTTGGATTCATCGGCCGATCGGATGCGGAGTTGGCCTGCGGCGACAACACGGCCCTGCGATTGAAAATGGACAATCTGGCCCGGTGCGCATTGGAATATGGACGGGCGTATGCAATCAATCAAGGTCCGGCGACGATTTCCGCTGCGTGGGCCCAGCCCTCGGAAGCCGGCGCGAAAGATTACTGGAAACTGACTTTCGTCGGCGCTCCTGTGGCCAATGTTGCGGACCCCAATTTGTTTTCCGGTCAATCCACCTATACTTATACGATTACCGCGGAAGGGTATCGGGTGATCAGCTCCGAGAAGGTTGCCCAGAGCAAGCTGGAAAGCAAGATCTTGTTTGTCAATGATGCCGGAACCAAAAAGTCGTTTGTCGTTTCGATACGACGACTTTAAATCCCCGATCGACCGCGTTTACGACCGATAATCCAAATCGGCCCCATGATTTTATTTCCGGAAGACTCTCTGTCCGTTTGTCTTGTGGGTTTCGATCGGCCTGTCCTTTCCAACGGTTATGCCGGTTATATCGACAAGACGGATTAAGCCGCATCTCAGTCCTTGATAATTCGCGATAATAGCCCCTTCCGATCGGTTCACAATTTCGCAATACTCCCGATTTCCCATGGGAGAATCCGCGCCCGGACGGGTAGGACTTCAGGATTGAAGTTTCAATGGCCCGCAAGTTAATCCAACGTTCTCAACGGACGAAATGAGGGCATGGAATCTGTGAGGATTTCCGGGTTGTCTATAGAAAGGTGAGCACATGAACAATTCGATTCGAATGCGGCAGGGAGGCCGAACGGCGTTTACTTTCATCGAATTGATGGTGGTTATGGTGATTCTGGGAATCGCGGCGATGCTGGCCGTGCCGATGTTTTCTTCGGCGGCCGATACGCAGCTTCAGGCGGCCGCGACGATGATCGCAGCCGATCTGGATTACGCCAAAAATCTGGCCATTACGCGGCAGATGAATGTAACGGTAGTATTCAGCCCCGGGACGGAATCGTATCAGGTTCAGGACAGCGGCGGGACGGTGCTCCGGCATCCCACCAAAGCCGGATCCAGTTTTCAGGTCCATCTGGCCACGGACAACCGGACCCGACAAGTGGATCTACTGGATACCACCGGGTTTGATGGATCCTCCTCGATAACCTTTGATTATCTGGGTTCGCCCTATAGCGGAACGACGACAGCAACGGCGATGACGACGGGAAAGATCTTCCTGGCGGCCGGAACCTATTCGACATCGGTCACCGTCGAACCGGTGACCGGATATATCCGAATTCCCTGATGGGATGATGCGATGTTTGGAATGGAACGACAATCTGCTCGACCGATCGCGCTGGATCTGGGCCACAGCGTAATCCGGATGCTGCAATTGGGCGTGTCTTCGGACGAAGGATTGTATGTGATCGATGCGCAGCAGACTCCTGTGGATCCGGATCTCGATTCACAGCCCGGGAAACGGGACGAATTTGTCGCCCAGTCCATTCGCCAGATGCTGGATCGAGGGCGGTTTCTCGACCGCAAGGTCGTTTCCGCGCTGCCCAACGACAGCTTGAAAATCCGGAGTTTGCGACTGGATCCGACTCAGACCGGACAGATCGACGAGATCCTTCGGGATGAGGTCGCGCAGCGGTTCGGTTTGAATCCCGATACGGATGAAATCCGTTATCTGATCGCCGGTCACGCCTACCAGGGCGACGAGATCAAGAATGAAGTGATCTTTTTTGGGATCGATCGATCCAGTTTGGAACAACATCTGCAAATGCTGGAAAAGGCCTGTCTGCAGCCGATGGCGATCGACGCGGTGCCGTGCGCGCTGTTTCGCAGCTTCAAGAGTTCCTATCGGCGTCAGGAGGATCAGCAACTGGTCAGCGTGTTCGTCGAAGTCGGGTGCCGGCTGACGACGGTGATTATCGGCCGAGGCCAGGAAATCTCGTTCATCAAGCAGATTCCGATCGCCGGCGACCAGATCAACCAGGATGTGGCGCATCGGCTGGGCATCAGCTTGCAGGAGGCGATTCGATTGCGCTCCCAGATACGGACCGCGGAAGATTCGACATTTGACCATACGACGCGTCAGTCGATGATCGACGCGATGAGCCAGACCGTCGAGGATCTGGCCAAAGAAGTGTCGTTGTGTTTTCGATACTACGCCGTGACTTTCCGAGGCGAAAAACCGCAAGAGGCGGTTTTCGGGGGCGGGGAGGCCCACGAAACGGCGCTGTTGAACGCTTTACGCCGCCATCTCGGCATTGAGATTACCATCGCACAGCCGTTTCGCGGGATCGACCTGAGCGGCAGCGTATTGGCCAAGGCCGATGCGACGACGCTGAGCGAATGGGCCGTGGCGGTCGGATTGGGAATTCGCGGATTTGAGCCGGCCATCGAACGGGTGGAGAAAGCAGGATGAAAGATATTGATTTCATCCCGGATTGGTACCGGACCGGACGGCAGCGCAAGGTCAGCTATCGCCGTCAGTACACGATGATCCTGTGTCTGTTTGGGATCCTGGCGACTTGGAGTTTTATTTCCGGATTGTCCGTTTCCCGCAGCCGGGCGGAAGTGAACCGGCGGGAAAAGACTTTTCTGGCCGACGAGTCCATCAATGTTCGGTTTGAGGAACTCAAAAAGGAACTGACGGCGCTGATGGACCTGCGAAAAGTGATGGACTGTGTGGATCCGCGAGCCGATTTTGGCGCGATTCTGGCGGAACTGTCCCATGTCGCCGGTTCCCGGATTATCCTGCGATCGCTGAATGTCGAGTCCGAAAAATTCGTTCCCGACAAGCAGAAGGGACAGCCGACCATGATGATTCTGGGGTCCGATAATTCCGAATCCAAGTCGGTTCTTCCGGGGGCGGACTTGCGCTATCGATTCAAGTTGAACGGGATTGCGGCCGATGCGGCCGATGTGGCGACGCTTATCTCGGCGCTGGAAAAATCGTCCTATTTTTGCCAAATCCTGCCGGGATTTTCGAAAACGATTCAGGTTAAGGAGTATCCGGTGACGGAATTTGAAGTTTCGTGTTATCTGGCAAACTATGCACCGGTGAAATAAATTTAACGGAATCCGATTGTGAAAAGACTGGAACGACAACAATGGGTCATCTTCGGGATCGCGATGGCGATCGTGACCGGATTCGGTCTGTTCCAATATTATCCTCAGGTCCGAACCGCCCAGACGATCCGCAAGACGATTGAGCAACAACAAGTCACCAGCGATGAAACGGATCTTCTCATTCAGCAGATGGCCCAGTTGCGCAAACAAGTCGAAGAGCTCAAACCCCTGAAAACCGAATTTGAAGAGAAACTGCCCCGAACGCGGCAGGTGGCTTCTCTCTGGCAACAGATTACCGATGTGATGAATCAACACCGGCTAACCGACCAAGTCGTTCAGCGGGAGTCCGAATCCGAGGACAGCCGATTCGGAACCGTTCGGATCCATCTCCAATGTGGAGGAACATTTCCGCAGATCTTCGGATTTTTCCGGTCGTTGCAGTCTCTCGATCGGTTTATCCGGATCGAAAAATTTCAGATAACCAATGATAATCAGTACTCGGGCCAGGTCAAACTGGATGCCAGTGCCTCGGTCTATTATCAGGTTGAGTCGACTAATTCCCAGCGAGGCGTATGAAACAGGACGCAAAAAAATTTCCGATCACCTCCCGTCCGGTACAACCGGTCGCATCGCCGATCGGCCAGGGAAAAATCATCCTGGCGGTGGTCTTGATCGGCGTTATGGGGTTTCTGTGGATCCGGGTGTTTATGAGAAATGGAAAGCCGACGGCGGTTTCGGCCAAAACGACGGCATCCAAAGTGCAGCCGGTGCCGACGGCCAAATCGTCTCCCGCGGTGCGGTTGTCCTATACGCCCCTGGCGACGGTATCCGGCCGTCACGACCGACTGGCTCGGGATTTGTTCGCCGCCCCGGACGGAATCGTTTTCCCGTGGCAACGAACGACGGAGCCGGCTATGCCGTCGGAATCGCAGAATCCCGTTTTACCGAATGAAGATCCGTGGGACAAAAAGATTCGTCCCTTGGCCGAGAAAATTTCGATTGATGCCATCGGGACCGATCCAAAAGGAACCGCACAAGCCTTTATTCAGGACCGATTTCTGGTGGTTGGCGATACGCTGTTGCTGAAGTCAGGGCAGCAACAGTACGAGTTGATCGTCAAACAAATTTCCTCAAATACAGTCGTGCTGGAATGGCAAGAACACACCGTCACCGTAAAAATGGCAGAGCCGGGACAGTCCGGCGACAAATGAAAGGGAGTAATTATGTTGTACCAAGCGAAACTGAGAAAACGAAAACTGCTAACCCTGGGTTTGGTTTGGGGGCTGGTATTGGCATGCCTGGCAACGCTGGGTATCGGTCAGGAACAGGCCCCCATCTATTCACCGATGGTCTTGGCGCAAACGGCTCCAGCCGCGGAAAAACCCGCCGATGCGGCGAAAACCGAAGCCGTTTCCGAAGGCGAGGAGTCCGTTACGGAACCGACTTCGGCAGGTCAGGCCATTCAGACCCTGAGCTTCAAGAAGGACATGACGATTATTGACGCCCTTCGGTTTCTGGCTCTGAAGTACCAGAAAAACATCGTACCGACCCCGAGAGTCACCGGCGTGGTTACGGTGACCAATTTGTACGATGTGAGCTTCGATGAGGCCATGCAGGCCTTGATTGGTCCCAACCACCGGTTTGAGACCCAGGGCAATTTCATCATGGTTTACACCACGGAAGAATATGAACAGCTCAAGGCCGACAAGCGTCGTCGCGAATACAAGCACTTTACGCTGTATTATCTGACCGCCGACGAAGCCGAAAAGATGGTCAAGGCCTTCCTGAGCGCCGATGGTATGATGGCCCGCAGTTCTCCCGCCAAGAACGGCGTTCCGGGCGGTCAATCCATCAGCGATGAGGCCAGCGGCGACAATCTGGCGTTCCAAGATACGCTGGTTGTGTGTGATTATCCGGAAAACCTCGCCCAGATTGAAGAGATGCTGACTCGTCTGGATACTCGTCCTCAACAGGTGTTGATCGAGGCGACCATCCTGGCGGCTACCCTGACTGAAGGAATGGAGTTCGGGGTGGATTTGAACTTTGCCGGGGGGACCGCCCTGACGGGAGCGTCGGCTTCCGGCGCCGTTCAGGATACGGTCAACGGCGGAGTTTTGGAATATACGGATGCCGCGACAACCCCGATCGGACAACTCGCCCAGGGACTGGCAAAGGGATCTCCCATCGAAACCGCCGGGTTTGCCAAGGTCGGAGGCAATGGTCTCCGCGTCGGCATCACCACCGGCGATTTCGCGATGTTCATCACGGCTCTGGAGCAGGTGACGGATGTGACGATCATGGCCAATCCCAAGATCCTGGCGGTGAATAAGCAACTGGGTCAGGTTTATATCGGAACCAAACTGGGATATCGGGAAGGCGATGTGGAAACCGCCGGCGGCGGGACGCAGCAGGGAGCCGTGAAATTCCTGGATACCGGCACGAAACTGGCCTTCCGTCCGTATATCGGAAACGATGGGTACATCCGTATGGATATTCATCCCAAGGATAGTTCCGGCACTCTGAATTCCCAGGGCGTTCCGAACGAAACCGCGGCCGAATTGTCCACGAATGTCATTGTCAAGGACGGCCAGACCGTCGTGATCGGCGGCCTGTTCCGCGATGTCGTCAATTCGTCCAAGCAGCAAATCCCTCTGCTGGGCAGTATTCCCGTCGTGGGCGAATTGTTCAAGGGCACCAGCGATACGACCACGCGACAGGAGGTGATCGTTCTGTTGACGCCCCATATCATCCAGAGTCCGGACCAGTTGAAGTCCGACGCCCGGGTGGAAGATGTCAAGCGAAAATGGGCGGGCGCCAACGATCGGCTGCATTGGTTCCATGTCGGAAAGATCGCGGAAGACAGCTATGCCAAGGCGGCGCGGTTGTATGCGGACGGGAATCTGCAGGGAGCGCTGGATGAGTTGTGCTGGACCCTGCACTTGCGACCGAGCTATCTGGATGCGATTCGCCTTCGGGACAGGATCATTCGCGAATCCGGAACCGACGATCAGGTGATCGAACGAATTATGTTGGACACTCTTGAAAAACAAGATAACGACGGCTGGTTGCGAAACTAAAAAAATGGACTGAAACGCTCTTCGGCCGGGTCAAGATCGATCCGGCCGGAGAGTCGCGTTGCATTCAGGAAGGATGAAGTTATGCGAATCGGACGGATATCAAGTTGTGCCGGGGTCGTGATTGTATCGTTGGGACTATTGAACGGCTGTGCGTCGTTTCGGGAGAACAAACAGGCGGCCCATCAGCGGTATGACCAGACCACTTCCCGGGCCAAGGTTCCCCTGGCCCGCGAATTGTTCACGAGTGGAAAGACAGACGAAGCCTTCATGGTTTTGAGCGATTGTCTTCGACAAGATCCGGATAACGCTCAAGCCCATTTATTGATGGGTCAAATCCAGCTTTCCCTTGGACGCAATGAAATCGCCAAGAGACATTTTTTGAAAACCGTCGAGTTACAGGACCAGATTCATTCGGCTTGGGCCTGGCTTGGCGTGATCGCCCTGGAAGGCAAGCAGCCCCAACAGGCCCTGGAATACCAGAAAAAGGCCCTCGAACGGGATCCGCTGAATGTCGATTATATTCTGAATGTGGCCGAAACCCACGCCGCTCTTAACGATTTTGACGCCGCGGATTTGCTGTTGAGCGAGAAATACCGGCAGCTTCCTTCGGATCAGCGGCTCATGACGGCGGCGGCCAACATGAAGAATCGACGGGGAGATCGAACCGGCGCGATCCAGTTGTACCGGCAGGTCCTGGCCTTGAATCCGGCGAACAAGGAAGTCCAAGAAGCCCTGGCGTATTGTTACATGTCGGCCCAGGACTGGTCTTCGGCCCTGGATTGGTTCGATCGGATTGTGAACACCTACGATAACGAGCGGAGAACCGCTTGTCTTCAAATGATGGCAACCTGCGCCATGAATTCCGGGCAGTACGGACGGGCGGTCCGGTATTATGACCGACTTAGCGTTGATCAGCGGAACGATCCGCAGATCTGGTTGAACATGGGTCGAGCGGCCCTCGGCGCCAATGACGCCAGACGGGCATCGGCTTGTGCACAGCGAGCGCTGGATCTGCGGCCGGCCTGGGACAAGGCCGTCGCTTTGCGGGGAAGCGCCCAATATGTGGAAAAGGAGTATTCGGCGGCAATCTCGTCGTTCCGAAGTATCACTTCCTCGAAAGAACTGGGGGGCTTTGCTTGGTTGATGCTGGGGAGATGTTACCAGCAAACCGGCGATTCCGCTCAGGCTGAAGCGGCGATGAAGATCGCCGCGTCGTTGAATCCCGACAGCAAATTGGTCGCCCTGTTGGCCGAGTCGGGAAAAAATAAATCGATGATCGAGAATCCATGACCTGTCTTCAATCCAGTTCAAGACTGTTTTGGATTTGGGCTGTCGTTGGCATGGCGGGTGTGGCCCTTGCCATCCCACCCGTTGCCGTGGGACGGGTGCCGGCCATGGTTTGCACGGCGTTGGGTCTGACGGGAACGACGATGGTCGGTTTTTCCCTTGTGTTGTTACGATTGACCAGAGCCCTCCGGAGACTCGAGAATTGCCTTGGGAATTCCGGGGAATTTCCTGATAGCACGGGTTGCCCCGCGGAGATTCGATCCATCTGGGAAACCGTCCATCGTAGAATCCGGGAAACTTCCGACAAGCTGGAACGAGCCAACCGGCAAAATCAGGATCTGACCCTGCAGATCCAATTGTTGCGAAAACAGAAACAGAACGCACAAGCCATTATATTCGGAATTCGCGACGCCGTTCTGGTGATCGATCCCGGCGAATGTTTGGTGATTGCCAATCAGGCCGCCGAAACCCTGTTCGGATTTCGATTCGATCCCCTGCGGCTTCGTCCGGCCTCGGAGTTGATCCGGCATTCTGAAATCCTGACCCTGATGGAAAGGAGCCGCCGGAATCGAATCCCGCATGTTCGGCATGAAGTGACCGTGGAGCACGGCGGAGAATCCGCGGTATTTGACTGTATTCTGTCCTGCGTGACGGACGATCAGGATCAGCTTACCGGCATTGTGGCGGTGTTGCATGATGTAACCCGCGAGAAGGAGGTCTCGCGGATGAAGAACGATTTTGTCAGCCATGTGTCGCATGAACTCAAGACCCCGCTGGCGTCAATCAATGCGTATGCGGAAATGCTTGTGGATGGCGAGGCAAAGGATCCCCAGACCCTCCGGGAATTCTGTTCGGTGATCCAGACCCAGGCCCAGCGACTCAATCGACTGATCGAGGACATTTTGAATATTTCCCGCATCGAATCCGGACTGGTCAAGATCAACAAACAGCCGATTAGTCTGTCGATGGTGATCCACGACGCCGTGGAAATGATTCGCGGCTTTGCTCAGGAAAAAAATATTTCCGTGCATACGCCGCCCTCGATCATCTTCGATCAGGTCTATGCCGACAAGGACATGATGACTCAGGTGGTGATCAATCTGCTTAGCAACGCCGTCAAATACACGCCCAAGGAGGGACGAGTTACGGTGGATTGCCAGGTCAATGAGGCCGATCAGGTGGTTCGGGTCCAGGTCACCGACACGGGCGTGGGGATTCCACCCGAAGATGTCCCGCGATTGTTCGAAAAATTCTATCGCGTCGAAGCCAACAAGAAGATGGCCAAGGGAACGGGATTGGGCCTGAATCTTGTGAAACAGATGGTGGAAAAAGTGCATCAGGGAAAAGTGTTTGTTCGAAGCGAACAAGGCAAAGGCAGCACATTTGGATTCGAAATGCCGATGGGCATTCCCACCGGCGCGGAGATCCTGGTATCCTAAGCGGAGGTTGGCTATGGCGGATAAAAAGATTCTGGTGGTCGATGATGAAGTGCATATCGTTCAGGTCGTCGCGATCAAGCTGCGCAACAACGGCTTTGAGGTGATCACGGCCGAACATGGGGCCGAAGGACTGGACCTGGCCGTCCGGGAACGGCCGGACCTGATTGTCAGCGATTATCAGATGCCGGTGATGAGCGGGCTGGAGATGATCGAAAATCTTCGCGCAAGACCTGAAACTCGCGACATTCCGGTTGTGATGCTGACGGCTCGGGGTTTTGCCATTGAAGAGGAGAAGAAACAACAACTGCGGGTAACGGCTTGTTTGAGTAAACCGTTCAGCCCTCGCGAATTGCTGCAATCGATCGAAAGCGTTCTACACCAGAATACCCCGGCCTGAGCAAGCTGATTCGGACAACCGCGATGACCCAAACGATGACTTCCATCCTGCCGTCCCACTTACGAAACTCCATTGAGAGCGTCCGTCAGCGTCTTCATCTTCTCGGGGCCCAGGTATTCGTGGTTTCCACGCAGGGGGAATGCCTCCTGGAGGGGATTCCGGAGGGGCAATCCAGCCGATTCCAGCAGGTTGCGGCCGTGGCCTCGACGGTGGACCATTCCGATTCGGCGTCTTTGCAGCGGCTGGGCTCGGACGGCCGGATTATGGCCTTGCCCTTGTTTCGAAATCAAAAACCTGTCGCGGATCTTTTCGTGTCGCC
This sequence comes from uncultured Pirellulales bacterium, assembly GCA_964643355.1. Classification (GTDB taxonomy): domain Bacteria; phylum Planctomycetota; class Phycisphaerae; order Sedimentisphaerales; family Anaerohalosphaeraceae; genus FEN-1350. The sequence continues at coordinate 67,682 of CAZXPW010000003.1, forward strand.
GGATCCGGACCAGGATTCCCGGGAGGGATTGACCGCCGTGGTCGAGGCCTTTTCGGATCTGGTGCGGCAAGCGGCCAAAAACGCCTCGCAAATCGAGAAGATCAGCACCGAACTGGCTCACACCTATGAAGAATTGATGCTCGTGTACAACATGAGCACCCACATGCGGGTGACCCAGACCTACGCCAACTACCTGCAGATGGCCTGTGACAATCTAACCCAGTTGGTTTCCGTCGAGGGGATCGCCGTCTTTCTGGAAAAGAAAATTGAAGGAATCGATCGACTGGTCTTGATCGCCGGCTCGGGCGTGGTGACCATCGATCAGGTCATTGCGGATATTCTGCACAATCGCCTGTTGCAAGAAGTCCGAAACGGAGCTGAGGCCTTGTTGGACAGCCAGGTCGATCGTCCGTTCAAATATGAATGGCCGCAGTCCATCCGCAATATTTTGGCGGTTCCTCTCGGCCATGATTCCAGAATTTTCGGCCTGATGGTCGCCACGAATATCCAGAATAAACCGGATTTCGACAGCGTGGACCTGAAATTGTTTACCTGTGTCGCCAATCAATGTTCCGTATTTATCGACAACGGCCGGTTGTTCGGCGATCTGAAGGAATTGTTTATTGGCTCCCTCAAGGCCCTGACCAACAGTATCGACGCCAAAGATCGTTATACGCGAGGCCATTCGGATCGAGTCGCGTATATTTCCCGCTGGATTGCCGAGAGGATTGCCGAGCGCCAGCCGCTGGACGAAGATCAGATTCACCAGATCTATCTGGCGGGTCTGCTTCATGATATCGGCAAGATCGGCATCAGCGAATCCGTGTTGTGCAAGAAAGGCAAACTGACCGACGAAGAACGAAGCCGAATCATGGCTCATCCCCGCATCGGAGCATCGATTCTGTCGGATATCAAGCAGATGAAACAGATTGTTCCGGGCGTCCTCTACCATCACGAGAAAATTGACGGCTCCGGATATCCGGAGGGGCTCAAGGGAGACCAGATCCCTCTGGTCGGGAAAATCATTTCCCTGGCCGACGCCTTTGATGCGATGACTTCGCGGCGGGTCTATCGCGATGCGATGACCATTAAAAAAGCGTGCGGCGAAATTGAAAAGGGATTGGGAACGCATTTCGACGCGTCCATCGGGCGGATTTTTCTGGAAAGCGATATTCGCAAACTCTGGGAGATCATCCAGGATGGATTCATCGAAAGCTGGGATTATAGCAATTTCTCCGAATATGGGGCCGTCGCGGTTGGGACATTGATTCAGTAAGGATGGACGGAATCAGATGAAAATCGAAACCCAGAATTACAACCAGGTTACGGTGATCAAGCTGTTCGGCGAGTTTGCCTCGGATTCGGCCAAGGTATTTCAGGATCACGCCACCAGTCTGATCGCGGCCGGATCCCGGTGTCTGGTAGTGGATTTGGCGGAGGTCAGCTTCATCGACAGCGCCTGCCTGGAACAATTGTTGTGGTTTCGGGATTATTGTCAGGAAAACCGCTGCCAGATGAAACTGGCGTCCCTCGACGAGAATTGCACGAAGATCCTGGAACTCACGCGGCTCCTGCCCCAGTTCGATGTCTATGCCGAGCTTCCGCAGGCCGTAAAAAGTTTCGTTTGATTCGGATGGAATGGATCGGATGACCGAACTGCTGAAAGAAACCAAGTTGCAACTCGGGCAGGTTTTGCTCAGTCGAAACCTCATCACCGAAGAGCAGATTCAGCAGGCCCTCCGCGCCCAGAAACAAGGGGGGCATAACAAACTGCTGGGGGAATTGCTGATCCAGCTGGGGTATTGCACGGAAAATCAGATCGCCTCGGCCCTGGCCGAAGCGTATGGCGTTCCATACGCCCCCATTTCGCCGAAACTGTGCGATCCGGCCGTCGTTGAATTATTGCCCCGGGACTTTCTCGAAGAACATACGGTTCTGCCGTTGTTTAAGGTCTATTCGACCCTGACGATCGCCGTCAGCGAGCCGTCCAATGTCTTTCTGATCGACGAGATCGAACGGCTCGGAAACTGCAAAGTGCAGATCGTCTGCGCCACGGCCAAGGATATCCGCGCCACGCTGCAGACTTATATGCCCGCCGCCAATGTTTTCGTGATCGACGATATCATTGACGACGCGGCTCTTGACGACTTTACGATGATCGAGAATATCACGGAGGACATCGCCAATCTCAAGGAAGTCGCCGGTCAGTCTCCCGTCGTCAAGCTGGTCAATTACCTTCTCTACAATGCGGTCCATGAAAACGCCAGCGATATTCATATCGAGCCCGGCGATAAAAAACTCCGCGTTCGGTATCGTGTGGATGGACGCCTCTACGAAAAGATGACGCCTCCGTATCAGATGCATTCGGCGATTGTATCCCGCGTCAAGATTATGGCCGATCTCGATATCGCCCAGCGTCGCCTGCCTCAGGACGGCAGTATCCATGTTCTGATGGAAGGTCGTCCGATCGACCTGCGGGTATCGGTTATGCCCGGCAGTTTCGGAGAAAAGGTGGTTGTTCGTGTCATTGACGCCCGAAAAATCTTGACCCATCTCGAATCCCTGGGATTTAGCTTCGACAATCTCAAATCGTTCAAACGGGTGATTGAATCGCCGCACGGCATCGTTCTGGTGACGGGGCCAACGGGTTCCGGCAAAAACACGACGCTGTATGCGGCCCTGCAGGAACTCAACGGGGAAGAGGTCAATATCTGCACCGTCGAAGATCCGGTCGAGTGTAACATCAACGCCATCAATCAGTTTCAGGTCAGCGAATCGGCCGGATTTAATTTTTCCACGGCCCTCCGCAGTCTGTTGCGACAAGATCCCGATATCATCATGGTCGGCGAAATTCGCGATACCGCCACCGCCAATATCGCCGTCCAGGCCGCCCTCACGGGTCATTTGGTTCTTTCGACCCTGCATACAAACGACGCCCCGGGGGCGGTCACACGGCTGATCGATCTGGGAGTGGCCCCGTTTCTGGTCAGCGCTTCTCTGATTGCCGTTCTGGCCCAGCGGCTGGTTCGCAAGATCTGTCCGAATTGCAAACAGGAATTCGAGCCGCATGTCAGTATTCAGAAAGCCGTCGAAAAAGTGCTCACTGGCCCCGGGAAATTCTATCGCGGAATGGGATGCCGAAAATGCCGCAATACCGGATATCTCGGCCGGATTGCCATCCATGAGCTCTTCATTCCGTCCGAAGAAATCCTTGACCTGATCGCCCAGAATGTCACCCTCAAGCAGCTTCGCGAAGCCGCCTTGAAAAACGGAATGATTCCCTTGCATGTGGATGGCATTCAAAAGGTTGTGGCCGGGATCACAACGATTGATGAAATTCTTCGCGTCACTAGCGCCCCGGAGTGATCCCGTGAATCTCGTCTTGTCAAAACTCTCGTTGGCTCAAAATTGGATGTCGCCCGCCGTCTCCAAGCTCAAGGTCAAATCCACGGATCTGATCCTGTTTACGACGCAATTGTCGATTATGCTCGAAAGCGGCGTGGTTCTCAGCGACGCACTCGAAGCGATTTCAGAGCAGGAACGCTCCGGTATTTTCAAAGCCGTCATCAAAGACATTGCCGAGCGAATCAAAAACGGCGACAGTTTCTCCGTGGCGTTGGCCAATTACCCGCGGATTTTCAATTCCATGTTTATCAGTATGGTCAAGGCCTCGGAAGCGTCGGGGAAAATGCCGGAAATGCTGGAGGTTCTGGGGGGATACCTTACCGCGGAGGCCGAAACCCGCAAACAAATCAAAGGGGCCATGATTTATCCGTTCATCATGCTGCTGATGGCCACGGCGGCCACCGGTTCGCTGATGTTTTTCGTATTGCCGCGGTTTTCCAAGATTTATGAGGCCCGCGGGGCGTCGCTGCCCAAGCTGACGCAAATTCTGGTCAATTTCAGCGGGATGTTGGGCGATTTGCGAATCATGGTGTCGGCGCTGTTCACTTTTGGTGCGATGTACTTTCTGGTGCAACTGTGGCGTCAAACGCTGTCCGGTCAGAAGATTTTTGATTGGTTTAAGGTTCGCTGCCCCATCCTGGGCACGATGTTTATTGATACCGTCATGACCCGGGCGATGCGCATTATGGCGACGATGGTCAACACCGGCGTCAGTCTCCTTGAAGCGATCGATGTGGTCCAGTCCTCCTGCGAAAACTATTACTTTCGCACGCTATGGTTATCGACGGACGCCAGGATCCGCGATGGGTATCAATTCTCGGATTCCATCATCCTCTCCCCCTATCATACTCTCGTTGCCTCTCCGATTATCCAGATGTTACGAGCGGGCGAAAAATCGGGCCAGATCGGATCCGTATGCGACAAAATATCTATTTTCTATCAAAAAAAGCTTCAGAATTCAATTCGCATCGTGACCTCTCTTATTGAACCGTTGATGATTGTGATTATGGGTATCGTCATCGGCACGATCGCGATCGCCCTGTTGTTGCCGGTATTTCGGATCTCCAGCATTATGGCCCATTAAGCCGCGTGCGCATCGAACCTGCGGCGGTTGTGTGGGCGTGTGTAACTCCTTTGTTGGCAAACGATTGCGTTTTTTTATATCGAGAAGGTCAAACAAGATTCATCCGGGATTTATCGTAACGGCCTCGAAATCCATCGACTCTTTTTGTATAATCAGATCGCGGGATTGTCGTATCTCGATGATGAAAGAAGGGATATGCGTGAGGGTAAATGGATCGTTGGGTGGATTGGGACGATAAGCGTCTGGATCGTTTCTTTTTGTGCGGCGAACTGCCCGGTGGGGGATCTTGACGGAGATTGTACGGTCGATTGGGAGGATTTGGCGTTGTTCGCTGAGCAATGGCTGGATTCGTCCGACGGCTCGGCGCTTCCCAGCGCCGATCTGGACAACTCCGGTACCGTCAACCTTGTTGACCTTGCGGTTCTGTCCCAGCACTGGAATGAAACCGCGTATCCCATCGTGATCAATGAATACATGTCCAGCAATCACAACACGATTCCCGACCCGGACGACCCCGATCAGTATCCCGATTGGATCGAATTATACAATTTTGGACGAAATTCAATCGATATTGGCGGCTTCTGGATTACCGATGATCCGGATATCCCCAAAAAATTCCGGATTCCCGTCGGTTTTCCCGACAGAACCACGATCCCGGATGGCGGATTCCTTCTGTTATGGATGGACCGAGACCTTGATCAGGGACCCACTCATATCGACTTCAAGCTCAGCGTCTCGACTTCCGAATTCGTCGGCCTCTATGATCCCGACGGACGACCGATCGATTCATTGGAAACGATCCCGCTTGGCGAGGATGTTTCCTACGGCCGAGCTCCGGATGGGGATACGACATGGCGGCTTTTCGATCCCCAGGCCGGTCCGCAACCCACGCCGGGAATATCCAACGGCTCGGTGGAGGATGACGACAAAATCCTGATTTCGGAGATCATGTATCACCCCTACAATAGCGCCCATCCGCTGGTTGAGGACATCCGCGAGGAATTCTTCGAGTTGTTCAATTCCGGGGATCGCCCGGTCCGCCTGGCCGGCTGGCGAACCACCCGCGGGGTTGACTTTGCCTTTCCCGATGTGACGATTCAACCGGAATCCTATTTGGTTGTCGCGGCGGATGTCGAGATTTTCCAAATCAAATATCCGTCTGTTGCGAATGTCGTCGGTGGATGGGTCGGGCGCCTGAGCAACTCGGGCGAAACGCTCGAACTGACGAATGCCCGCGGTCGTGTCATCGATTCGGTTCGTTATTCCGACGAAGGCGACTGGTCCGTCCGTTTCCTCGGTCCGGTCGAGCTGAACCATCGCGGGTGGGAATGGTCTGGACTAACAGACGGAGAAGGCCGATCGCTCGAGGTCCGCAACCTGTCGATGACCAACGAATTCGGTCAGAATTGGACCGCAAGCCAGATCGAGGGAGGAACGCCCGGCCGGGCCAATTCGACCTACCTCGACAACATCGCCCCGATGATTCTCGATGTGGCCCATTTTCCGGTTATTCCGAAACCGACCGAGTCGGTTACCGTGTCGGCCCGGATTCTCGATGAACGGACCGATGGCCTGTCCGTCCGGCTTCGATATCGGCGGGACACCTCTTCTTATCTGGGTGTCGGGGTTTATCCGACCTACGATCCGGCCAGCTATACGATTGTCGATATGTTGGACGACGGGACACAGGGGGATGGCGTCGCAGGAGACGGAATCTATGGAGCGAGGATTCCGCCGATGGCAAATATGGCTGTCGTTGAATTCTTTGTGGAAGCACGCGACAATAGGGACGCCACGAGAACCTGGCCGGCGCCGTGCCTGATCGACAATGTCCCCCAACAGGTCGCCAACCTTTTGTATCAGGTGGATTCGTCGTTCGATTCGTCCGTCTGGACTGCGGGACAACAACCGATCTATTACCTGATTATGACCGAGATGGAACGCGGTCGGCTGGCGTATATCGGAAGCCACAGCACCACATCCGGCCCCGATTCGCAGATGAACGGAACTTTCATCAGCCGCGACGGCGTCGATTTAAAATACCGTTACTCGGTCGGGATTCGGAATCGCGGACACGGATCGCGCAACGGTCCGCCCAACAACTTTCATATCAATTTTCCTCACGATCGAACCTGGAACGGCGTCGGCGCGATCAATTTCAATTGCCGCTACACGCACGCGCAGATGATCGGGCGGGCGATCTTTGCGATGGCCGGAATGGTCGCCGCGGATACCGAGGCGGCCCAGCTTCGGGTCAACGGGGCCAACCTGGCTGCGGCCTATCCGGGCAGTCCGATGTACGGCGTCTATGTTCGGCTGGAGGCGTTCGACGGCGATTTCGCCGCCAGGCATTTCCCGACAGACTCCAACGGAAATCTATACTCCTGTTTCCGGGACAATGGCGAGGCCGAGTTGACCTACGACGGCGATAATCCCGATACCTATCGCAATCGATACTTCAAGGAAAGCAACACATCCCAGGATGACTGGACGGATTTGATCCACATGCTGGATGTGTTAAACAATGCCCCCGATCCCGATTATCTGCGGGAAGTCGGCAAGGTTGTGAATGTGCGGCAGTGGATCCATTATCTGGCCCTCGATTCGTTGCTGGGAAATTATGAAACGGGATTGAATATGGGGATCGGCGACGATTACTTTCTGTACTGCGGAATTGCCGATCCGCGATTCGTGCTGATTCCACACGACTTGGATACGATCCTGTGGGAAGGGAACTCCCACGGGAATATCACGCAAAGCATCTTTTCCGTGATTCTGGGCGCCGGCAGCGGCAATGGAGTCAAGGGACTGGAACGATTCTTAAAACATCCGGATATCGCGCCGCTGTATTTTGAGGCCTTCCTGGATCATCTCGACGGGGTATTCAATCCGCAGACAATGGATCCCTTGCTCGATCGGGTGGTCGGAGGATTTGCTCCAACCCGCGTGGCCTCCATGAAGCAGTATGTACGGGATCGAACCGCTGCGGTATTGGATCAGATTCCGCGGGCGATCACCATAACCACGGCCGTCAACGCGCAGACGGGGTATATCCATACGGCAACCGATGCGATATCTCTGGGGGGAAAAGCCCATGCGATCCGGACGCGACGAATCGCCGTAAACGGCCGGCCTGCTGCCTGGACAGCCTGGCAGGCGAACTGGTCAATCGGCTATCCCGGATTGCGGCCGGGGTTGAATCGGATGGTTATCCAGGCCTTCGACGCCTCCGACACGGAATTCGAAAGAGCCAGCATTGATGTCTGGTACGACGACGGACCGATGACCCCCAAGAGCGGTTCGCTGCTGAACGACGAAGTGTGGACGGTTGCGAATGGGCCTTATCAGATTACGGCCACGGTGACCGTGCCTGCGGGACGGACGCTGACCATCGAACCGGGAACCACCGTGTTTTTTGATCCGGCGGCAGGGTTGATTGTGGAGGGACGCTTGGTCGCTGTCGGCGAAGATTTTGCGCGGATTCGGTTAAATCATCTGCCCGGACAGGATCATTGGCAGAGCGTATCCTTCCTGGACACTCATGAAGACAATCGGTTGAAGTATGTCGATTTTGAGTTTGGCGGGAATCAAACCAGGAAAATGGTCGTCGAGAATTCGCGTATCGTAATGGATTTTGTAACTTTCCGCGGGACCTCGACGACGGTTTTGGAGTTGACTTATCCTCAGGCGGTGATCCGAAACACGGTCTTTCCATCGGTCGGCCAGGCCGAACCGATTCATGGGACCGGATTGAACGCGACGGACTATCTGATCTTTGATCAATGTACCTTCGGGCAGACCCTTGGCTATAACGACACAATCGACTTTGCAGGCGGCAAGCGGCCGGGAAACATCTTCCAGGTTTATAACAGTGTATTTCTGGGAGGCGGCGACGATGGTCCCGATCTGGATACCACGGACGCTCATATCGAAGGCAATCTATTCACCGGATTTCACCACACCACCGGTGGCGATAGCACCAGCAACTGTATCGCTACCGGAGAGGGTGCCGAAGTCTGTATCGTTCGAAATGTCTTCCAGGACAGCGATCACGCGATCTTGTACAAGGAAGATGTTTATGGATGGGTTCAGAATAATACCTTCGAAAATATCGGGATTGCCGCAGTGAGTTTTGGCGAGCCCTATCGCAATCCCCCGCGGGCGCCGGGGCGCGGGACTTACATGGACAGCAATATTTTCTGGAATACTACGGCTATTTGGGAGCATTATTTCGATACGCCCCTGGATTACGGTCCGACCGGTCCGGTATATGTATATCGTTCGCTTCTTCCGTCGGTGTGGCATTCGCTGGGTTCGGGAAATATTGACGCATCGCCGCAATTTGTCCGCGAATTTGATGATCTTCATCTGAGGCCCGGTTCAGCCGGAGTCCAAACGGGGGCCAATGATCTCGACATGGGTGCCTATGTCCCGGCGGGGGCGTCCGTCTCGGGAGAACCGGGCCCCGTTACCTGGACAACGGAGGCCCATCTGACGGTTGGAGGGCCTGGAATTACCCATTACAAATATCGTATCGTGGACAATGGAATTCCCGGTCAATGGAGTGGCGAGATTTCCCTGCCGATCCATGCGGGGGATTTCCCCGCCGATCCGGATGCGATTTTGGGGTCGATTCACCTGACCGGTCTGCAGAATGGGCATTCGTATCGAGTGGATGTTCGGGGCAAAAACTCGGCGGGATTGTGGCAGGGCGAACCCTACGGGGACACCGGCTTTGTTGTTCCGGGTTTGCTGGAGGGAAATCCTTCCAGGACTTGGAAGGTGGATACCGGTTTTCGCGGGCTCGTGGTCAATGAGGTTCTGGCCCGGAATGCCGGAACGCTTCTTTATCAGGGCGGGTATCCGAATCTGATCGAATTGTATTATGACGCCCCGGGAACCGCCCCGTTGGAACTGGGCGGGATGAAGATCACCGACGGGGGCTCGACGGTTAATCAGTATATTCTTCCGACCGGTACGACGATTATGCCGGGGGGATATTTGGTGTTACGGGCCGATACCGATTACGCATCGCCGGGGATCCACCTTGGATTTTTCCTGAATGGCGAAGGCGATGCGGTGAAGTTGTATGATGCAAGCGGCGAATGGATTGACGGCGTCGAATTCGGTTTTCAAACGGCCGGAAAGTCGATCGGACGGATCGGCCCAGAGGGCCAGTGGGCCCTGTGCAAACCGACCTTTGGCCAGCCGAACCGGGTTCAGCCGGTTCGGGAACCCCGGCGATTGCGGATCAACGAGTGGTTCACTCATGGCGAAGTCCGATTCGCGGACGATTTTCTGGAATTATACAATCCGGAAGAGATACCTGTACGGATCGACGGCATTTGTCTGACAGATAATCCGTTCTCCCAGCCGACCAAGTATCGATTGCCCGCGTTGAGTTTTATTGGATCGCGGGAATGCATTGTGTTCTGGAGCCGATCGGGCGGAAACGCCAACGATCTGAATTTTAATCTGCAGACCGAAAGCGGCCAGATTGCTTTGCTGGACGCCGATGGACAGTTGATCGATGCCGTGATTTATCCCGATCAAACGGTGGATATCTCGCAGGGACGGACTCCGGATGGGTCGGATACGATGGCTTTCTTTTCCGTCCCGACGCCGGGCGTGAGCAATCCGCAGACGCCGACGGTGGTATCCGTCACGACGACACTGATTCCGGAAGACGCAGCCAAACGGGTCTTAATTCCGACGAAGGCCGTGGACTCGGCGTGGAAAGGCGGTTCGTGGTTTGACGATAGCGAATGGAACAGCGGGCTATTTATATCCGGAAAAGCGGGTGGCGTTGGGTATGAGGAAAATCCGGACGCCACGATCAATTTCATGGATCTAATCAGTTACGATATTCAGTCGATGAAGAGTGTTCCGACGGGAAGTTGTTACATTCGAGTTCCGTTTTGGCTGACGGCCGAACAGATTGCATCGATTCAGCGGTTGAACCTGAAGATTCGCCGCGATGACGCGTTTATCGCGTATGTGAACGGCATTGCGGTTGCACAGAGTACGAACATTCCCGCCAACCCGGCGTGGAATTCCTACGCATCCGGAAGCGGACCGAGCGATTCGACGGCACGACAACTGGCCGACAATCCGATTTCGGATGAGACCGTCTTGCAAGCCCTGAAGATCGGCGAGAATATTCTGGCGATTCATGGGATGGACGTTTCCGGCAGCACCGATATGCTTATTTCCTTTGTTCTGGACATTGTAACACGGCATACCGAAGGGGGGAATGATATGGCGTTGTTGGAGGCGCTGATGGACGGGCTTCGCATTACCGAGTTGATGTATCATCCGGCCTCCGACGGAGTAGAATTTATTGAACTGAAAAATGTCGGTGAACAACCGCTGAATCTCAATGGGGTTCGATTCCTCGACGGAATCGAATATGAATTTCACTCCCGGATTCTGGAACCCGGGCAATTCCTGATTGTCGCTCCGAATGTTCCGGCGTTTCAGTCCCGATACGGGACAGGAATCGCCGTGGTCGGGCCATACGCGGGCGTATTACGAGATCGCGGCGAGCCGATTGCGCTTTCCCTACCCGATCCATATCCAGCTGCGATTCTCCGGTTTCATTATCGCCCGGACTGGTATCCTTTAACCGGCGGCGGGGGGTATTCCTTGGTGGTCCGGGACGAACTTGCGCCGGCCTGGATTTGGGATCATATGGAAGGATGGCGGATCAGTACCCATAGTGGCGGATCGCCGGGAAGGGATGATTCTGAGTAATGGGGCCGACTCTCGGGTCTATCGATACGCATTCGTAACCAAAGCCAGTGTTTCATATCGGGTATCCAATCAATTCAAAGACCAGCATCGTATTTTCGGCCTTGTCGTTGAATCTTGGTTGAATCTCGAATATTGAGTTGACAATTCATTTCGGATCCTGTAACATGTTCCACTAAGTAGTGGGGGTACGAAGTCGCCGGGTGGTCCGTGGATTGATCTTGGAATCGGGCTCAACATATCAGTATCCAGGATTGGACCTTGAGTGTGATCAAATAGAATTCTATTTTGATCGAAACGAATCAATCAGGGGAGGCGCCCATGCGGAAGGAAACGGTGATTCTGATTGCCGAAGATGATGAGGGTCATTATTCTCTGATCCGAAAAAACCTTCAACGGGCAGGGGTCGATAATCCCATTTGCCGGTTTCCGGATGGCCAGGCCGTTCTGGATTTTTTGTTCCATCCCGATTCCCGAACTTCTGACCCGCAGGGCGCTTCCTATTTGTTGTTATTGGATATTCGCATGCCGAAGGTGGACGGGATCGAAGTATTGCAGGCGATCAAACAGGATCCCCGCCTCAGAGTGATTCCTGTCGTAATGGTTACGACGACCGAGGATCCGATGGAAGTCGATCGATGTCATCAACTGGGTTGTAATTTGTATTTGGCAAAACCCATCGACTATGATGCCTTCGTCGATACCATTCGAAAATCCGGCCGTTTGTTTTCCTTTCTGGAGGTTCCCACGCTGGAGGCGGTCTGATCCTGGAGGTCAGGAAGGATATGAAAACGATTTCAATGATTCTGCTAATATCCAGTCGTCCATCGAATCAGAGTCTTCTGGTCGAAGCGCTTTCCGGCAAAACGGAGGGGTATCAGGTTGTTTTTTTTGAAGGGATTCAATCGTTTTTGGAAGGATTCAGACAGGAAGAGAGTTCCGTGAATCTGGAACTGCGACCCTGCCTGATTGTGTTGGATTGGATTTGTCCCGACGAGGAATGCATCCATACATTACAATGTCTGAAAGAAGATTCCCGAATCAAAAAAATCCCCGTGTTGGTGGTAGCCGAACAGTCGGACCCCCGGATCGTCCGGCGATGTTATTCTCTCAACACCGGATTTTATCTGCTCAAACCTTCCGATCCTCAGGGGATACAATCGTTCCTCGACCATATGGGCCAATTTCTGTCTCTGGACGGCGTCAAATTGCCGCAGCTTCGCCATCGCTGGTCGTCGCTTCCGCTGTCTGCCGTTTCAGAATGACGAGTCGAGGCATTGAAGGTTATGGTGTCTGCATATCCCACAGATACATAAGACGGGGCTGGGCCATTTCCTCGAATTTGGTCCGATCCATCGTCATGAGAGAAGAAGAGTTCGACTGTGCCCCCAGGAAATTCGCCAGGGAAAACGGGATTCGATACTCCACAACATTGGCATTTGCGATTCCGGCCAAGTTTTGTGCCAGCGCGACGGCGTCTTCGAGATATCCAACCGCGTCGATGAGATTGTTGGATAACGCTTCGGGGGCTGTAAAGATGCTGCCGTCGGCGAGTCGGCGAATTTGCGCGTCGTCCGTCACATGTTTTCGGCCTTCACAGACCAGCGAAACAAACCGTTCATAAGCGGGCCGGATCAGCTTTTCCGTCAGATATTGCTTCTGTTCCTCGGAAGGCAATGAATACATGCTGGGCCAGTCCTTCTTGGGTCCGGATTTGATCACCACCGGCTGAATTCCCAGCTTGTCTTCGAGCAGCCGCTGCATGACCAGATTGCTCATGATAACTCCAATGCTGCCGGTAATCGCCGTGGGTTCGGCGATAATCCGGTCGCAGGCAACGGATGTGTAGTATCCGCCCGATGCGGCCACGGTCTCCATAAATGCGATTACGGGGTGGTTGGTATGTTCCCGATATTGACGAATAGCGCGGTGAATTTGATCGCTGGCCGACACCATCCCTCCGGGGGTGATGGTTCGGATGATGAGGCCGCGAACCTTCGAATCTTTGCCGGCGATTTCGATTTGGCGACAAATGTCCTCGCTGGCCGCGCGATCGATGATCCCTTCCAACCGGATAACGACGATCTTGGCGGAGGGATTGCCCTCAAACAGAACTCGTTCGACATACGGATGTTGATTGAGCCAGCCGCCTCCCTGGGTGGCCAGGACGGCGCCTACGGCAATTAGACAGAAGAACAAAAAACCGTTTGCGAGAATCGACAATATGAGAACGAGTGTCCAGAAGATGCGCCAGCCGGATTTTTTGGGTTTGGGATCCGGTTGCCGAACAGGTGGATACTGCATGGGAACGGGGCCGGGCGCAGGGACCGATGGCGGTGGACAAGCCGCCGACTCGTCGGGGGTATTGGACGGCTCGCTTGGAGATTGGCGGTTGATTTCGAACTCCATTGATTTTCCTTTCCAAAGGTTTCCCCATTGTATGGCCGGAAGCGGTTTTGTCAATCCCGCCCTTGACAGGTTTCCGGGAAGGTCCATAATAGCTCGGTTTTGACATTCAGGATGGGCATGAGCAGACAACACAAAAAGAGATCGCGGAATCCCGCCCTGGACTGGTTGGCCTATGCCGGTCTGCGGATTCTGGTTGCATTTCTGGGGATATTCCCGATCCGGGCCAACCTGCGCACGGCCCGTTTTCTGGGGCGTCTGCTCTGGAAATATTATCATCGAGGCCGTCAGAGGGCGATGGACAATCTGCAGGCGTCCTTTCCCGATCGCGATCGTGACTGGTGCCAGCAGGTTGGTCGTCGTTCATTCGAACAATTGGTGATGCTGGTTATGGATGTTCTGTTTACGCCCCGTCTTGTGCTTAAGGAAAACTGGAGGGATTACGCCGAATTTCATAACATTGAGGACATGAAATGGCGAATGAAATCCGGTCCCGGCATGATTTTGGTGACCGCCCATTACGGGAATTTCGAAATCATCGGCTACATGTTGGGGCTTTTCGGTTTTGATATCTACAGTGTTGCCCGACCCTTGGACAATCCCTTTATTAACCGCTGGCTCTACGGAGTTCGTCAGCGAAGGGGCCAGAAAATCGTCGACAAAAAAGGCGCCACCGAACAAATGGAATCCATCCTGGCCCGGGGTTCGACCCTCGGGTTTATTGCCGATCAGGATGCCGGCAAAAAGGGCCTGTTCGTGGATTTCTTCGGTCGCAAGGCCAGTACCTACAAAAGCATCGGTCTGCTGGCGGTCCATTACCGTTTGCCGGTATGCGTGGGTTATTCGCGCCGCCGCGGCGACGATTTTTTCTTCGATTTATGCGTGTCTCGCATGATTCTCCCGGAAGAGTGGGTCGATAAGCCCGACCCCCTGAAGTGGCTCACGCAGGAATACACCGCCGCCATCGAGGCCTTCATCCGCGAAGACCCCACCCAATATTGGTGGGTTCACCGCCGTTGGAAGACACGGCCAAAAGAAGAGAGACGGACCGCCGAACCGTTGAGGTAGAAAGGGGTCGCTGGTCAATCGGCGGGCGGAAATATTGAATCGATAAATTCAGCGGGGAAAAGACTTTTTTTCTTTCTTCGCTGCCGGGGTCCGGTGGTAATTCATATTTCTGCGATCGACGATTCTTCTTTGATTTTCAGACGAACTTTTGATCGGCTTGTGACCATTCGCCTTCGTTGCGTTCCCAAAGCAAATCGTATCCGACCTTTCCGGTGGACATATAGTGTTGAAAATCCTTATGTTCTGAACCTCAAACGATCTTCTCGAGCGGAGAAGACAAAAAATGCGACCGCGGCGGACAATTCTGCGGGAGCGGATTGACAAATTGTGGATTTCGCGTAAAATGCTTGCACAATCGTTTGTGCAAGCAAAAATCAAACGGGATGATATGAGGACCCAGTTATGAAACTGACACGGATGGTTCTGACGGCGATTCTGATCAGCGTGTTGTGGTTCAGCGGATGCGCAAAGAAAGATCCGAAGATATCTCCACCGGATTCTTCGGGCAAACCGAAAATCGCCCTTGTGATGAAGTCGCTGGCCAATGAATTCTTTAAGACCATGGAAGAAGGAGCCAAGGCCCATCAACAAACCAACGCCGCTCAATATGAACTGATTGTTGTCGGCATCCGTAACGAAGAGGATGTCTCCCAGCAAATCAATTTTGTCGAATCCATGATCGCCCGCAAGGTCCAGGCGATTGTCATCGCCCCGGCCGATTCCAAGTCTCTGGTTCCCGTGTGCAAAAAGGCGATGGACGCCGGGATCGTCGTGGTCAACATCGACAACAAGCTGGATGCCGAAGTCCTGGCCGCATCCAATCGGAAGATTCCCTTCGTCGGTCCGGACAACCGCAAAGGCGCCCGCATCGCCGGGGAATATCTGGCGACCAAACTCAAGCCCGCTGACAAGGTCGCGATCATCGAAGGCGTCCCCAGTGCCTTTAACGGCATCCAGCGTCGTCTGGGCTTTGAGGATGCGATGAACGCCGCCAAGATGACCATCGTCTCCACGCAGGCCGGCAACTGGGAAACGCAAAAGGCCCATCAGGTCGTTTCCGGAATCCTGACCACACATGCCGACCTCAAGGCTGTGCTCTGCGCCAATGATAGTATGGCCCTCGGCGCCGTCGCCGCGATCAAGGCCGCCAACAAGAGCGATCAGATCCTCGTCGTCGGCTTCGACAACATCGAAGCGGCCAAGATGCTGCTCAAGGAAGGCAAGCTCCTCTGCACCGTCGATCAGCACGGTGACCAACTGGCCGTGTTCGGAATCGAATACGCCCTCGAAATCCTGACGAAAAAATCCACCCCGGCCGACAAGGAAACACCGGTCGATCTGATCACGGTCGAAACGCTGAAATGACCGGCTCCGGATCCATACTGTTCGAGGCCAGGGAGATCGGTAAATCCTTCGGTTCGGTTCAGGCCCTCGTAGGCGTCGATTGGGTCCTGAGAGCCGGAAGGGTCCATGCCCTGGTCGGTGAAAACGGCGCGGGCAAAAGCACGCTGTCCAAGATTCTGGCGGGAATCCAGCCGGCCGATTCGGGAGAGATGATCCTTGAAGGAAAACCTTTCCATCCAGCAGGGCGCAGACAGGCTGAACATGCGGGCGTTTGTATGGTCATGCAGGAACTGAACCTGATTGATACGCTGTCCATCGCTGAAAACATTTTTCTGGATCAGTTACCATCTAAATTTGGTTTTGTCCGCTACCCATCCCTGAATCGTTCCGCTCGTCAGGTCATGTCCCGTGTCGGCCTCGATGGCGTTTCTCCCTCGGCTATCGTCGGTTCGCTTGGTGTCGGAACACGGCAGATGGTCGAGATCGCCGCAGGCCTTTCGCGGAATTGCCGCATCCTGATCCTCGACGAGCCGACCGCTTCGCTGACCGACCGCGAAACGAATCTGCTCTTTCGCCAGATCAAAGAGGCCCGCAGCGCCGGGATGGCCGTCGTTTATATTTCGCATCGCATCGAGGAAATCCTGCGGATCGCCGACGAGATCACGATCCTCCGCGACGGCCGGCTCGTATCCACGCAGACGACCCAAGGGTTAACGGCCGAACAGATCATCCGCGGCATGGTCGGCCGCGATCTTCCTCCGCGCCGCCGCGCCGGGTCAACGGCAGGGGAGGCAATCGCCCTGCGACTCGATCGACTTTGTGCCGGCGCGAAGGTCCGTCAGGTCTCGCTGGTACTGCGGCGCGGCGAAATCCTTGGTCTTGCCGGCCTGATGGGCAGCGGCCGGACCGAACTGGCCCGCGCGATCTTCGGCGCAGACCCCATCGATTCCGGCTCGATCTTTCTGCATGGCGACGATAAACCCATCCGCATCCGCAGCCCCCGCGATGCCGTTCGCAACGGAATTGCGCTATTGACCGAAGACCGCAGACAGCAGGGTCTCTTTCTTCCGCAGTCGATCCGCTACAACATTTCCCTTCCGCGACTGGAATGCGTCAGTCGCACCGGGATTATCAATGGTTCACGCGAGCGACAGGTCTGCGATGAATTCGTCCAGTCGTTGTCCATCCGATGCAGTGGTCTCGAGCAGCCCGTCGGCCAACTCAGCGGTGGTAACCAACAGAAGGTCGTCATCGCCAAATGGCTTCTGCGAGATTGCGAAATTCTGATCTTCGATGAGCCGACCCGTGGCATTGATGTCGGCGCCAAGTTCGAGATCTTTCGGCTGCTCTCGGATCTGGCCGCCCGCGGCAAGGCCGTACTGTTCATTTCTTCCGACCTCAAGGAATTGACCTCTGTCTGCGATCGTATCGCCGTCCTGTCGGCTGGACGGTTGACCGCGACCTTCACAGCCCCGGGTTATTCTGAACAGGCCATCACTGAAGCCGCCTTTCGAGAACATCTGCGACCGGCGGGGGAGCAGCCCCAGTGAACAAATCATCCGCTATTCTATCGCATCTAATGGGTCTGCTGGCAGACTATCTCGGTATGGCCGCGGCTCTGGTGATCCTGCTGATTGTCTTTGGCCGTATTGCCGACAACTTCTATTCGCTCGATACTTTCCGCACCATCGCCGATCAAGTCCCCGACATCACCATTATCGCCGTTGGCATGACCTTCGTCCTGATCATCGCGGGAATCGACCTGTCTGTTGGCTCAATTCTGGCCCTGTCCGGTGCGGTCCTTGGCGTTACCCTCGTACAGTACCACTGGCCGCTGCCGCTGGCGATTGCATCCTGTCTCGGCGTTGGGCTTTTATGCGGCCTTCTCAATGGCGGTTTGGTTGTTGCGTGGGGGCTTCCGTCGTTTATCGTAACTCTCGGCATGTTGGAGATCGCCCGTGGAGCGACCTATCTGGTGACGAACTCCCGAACGGTCTATATGTCCAGCGGGCTCAACTGGGTCACCGATTATTCGTTTTTCGGTCTGTCGGTGCCGTTCGTCTTGGCTATCGCGATCGTGATTCTGGCTCAAATGGTCTTATCGTTTACCGTCTTTGGCCGTTACATGATTGCTGTCGGTACCAACGAGCAAGCCCTGCGTCTGTCCGGTATCTCGCCGGGCCGGGTCAAGCTGGCCGTTTTTATTCTGTCCGGCCTGCTCTGCGCCGTCGCCTCGATCATCCATACGGCCCGCTATCAGGCCAACCCCAACAACGGCCAGGGTCTGGAACTGCAGGCCATCGCCGCTGTCGTTATTGGAGGAACCAGCTTGATGGGCGGCCGCGGCTCGGTCATCAACACCTTCTTTGGCGTACTGATCATCAAGGTCCTCGAAACCGGCTTGGCCCAGGTCGGCGCCCAAGAACCCACCAAACGGCTGATCACCGGCCTGGTCATCGTCGCCGCCGTTATCCTCGACTATTACCGTCATCGTCTCCGTCGTTCGTCCGACGGAAGGGGGTAACGCCATGTCCAGACCCATCGTCGTCATCGGCAGTTCCAATACCGATATGATCGTCCAACTGGACCGTATCCCCGCGCCCGGCGAAACCGTCCTTGGTGGCCGATTCAGCACCGCCGCCGGCGGCAAGGGCGCCAATCAGGCCGTCGCGGCCGCGCGAGCGGGGGGGCAGGTGGTATTCGTCGCCCGCGTCGGCGCCGATTCCTTCGGCGAGCAGGCCATCGCGAGATTTGCCGCCGATGACATCGATACGCATTTCGTCATCCGCGACTCGGCCGCCGCCTCGGGCGTGGCCTGCATTTTCGTCGATCGCAACGGTCAAAATAGCATTGCTGTCGCCTCCGGCGCCAACATGTGGCTCACACCTGCCGACATCCGCGTCGCCGAAGGGGGAATCGCGCAGGCGGCCATTGTACTGTTGCAACTGGAAATCCCGTTGGAAACCGTAGTTGCCGCCGTCGATATCGCTTCCGCTCACCGCGTCCCCGTCATCCTCAATCCCGCTCCCGCTCAGTCGTTGCCGAATGATCTGCTGGCCAAGATCTCGATCCTCACGCCCAACGAGATCGAAGCCGGGATGCTCACCGGAATTCCTGTCACGGATGAGTTTTCGGCGAAGGCAGCCGCACAGGTTCTCCGCAGCAGGGGAGTTGCGGCTGTGATTATCACCCTCGGTGACCGCGGTGCATTGTTTTCCAGCAGGGATCATACGGCTATGGTCCCCGCCTTCAAGGTCAAGGCCGTCGATGCCACTGCCGCCGGCGATGTCTTCAACGGCGCCCTGGCCGTGCGATTGTCCGAAGACCAGTCTATCGAGGATGCCGTCCGTTTCGCCTCGGCCGCCGCGGCGATTTCTGTCACCCGACTTGGGGCTCAACCTTCTGCTCCGGCACGGTCCGAAATCGAACGGTTTCTTCAATCTGATCGACGGCAATAATCCTCAATGGTGTCTAATCCAGAGATAATTCCGGCAAATCTTCGCTTCCGCTTTGGCGCCACTGGTCGAAGCGGTCCTTCATTCGCTGGCTGGCGGCGTTCTTTTCTTCCTCAGACATGGCCTGGAATCGCTGGCCCATTTCCTGCAGTCGAACGCGCTCCGCGAGTCGTTCCTCTTCTGTCATGGTCATCCATCGGGCCATGATCTTCTGAAATCCGTTTCGCAGGCGGACCTGCTCATCTTCCGTCAGGTTCAGATCGGACCAGATATTCTGCCACTGGGGTCTTTGCCCTTCAGTGGCACCCATTCCTCCTCCGAACATTCCCATTATGTTATTCAGATTGGCCCCCTGACGCGGAATTTCCGGAATGGGCACGCGTGGAGTTTGAAACGCAAGTTCTTCGGGTTTTTGTGGGGGGTTGTCCAGAAACCACTGAAGAAATTCTTCGTCTTCTTTGGTCAGCTCGTTGGTTTTGACCGGTTCGACCGGTTTGGTTTCAACCACGGGTTCCGGCGCCGGCGGCGGGGGTGTTGGTTTCGATTGCGGAAACAACCAATCCATTCCGAACGCGGCCACGAAAACCGCCGCCACCGCCAAAACACCGATGACCAATATTCCTGTGCGTACGCTACGATCCATGATTGGCTCCCGAATTTGTCCTGTTCTCGATGCCGAAATACAAATCGAAAATAGCGTTTATGCCGGATGACCGACAGTTTGGGCAAACAGAACTCGTTGTTCTGGCCGCAGATTGAACTCCTTGTGTGTATTTTCCTTGTCGCAGTTGTGGAACCAAGCGGCTAGGCCGATCGAAGCCGCATACAGATAAATATTTCCCGCAATCAGGCCGGTATCGACAAAATAGTACGATTTCTGTATCTCCGGATCCTTAAGACCCGGCTCCTGGAATGGAGCGGAGGCGTATTTGGCAAGATCAACGACGAAAAAAATGTTTACCGGTGCCGTGGCCGCCGCTCCCCGTCGATTGGACCTGGCCCGGAAATCCCCGGCGACCACCGGTATCAGTTTGTGTGCAGCCGCATCGTAAACATACACTCCCTCAGGCAATGCCACATATAAATCGATTTCTTGCGAGTTGCTGGCCGAAGCGGCCGTGCGGCCGGTCTTTCCTCGTAGTTGCTTGCGATTGATCCCGAACGCGGCCCACATCAAGTTGGACATCTCCTGTGGAGTCAGGGGGTCCGGTTTGATATTGCGGTTGGTCTGTCGAACCAGAAGAGAAGCCAGGACGCTCTTGCCGCCGTCCATTTCCGGCTTGACAAGTTCAATCGGTTTCAGTTCCGTTGTTTGGCTTGGTACCGTCTCCGCCGTGCTCATTACCATTGCCGCCGCTACCGGGACGGCCTTCAAAAAAGTCCTGCGGTCCATAGTCATCTCCTGTATCGAATTGGGAATCGATCGACCCGTCGGATACCGATTATACTATAGAGCTCGTACGGATTCTATGCCCGTTTTTTCAAAGAATCGAGAGAAAATGTCTCTGAGTCCGGAGTGTGGATTGGAGGTTTCAAATCGTAATGGATTTACGGCTGATCGTGACGCTGCCTTGCCAGATGGCAGATCCGATCCAATGTATCCAGTAACGGAATAGCGGCTTCGAATTGGTTTTCTTTTGCCAGGTCTTCCACCTTGCCGGCCAAATCTGACAATCGGCTGAAACCGGCGCTTGCCGCGGCGCCTTTCAGCTTGTGAACCGACGACAGGAGTTCCTTCCGGTTGTTTTCGTGAGCAGAGGAGAGGATAGAATCCATGATAATCGGGAATTCATCCATAAACACACGAATGATGGCAACCATGCGGGGGTCTTCCCGAAGGTCCGAAACCAGTTCCGGGATTGTATCCTGCCGGTTGAAATGCAAAGGGGTATTGAAGATTCGACCTTTCATCTTTTCCATCCTGACTCTGAATTCCTGTGATAAGTATCGTCCGGAGTCTGGACGCAATTCATGGTTTTCTGCTTGGGATTGACGATTCCTCGTTTGTTCCATACAATACCGCATTCTTTTCGAAATGAGGTCCGATAAGGGTGTCCTATTAAGGTCCATGAACAATGATTCGAGTCAATGAGCATTATCTGAAATTGCAGGCCGGATATCTGTTCCCCGAAATCGGCCGACGGGTATCGGCGTATGCCGCCCAAAATCCCCGGGCCGATATTATCCGGATGGGGATCGGTGATGTTACCGAGCCCTTGGTCCCGGCGGTGATCAAGGCGATGCACAGAGCCGTCGATGAAATGGGTTGCCAGGCCACGCTCAAGGGATATGGGCCCGAGCAGGGATACGATTTTCTCCGTCAGGCGATTCTGGAAAACGACTATAAGTCCCGAGGCGTCGATCTGACGATGGACGAGATCTTCGTCAGCGACGGTAGCAAGTGCGACACGGGTAACCTTCAGGAAATCTTCGGGCTGGACAACCGAATCGCCGTAACCGATCCGGTCTATCCGGTCTATGTGGATACCAATGTTATGGCCGGGCGAACGGGTGAGCCGTTAACCAATGGGCAGTATGGGGGTATTGTGTATATGCCCTGCACGCCGGCTAATCAGTTTGTGCCGCAGTTTCCTTCCAACCCGGTGGACCTGATCTATCTGTGCTACCCAAACAATCCGACCGGCGCCGTGGCCACTCGGGACCAACTGACCCGGTGGGTGGACTATGCCCGGCAAAACAAGGCGGTGATCCTGTTCGATGCCGCATATGAATCCTTTATCTCCGATCCGTCAATTCCCCATTCGATTTACGAAATTCCCAATGCTCGACAGGTTGCGATTGAGTTCCGGAGTTTCTCCAAGACGGCGGGATTCACGGGTCTGCGTTGCGCGTTTACCGTCGTGCCCAAGGACGTGAAGGCCTTTGCGAAAGATGGAAAAGCGGTCCCGATCAATCCGCTGTGGAATCGTCGTCATTGCACCAAGTTCAATGGCGCCAGCTATGTTTCGCAGGCCGCTGCCGCAGCCGTCTATACGCCGGAAGGCCGGCGGCAGTGTCGTCAGATCATTGAACTCTACATGCAGAATGCCGCGACGATCCGGCAATCCCTGACACGGCTTGGATACGAGGTCTATGGAGGAGTCAACGCTCCCTATATTTGGATTCGGACAAAACAAGGGATGGGCTCTTGGGAATTCTTCGATCTTTTGCTGCGGAAAATCCATGTGGTGGCAACGCCGGGGGTGGGCTTTGGTCCTTCAGGCGAAGGTTTCATGCGGCTCAGCGCCTTTAATCGGCCGGAAAAAGTGAACGATGCGATGGAACGAATGGCCGGTCTCTAAGTCGGGCGGGAAAGACCGAAGAGGTTTGTTTCTCGATGACCCCGGAAATAGGGTGAATGTTTGACGCAATCGACCGTTTATCTTGGATTGGGTAGCAATCAGGGCGATCGTGAAATGTACCTTTCCCGGGCCGTGCGAAAGCTGGGAGAGTTACCCGATACGCGGGTAAAGGGTATGTCCGGCCTGATGGAGACCCAACCGCTTGGTGTTTCCGGGCAAGGATTGTATCTCAATGCGGCGGTGAAAATTCAAACTGGCATGTCCCTGCTGGAGGTGTACGAGGCCAACCGGAAAATCGAGCACGACCTGGGGCGCGTTCGTACCAGCCATTGGAATGCGCGGACGATCGACATCGACCTTCTTTTGTACGGCGACCGGATCTTCCGAAGCGGAACCCTAACCGTCCCTCATCCGCAGATGCATCTGCGATCGTTTGTGCTGCGGCCGATGTGCGAAATCGGACCCGATGTGGTTCATCCGATCCTGGGACGGACCATGGTTGAATTGGCCGAACGGCTTGGGGGCGGCGATTTCCTCCCGGATTCAAATGTGCCGCAATTGGTTTCCATTGCGGGATTGATCGGCGTGGGCAAAACCACGCTGGCCGAAGGCCTCGGACGGCTTTGGAATTGCCCTGTGATCCGGGAAGCGTACGATACCAATCCCTATCTGCCACAGGTCTGCGGCGGCCGGCGGGATCTGGCCCTTAAAAGCCAGTTGTATTTTCTCCAAACTCGGGTCCGGCAGTTGTCGGATTCCAATCTGACGCCCCGCCGGCCGGCGGTGTCGGATTATGTTTTCGAGCAGGACCCGATCTTTGCCCGTCGGACTCTCGACTCCGCTTCTTTGACTCGATATCATCAGCAATATCGGCAATGGTGTGAATCCGTTCAGGAGCCGGCGGTTGTGATCTATCTGAAAGATACGCCCCGAAATTGTCTGGATCGAATTCGGACACGAAACCGGCCCTTTGAAAAAGGAATTCAAATCGAAGTACTTGACTGGTTTGATCTGGAATACGAACGACTGTTTTCGTCTTGGCGCCGGTGTCCGGTGATCCGCGTGGATGCGACCCGATGGGATTGCCGGTTGAATCCGAATATCTCGGCCGTTGCTGAACAGGTGCGCCCTTATCTGGCGGAAGGAACTGTATGAAGATCGTCAAGACAATCCAGGAGATTCGCCGGCAGATTCAACAAGCCCGGAAAAAGAGCATGTCGATCGGATTTGTTCCCACTATGGGAGCGCTTCACGCCGGTCATCGCTCGCTGATCGAAGCGGCTCGGCGACAATGTTCTTTTGTGGTGGTCAGCGTCTATGTGAATCCCACCCAGTTCGGGCCGACGGAAGACTTCTCCCGATACCCGCGAAATCTGTCGGCGGATGCGGTTGTATGTGAAAAAGCGGGGGCGGATGTGATCTTTGCGCCCGATGATTCGGTTTTGTATCCGACTCGGCAAAGGGTTTGGGTAACGGTGGAAAAATTGACGGAAAACCTGTGCGGTCGATTTCGTCCCGGCCATTTCAGGGGTGTTGCGACTATCTGTACAAAATTGTTCAACATCGTAACGCCCGATCAAGCTTTTTTCGGCCAGAAGGACGCCCAGCAGGTGGCCGTAATCCGTCGGATGGTCCTGGACCTGAATCTGCCTCTGGAGATCGTGACCTGCCCGACGGTTCGCGAATCCGATGGATTGGCCCTAAGTAGCCGCAATCAGTACCTTTCCATGGAACAGCGAAAACAGGCCGTCCTGTTATCCGCATCGTTACGCGAATGCAAACGATTGTTTTCCCAGGGTCAGCTCGATGCTTCCCTGTTGATCGCGGCCATGCAAACCATCTTAAACCAAGGTTCGCTTCTGCAGCCGGAGTATGTTCAGATTGTGGACGCCGAGACCTTGGAGGACCTGGAAACCGTCGATCGGCCCGCTCTGGTCGCGATGGCCGTTCGTTGCGGTCAAACCCGGTTGATTGATAATTGTCTGCTTGGCTTGCAGAATGGATTGGATTCGTTATAATGCTTTCTCTTAATGAAGGATTGAAAAGGGTTTGTTCATGTTGATAAAGGCATTAAAAGGCAAGATCCATCGCGCCACCGTAACCGATACGCGGGTGGATTACCCGGGCAGTCTGGGCGTCGATCCCCGTTTAATGGAAGCGGCCGGGATTCTTCCCTATGAAGAGGTACTGGTGGCCAATGTCAGCACTGGTGCCCGCGTCGAGACCTACGCGATTCCCGCCGAACCCGGCAGCGGCAAGATCGAAGTCCTTGGCGCCGCCGCCAAGTTGTTTACCCGGGGCGATATCGTAATCATCATGAATTTCGGGTATTACAGTCCTCAGGAGATGAAGGATCTTAAACCGAAGGTCGTCCTGGTGGATGCGCAAAACCGATTCCAGCGGATGTTGTGATCTTGTTATGCACCCGATCCTCTTCGAAATCCCGCTGATTCATGTTACGATCAAAACCTATGGTTTCATGATGGTGATCGGATTTCTCTTGGCCGTGATTGTCATGCGACGGATGATGCGGCGCATCGGCGAAGATCCGGAAAAGATCACCAATACGGCCCTTTATGCTTTGATTGCCGGCGTGGTGGGTTCCCGGATTTTTTATATCTTCCATTATCTGGATCAGTTTCGGGGTCGCTGGCTGGAGGTCTTTGCCGTTTGGAAGGGTGGACTGGAATTTCTTGGCGGAGTGATCTTTGCGGTGATCGTCATGATTGTTTACCAGTTCTTCCAGCGGCTGATGATTCGGCGCTATTTCGATGTCTTGGCTATTGGGTTAATGCTGGGATTGGGTTTTGGGAGGATTGGGTGTCTGATGTTCGGCTGTTGTTTCGGCAAGCCCAGCGATTTGCCGTGGGCGATTCGTTTTCCCTATGCGTCTCCTTCCTTCTACAGCCAGGTGTATCCGAATCCGGATCGGGGACGACTCAAGGCCTATTGGGATCTGCCCAAGGAGTATTTCGGATTCCTCAGTGAAGACGGCAAAAAGTGGTTCCCGGCCGATAAAGAGGAAACCAAGCACCAATATGGGCTCAAGCCCAAGGATCTCCTGACGGATTCGCAAAAAATCGAAGTCACCCAGGGCTTGTATCTTGCCCATCGGGTTCATCCAACCCAGATCTACGAGTCGCTTACGGCCTTTACGATTTGTCTGCTGATGTACGGTTTCTGGAGACGATTTGGAACTCGCAGACCCGGAATTACGCTGGGTCTGGTATTGATTCTGTATGGAATATCCCGATTTCTTTTTGAGTTTCTCCGAGATGACAGTCCTTTCGAGTACAATCAGGGTTGGTTGCTGTACCCCGGAGGTACCGTCTCGCAGAATATCTGTCTCTATCTGATTCTGCTGGGGATGGTGTTGCTGATGATCTTTGCGTGCTTCAAGGCCGTTCCGGTTCCCTCCACGGATCGTCGCAAGTAATACGGTTTTCCGGAATCAGTCCGTTCTGCTTCAATTCAATAAGAGCATGAATCAATCCGTCAATTTGTTCTTGTGTGTGATGGGATTGTAAGCTGATACGAAGTCTCGCGGTTTGGGGAGGGACCGTAGGAGGACGAATCGCCGCGACAAAAAATCCCTGAACGAATAATTCCTCGGATACCCGCACCGCCGCCTCCGAAGAACCAATCATCAGCGGAATGATATGGGTACTGGAGGAACCGATATCAAAACCTGCTTGGCGCAATTGTCCCCGAAGATAATCGGCGTTGTCCGCCAGTCGTTGCCGACGACTGGGTTGATTACGAATAATGTCGAGTGCCGCAATCGCCGCCGCTGCGATAAGCGGCGAAGGGGCCGTCGTGAAGATAAACGGGCAGGCACAATTAACCAGTGTATCAATTACAACTTGCGGCCCGGCAACGATGGCCCCGCCGCAACCGAAGGCCTTGCCCAGCGGCGCCACGAGGACATCCACCTGATCCAGTATCCCCAGGTGTTCAGCCAGACCCGCCCCAGTTGGCCCCATACAGCCGATTGAATGGGCCTCATCGACGATCAGAATCGCCCCGTACTGCTTTTTCAACTCGACCAGATGGGAAAGGTCGACTGTGTCGCCGTCCATCGAAAAAACCGATTCGGTAACAATAAACTTTCGATGGGATCCCCGCTCGGACAGTAGAGTCTCCAACCGGGCCAGATCGTTATGCCGATAACTCTTGAAACGCGCATCACGGGCCTGAACGGCATCGAGAATGGAGGCGTGGTCCAGGCGATCGATCAGAATCAGGTCGCCTTTTTGCGGCAGAGTCTGGAGGACCGCCTGATTGGCCATCCACCCGCAGGAAACGAATAAAGCGGCTTCCTTGCTCACCCACCCGGCGAATCGTTTTTCAAATTCCGAATGATGGGCCATCGTTCCGCTGATCAAACGCGAAGCCGCCGAACCGACGCCATAACGATCGACCGCCGCTTGGACCGCAGCCCGAATCTGCGGATCTTCAGCCAGATTCAGGTAATTATTACTGCAAAATAAAATCTTCTCAGCCCCGTCTGCCTTCATCCGTACAGTCGGTCCCTGTGCCGAATCGATACAGACCGTCTTTCGCAGCCGATGTTCCCGCCTTCGCCGTTCCAAATCTTCCTGAAGATAATCCCACAAGCCCATGCGATTCCGATTGAAAAACAACTCCGTTTCGCTATAGTGTTTCTGATGGATCGGCCGGTTTCGACCGATACACCTATTGTAAAGGATTCTCTTTCGTTTGGACAGGGCAAAAGAACAACCATGGGTTTTTACGATCGCCAATACAGCCAGGAACCTTCGAGACCATCGTTCAATTTCGGCGGTCTTCAGAATTTGTTTCCATCGGTAACGCCGGTGGTCCGATGGTTTCTGATCCTGAATATTTTCGTCTTTCTCCTTTCTCTGTTTCGACCGGTAAATAACCTGATGGAGGAATATCTGGCTGTGTATCCAGTCTCACTTGGGTACATGGTTCAACTCTGGCGACCGATTACCTATCAATTCCTGCATGCAGGTCTTTTTCATGTCTTTTTTAATATGCTGGTCCTGTTCTTTTTTGGGCCGATGCTGGAACAGATCTGGGGTAGCCGACGATTCGCGATTTTTTATTTGTCATGTGGGGCGGCGGGGGGGATTCTATATATGCTACTGGTAATCGTTAGGGTTCTGGATGTCGGCGTGATGGTAGGAGCATCGGGTGCGATTTATGGGATGCTTGCGGCCGGAGCGATCCTCTTTCCCAATCTCCGAGTCTATGTAATGGGCGTTTTTCCGATGCCGTTGTCTGTCTTGGCGGTGTTGCTGGTGATCTTCAGCGTTCTGAACTTTGCCAGCGGCCAGAATGCCGGCGGCGAGGCGGCCCATCTTGCGGGAATGGCCGTCGGAGCTCTGTATGTGGTCGGACGACCGTGGCTCATTCGTCTCAGAATGAAAAGGTCCGAAGGTAACTGGCAAAAACGGCTGGAGGAGGAATCCCGGTTACGCAAGGAGGTGGACCGGATCCTGGATAAAGTCCATGCCAACGGAATTCGCAGCTTGTCCTGGCGGGAAAAACGCACGCTCAAAAAGGCCACCGCACGCGAACAGCAGGAACAGCGAAAGTAACTATAAACCCCGATTTTTGGAGTCTGTAGCGCGCGTACCGGGAGCTTAGGGATCCCGTTCCATTCTTCGTGCAGCCGGTTCAAGGTACAGATTCAACCCTTCAATTGGACGGCCAAATCAAGCCCAATCGTTCACCGAAGGGCTCTTCTCCTTTTGGCGGTTTGGGGGGGGGCAGTTGTTTTCCTTTGGGATGCTTGCCGGCGGGTTTGGGGCGAAGCGGCTTGTCTTTTCCTGGTTCGACCTGCTTTTGCTGCTGTGTTGGTTCCGGCGCAGAACCGGTGGGTTGAGATTTGGGTTTGACCTGCGGTCGGGGCTTTCGTTCTTTTGGTGCCGGCTTGGCGGGTTGCTTGGCCTCGGGATCCTTCATCGTCAGGCCAATCCGTTTACGGCCGACATCGACTTCCATCACCCAAACCGTTACCTTCTGATAGACTTTGACGATTGCGGCCGGATCTTTGACGAAACGGTTGGACAACTGGCTGATATGAACCAGGCCATCCTGGTGAACTCCGATATCGACGAACACGCCGAACGCCGCGATATTGGTGACGATCCCCGGAAGTTTCATTCCCGGTTTGAGATCTTCGATGGATCGAATGCCGTCCGCGAAAGTGACCGGATCGAATTGCTGGCGGGGGTCCCGGCCCGGCTTGGCCAGTTCCGCACGGATATCCTGCAGAGTCGGCAGGCCGATCTTCGGAGTGACATATCGATCCAGGACGATCTGTTCCTGTAGAGCCGGATTGCTGACCAGGTCGGTCACCGTGCAATTCAGGTCACGGCACATGGCTTCGATGACGCTATAGGCCTCAGGATGTACGGCGCTGGCGTCCAGCGGATTGACGCCGTCGCGAATCCGCAGAAATCCCGCCGACTGCTCGAAGGTTTTGGATCCCATCCCCCGCACGCTGAGCAGGTCCGTCCGGCTTTGGAAAGGTCCGTGCTCATTCCGATAACCGATGATGTTCTCCGCCAGAATCGGGCCCAGTCCCGATACATAGGTCAGCAATTGCTTGCTGGCGGTGTTGACCTCCACCCCGACGCTGTTGACGCAGCTAATCACGACATCGTCCAGCGATTTACGCAAACGCGATTGATCCACTTCGTGCTGATATTGTCCCACCCCAATGGATTTGGGATCGATCTTGACCAGTTCCGCCAACGGATCCATCAAACGCCGTCCGATCGATGCCGCCCCGCGAACGGTAATATCCTTGTCGGGAAACTCCTCGCGGGCCACCGCCGACGCCGAATAGATCGAGGCCCCGCTTTCATTGACCATGATGACGGGAATCGGCCGGCCCCAATCGGTCTTTCGCAACAATTCTTCGGTTTCCCGTCCGCCGGTTCCGTTGCCCACGGCTATCGCTTCGATCCGATATTGTTCGACCAACGATTTGAGCTTTGCGATTTCCTGTTGATTCAACGGGTCGGACTGATGCAAATATGCCACATCGTCAAAGAGCAGTTTGCCCTGCGAATCCAGGCACACCAGTTTGCATCCGGTGCGGAAACCGGGGTCGATCGCCAAAACATGTTTTCCTCCCAGGGGCGGGGCCAGCAGCAATTGCCTCAGGTTTTCCGAAAAAATATGAATAGCCGTTTCGTCGGCGCGTTTTTTTGTTTCGACCCGGACCTCGGTTTCCATCGAAGGTCCCAGGAGTCGTTTGTAACCGTCTTCGATGGCCATTTTGATCTGGCCGGTGGCTGGACAGGGGGACTGTAAGAAAAGTTCTTCCAGAATCCGAATGGCCTCCGTTTCTTCGACGACGATTCGGACATTCAGAACTTTCTCCCGGGCGCCTCTCCGCATTGCCAGGATTCGATGCGATGGCGTTTTGGCGACCGGCTCCGACCAGTCAAAATAATCCTTGTACTTGATGCCGTCCTGTTCCTTACCCTTAATGACTTTGGAGGAGTACCGGCCTTTTTCAAAATACAATTTTCTGATTCTTTCTCGCGCGATAACGGCTTCATTGATCCATTCAGCGATAATATCCCGCGCGCCGGCCAGCGCCTCGTCGACCGATGCGACGCCTTTTTCCGGGTTGATATACCGGGCGGCCTCGGTTTGCGGATCAGCGTCAGTCTGATCAAACAACATCTTGGCCAGCGGTTCCAATCCTTTTTCGATGGCGACCGTGGCCCGGGTCCGTCGCTTGGGTTTATAGGGGAGATACAGATCTTCCAGAATCGCCTGGGTCGGTGCCGCCAGAATGCTGGCCTTAAGCTCCTCCGTCAGCTTACCCTGTTTTGCGATGGAATCCAGGATGGTTGTTCGCCTTCGATCGAGCTCCCGAAGCTGCTCGAGCCGGTCCCGGATCGTCGTAATTGCCACTTCATCCAGACTGCCCGTGACCTCCTTTCGATATCGGGCGATGAAAGGCACGGTGGCCCCGCTGTCCAGCAGTTCGACCGTTGCCAATACCTGCGCCGGCGCCGTTTTCAGCTCCGAACTGATCAATCCGATGTGCTTTTCATCCATGGTTCAAGACCAGACCTTTCCCCTCGAAAAATTGATGACTCAGGATTATTCCCCATTCGGAATGAATAACCGGTACGATACGAAAAGAGGATTCATGGCGATAACCGTTTAATTCCCGCGCCCCAGAACATCCGTAATACCCCCGACAATTGCCTTGGCGATTCGAGTCCGATAACCGTTCATGTTGAGATTCCGCGCCTCGGTCGCGTTGGTCAAATATCCCGACTCCACTAATACCGCGGGCCGCGAATGTTTCGCCAAGACTCGAAAATCGGCCTGACGCACCCCTCGCGATTGAATGCCCACATCCAGGAAATGTTTGTGAATGCTGTTGGCGATTCGACGACTGATCGCGGATGCGTTCCGGCAGACATAAATGGAGGGTCCGCTGATAGTACGGTCATTGTTGGAATCGACATGGATTGAGACCAGCAAATCCGCTTTGTATCGTTCCGCGATGGCGGCTCGTTCGTCCAGTTCGACAAAAGTGTCCCCTGTTCGGGTCATGATCACCCGTCCGCCCTGGCCTTTAATCAAGGTCTCCACATCCTTGGCGATGCTCAGAACCAGTGTCTTTTCCGGAATGGGCGAATACCCTACGGCTCCGGCTCCCGGGTCCCGGCCTCCATGTCCGGGATCGACGATAAAGGTTCTTCCTGCCAGGTTGTTCCCCGGTTTAGGGATGGGGAGTGAGGGTTTGGGAATCGGCTGAACGGGAGGCGTCGGAGCAGGCGCGGGTTTGACGATGGGGGGATGCGTTTGAGTCCCCGTGATCGTCGGAGTTTGTTGCTCTTGGTGGGCGCAACCCCCTAACCCTATCCCCAGAATCAGCATCGTAACGATACTGCCTGATATTTGTGTTTTCAAATGTCATACTCCATAGAATTCATGTACAGTTATGCCCCCCGGTATCTATCGGCAAATCACGAATAGATTCGAAAACAAATCCATCCCGGGTCATCGGGCATACCCAAAATTATATCCGACAGGATCGAGAAGGGCAAGAGAACCCAAAACACGACGATACGAATGGTTCCTTGAACCCTCGGCGATCTCGATTGACATATCCACTATTGGGTGTATAATCAAAATGCCAATCCATTCTATAAAATTGTGGGTACCGATGACCCTTCTGGCTGTCCCGATTACTCATGCTCGAGTTGAAAATGCCCTTGGGGCGATCGAATCCGCATCCCGACAAGGCGCGGATCTTCTCGAACTCCGTACCGACTATCTGGAAAGTCCGTCCGTTGAAGGGATTGCGCATCTGATTTCCGCGGGTAAGCAAACCGGCAAGCTTGTCTTGGTGACCTGCCGGGATCCCAGAGAAGGGGGGTATCGGCCGATCGAACAGGTCGTTCGAACCAGGATTCTGGTCGCAGCCCTGCGAGCGGGAGCGGATTGGATCGATTGTGAATTCCGAAATTTTCAAATTCCCGAGGTCGCAACGGCAATCCTGGAAGAGTGGAAACGCCATTCGTCTGCGCGGCTGATTCTCTCGGCCCATAACTTCCAGGGATTGTTTGAGAATCCAGCCGGATTGATTGATACGATCTTGGGCAGTTGCCCAAAGGCGATTCCAAAAATCGCATATACCGCCAGGCATGTCAATGATTGTTTTACGGCGTTTGATCTGATCCGGGATTATCCGGATGCGATTGTGATTGCGATGGGCTCGGCCGGACAAATGATCCGGATTCTCGCTCCCCAATTTGGGTCTCCCCTGACCTTCGCTTGTCTGGATGCCGATTCATCCACGGCCCCTGGCCAGATGACCCTTTCTCAATTTCGCGAATTCCGCTGGGACAAGATTCGTTCAGATACCCGGATTTATGGTGTGATTGGAAATCCGGTGGCCCATTCCATGAGTCCGGCGATCTTTAATACCCTTTTTGATGCCGAACAACTCAACGCCGTCTATATTCCCATTTTTGTCGAAGGCGGTTATCCGGAATTGGCTGCCTTTCTGGATGGTCTGCGATCTCGTCAGAGAGGCGTCGGTGGTCGTTTTCGTGGTTTTAGCGTGACGATTCCCCACAAATCCAATGCCTTGGAATATCTTCTTCGACGGGGTGGGAGTGTTGAACCCTTGGCCTCTCGGATCGGCGCCGTTAATACCCTAAGAGTCGGCCATGGGGAACAGGTCGGCGGCTTCAATACCGATTATGCCGGGGCGATGGACGCTCTGGTTCAATCCATGGGAACCGATCGGCACGGTCTTCATTCCAAATCCATTGCGGTTCTTGGGGCAGGGGGAGTGGCTCGGGCCGTGGTTGCCGGCTTGAGCGATAGTGGGGCAAAAGTAACGATTTACAATCGGACTTTGGAAAAGGGCCGTTCCCTTGCCGAGGAATTCCATTGTGGATTTGCAGGGTTGGGCCCGTCAACGAGGATTGTCGAAGAGATTATCGTGAATTGTACCAGTATTGGCATGTCCCCTAATATTCACGCTTCACCGATATCACCGGACAACCTCCGGCCTGGAATGGTGGTCTTCGATACCGTGTATACCCCTCTCGACACCCAACTGCTTAGGGATGCTCGTTCCACTGGCGCAATCCCCATCCGAGGCGTCGAGATGTTCATTCGTCAGGCCATGGCCCAGTTCCAATTGTTTACCGGCCGCCGGGCCAATGAAGGGATCGTTCGAGACTGCGTGCTCCGGTCCCTTTCGAAAACCCAATAATTCTTGTAATTCTCCTGCGATCCTGATATACTATTACGGCGTGAGTGGTCGTTTATTTGTATCGTCAGGAGAGAAGGATTATGGACTCAAATCGAACTGACAAGGCGTTTACGCTCATCGAATTGCTCGTGGTTATTGCGATCGTCGCTATTTTGCTTTCCGTGCTGATCCCCTCATTGAATGCTGCCAAAAGGTTTGCTACCTCCGCTTCCTGCCTGTTTAACCAAAAGGGATTGATGAGAAGTTACTCGTTGTATATCGAGGCGAATGACGACAAAATTCCCGGGGGGCGAATCATTCCCGAAGCCATGTACGATGGCCTTCCGGGAGGCGACAATCGCTGGCCGCCGCTCTGGGTCTGGCCGCCGGTTGATGCCGGTCTTCAATATGTTGGCGCGATCAGTCAGTGGCCGACTTTAGAAGATCGTTATAGGGGATGCCAGCGAGGAGTACTTTGGCCGTACAATGAAGATGTCAAGCTGTATCACTGCCCTGGAGACAAACAGTATATCCAACCGTCGCCTCGTAACCGGTATCGCAGTTACTCAATCCATCGGGGTCTGGCCGTTTATGACTCGAATCCAAACAAAGATATCCGTCAGTATAGCCAGATTATGTCTCCGGGTGCGAAGTATGTTTTTGTGGAAGAGTATTACGATTTTGGGGCAAGCTACAACTACAATCATAATTCGTGGGACTTTGAACCGTGGGAAGGCGATTTCCACGATCCATTGGGCGTTTATCATATCGATTCAAGCACTTTTGCCTTCGCGGACGGACATGCGGAAAAACATAAATGGAAAGACGATCGTACGGTCAAGTATTTCAAGGACCGTTCTTCGTACGGCGCAGCTTCTGATGATCTATGCGCTGGCAATGAAGATCTTGCGTGGCTGCAGCGGGGTTGCGCGTATGACATGAACGCTCATGGACCAATCAAATTCCGATGACCCGGATATGGGGGAGTAAGCGGCGTTCCACGGACTCGGCCTGTTTGTTGGGTTCTTTCGGTTAATGACTTGGACCACGGCCGTTGATTGGCTGGGGGCGAATCAATTACACGGACCTGAATGGGTCTTTTTCGTGGTCAATCCCGACAATTATGTTAAGATATCCTTACAGATACGATGATTGGGAGATTTGGAATTGATGCGCGCACAAGTATTGACGGGTATCCGGCGGATGGAATTTCGGGAAATGCCCAAGCCCGAAATCCAAAATGATAACGAGGTATTGCTCAAGATTGACCGCGTCGG
This sequence comes from uncultured Pirellulales bacterium, assembly GCA_964643355.1. GTDB lineage: Bacteria > Planctomycetota > Phycisphaerae > Sedimentisphaerales > Anaerohalosphaeraceae > FEN-1350. The sequence continues at coordinate 102,508 of CAZXPW010000003.1, forward strand.
CGTTTGCGGAAGCGATGTACACTACTATGAGACCGGGCGGATTGGTTCGCAAGTGGTTCAGTTTCCCTTCCGCGTCGGCCATGAATGTTCCGCGACGGTCGTTGAGGTCGGCGGGGCGGTTCGATCTGTGCAGGTTGGCCAGCCGGTAATCGTCGAGCCGGCCGTCGTTTGCCATCAGTGCGATCAGTGCAAATCCGGTCGTGAAAACACTTGTCGAAAACTGAAGTTCCTCGGTTGCCCCGGTCAACTCGAAGGGTGTTTGTGCGATTTTATTGTGATGCCTCAGGAATGCTGTTTTCCCACGCACGGAAAGCTTACGGCCGATCAGGGCGTTCTCTGCGAGCCGTTTGCCATTGGCATCTATGCCGTTAAACAATCCCGTATGGTTTCTGGAATGACGGCGGGTGTTCTGGGTGCCGGCCCAATTGGTCTCAGTTGTCTTGAAGCGGCCCGAATCGTTGGCGCTCGAGCCATCTATAGTACGGATAAGATCGATGCTCGAGTCAAGATCGCACACAAAGCCGGCGCCATATGGGCCGGGAACCCCGATCAGGAAGACATTGTTGGTTCGATTCTTCGGAAAGAGGCGTTGGGCTTGGATGTGATCTTTGAATGTGCCGGCCAACAGGCCGCAATCGATCAGGCGCTGGATCTCCTTCGTCCCGGCGGCACGCTCATGTTGGTCGGAATCCCTCGCGAGGATCGGATCAGTTTCAGCATTGACAAGTTGCGTCGAAAAGAAATCACCGTCATCAATGTCCGACGCCAGAACCATTGTACGCAGACCGCCATTGATTGGATTGCCTCCGGTAAGGCCAACCTCGACTATATGGTAACCCATCATTTCCCGTTCGAAAAAACCCAACAGGCCTTTGATCTGGTCGCCGGATACAAAGACGGAGTGATCAAGGCCATGATTACACTCGATTGAAAATGGCCCGAGCATTTCTCCTGAGTATCGGCAATGAACTCTTGTCCGGCCTGACCGTGGATACCAACGCTGCCTGGATCAGCGGCCAATTGGCCCGGCTGGGTATCCCGACGGTCGGAATTCTGTCGGTTCCCGATGAAGTGGACGATACCGTCCAATCGTTACAAATGGCCGTTTCGAAAGCGGATCTGGTGATTACGACCGGGGGTTTGGGGCCGACCGATGACGACCTGACCCGTCAGTCACTGGCCGCGTTTCTTGGCGTGGAGCTTCAATTCCGGCCCGAACTCCTGGAGAAAATCGCCGCCTTTTTCCGTCGTCGAAATATCTCCATGGTTGAAAAGAATCGGGTTCAGGCCTATTTACCCGCCGGAACCGATCCGATTCCCAATGCCACGGGAACCGCTCCGGGATTATTCGCTCACAAAGACCGTTCCCTGATCTTTTGTTTACCGGGCGTTCCTTCGGAAATGAAGGCAATGTTTGACGAGTTTGTCGTTCCGCGGCTGGCTGAGTTTGCCGGCCAACAGGTCATTGTCAGCCGTCGTCTGAAATGCTTCGGTGTCGGGGAATCCGTGGTTGCCGAGAAGCTTGGCGACCGGATGCTTCGGGGCCGAAATCCTTTGATCAATTGTACCGTTTCCGACGCTGTCATTACCTTGCATATTGTAGCCACAGCCGCCGATCATCCGACGGCCCAGGCCATGATCCTGAAAGAACAAACGCATCTCTGTGAGGTTCTGGGGGACTGGGTCTATGCAACCGGTGACCAGACCCTCGCCGAAGTTGTGGGCAGCCAACTGGTTGGAGCGGGGAAAACGATTGCCGTTGCCGAATCTTGTACGGGGGGGTTGATTGCCAAGATGTTGACGGATGTTCCGGGTTCCAGTCGTTACTTTTCCTACGGTTGGGTGACCTATGGTAATCGGGCCAAACAGACCGAGCTGGGAATTGATCCGGCCCTGATAACCCGCTATGGGGCCGTAAGCGAGCCGGTGGCCCGGGCAATGGCTGAGGGCGCCCGAAGGAAAGCCAAGGCCGATTTTGGCGTCGGCGTAACGGGTGTCGCCGGTCCCGACGGCGGGACGGAACAAAAGCCGGTTGGGTTGGTATATATAAGTGTCGCCTCTTCGGATCAGATCATTGTTCAGGAAAGCCGCTTTTCTCAATCGCGGTTGATGATTCGCAATCGGAGTGCCTTGGCGGCGTTGAATCTGGTTCGGCTGCAAATCAGGGGTTGACCTTCATTTTCACATGTGATATACTCAATTTTTTGCGTGGTTCTGATATCGAAATGATTAGAGGTTATGGCCAAACAGCGCAAACATCTCGGCGAGATCCTGTATCGCAGTAAGCTGGTTGATAAAGACGGTCTGGTCAAGGCCCTGAAAAAGGCCAAGGCCGAAAATAAGCGTCTCGGAGAAGCCCTGGTTTCTCTGGGGATGTTGACCGAAGACCAGGTCATGCAGGCCCTTGCCCAGCAATTCGGAATGGAATATGTCGATCTGGATAAGGTCCAGATTTCGCCCAGCACCATGAAATTGATCCCTGATGAGCTGGTCAAGAAACATTTTGTTCTTCCGCTCGGCAAAGAGGACGGACGCCTCAAGATCATCATCAGCGACCCCCTTGATCTCGATATGTTGGATCTTCTTCGTTTCCGGCTGAATGCGGAACTGGAATGCTGCCTGGCCAGTCCCACCAAAATTCGAACCCACATCCTGCATACCATGGACGAGGTCCGCAGCAGCATCGATGCCACCGCCGCCGAACTGGCGGCCGCCGGACACGCCATCGAGGCCGAAGTTCGCAGAGCCGAAGCCGCGCAAGCCGACGATGAGGGGCCGATCGTTCGACTGGTCAACCTGATGATTGACGAGGCTGTTCGCCTGCGGGCCAGCGATATTCACATTGAGCCGATGTCCGACCGTGTCCGTGTGCGATATCGAATCGATGGGGTCTGTTCCGAGCGGGACAATATCCCCAAAAGCATGCAGGCGCCCGTCTTGGCTCGTATCAAGATCATGTCCGGCATGGATATCGGGGAGCGCCGCCTGCCGCAGGACGGCCGAATCAAGCGGACAATCGACAATAAGGATATCGACTTTCGTGTGTCCTGTTTGCCCGCCTACCATGGCGAAAGCACCGTTTTGCGTATCTTGCGGCCCGACTCGGTCAACATCGGTATTCAGGCGATTGGATTTGAGGCCGATGATTATGAACGCTTTACTCAGATTATTCGCCGTCCCAATGGGATCTTTCTGGTGACTGGGCCTACCGGTAGCGGAAAAACCACGACCCTGTACGCCGCCCTTCAGGAACTCAATACTCCCAATCGGAAAATCATTACGGCCGAAGATCCTGTCGAATACAACATTTCCGGCATCAACCAGTGCCAGGTTCGTACCGAGATTGACCTGACCTTTGACAAAATCCTCCGATCCATGCTGCGACAGGCCCCCAATATCATCCTCATTGGCGAAATTCGCGATGGTATCGTGGCCGAAATCGCAATTCAGGCCGCTCTTACCGGTCACCTGGTCTTTAGCACTTTGCATACCAACGATGCCCCCAGCGCGATCACCCGATTAATCGACATGGGTGTCAAACCTTTTTTGGTTGCCAGCTCCATTCAAGCCATTATGGCTCAGCGGCTTGTTCGAGTTCTCTGCAAGGAATGCAAGACAATTGACGACAACCCGGATCCCCATTACCTGCGGCTTTTGAATATCCGCCCGGAAGATCTTAAAGAACACCCCATTTATAAAGCGGTTGGTTGTCCCCGTTGCAACAATACAGGTTTTCGGGGTCGGATTGCCGTATTTGAAATGATGGAAATGACCACGCATGTCCGCGAATTGGCCTTTTCGCGGGCTACCGCCAGCGCACTACGAAAAGCCGCTCTGGCCAGTGGAATGAAATCCCTGCTGATGGACGGAAGGATCAAAGTGTTCAAAGGGACAACGACTCCTCAGGAAGTGGCCCAGGTCACCCAGGCCGAAGGGCTCGTGATGGACGAATCGTAGCCGGGCTTGCAAATAATGGTTCGCCTTGGGTATGAAAAGTGTGCGACATTGTGTTCGTTCAGGAAGGATAACGGAAAACCATGGCAGTTCTTAAAGAATCAAAGTTGCAGATAGATCGGCTGTTGGAGGCCTGTATCAAAATGGGCGGGTCGGACTTGCATATTACCTGCGGTCGACCTCCGGTCCTGCGGATTCATGGACATTTGCGTTCCTTGGATACCAAGGTTCTCGAACCGGATGATACGGTTTCCTTAATGAAGGCAATCACTCCGGAAAAGAATCAACAGGAACTCCAGGAAAAAGGTGGAACGGACTTTGGTTTTGCATTTGGAGATGCGGGTCGATTTCGAACGGCCGTTTTCCGTCAAAAGGGGTTTATCGCGATGGTTTTACGGTTAATCCCTTCGGGTTTGTTGAGCTTTGAACAAATCGGACTTCCTAAAATTGCCGCCGCACTCTGCCGTCGTCCTCGAGGCCTTTTTTTGGTAACGGGACCAACGGGTAGCGGAAAAACCACGACTCTGGCAAGTATGATTAACTACATTAATGAAAATCTCGACCATCATATCGTTACGGTTGAGCAACCGATCGAGTATTATCACAGTCATAAAAAGTCCATCATCAATCAGCGTGAAGTGGGAATTGATGTTCCGACCTTTTCTGAGGCCCTTCGACGCGTCCTTCGTCAAGACCCGGATGTGATTCTCGTCGGGGAATTGCGAGATCTTGAAACGATGGAATCCGCTATTACAGCGGCTGAAACCGGCCACTTGGTGTTTGGTACCCTGCATACAACGGGTTGCCAAGGCACAATCAACCGAATTATCGATGCCTTTCCCGTCAGCCAACAGGAACAAATCCGAGTTCAGCTTAGCACAAACCTGATCGCGGTCCTTAGCCAGACTCTTTGTCCAATCCGCTCGGGGAGAGGCCGTGTGGCTGCTTATGAGTTCATGGTCGTCACTCCGGCCATTGGAAACCTGATTCGGGAGAATAAGACCTACCGTATTGAATCCAGCATTCAGATCGGTAAAAAACTGGGCATGCAGCTTTTGGATGACCATCTTTGGGAATTATACGAGTCCGAGAAAATCGACCTACAGGAAATGCTTGACAAGTCTCGATATCCCTCTGCGTTACTGGAGAAAGCGGAAAAACTTCACAAAGGATCGACGACAGGCATCAAACTCAAAGACGATCTTGTGGCTATGGTCGAACAAAAAGATTAATCTCAAATCCAGAATAGGAATCTTTTGTGTCTTATATACTAAGTGTCGATTTTGTTTTTGCAGAAATATTTTAGTTTTTATCACTAAAAGGTCAAATCTTTTCATTCTTGTTTCAGTACCCTATTTTCCTTCGTTTGTTCCTCAAAAGAATTATTCTCAAGGTTAGTTCGATCAAGTTAGCTCTCGATATGTATCATAAACCAAATGTCTAAATGGTAATCTCGTTGAAATCTTAACAAGATTTGCTTATAATAATGTGGAACACATTATGTCGGAGAAACTTATTATGGCAAAGTTACCTCCTATGCAAGAACTGAAAGGGCGGGCACTCGGCCGAATCCTGATCAAGATGGGCTTGCTTACTCGGGAAAAGGTTCACGAATGTCTGCAGATTCAGCAGCAAAAGGGCGGCAAACTAAAAATTGGTCAAATCTTTCTTGACCAGGGTTTGATCAAGGACAAAGACCTGAAAATTGCTCTTGCCGGTCAACGGGGAATGGAGTATGTCGAAATTGACCGGATTGAAATCCCTTCGTCGGTTATCAAGCATGTTCCCGCCCAAATGGCGAAAACATATCACATCCTGCCGATCGCCTTTGATGACGATAAAAAAGAATTAACTATTGTGGTTGATAGTCCGGACAATTTTCGCGCATCGGATGATTTGGGGACTCTGACAGGATTTACGGTTGTCCCGAAAGTCGCCGACGCCAACGCCATTCAGGATGCGATCAATAAATATTACGCCGAATCCGACGAAAGCATCAATGATCTGATCGGTGAAATTGAAAGCGACAGCAACCTGGCGACATTTCGCGGACGCGACGCAAGCATCGACCTGGACGACTTGAAGGAACTGGCGGATTCGAATCCCGTTAAGAAACTATTGAACCTGGTTCTTCTGCAGGCCATTCGTGACAAGGCCTCGGATATTCATTTTGAGCCGTTTGAAAATGAATTTAAGATGCGATATCGAATCGACGGCGTGCTCTATGAAATGGTTCCCCCGCCCAAGCATATCGCACTGGCTCTCAGCAGTCGTATCAAGGTTATGGCCAACCTCGATATTGCCGAGCGACGACTTCCGCAGGATGGTCGTATTCCGTTGATGGTCGGCGGCAATCCGGTGGACCTTCGAGTCAGCGTCCTTCCGACCATGTTCGGCGAAAGCGTCGTGCTTCGAATCCTGGACCGTTCACAGGTTGATCTGCGTCTGGACTCGCTGGGGATGAAGGAACGCGAGATCAACATGATGCGTCAGCTCATCAATAAGCCCAACGGGATCCTCATTGTCACCGGCCCGACCGGCAGCGGCAAGACCACGACGCTCTATTCCGCCCTCAAGGAACTCAACACGATCGACAACAAGATCATTACCACTGAAGATCCCGTCGAATACGATATTGACGGCCTGATTCAGGTCCAGATCCGTTCGGAAATCGGCCTGACTTTTGCCAAGTGCCTTCGATCCATTCTGCGTCAGGACCCGGATATCTGTATGGTCGGTGAAATTCGCGACCTGGAAACAGGAGAAATCTCCATTCAGGCCTCGCTCACCGGCCACCTGGTCTTCACCACCGTTCACACCAACGACGCCCCCAGTACGATCGCCCGTCTGGTCGATTTGGGGATGGAACCGTTTTTGATCACCGCCACTCTCGAAGGCATCATTGCCCAGCGGCTGGTTCGGAAGATCTGCACCAATTGCAAGACACCCTTCCAACCCAAGGAGGAGATGCTTCTTGAACTCGGTCTGACTCCCGAAGAGGTCGGCGATAAAAAATTCTATTACGGCCGCGGCTGCGAAGTCTGCAACAACACCGGATATCGCGGTCGAACGGGGATTTACGAGATTATGGTCATGAACGACGAGCTTCGCGAACTGATCATGAGTCACGCATCGACGAATGTCCTTCGCGATGCCGCACGAAAGAACGGCATGCGGTTGCTGCGGGAAAACGGTCTTCTTCTGATTTACGATGGAATTACCACCATCGAGGAAGTGTCCCGCGAAACCCTGGCCGTAGAAGCCGGATAACCGATTGTACGAAGGGACCGATTCGTAACGATTTCAATCGAAACCGAGTCGAGAAAAGGAGAAATCCAATGCCCGTTTTCCAATATTCCGCTCTGGACGCCAACGGACGCGAGGTCAAGGCCGAGATTGAGGCCCTCAGCAACAAAGAGGCCATCAGCAAGATTCGCAACAAGGGCTTGTTCCCGACCAAGGTTCGCGCCAAAGACGCCGGAAAAAAGGTTGCCGCCAAGGCCGAAGCCCCCAAACGACGACGCAAGACCGGTAAAGTTAAAACCAAATATGTCTGCCAGTTTGCCCGTCAGCTTTCGACGCTGCAGGATGCCGGTCTGGCGATCCTGCGGTCTCTGCGCATTCTGGAGGATCAGCAGAAAAAGGGCCGCCTCAAGGTCATCATCGGTCGTCTGGCCGAGGATATCGAGGGCGGATCGACGCTGTCGGAAGCGATGGCCAAACATCCCAAGTGTTTCAGCCGTCTGTTCGTGAACATGGTCGCCGCCGGCGAAGTCGGCGGCGTGCTGGACATCATTCTGTCCCGACTGGCGGACTTCATGGAAAAATCCCAGCGGCTCAAAGGCAAGATCAAGGGCGCGATGGTCTATCCGACCGTGGTGATGTCCGCAGCTATGCTGATCGTGCTGGGCCTGATGATTTTTATCATTCCCACCTTTGCCGAAGTGCTCAATGATATGAGCGACGGACAACGGGGTTTGCCGTTGTTGACCCAGACGCTGCTGAACATCAGCGGCTGGCTGACCTCCAATTACGGATTGAATGCCTTGAAGGTGGTGATTACGCCCTTTGTAATTGTCAGCGTGCTGAAACTGATTCGTCAGTTTAAATACGGGCGATACGGTCTGGACTGGATCAAATTACACATGCCCGTCATCAAGCCGATCGTCTATAAAACTTCCGTCGCCCGATGGACACGGACGCTGGGCACCCTGATCGGCGCCGGCGTGCCGATCCTGGAAGCCCTGAACATCACCCGCGAAACCGCCGACAACGAAATTTTCTCCGCAGTGCTGGGCAAGGTCCACCACGCCATTCGTCAGGGCGACACCTTCGCCAATCCCCTTCGCCAAACCAAAAAGGTCGATTCCCTCGTGGTCAACATGATCGATGTCGGCGAGGAAACCGGCGATATGGACAAGATGCTCGAAAAGATCGCCAATACTTACGACGAAGAGGCCGATGTGCTGGTCTCGTCGCTGATGTCGCTGCTGGAACCGATCATGATCGTCGGTCTGGGATTGATGGTCGGCACCATCGTGATCGCCATGTTCCTGCCCATGATCAGAATTATGGAAGTGCTGATGTAATCTCGAAACCACAGATAACCGTACGGTTAGGAAAGGAAAAATCCATGAAGATCATTACGAACAAAACCACAACGGGCGGTTTTACGATCGTCGAACTACTAACGGTCATGGGGATCATCGCCATTCTGATCGGACTATTGGCGCCCGCGTTGGCGATGGTCAAAGACTACGCCAAGCAGGTTCAACAAGGCGCCCAGTTCCACAGCATCGAAGTGGGACTGGATCTGTACAAGACCGAATTCGGCGTGTATCCGCCCTCCAATGACAATGCCGTTGCGCCCGTCCTGACCCGAGATCCGACTCCCTATTGCGGCGCCAACAAGCTGGCCGAGGCGATGGTGGGACTGGATTTCCTCGGGTTCCATCCCAATTCGGAATTCCGCTCTACCGGCCAGGCCGATATCATCAACCGGCTTGGCGTGTTGATTCCGAATGTGCGAATCTACAGCGCCCGACAGGATATCGCCAATTTTCAGACCGCCGAGGAGAATGTCAAATGCCGCGGTGGAAAATCCGGGGCTCCCTTTATCGAACTGGAAAACGCCAACGCCTTTCGAATGAGCGATGTGTATCTCCCCGCCCAACTCAACAATTTCAGGGCCGACAGTATGGTGTTGTGCGATGTGTATGCCAAAAAACGCAGTACCGCCTCGGCGCGAAAAACGGGAATGCCGATCCTGTACTATCGGGCCCGCACGCAATATACGGAGCAGGACCGTACTCGTCTGGCTCCGACGGTCCAGCCGATGTATTCCGTTCAGGGGATCGACGACGATATCTATTATTATCCCGACAATATGAACCTGTTATTCCTCCAGACTGCGGAGACCAGTCCGGTGGATCATCCGCTGGCGGATAACGGAGGGAATGTCAACGATATCGATGATTTTGAAAATATGATCCTGAATCGACAGGTTACGCAGGATCCCACCGTCGATATCAAACGGCCGTACCGCGCTCAGTCCTACATCCTGATCTCCGCTGGCAAAGACGGCTTGTATGGTACTTCCGACGACATTACCAACTTCAAGAAAGAATAGTCCCAAACGGCGCGGGGTCTTGTGACGGTCGTGGAAATACGAAGATGAATCGGAAATTCGGACAATCCGGTTTTACGCTGATGGAATTGCTGGTCGTGGCGGCGATCGTCGTGGTTCTGGCGTCGGCACTGGTGGGCGTCGGGCGACGACTCCTGACCGGAGCCCAGGACAAACTGGCCCGTTCGACGCTGGAGATCGTGGCAACGGCCGTCGAACAGTACCACAGCGAGCTCAACCGGTTTCCGATGGAGTATCTCAATTCGGGATCTCGTTCGGTAACACCGGCGTTTTCCCAGGCCGAGTTGATCGCATACCTGAATGACGATCTTGGTCTGACTCGAATGGTACCGGCTCGTACGGTGTCGATTCTCCCCACCGGGAGTCTTCACAATGATTATGCGGTCAGTGAATGTCTGTATTATTTTCTCAATCGCTCCCAGACCAGCCGTCGGATTATCGATACGATCTCCGACAGCCAGAAAACCGCGATCGACTTAACTCGTACCGATCGGCAGGCGCGTCGGGCCGAATACACCGACGCATCGGGTCAACCCGTCACGATCCCCCTGATTCGGTTGATCGATCCATGGAATATCCCGCTGCGGTATGAGTTCACCCCGGGAATGATGAGCTTTCCGCGGATTACCAGCGCCGGACCCGACCGTCAATTCGATACGACCGACGACCTGCGAAGCGGCCAATGATGAAGGAATGCCCCCGGCGGGGGCCTGAATGAGGAACGATTATGATGAACCGACACATCCATCGAGAGCACGGCGGCTTTACGCTGATGGAGCTGCTGGTGGTCATCGCCATCATCTCCATGCTGGTGATGATTATGGCCCCCGGCCTGCACAAGGTGATGAAGTCCGCCAAGGCCCTCAAACAAAAAGCCGTCCTGCATTCCATTGAAGTCGGCCTGGAATTCTTTCACGACGAAAACGACGGCTATCCCCAGTCGAAAGTGGAATCCAACAATGGCAATCCGCCGCTGATCTGCGGCGCCCAGCACCTCGCCGAGGCCCTCCTCGGACGCGACCAGCGAGGATTCGATCCGGTCAGCAAATGGTACGCCCCCCAACAAAACGCCGCCCTGAAGGAGTATCAAGACGATCCGACCAGTCTTCATCGACGAAGAAAAATCTATTCAGAACTGAAGGATTCGGCCGTCGTTCTTCTCGAACAACTGTACGACGGGTACAGCGGTCCCGTCTATTCTTCCGACGGCACCGGGAAAATCCTGGCCCCCGTCATCACGGATATCTTTCGTCATCGCAAGGTGGTTCTGGCCGGCGGTCAGCAGTATTTCGTCGGCAATCCCATCCTCTATTACAAAGCCAACGAAGAGACCAAGAATTTCGACTGGGATCCGCTGCCGTCGAATCTTTCGCGTCTGGTGTACAACTACGACGACAATGCCGAACTGATCAAGCTCGGCCCCGTGCAGGATCCGGCCAATCGCAAGCACCTGTTCGATCCGGCCGAACCCTACAGTTACACCGATCCACAGGGAGTCGCCAAGACCGGCACCGGAAGAGAGAGATTCTACAATACGATTACCGATCCGACGGTGCAGAATTTTCGTAAACCGTACAATCCCCAGTCCTTTATCCTGATGTCCGCCGGATATGACGGAATCTTCGGTACCAAGGACGATGTGACCAATTTCAACTATTGACGGCCCATCCGCTCGATGCGCCGCCGAGCAAGGAGTCACGGACATGAAACGCTATCCTCCATCCGATCGAACGCAACCCGCCTTCACGCTGGTCGAGGTCGTCACGGCCATCGCCATCATCGCGATCCTGGCCGCGATTCTGGTCCCGGCGTTCAATCTGGCGTTCCGAACGGCGACCAATGTCAAACAAAAAGCCCAATTCAACAGCATCAATATCGCATTAGAGGGTTTCCGTACCGATTTTGGAGATTATCCGGAATCGACCGGCGCCAATGCGGGCATGTATTGTGGGGCCCAGCGCCTGGCCGAAGCCGTGATCGGATATGACGGTTTTGGCTTTCATCCCAAGTCCGTTTTTGCCGAGGATGGGACCATTCCGAATCCCGCGGGGACGGGACAAATCGATATCTATCTGCCCGCGGTGACCGGAACCGATCGCGAAAAGAGTCTTCGGGCACGGAAGGGACCCTATCTGGAACTGGAGACGGCCAATGGGATCAAATTGATTGACCTGTATGGAAGCGGCGAAACGGGGGCTCTTCCCGAAAATACCTATGTCCTGACCGACGCTTATGGCATGGTGACTCATCGCCTGACGAAAAAACGCGTGGGGATGCCGATTCTGTATTACAAGGCGGATGTTACCGCATTCGAACACGATTGGAGACTGGTCTATACGCCGGATAACACGGGCAGTCGCCGCAATATCATCAACCTGCGAGACAATTTCCCCATCCTTAATCTGCCGGTCCCCTTTGATCTGACCAAGGAGCATCCCCTGCGGTACCAGGGAAATGAATCCGAATTTTATCAGGCGATCGGTAATCCCAATTATACCAATCCCGCACGGCCGTTCAGATCGGAATCGTTTATTCTCCATTCGGCCGGCGGCGACGGTCTCTATGGTACGCCCGACGATGTGTTCAATTTCGACCCAGGCAAATAAGGATCTATTGTCCCAGACCCGGTAAGGAATACCAACCCAGGACATCGATGACCCGACCCTCGAGACAATCCGCTCTGACGCTGGTGGAAATGCTGGCCGTTCTGGCGATCGTCGCGATCCTTTTTGCCATCGGGGTTCCCGCGGCCAAGAAAATCGTCGAGTCCTTCGATTCTTCGGCCAATATCCGCAGCGTCATTTCCGCCGCCCTCGGTAACGCCCGATCCGTCGCCATGAGCGAAGGCGTCTGGGCGGGCCTTCGTTTTCAGCAGGACAAACTCGGAAACCAGTATATGATCCTGATCCGATACGATTATGACGCTACGGGTCTTGCCAGCGGATTTCGTGCCGTCGAAAGTCGAAAGCCCATGAAACTGCCCGAATCCATCGGGGTGATGGATTTATACTGGTACAATTCGACGAAGTCCATGGAAGAGCCGATCGCGGACGATTCGATCCTCGATCCGAGCAAGCAGGGTGCCGTCGCTATGACCAATACGACGACTTTTTCGATCATCTTTTCCAAAGAAGGGCGTTTGGTTACCCACGATGTCCAAGTGATGGTCCGTGATATTCGCTTTGTCCCACCGCCGCCGATGAACTATGAGCCGAGTAAAGATGATGTATTTAATACGCAACTCAATGTGGATGCGGCCGCTGCCGCGAATCCGCCGAAAAGGATATTTTATCAGGACAACTATCCGACATTGGGTTTACATAAAGAACCCAGCCGGAACAGCTTCATTATCTACGACAAGAAAAAGCTCGCGGCCGTTCCCGCGGGAAAACGCTGGACCCTGTATCTGTCGTCCCTTCCGTTGGAGTATGTAAATCCGAATACCGGCGAGTTGATGGGCCTGCAATAAGGAAATTCGAATGAAACAAGCGGCGTTCAAATCCGGTTTTTCGCTCACCGAGGTCCTGATGGCCGCCGGGATCCTCGTGGTTGGCTTTATGCTGGTCGCCGGGACCTTCCCTGTCGGCGTCAAGCTCACCGCCGTCGCCACCGAAAAAACCATCGGCGTCGTTGCCGCCGAAGAAGCGATGGCCAAGATTCATCTATTCGGCATCGATCCCAACCTCCTGCCTTCCGATCGCCATGTCCCGTATGACGGGATCAGCGTCCAGCAGTATTGGCTATCCGAACCTCAAAAGTCGCCCTTTATCTCCAGCGAGGCCTTCGCCAGTCTTCGCCGGCTCTATGGGACGAACTTCGCCTCCCTCTATGCCGATGAATATTTCCAGGCCGAATCCCTGTATCCCTCGACGGCGACTTTGGATCCGTTGTCGGCGGCCGGATCCCGGATCAAGACCGATCCCGACGATCCCCAGCGGTATTTCTGGTCGGCCCTGTGCCGTCGGCTCTATCATACCAGCAACGAGATCCAGGTTACGATCTTTGTCAGCCGCATGGCGGGACAGAATGCGCGATATCCTCGCTATAATTTCAATCGGGTTACCGGCGTTCCGATTTCTCCGGCTACCTGGTTGGCATCGAGCTATCCCACGCCGGTCCCGGTGATGGTTCAAACAATCACCGGATCCCACATCGGATTTCAACAGGGCATCCGCTGGACCTACTACTTCCAAAAAATTTCCGTTACCCCGGCCGACAGGGCCAAAGCGACCTATATTACTAAGGATGCGATTCTGCTGGACGATCAGTACGGCCGATTGATGCGCGTATTGGATGTTCGATATCCCAATCCGGCCGTCGCCGGTGATCTGGGAGAAATCACTCTGGTCCGGGCCGTCGATAGCGATGGAAATCCCGCCACCGTGATTCCCGCCGATGGGGATGGGCTGTTGATCCAGGAGTATGCCGCGGCCAATACGATCCGGCAGATCTGGATTGTTCCGCCGGCGATGGCGCCCAGTGGTGCCACCTCGTCCAGTACTCCGCCGAAGGTCATCGGCCGCAACCCCTGTGTCGGCGTCTTTCAGGGACAATTATAGAGAGTCTGCCGTGCGACGATACGATAACAAGGCGTTCACGATTCTCGAGCTGCTGGTGGCTATGGCGCTGCTGGTGGCCATGATGGCCGTCTCCGGTCTGGTCTTCAAGATGGCGATCGATACCCATCGCCGCGCCGAAGCTACCGGCGAACTGACCCGTCGTCTGCGGGCAATCACCGATCAACTCGACGCCGATTTTAAGGGCCTGCGTACCGATTGCGAAATCTTCATCGGCTGGGTTCCGGTTCCCGTGGATGCCCAGGGAAAGCGGTTGCCCTCGAACACCCCGCCGGCCAATGTCCATCACTATGCCCGTTTTGATAAGATCCTGTTCTATGCCAACGGCAACTTCCAAACCTATGATCAGTATCGTTTTGAGGATTCGGAGGCCGCCACAAAGGTCTGGATGGCGTATGTCCCCGGCAATGTAGCGCGGGTGTGCTATTCCCATGCCGAAGATGGCACGGCCGCAAGCAATCCGATTGAACAGTTGCCCTCGCGTCGGCTCCTGGCCCGCAGCCAGCATATCTACGCTCCCGATGCTCGGCTGACGCCGACATTGGATCCGACCACCTCGGCGACTTTGTTGGCTTCGTTTACGCCGAATTTTGTGAATACCGGTCAGTATGACGGCCTGGATCCGCTTCTGTGGACGGCTTTGCCGCGCGGGACGGATCCTGTCAACTTGAAGTTGCTATTGTTGTCTCGAATTTTCGGGTATTCGCTGACGGCCCTCAATCTGCCATCCAGCGATAGCGACTACCCGTTTATAACACACAGTGGTTCTTTTGTGAGCATTGTCGGCGGCCTGATTGCCGATCCAACCGTTCGGCCGGTGACCAATCCCCATTTGATGTTTGGCCAGGGCGTTGGCGAATTCAAGATCCAGTGCTGGTATGAATACAATTCCGGAACCGCTGCCCAAGTCGCCAAATCCGGCCGCTGGTACCCGGAGGTCGATCCCAACGGCGATGGAGATTTGACCGACTCCGATTTTGTCCGCCTTCTCCCGGCCTCGATGGGCAGCGGGATGCTGGCGGCGCTGTATCCCGGCGGCGGAGATGGACGCACCCCGCCCGGCCCCGGCAAGGCCCTGAAATTCACTTTTACTCTGTTTGATTCGCGGGGGGTGTTCAAAAGTGGAAAGACCTTTACCCACATCGTCTATTTGAAGTAATGACGGGGGAACGGCCATGATTCCTATAACCGAAACATCAATCCATGCTCTTGGAAAGCGGCGGTCGGGTTCGGCCCTGATCCTGGTTGTCGTCCTGACGGTCCTGTTGAGTCTGATCGGCCTGATGTTTATCCTGGCCTCGCGGATCGAGCAGGCCACCAGCGCCTCGGTCAGCGTTGAGCGGGATCTGTCCGCCGCCGCTGATTCGGTCGTCGATCGCATCAACAAGGTTCTCGTCGATGATCTTTTCGGCGCCAGACGACAGGCCCGTCTGTGCAGCGGGGCCTCTGAGAATGTTCCGGGCACGGCGGTCGCCTACAACGAACGGTATGATTCGCCGGGCACGATGGATCCCTGGCTGATGAGCGTTAATCCCGGATGGTCAGAGATCGATACGGTCAGCCCTGCGGATTTGCGGAACGATATCGTGACATGGTTCAATCTCTCAGATCTGTACTTCGACATCTTCGGGATTTCCGGGTTTAATGTGTATGGTCTCATGGGACCGGGGATGAAAGTGGGACCGGATCTGTATTACGCGTCGACGGCCCTGGCGGGCACGCCCCAGATTTCCTCCAACATCGGATTGCCGAAAGCCGACGCCGACGGCGACGGCGTGTGGGACAGCATCTGGATCAAACTGCCCAACATCAATTCCTCCAAGGGCGAGCCGATCTATTCGGCCGTGCGGATTCTCGACAACTGCGCTTTGCTGAATCTCAACACCGCCTTCAAACTGGAAGCGACCAGCGACGGTCCGTATCTTTCGGCTCTGGACTACGAGCGATTCCGTCGCGGCGGGGATCGCAATGACGATCGTCCCGCCGACGATGTCCCGCTGGCCGATCGGATCCGCAAAGCCCGCATGGCCGATCCGGCCGCCGTGCTCGACACCGTCGCGCAGTATCACAATCGGGTCATTCTGAAGATCGAGAAACCGGATCCGGCCCGCTATCGCCTCTTCGACCTGGCCGACGAACTGGAGCTCCGCAATCGATTTCTCCTCTCGTCCTCTTTTGAGAGCCGTTTGGAGCGAAGAGATGTCGCCAATTTGACATTTGACGCCGGAGTTCCCGGTGTAGGGGGTGGGGGATTGTATTCGGCCTTGTTTATTCCCGTGACCGACGAGTCCAGGACCATTACCGTCAGTACCGGCTCCTATACGCGCACAAAATTCGACGAATGGAAAATCCGGATGAACTCGGCGAATTTTGACGACAAAAGCGGCGCCTATTATTTGCCGTCGGCCCCCGCTCCGGATCAGGAACCCGAGATTGACTTTCGCTGGAAGTATGACCGGCGGCATGTTTGCACCTTCTACAGCTTCGATCGCAATATCCGTTCGGGTCCGGACATGATCCTCGATCCGATCGTCGAGTCTCTCCGGGAGGCCTACCTGCGTCAGGTCGATCCCTCTGTCAAGGCCCAAAGGTTGGCGATGCTGGATACCGTAATGGCCGTATTCTGGCCCGCCAACGGTTCGGTTGTCGCGACCCGCGATCTGGTCATCGACAACACCCCCGAATCCCGCCGTGCCATCCTGCAGTTGCTCTATGCCCTGCGGGCCTATTACCTGCGGTATGGACTGATAAAAGAAAACTCCATCCTGACGCTCGATCAGATCCGGGCCGATCTGGCCGATCCGGCCCACCCACGGCGACTGCTCAACAAGGCCGCGCGAAAGGCCGCACAGACTGTCGCCAACATGATCGACTATCTGGATGATACCTCTGCGACCCTGGGGCCATTGTTTCAGAAAAATTCCGACCCGACTTTCATTAACGAGGCCGTCGTCCGACAACTGGTCAGCGATGTTTCCCGCAACGCGTCCAATAACAGCATCGATCTGTCCTCTGATCCGCGGTACGATTTCGGTCTGGGTTCCCATGTCGTCTATGGCTACGAACGCCAGCCGTTTATTTCGGAATTGTATTGTACTTTTTCCTCCAGTGGTATCGGCCGGTTTGCGGTTGAGTTTGTAAATCCCTATGACCAGGATATCTCTCTAACGGGATGGAGAATTGTGGCGGGGAATCCCAAGAATAATCCAAGAACTTTGGTATTTCCGCCCTCTAATATCACCGTTCCAAAAGGCACGACCACGGCCCCCGGCCGATTTGTTCTGCGAAATACCAACTGGGGGGTTCTGCCGAATTCGACTCCGACTTACGAATGGGCTCAACTGGCCAGCGGTTTTTTTGTCGATGATGTGATCCTTCTGCAACGCCCGATACCTGATGGCAAGGGCGGAACAACCTGGTTGACGGTAGATGGGACCCCCAAAGATCAGATTTCTCCCTTGGTGATTGATGGCACGCACACCAGCAAACGCGATGATCGGGCCTGGAAATTTGCCCGGGCCAACGAATTTGTTCGTGATCAGGGCTCCGAGACCCTGGGCAGTCCCAACAATGCCACCATCCCCGGCGGCAAGAAGTCCTACCAGATGCCCGTGGCCGACGACAACACCGCGACCGTCTCCAGGCCCCTGACGACGCTTGGGGATTTTGAAAAGATTCTGACTCTCGGCAGCGAGTGGATCGCCGCCGATGATCCAAATGCGATTACGCATTTTATGGGATTGGCTTCGAATGAGGGTGATGTCAGAACGGATATTGTGTCCGCTCCGGAGATTCTCCGGTATGTCGGTTTTCTCAACCGGCCGGCCGGAAACCTTCCGGGGCGGATCAATATCAATACCGCTCCGTGGGAAGTGATTCGTGCCGCCATCCCTCCCCGGACGGATTTCGTCAAGGCCGGGGACAAGTGGGAGGCGGATCCGAAGAAATTCGCGGATGAACTGGCTCGAACGATAGCCAGAGTCGGAACTCCCGCCCCGTTTGAGTCGATCGCGGATCTGGTCAATTCGTCCAAACATGCAGATATTGCCGCGCTGTTGACCAAATGGAAGGATGATCCTTCCGACAATGTCGGCGATCCATCCATGACCGACGATATCGAGGAGCGAGACTGGATCCTTTCGCGGATGTCGAATATTTTCACCGTCCGCAGCGATACCTTCACGGCCTATATCGCCATCCGGATCGGCACACCGCGCGTGGTGCCCGATGCCAATCCGGCCAGCCGCGTCGTTGATGTCGATGCCGACCGCCGGTATATCGCCATTTTTGACCGCAGCGCGGTCGATCGACCCGACGAATCACCGCGATTGGTTGCTCTGCATCGGGTCTCGGACCCCCGATAAACCCCGGCGCTTGACAATTCCGTTCGCCGTCCCTAAGCTGTGGGCATGGTATCCTGTGTCAATCATTACGAGGCCGCTTTCGGCCAGTGGCTCGCGGAAAACCGCGTCCAGCATATCGGCGTCGATCAGACGCGTCGCCGCTGGTTCGCCCGCGATTGGATCAAATCGTTCGATTATGTCCTCTATCCAGACGGCCGCCGCGTCCTATTGGCCGAGGTCAAGGGCCGCGGCTTTTCCGGCCCCGTACTCCGCAACCTCTCCGGCTTGCAGAACTGGGTTACGCGCGAGGATATCCGGGGACTCTTGGAGTGGCAGCAGGTTTTTCAGCGGCAACATCCCGCTGCCGACGCGCTGCTGGTCTTCGCTTACGACCTGCGCCGAGTCGAGGTCGAGACCCATGGCGACGAAACCTTTGAGTATGATCGCCGCCGATACGCCTTCTATGCCGTCCGTCTGGAGGACTATGCCCAGAATATGACCTGTCGGAGTCCCCGCTGGCAGACGGTCATGCTGCCGATCGACCCCTTTCGTAAACTGGCGAAACCCATTCGACAATGGCTTGAATAATCCGACCGGAGTCGCGATGAATCCCGCAATCGAACAAGCCCTGCAACGAGTCCTCGACGGCGATCTTCCGGCTCGGCCGCAGATCGAGTCGCTGGCGAAGGCAAGCCGCCGACATTTCGACGAGCTGCTCTTCGCGGCCAACCGGATTCGCCGCCGTTTCTTTGGCGACCGGGTGTCGGTCTGTTCGATTGTTCCCGGTCGTCTCGGCGGTTGCGATCAGGATTGCGCCTTCTGCGCCCAGTCGTCCCGCTACAAGACGCCCGTCGATCGTACGGCGCGATTGCTGACCGACGACGAGATTCTCGCCGCCGCCGCCGAGGCCAAACAAAACGGCGTGCCGCGCTTTGGCGTCGTCTATTCAGGGAAAAGCGCAAACGATGCCGAATTGGCCCGGCTGGAGCGGCTTATCCCCCGCATCCGAGATGAAATCGGCGTCGGCGTCTGTGCCGGGCTGGGGATTCTCCCCCTCGACAAACTATGTCGCCTTCGTGCTGCGGGGCTGGAACGCTACAATCACAATCTCGAAACCTCTCGTCACCATTTTCCCCGGATTGTTTCGGCCCACAGCTACGACGATCGCGTCCGGACCATCCGTGCCGCCGTCGAGGTCGGTCTGGGCGTTTGTGCCGGGGGTATCTTCGGATTGGGCGAAACCGATGCCGACCGGATCGACATGGCCCTGGAATTGCGAGACCTCGGCGCCGACACCGTCCCCATGAATTTTTTGCATCCGATCCCCGGAACCCCTCTGGCCGATCAGCCGACGCTCCAACCCCGGGAAATCCTGCGGATCATCGCCCTCTATCGTTTTATTTTGCCGCGGACCCATCTCAAGGCGGCGGGGGGGCGGGTGAACAATCTCCGCGATCTGCAGAGTTGGGTGTTTTATGCCGGCTGTACCAGCATCATGTCTGGCAACTACCTGACCACGGCCGGACGATCCGTCGCCGAGGACCGTCAAATGATCCGCGATCTGGGTCTGGAGGCAAACGAATGAGAATTATCGCCGGAACTCATCGCGGAATGAATTTGTTTGCCCCCAAAGATATGCGAACCCGGCCGATCACCGATCGGGCCAAGGAATCCCTCTTCAATGTTCTGTATAAGTACAATATTATCGAAAATAGCGTCATTGCGGACTTGTTTAGCGGAACCGGCTCGATGGGGATGGAGTGCCTGTCCCGCGGCGCACGCTGGGTATCGTTTGTGGACAGCGGCCGTCAGGTCGTCCCCTTGTTGGAACGCAACATCGCCAAGGCCGGCTATGGCGACCGCTGCCGCGTTTTCGCCTGCAATGCCTTCAAGTCCGGAGCTCCCGTCCCGTCCGGTTGCCCCGATCGGCCTGACTACGATCTGGTTTTTGTCGATCCACCTTATCTGATGAGTCAGGATACCTCCCTTGTTTCCCCGCTGGGAAAGCTGCTTACGCTGTTGTCCCGACAGATTCGGAGGGGAGGACTCGTCATTGTTCGTGCTCATGAGCGATCCAATATTCTTCCACAATACGGCTCGCTTCGGTCGATTGACCATCGTCAATGGGGTGCCACGGCCGTAACCCTGCTTGAATGCATCGGTGGGGAGGCATGGCCATGAATTCTGTCCGGCCCTCCAATCGTTCCTCCGCCGTCTGGGTTGTCCGTCGTCTTCGTAAGGCCGGCTTCGAAGCGCTGTTTGCCGGCGGCTGTGTCCGCGATATGCTCCTTCGGAGGCGGGCCAAGGATTACGATGTCGCGACCAGCGCGCGTCCCGAGCAGATTTTGTCGCTCTTTCGTCGGACCCTGCGGATCGGCGCCAAATTCGGCGTTGTCATGGTCCTGATCAAGAATGATCAGGTCGAGGTTGCCACATTCCGGACCGACTTCGGATATTCCGACGGCCGTCATCCCGATCAGGTCCGTTTTACCAGTGCCGCCGAAGACGCGTCCCGCCGGGATTTTACCGTCAACGGGATGTTTTATGATCCAGTCCGTCGAACCGTGATCGATTATGTCGAAGGTCAGCGGGATCTGGCAAAAAAAATCCTCCGCACCATCGGGAATCCCGACAATCGTTTTGGAGAGGATTATCTGCGAATGCTCCGGGCAGTCCGTTTTGCCACACAGCTTGGATTCTCTATTGAACCGTTAACCTGGGAGGCGATCCTCCGCCAGGCCGCGAAAATCGCCCAGATCAGCGGCGAACGAATCGCCTCTGAACTGGAAGCCATCCTGACCCATCCGGCCCGCGGACTCGGCGCTCGATTGCTGGTGGAAAGCGGCCTCTGTGCTTGGATTTTTCCGAATCTCGATTCGGTCTCTGCCCGCCGCGGCCTGGCTGTTCTCTCGGCTCTGCGTGGGCGGGTCGGTTTTCCACTGGCCTTGTCGGCATTGTTTGCCCAAACCCCAACCGCGACGGCTCTTTCACAGTGTGAGATTCTCAAACTCAGCCGCGAACAGATTCGCCGCTTGGCTTGGATTCTCGAACATCGAGACCGTCTGCTCAACACCTCCATGGGTCTGGCTCCGCTGAAGCGGCTTCTTGTCAGCCCCTATTTCCACGACCTGCTCGATCTGCAACAAGCGATCCTCCAGAGCGAATCCCGGCCGCTGACTCCACTGAATATTTTGCGACGACGAATCCATGCTCTAAAAGGCGTAAATCTGGCACCCAAGCCACTTCTCGATGGCCACGAGATTTTGTCTCTGGGTGCCACTCCCGGGCCGATGGTCGGCCGGATTGCGGAAGATCTTTATGCCGCCCAACTGTCCGAGGAGGTCCATACCCCTCAGCAAGCTCGCCGGTTTGTCCAAGATTGGCTGAATCATCACGCCCGGCGAGATTGATCCGCAGCTTACTTTTTTCACGGGTTTTGCCAAAAAACTCTTGCCAGGGGCCTGTCTTTCCGATACAAATACAAGTAACGGGGCCTTAGCTCAGTTGGGAGAGCGCTTGCATGGCATGCAAGAGGTCGTGAGTTCGAATCTCATAGGCTCCATTTCCCCTAACCTCTTGAAAGCGAAGGGGTTATGTTTGTTTTGATCCCGAGTGGGCCGTTTTTCCCGATCATGCCAAGGGTGTTTTGAGGGTCGAAAAGGATTTTCGGTTACCGCAACTAAATCGAACTTTTATCCTGCCTTTAACAAATCCCTGGGACAGATTTCGCAAGCATAATGGACCTAATCACTTTCTTGCACCTTGTGAACAGGGATGGTACCATCTCAGAAGTTCTGGCGGTACCGATCATAATCCCGCCCGTATGATTTGGATAGGAGAAACCATGGAACGATACTTGCCCACCCGACGAGATTTTATTCGACAAACCGCCTGCGGTCTGTGCGCCGGAGGAATTCTCAACCAGGTCTTGGCCGGATCGAATCCGATGGATATTCCGCTCCGTCCATTGGGAGGGACAGGGGTAAAGGTATCGATACTCGGCCTGGGGGGATATCACATCGGAAGCATTCGCGACGATGATCGATCGATTCGCCTGATTCGAACGGCCATCGATCAGGGTGTCACCTTTCTCGATAACGCGTGGGAATATCATGGCGGGAGAGCGGAAGAACTCATGGGAAAGGCCTTACGCGAAGGGTATCGAGAGAAGGTGTTCCTGATGACCAAACACCACGGGCGCGATAAACAGACGGCCCTTAGGCATCTGGAAGACAGTTTGCGGCGATTCAAAACGGATGTGATCGACTTATGGCAATTTCACGAAGTTGTCTATGACAAGGATCCTGAGATGATCTTTGCCCAAGACGGAGGCATCGAAGCTGCCGACCTGGCGAAGAAACAGGGAAAAGTCCGTTTCATCGGCTTTACCGGTCATCGAGATCCGATGCTGCACTTACAGATGCTGGCCTATGGGTACCCTTGGGATGCGGTTCAGATGCCCATGAATGTTTTTGATCCGCATTTTAAGAGTTTTCAAAGGCATGTGTTACCCATCCTTATTCGACGCAACATCGGCGTCATTGCGATGAAAACCATGGGTAGCGGTTCGGTCTTGCGAGCCGATAGCATTACGCCGAAGGAGGCCCTGTGGTATGTGTGGAGTCAGTCGGTCTCCACAATCGTTTCAGGAATGGACTCCGAACAAATCCTTCAGACCAATATCGACTTGGCGAGGACTTTTATTCCCTTGAATGCGATCGAACAATCCTCCTTACTGGATAAGACGAAAGAGGCAGGCCTCACCGGGGAGTTCGAGCCCTTTAAGACGGCTCCGAATTTCGACGGCCCGATCGGCCGCAAACTTTACGGCCTGGATTAAGTTCGCGAATGATCAGCGGTCGGTCGGAGGAGGCAATGCGATTTTTCGGGCAAGAATCCGTTGCGTTTGCCCGCCTTCGATTTGAACATCAAGACCCCCGATCAATGCGGATCCCAATGCGGTTTGGGACGAATTCGAACCGATTGTCACTTCGTATCGTCCTGTATCGTTCACCGTGAACCACTCCGGAAACTGATTGATCCTCGGATAATCCCGCGGCAGTCGCAGGATGTGTTTGTGCCTCGGCCGATCAAAAATCAAGCAACCTTTCCATAGCCGATCCGCGCTGAGGATCATATACAGTGTATCTCCGCGACGGACGGCACCGAATCGCACATCCGCTCGCCACGGCCGGATTATAACCCCTTGCATCTTCCATAACGCAAACATCAACGAAGTCCGCGCAAAGTTCCCGTCGCCATGCCAGCCCTCGATTATGCCGTCGGATTCCTGGATCGTCCACATCATCCGAATCTGGCTGTCGATCCAGTCGGCGGCCGATTCAATCGGTTCGCGATTGTAGAGATTGATCGCGCCTTCGATGGAATCGGCGAAACCGTCGGCGCTCTTGTCGCCCCAGCAGGCCCCGATATACTTGCCCTTGAGATTTTCCATCGCCTTGCGGACGGCGTCACGGTACGGCTCGGTCTGATCGATCAGCCACATCGTATAAAAGCCGTCCAAGCCGTAACCCCAGGTGTCGCAAAGATCCGCACTGTGCTCGCCGGTCTTCGGATTAAACCAGGAGTAGAGCAGGCCGTCATCGTTGCGCGCCTTGGCAAGAATACAGTCGAACATCTCATGCATCGGCCGTTCGTATGCTTTCTTTTTCTCCGGCAATGCGTGCTCAACCGCCACATACAGTTCCGTCAGGCCGTTGATCACTTCGCATCCATGATCGATCAGCCGAAGCTGATCCAGATCTCGCGTGGGATGATGATTGCCCAGCAGGAAATAATCGCCGAGCCGGATGGCCCAGTCGAGATAGTTGCGATCCCCGGTGAACCAATACAGCCGGGAGTTGGCCTGCAGCAAATCGCCGCAGACTTCAAAGTTTGTCGTGGGAATCTTGCCGAAGGGCGTATCAATCGGCGCATTGTTCCAGATATCGTCAACGATGCCGATCATGCGCTGCGACCACGGACTTTGTCCCATCCATTCGGTGATCGGCAGCAGGCCGTCTTTGACATACTCGGCGCCGTCAAAGATCATCGCGTCCAAATCCGGCCTGTCGCGCCGCCAGCCCTTTTGCGAAAACGAGTAATCATCCGGCAATCGGTCGATCCGGCAGGTCAGTCGCGTTTCGGTCCGCAACATCTCCAACAATCGCCCCTCCAGCAGCGGTCGATCCGTAATCGCCGCCGTCAGGACCATGAAGGGATAGTTGTCCGCCGCCGCATCGCGGCCGTTCCAGAAGTCGCTTTCGCGAAGATTGCGCGGGATCAAACCTGTCTCGGGATCGGCGCAGGCCAGCCAGCCGTCGACGAACCGACGGCAACGATACAAGGCCTCATTGGCCATTCGTGAATTGGATTCCGCTTTTCGATACAACTCCACTGCCGGATCATCGGTCTGCAAATCGTAAATTGGGATTGGATGATCCCAGATCTGTCGCATTTCCGGAAAGGCTTGGCCGAGAGTGGATGAATCCCCCGAGGATAGCGCAACCATGGCCTTATGACTGATCTTGCCCAAATCGTGTTGAATTCCATCACCTCCTGCAGCAATCAGGCGAATCTCGCTGAAGAATGCCTCTCGGCCTTGTCCCCGTCGAAGGTCAATCGTGTATCTGTCTCCGGTAATTCCTTCCGGAAGTAACACCCGAATCCAGCGAAAGCCCCAGTGTCCGCCATCGCTCACGGTTTGGCTTCGGCCGTTGACGATGATAACTGCCTCTCGCGTATCGCCCTTTGCCCCCCAACCCAGTTCCAGCGTATCCCCGGGTTTTGGACGAACATCAAAGATCACTCGCAAATCCGTCCGTCCCAGCCAATGATAGGGCGTACCGTCCAGCGATTCAGGCCCCTCGACAAAACGAGCCCACGCCACCGCGGCCTTGTCATCCGGCAGCGGCTGGCTGATCGGCCCCAGCGTCGTCTGCAGCTTCGGATAAAAATCCTTCCCGCAGAAAACATGCGGGCCCGGATGAACCGTCAGCGTCAGATTCGACTCCGCGCCGAAAACGCGATACGCCGCCCGGATTTCCTCCAAAGCCGTCCGCCCGATCGCAACCGGAAATCCGCCGGGCGCCCTTTCCTGCTGGCCCAGTTCGCAAACCAGCGTCCGCGGCGCGACACAGGCAAAGATATCCGCGAAATCAAAGGTCTCCTCCAGCCCGGGAAAATTGAAGCATTCGCAATGCCCGTTCTTCATGTTGGTCACGGTCGTCAGCCACCCGCTGCTACAGGCGATCTTGATTCGCTCGTCCAGCGCCGCGACATACATGGTCGTCTCGCCCCCCAGCGACAGCCCCGCCACCGCCAGCCGATCCGGATCCACCTCCGGCAACGACGCCGCATAATCCAGACAGCACAGCGAATCCCAGACCCGTTCGCCCATCAACGACCATCTCTCGTGTTGCAATTCGTGCTGGCCGACATCCGGGGCGATGACCACATACCCCATCTCGATTATCGTCCGGCCGTACCAGTATGGGCCCAGGCCGCGCACGATCTGCTCGCCGCTGCCGCCGTGGCCGTGAATTCCCAGTACGGCGCCAACCTTGCCTTTGGGGTGAACAGGTCTGGCCAGCCAGGCATGAATCCGGCGATCCGCGAGAGTTTGCAGCGAAATTTCTTCCAACACGCATCCATGTGCCACATCATCAATGCGTCGAAGAATTTTCACCTCCGGCGGGACCGTTACCGGCCGCCGGCCGCCCATCATCAGCGAAAAGAGCTTCTCCCGTGCCGTCTTCTGCCAGGCCCGGGCCTCGGCCTCCGTACCAGCCGAAAATCGCATGCTTCGTTCGGCCTGGACGACCCCCAGAATAAGAAAGAAATAGACGATAACAATCCGAAAAAGGGCAGTTCGCATTGAAATATCCCCGATCCATTTTCCATTGTTCGTCCACACATCTCCTTTGGCACATGTATCAGAATAGGCGATCCATGCGAAAAAATCAACCTCTCCGATGTTGACATACAAGCCACCAAGTTTAGCCCAATAGTCAATTCCTTGCCCCACCCGCGAAGGCCGCAATACAGAAGATCAGTCTTTCCTACGCCGATCTTCTTCAGGGCATAGGATGTGGGGGTGGTGCCTTCTGGCATAAAAAGGGTAAACGCCGTGTGCCCCGGCCCATAACGGAGTGCGGTCTCCACAGCGCAGATTTGAACTTCTGCCGGATGTTGTATATTTTGGGACCGTGGGGTACAATACCCTGCCGAAAGGAAATCAAAACTCAATCAGGAGTAATCGAATGATCGAACTGAAACAATATGAAGTGTGGTTTATCACCGGCAGTCAGCATCTGTACGGCCCGGAGACGCTAAAACAGGTAGATGCTCATTCCAAGCAGATTGTCGAGCACTTGAATCGGTCCAAGGCCTTGCCCTGTAAGGTGGTCTTTAAGCCCGTGGTCAAGACGCCGGAGGAAATTTCCAAGATCTGCGTGGGCGCCAACACCTCGACCCAATGCGTCGGCCTCATTACCTGGATGCATACTTTTTCGCCGGCCAAGATGTGGATCGCCGGATTGAACGCCCTTCGGAAACCATTCGCCCATCTGCACACGCAGTTCAACCGCGATATCCCCTGGGCCGACATCGACATGGATTTTATGAATCTCAACCAGTCCGCCCACGGCGATCGGGAGTTCGGATTCATTTGCACCCGGCTGCGAAAGAACCGCAAGGTCATCGTCGGCCACTGGCAGGACGAACGGGTCCTGGCGGATCTGGATGTCTGGATGCGGGCCGCGTGCGGCTGGCAGGACTGCCACGGAATGAAGATCTGCCGGTTTGGCGACAATATGCGACAAGTGGCCGTGACCGAGGGCGACAAAGTCGAGGCCCAAATCAAATTTGGTTATGCCGTCCATGGTTACGGCGTCGGCGACTTGGTTGCGTTCGTCAATCAAGTTACCGACAGCCAGACGAGGAAGGTCGTGGCCGAATACAAAGATCAGTACGAAATTTCCGCGAAAGACCTCAAAAGCGATTCGATTCGCGAAGCGGCGAGGATCGAAGCGGGGATGCGGGCCTTTTTGGAGGAGGGGGGGTTTACGGCATTTACGACGACCTTCGAAGATTTGCACGGACTGGAGCAATTGCCGGGTCTGGCGGTTCAGCGGCTCATGGCCGACGGGTACGGATTCGGCGCCGAGGGCGACTGGAAGACCGCCGGGCTGGTTCGCAGCATGAAGGTGATGGCGGCCGGCCTGCCGGGGGGCACTTCGTTCATGGAGGATTATACCTATCACCTCGACCCGCGGGACACGATGGTGCTTGGCGCGCACATGCTGGAGGTGTGTTCGTCGATCGCCGACGGGAAACCCAAGCTGGAAGTACATCCGCTGGGCATCGGCGGCAAGGCGGATCCGGCTCGCGTGGTGTTCAATGTTCCGACGGGTAGCGGCATCAATGTGTCCGTACTGGATATGGGAAATCGGTTTCGGATGGTCGTCAACGAGGTCGATGTCGTCCGGCCGGATCAGGATCTGCCCAAGCTGCCGGTGGCTCGGGTGCTATGGAAGCCGCTGCCGGATCTGCGGACGGCCGCGGCCGCGTGGATCTACGCCGGCGGGGCTCATCATACGGGATTCAGCATGGCGATCGGCACCCGGCACATGGAGGACTTCGCGGAGATGGCGGGGATCGAGTTTCTGCGGATCGACGATAAGACTGACATCGCCGACTTCAAGAACCAATGCCGATGGAATGAGGTGTTTTATCGCTGACAATCGTTCCTTACAAACGAAGGAAGCCCGATTTTTACGGAATTAACGCGATTTACAGGATGGGTACGCATCCCCAGGATCAAAATTTACAGGGCAAAATGACAGATGAAAAGGATTTTGCTTGACAATGGTTCGTGGGCGAACTAAAATGGCTCCAAGTCAAGATAACGGCAAGGAAACGATGAAGGCAAAAGGAACGCAAGGCATTGTGGGGCAGATCGCCCGGATTCGGGAGCTGGCGAATCTGTTGATCGAAAAGGAACTTCAGAAACGCTCGATCGAGGGGGTCGTTCCGGCTCACGGACCGGTTTTGAGGTTTCTGTTCGAGCAGAAAGGGGCGGTTCCCATCAAGGATGTGGTGGAGGCCGTCGGCCGGGTCAAGTCCACGGTGACGGTGATGATTGCCACGCTGGAAAAGTACGGATTTGTTCGGAAGGCGGAATGCGAAAAGGACAATCGAGTGGTCCGGGTGGAACTGACGGCCAGGGGAAAGAAGCTTCGCGGGGATTTCGAGGCGATTTCCCGGATCCTGCTGGACAAAATCTATAAGGACATGACCCCCAAAGACCGGCAGGTCCTGGTGGATCTGTTGGGGACAATCGAAACGAATTTGCGGAGGTCATAATATTTTGACCATTCGTTCGTACACGAACTGATAGCGAGAAAGGAAGGAAGATCATGAAAGAGGTCGTTGAATTTCTAAAGGCCAATCCGGTGCAGTATTTTGCGACGGTGGGGCTTGACGGCAGGCCGAAAGTCCGGCCGTTTCAGTTCATGCTGGAGCAGGGCGGCAAGTTGTATTACTGCACGGGCAACTTCAAGCCGGTGTACAAGGAGATCCTCAAGCAGCCGTGGGTGGAAATCTGCACGAGTACCGCGGCCTTCGCGTGGATTCGCCTCAGCGGCAAGGTGGTGTTCTCGAAGGACCTGGGCATCAAGAAGAAGCTCTTCGAGCAGAATGAGATCCTGCGGACGATCTATCAGATGCCCGAGAATCCGGGCTTTGAGCTTTTCTACCTGGATCCGGCCAGGGCGGTGATTACCGATTTTTCAGGCAACCCGCCGAAGGAGTATTCCCTATAAATAGATATTGAATGTCAAGGAATCGTTCTGTTGGGAATCTTTCTTTGACTTGTGAATTTCAATGGAAGTCGTATAATCGGTGTGAGGCAACAAGATGAATGTTCGCACCCCAATATCTTGAGGTAAGGAGATGGAGTATGAAAAGGTTTTCGCTGATTTTGGTTGTCGTGACGCTGTTTGGAGTTGCGGGGGTTTATGCCGCGGATTGTCCTCGATTTCGGGGCCCGGCGGGGGATGGGATTTTTCCGGAGACCGGGTTGATGACGAGTTGGCCAGAAGGGGGGCCGAAGGTTGCCTGGACCGTGAAGGGATTGGGGCAGGGATATTCTTCGGCAGTGGTTTCCAACGGGATGGTCTATGTTACGGGAATGAATGAACAGAAACAGGGGTATTTGTTCGCATTCGGGTTGGATGGATCTTTAAAATGGAAGACGGCGTATGGGCCGGAACTGGAGAAGCGGGGGCCGGCCGTGGCCGGTACGCGAGGAACGCCGACGGTTGACGGAGACCAGGTATATGTTATGACTGGATTTGCCAAGCTGATAGTTCTCGACGCCGCGGGTGGCAAAGTTCTCAAGACCTTCGATCTGGCGGAACGATTTGGTACAGGCGAAGCCAAATTCGGTTTTACCGAATCGGTGTTGGCTGATGGCAAGAAGATCATCTGCACGCCCGGAGGCGCCGAAGCGTCGCTGGTGGCCTTGGATCGGAATACCGGAGAGACGCTTTGGCAGGCCAAGGGGCTTGGCCAGGCCTCCGGCTATTGTTCTCCCCGGATCGTTGGTCATAACAATCAGACAGTGGTCCTGACAATGCTGGCCAATGGTTTTGTGGCCGTGGATGCGGATTCGGGCAAGGTGATCCGGCAGTATGACTATCCGCATCGAGCCGGAGTGCAACCCAATCCGCCCCTGTATCAGGACGGCATGGTGTATTTTTCATCGGGGATGGGAACGGGCGGCACGATGATTTCACTGGTTGGCGAGTCGCATGCGGCCGCTCAATGGACAGACAAGACTCTGGATTGTCAGATGCAAGGTTTCGTTTTGCTGGACGGTTTTATTTATGGAACCGCTCAGAGCGGCAATCGCGGCCTGGTCTGTCTGGACTGGAAGACCGGAAAACCAATGTGGAATGCCCCCGAGACCAAGCAAGGAGTCGTCGTCGCCGCGAATGGAATGCTGTATGTTTACGCTCAGGATGGAACGATGTATCTGGTTCAGCCCAGCGCTGAGGGTTTCAAGCCGGCCGGCAAATTCGTCGTTTCGGAGGGAACGGACGAGCATTGGGCCCATCCGACGATTGCCAACGGGTATTTGTATATTCGTCACGGGGATGCGCTCATTGCCTATGTTATCAAATCGTAAGATGAACCGGTCCTCCCGGTTCAGAAATTTCGGAGTCGGGATTTTGGATGAGCCGGGAAACAATTCCTTGTATTGGATTTTTCGGAGGGAAATATGGAAGATATGCATCCACTTGCTCGCAGGGAGTTTCTCAAGCGAACCGGGGCCATGGCGGCCGGGATGATCCTGGGCGACGGCTTAGGTTCAGGCCGGGTGATTGGCGCCAATGACAGAATCATCCTCGGCATGATTGGACCCGGGGGGCACGGGGGAGGGCTTCTTCAGCAGTTTCTCACGCAAAAGGATATCGAGGTTGCCTATGTCTGCGATCCCGATTCCAATCGGCGAAATCAGGCCGCTCAAGTTGTCGAGAAGGCCCGAAGCAGGGGGCCGAAGTCCGTGGCGGATTTTCGACTGGTGCTGGAAGACAAGGCCGTGGATGCCGTCATCGTCGCCACCCCCGACCACTGGCACGCGCCGGCTACGATCTTGGCCTGTGAGGCGGGGAAACATGTGTATGTGGAAAAGCCGTGCAGTCACAATATCCGCGAAGGTCGGCTGATGGTCGAGGCGGCCCGGCGGAGGAAGCGGATCGTTCAGGTCGGAACTCAAAGCCGCAGCGCCGAGTATGTAATCCGCGCAATGCAACTGTTGCGCGAAGGGGCGATCGGCGAGATCCTCGTTGCCAAGGCCTGGAACAGCCAACTCCGCCGGAACATCGGCAAGGTTCAACCATCTGATCCGCCGGGGAATCTGGACTTCGACCTGTGGGTGGGGCCGGCGCCGATGGTTCCGTACCGGAACAATATGCTGCCCGGGAGCTGGCGGTGGTTCCGGGATTTCGGGACCGGGGATATTGGGAATGACGGCGTGCACGACATCGACATCGCCCGCTGGGGACTGGGAGTTGAAACGCATCCTATCGCCATCGCGGCGATGGGTGGCAAATATTTCTTCGACGACGACCAGCAGTATCCCGACACGCAATATGTGGCGTATGAATATCAGATTGAAGGTCGCAAGAAACAATTGATCTACGAACAGCGAATCTGGTCGCCGTATGTTCAGGAGGGATATGAGAACGGCGATGCGTTCTACGGAACGCAGGGGATGATGATCCTGGGCAAACATGCGGGTTGGAAATTGTATGGCCCGCGTAATGAACTGCGCGATCAGATGCAGGGTCAGCTAAACGATTCTCTTCATCATCGGAATTTTCTAGACGCGATCAAGACGGGGACTGGGCTTCATGCGGATATCGAGGAGGGACATTTGTCGGCGACACTGGCTCATTTGGGGAATATCGCCACGACGGTCGGACGGGTGATCCACTTTGACCCGCAAACGGAACGGATCAACAACGACGAGCAGGCCGATCGGCTTGTGCGTCGGCAATACCGCCAGGGTCATTGGGCCGTCCCCAAGGGCGCATAGTACAGGAGGGCATCCGGATGAAACGACGGGAATTCATCGCAGGTGCCGCGTTTGGAGCGGCGGCGATTTCCGCAGTCGATCGTCTCTGGTCGGCCGAAGCTGCGCCTCGATACCGAGTCGCGGTGATTGGACATACCGGCCGAGGGGATTATGGCCACGGGCTTGATGTCGTGTGGAAGGACATCGATCGGGCGGACCTTGTCGCCGTTGCCGATCCCGATCCCAAAGGTCTTTCCGCCGCAGTGGAACGGCTCAAAACACCGCGCGGATACGCCGACTATCGGCAGATGCTTGAAAACGAAAAACCGCAGATTGTCAGTGTTGCTCCTCGCTGGCTGGATCAGCATCGGGATATGGTTCTGGCCTGCGCCGAACACGGATGCCATGTGTTTCTCGAAAAGCCGATGTGTCAGGATCTTGTGCAGGCCGATGCGATGGTTGCGGCGTTTGAAATAAAAAACATCAAGTTGGCGATTGCCCATCAGACCCGTTATAGTCCCGCACTGGCCCACGCAAAAAAAGCGATCGGGGAAGGTTTACTGGGGGATATCCTCGAACTTCGATGTCGGGGCAAGGAGGATCGTCGTGGGGGCGGCGAAGATTTGATGGTGCTGGGTACGCATGCAATGGATCTGATGCGGTTTTTTGCGGGTGATCCCCAGGAATGTTTTGCCCAAGTCCGAAGTGAGGGCCGTTTGATAACCGGCGCAGATGTTCGAGATGGGGCTGAAGGGATCGGCCCCTTGGCCGGAGATGAGATTGCTGCTTCCTATCGATTTGGTGGCATGACGATGGGTTCTTTTTCAAGCCATCGTGCCAACCATGGCGTATCGCAGCGGTACGGCCTGACCATTTTTGGAAGCAAGGGAGTCCTCACCACCACCTTTGGCGCCGTGCCGGAGGTCTGGTTTACGGAGGATCCCTCCTGGCAACCCGGCCCAAGCAAGGCCGTATGGAAGCGTATTTCCAGCGAGGGAATCGACGAGCCCGAACCGCTCAGTGATCCACAGCACCGATTGGGCAATCGTCTAATTGCGATGGATCTAATCCGGGCGATTGAGTCCGATGCGCAGCCGAAGGGCAGTATCTATGACGGCCGGGCGGCACTGGAGATGATTCTGGCGGTCTATGAATCGCATCGAATCGGTGGCCCGGTCCGATTTCCACTTCAAAACCGCAAACACCCATTACGCGATTTGACTTCATTTTCAAAATAACCAGATTGCTCGGTTTTTTAAACCCGAGATTGATCGTAACTCCCCGGCCCGGCTTATCTCGACCAGTTGTATTCCGATTTGGAGATTTTCCCAAAATTGGTGGTTGACTTCTGTGTGTAATATTGATCTTTATATCAGTATATTTACCAACCAGAAGGAGGAAATTCCTTAAAAATAAAATAGAATCAAAATTTATTATTATTTTCTTGAAAGAAAATGGATATTGCTTATGGTAGTATTTGTTACATGGAGTCAAGGAAGGAAACGCGTGTCGAGGTGAATGGGAATTGAGGAAGGGATTTCTCAAGGTGGTTTTGTGGTCAATTGTCTTTGGCTACAGTATTATAGTATTCACATCCAGTATTCCTCTATTCAGTATCCGATTTCAAAACCTGATTGGATCTATGTTAATCGCACAGGATCGATTGGTATTCCGGCATCTAAAACCGAAAGGAGTTCGTAATGGCTAAGGTGATCGTTCGGGCGGGGAAGATTGGGATTGTTCTGGTGATTTTCGTTTTTTGCGCCGGGATGTTGCTATACGCGTTGAATCATTTTGCGGCTGCACAAGTCGAATCTGAGCCGGTCTTCGTGGTTGAAAAGAGTCTATTTGACGAAGCCGAATCTCTTCGTCGGGCCGATCAAATTCCCGAAGCCGACGCCATCTATCGGCGGATTATGGCTGAGCAGTCTGGGACTTCGGGGGCGCTGGATGCTGCCCGCGAACGGGTTCTGATGTACATCGAAGCCAGCGATGGGGTAGCGGCACAACAATCAATTGAAGATTTGGCGACGGGATTCGCCTCTTATGCGGGATATCCGAAGGCTGTGCTGGATATCGGGGATAAATATCGGCAGGTGGGTAAGACCGAACCGGCCAAAGCGATGTACCAATACATCCTGGAATCCTTTCCAAAGGATGAGAATGCCCTCTGGTCACAGATGGGACTGGCGATCCTGGGGATTTCCCCAAGCCAGGAAGAAGACGCCAACCCCGATCTGGAGATCCTACTGAAGAATTTCGTCGGCGATCAACGGATTGCCCAGGCGGCGTGTTTTGTCGCCGACGCGTATCGGGCTACGGGATTGGTTGAGACGGCTCGGGCGTTATACGATTTTGCCGATGCCCTTCAGCCAACGGCGGAATCGGCCGTATGGTCGAAGATGGGAATGGCCATCGCGGATATTCAGATGGGTCAGTACGAGGAAGCGAAGGCGGCAACGGCCGAATTACTGGCTTCCAGTCAATGGGGCGAACAGACCGCCAATGCAGCCTGCCAGATCGCCGACGCCTGGCGGAAGAAGGGGGACTATGCCCAGGCCCGATCGGTGTATCGGAGGGTCGTAGAAGAACGGCCGGATGCCGAACATGCCCTGTGGTCACAGATGGGAATGGTGATCTCGGATCTGGCGCTCAAGAACGAACCAAACGCCGCGATCGGGATCCAAGATCTGCTCAGAAAACATTCAAAGGATAACCGAATAGCCAATGCGTCTTGTCAGATCGCCGATCTGTATCAGAAGGGAGGAGATCATGCGATGGCCAGGGCGCTCTATACTTATGTGGTTTCGGCCTGGCCGCAGGAAGAACATGCCATCTGGTGTCAGAAGGGGCTGGCGGTTTCGGAAGAAAAGACCGATCCCAACTCGATTGATCAACTGGGTCGATTGCTGACGAACTTTGCCGGTCATGAAAATCTACCGTTGGCCGCGTTTCTGGTGGGCGAGGAGTATCGCGATGCGGCATTAAAACAGATGGAGGAAGGAAAATTCCAGGAGGCGGCCACGAGTTATCAGCGGGCCGTACAGGTATGGGAACAAATCATCCAGCTTCAGCCGGAGACGGCGTTTACTCCGGAAGCGTACTATATCCTGGCCGAGTGTAGTTATATGGCGGGGCAGTACGATCGGGCGATCTATAACTACCAATATGTGGCCGAGAAATGGCCGGACTTTAAGCTGGCCTGGCACAGCCAGTTCATGGTGGGATACCGTCTTCAGCAACTCAAGCAGGCGGGGCTGGTGGAGAGCAAGGCCGCGGACCTGCAAACGGCGGTCGCGTACAAGGCAGTTTTGTTAACCGACCCGAATTGTCCATCGGCTACAGCGGCAAAGAACTGGCTCCAAGAATCCGGCATCTGAAGAAAGGGAGGACGACCATGAAGACACAAACCAACAAAATTCTGTTCGGGATTCTTTGCGTTTTCAGTGGGATTGGACTAACCGAAGCAACCCTCAATCCTCCCATCGCGGTAGTCACGCCGACAAGTCAGACGGCAACCGTGGGACAAACCGTGTTCTTTGCCGACGGAGGATCGTACGATCCGGATTATGGGCAGACCATTGTTGCGCGGGCCTGGACATTTCCCTCGCAGGCGGTGATGATCAACAACTATGATTCCACTTCGACCTACTGCAAGTTCAACGCTGCTGGGACCTTCACGGTCAATCTCAAGGTCCAGGACAACACCGGCCAGTGGTCCACAACCGGCGCTAACTGTACAGTGACCGTGACAGGTTCGGTAAGTACCTGGTATGTGTCTGTAAGTGGCGACGATGTGACCAATAACGGGCAGACCAGCGGCGCCCCCTTCCATCGGATTCAGACGGCAATTGATTGCGCCAGCAATGGTCATGTCATTGAGGTGGCCGAAGGGACCTATTACGAAAATATCCATTTCCGCGGAAAAGATATCACGGTCAAAAGCAGCAATCCGGATGATCCGACGATCCGGGCCAACACGGTGATTGACGGCAATGGGAACGGGACGGTAGTCTCGTTTGACGGAACGGAGACCTCATCGGCAATTCTGAAAGGGATTACGATTCGCGGAGGCGGAACAGACACGGAACAATTCAAAGCCCACTGGTCGTTCGATTCCAACGCCGAAGATTCCGAAGGGAATCACGATGGTACCTTCAACGGAAATGCCATAATCACAACGGCAACCGGTCAGCATATCGTCGGCGCCGGGGCTTTGTCGCTGGATGGGGATAATGATTATGTCCAGGTTGGTAGTTCGAATGATCTCAATTTCGGAGCCGCGCAAGACCTCTCCGTCAGTGCCTGGATCAAGACCTCGTATTCCGCAGGTAATCAGCGGATCGTTTTTAAAAAGAACGATTCCTTCGAGGGCTATACGCTGACGGTGGTCGCCACGACAGGAAAAGCCCGTCTCAATGTTAAGGGCCTCGGCCAATCAACGGCCACTTATGTGGATTCGACCACCACCGTAACCGATGGTCAATGGCATCATCTCGTCGGCGTTCGGGATGCCGATGCCAATATCAAAATATATGTTGACGGTCTATTGGAGGCGACTGTTTCCACATCAACAATGGACCTGACAAATAGCTTCCCCCTCTACATCGGAATCGATAATCAGTATGGCGGGTTAACGAACGATTTTAACGGAAAGATCGACGATGTCCGGATTTACGGCCGGGCGTTATCGGCCGAGGACATTCGGGTTCTGATGATGTCGACAAAAATTGTCTCTGCGGCCCATTGGAAACTTGATGAGGGAACCGGAACAACCGCCGGGGATTCGTCGGGGAACAATCATTCGTTACCCTTGCCGAATAGTCCGTATCAACCGACTTGGACGGGGGGGATATTGGATAGTTCGCTGAATTTCGATGGAACGGATGATTATGTCGAAGCCACAGGTTATACGGGAATCAGCGGCACCAATGCCCGGACGACGGCGGCCTGGATCAGGACGACGGATACAATTGGGCCGATCGTGTATTGGGGCGATAAAGATACGACCGGAGGATTGTGGGATATGCGGGTTAGTTCCACCGGGAAACTCCGAGTGTTAGTGGCAGGCGGCCCGGCGATTGATGGGTCCACGACGATCAACACCGGCCAATGGGTTCATGTGGCCGCGGTGTTGCCCCAGGGTGGGAATAACACGAATCAAATTTTGCTGTATGTCAACGGGGTATTGGAGACGGGAACGACAGTAACGGCCGGGACGATCAATACGATTTCAGATGCAGCCGTGCGGATGGGGGCAAACGAGACGGGCCATTACTATGCCGGCCAGATTGACGATATTCGGATCTATTCCGAAGCGTTGTCGGCCGAACGGGTTCGGGCTCTTGCTTCGTTTCCTGGTCCGGAGGCCCATTGGAAACTGGACGAAACCAGCGGGACGACGGCTCCGGACAGCGGTCCCTTCGGATACACCGGAACCTTGCAGAATATGGACGGAAATACCGATTGGGTCCAGGGCGTCAGCGGCAATTCGCTGGATTTTGACGGGACCGACGATTATGTGGCGGTGACGAATTATACGGGCATTTCCGGATCGAGGGCGCGAACCACCGCGGCATGGATCAAGACGACGGATACCATTGGGCCGATCGTGTACTGGGGCAATAAGGATGCGACGGGTGGCTTGTGGGATATGCGGGTTAGTAACACCGGGAAGCTGCGCCTGTTGGCCGCGGGGGGGCCGGCGATGGATGGTTCGACGACGATCAATACGGGCCGGTGGGTCCATGTGGCGGCGGTGTTGCCGGAGGGGAAAAACAACGCCGGGGATATCTTGCTGTATGTCAACGGAGTGTTGGAGACCGGCGTAACGGTAACGGCCGGGACGATCAATACGGTGGCGGCGGGGGTTCGGATCGGGGCCAATGAGACGACGCATTATTTTGCGGGTCAGATGGATGAAGTCCGGATTTATCGTCGAGCTTTGTCGGCCGCGGAAATCCGGGAACTGGCTCGCGGCGGCGGAGGGATTCGCGGGTTTGGCACGGCCGCGACGATCAACCGATGCGTGATTAAGAACAATGTGGCTTCGATGGATGGCGGAGGCATCTACGACCTGGATGGAACGATCTCCAATTGTCTGATTGTCGGAAATGACGCACTCAATGGCGACGGCATGGCTAAATGCGATGGATCGATCGTCAACTGCACAATTGCCAACAATTCTCCGACAACGGGAACCGGGTTGGTGGACTGCACCGGAACGATCAAGAACTGCATCATCTGGAACCATGCAACCAGTCTGTCCGGATGCAGTAGTGCCACGATTACCTATTGTGATATCCAGCACGGTGTTTCCGGAACGGGGAATCTGCCGTTGGATCCCAATTTTATCGACTCTTCTTCAGGCGACTTTCACCTGGACCCCAATTCTCCTTGCATCGATGCCGGTGATCCGGCTTCGGATTATTCCCTGGAGCCGACCCCCAACGGCGAGCGGATCAATCTGGGGGTCTACGGAAATACTCCGGAAGCAACCACCACAATCGATAGTGATGGTGATGGCCTCAGCAATCCGGCAGAATCCCGCTGGGGGACCGATCCCATTAAGATGGATACTGATGATGACGGCCTGATGGATGGCGAGGAAGTCAATACCCACGGAACCAATCCTCTGGCCTGGGATAGCGATGGCGATGATTTGCCGGATGGATGGGAAGTGACAAATAATCTTAGGAGCTCTAACAAAACCTTATGATTCGTCGCCAGCAAATTAACAGGCAA
>CAZXPW010000004.1:0-138499 GCA_964643355.1 uncultured Pirellulales bacterium
TTTGCGTCTCCATACCTCAGTTATCGGACGAAACACCCCTTTTCATACACTCTCTGAGAACCGCCCTCAAGCTGAGCTTGCGGAACTCGATTGCCCCGGCAAACAGGCCCGTTGCCTCCCAGCCCAGGTTGGTGCTGCTGATTCGGTAGTCGCGCAGGTTGTGCGAATCTTTCAGGTCGCCCTTGTCCCAGGCCGTGCGAAGAGCGTCGAAGATAAAGGGCAGCAGGTCTTTGTCGAAGACGACCCAGCGGCCGTCGTGCAAGCTTTCTTTGGTGTAGAAATCTCCTCCGGGATTGAAGATCAGCTTGGCCGAGGGGTCGGCAATGTCTTTGGCGATATGCGGCGGTACGATACGATAGCGGTCGTCGTAGATCGGCACGACAAACCATAGAAAATCGCCAAAGCCCAGACAGTCGCGGTTACGATTCTGGATCGTCAGGACGAAAGGTACCTGCCCGCAGTGTAGATCGCGCGTGTAGCCGGGGCCCATCGTGCGTTTGCCTTCGACAAGTCGGGCTTCGAGGTGAAATGGAATGGATGCGAGTTGATCCAGCGGCGGGGATTCGATTGCCTGCTCGACCAGCAGATGCGGCCAGGGCTGGCCAAACGCGCGGTACTTGCCTTCGTATTCGGGATTGGAGTCGATCCGCAGGATCAGATCCGCCGTTATGCCGCCCGGCTTGCCGATGGTGACGGCCTTGGCGATATTCGAATATCGCACAGAGCCGTCCGCCAACACCTTTCGCTCGGCCTTGGCGATACTGAACCGGCTGTTCCACTGGTCGAGTTGCCAGACGGGCTTGCCCGTGCCCGGCTCGACGCCGGGGATGACCGCCTCGACGACCTTCTTGCCCATCGGCGGAGCCATCACGACCACGCCTCGCTGAAACTGCGGATCGGTAATGAGGTCGATGGTTTTAAGAGTTTGATCGGGAGGAGAAACGGAATCAGCCAATGCCATTGACTGGATGAATATGGCCACCGTCAGCAAAGAAATGCGATTTACTTTTTGGACCCCTTTGTTCATCATTTCTTTCGCCCCTCCGGGGCTTGGGGGTTATCCGTGTTCCGGTTCCGGGGGCTCACACCCCCGGCCAAATCCTGCCGCCCCTGTCGGGGCTGTCGAATGATTAATCCTCTCCGGTGTCGAGGATGCTCATGAAGGCCTCCTGCGGGATCTGGACCATTCCGATGGATTTCAGGCGTTTTTTGCCTTCCTTTTGCCGCTTGAGGACCTTCATCTTCCGGGTGACATCGCCGCCGTAGAGCTTGGCCAGCACATCCTTTCGGAAGGGCTTGATCGATTCGCGTGCGATGATCTTTCCCCCGATGGCCACCTGTAACGGAATCTCGAACTGATGTCGCGGGATCGCCTTTCGAAGTCGCAACAGCAGTTTTCGGCCACGATGCTCGGCATTGGAGCGGTGGACAATCAGACTTAATGCATCCACAATCTGCTTGTTGACGAGGATATCGATCTTGACCAGGTCGGCCGCCTCGAAACCGAGGAACTCGTAGTCCATCGTCGCATAGCCATGACTGATGCCCTTGAGCTGATCGTAGAAGTCATAAACAATCTCGGCCAGCGGCGCAGTATATTCGAGCATCACGCGCGTCGGGCTGAGGTAATCGGTCTTGACCAGCTTGCATCGCCGCCCCTCGGCCAGACGCATGATCCCACCGATGGAATCGACGCCGGTGATGATCTCCAGCTTGACCATCGGCTCGCGGATCTCCTCGATCGCGCTGCGGTCGGGCAGTTCACTGGGCGAGTCGATCCGCTTGACGATGCCGTCGGTGGTCTTGTATTCATAACTGACGGTCGGGGCGGTCTGCACGACATCGACATCGTTTTCTCGCTCCAGCCGCTCCTGGATAATCTCCATGTGCAAAAGGCCAAGGAATCCGCAGCGGAAACCGAATCCGAGTGCCGGGCTATTCTGCGGGATGAAGGTAAAACTGGCGTCGTTGAGGGAGAGCCGCTCGAAGGCCGCCCGCAGCTTGGGATAGTCGGTCATGTTGCCCGGGTAAAAGTCGGAGAAGACCATCTGCATCGGCGCGACATAGCCGGGCAACGGTTTGGGGGCCGGGTGGTTGTCGTCGGTGATCGTGTCGCCGACATGGACATCATGCAGGTCTCGAATAGCGGCGATGACATATCCGACCTCGCCGGAACTGAGCGACTCGACGGGCGTCATCTGCGGCGTAAACTTGCCCAACTCGCCGACGACATAGCTGCGTCCGGCGCCCATCAGCCGGATCTTCTGCTTGGGCCGAAGGCATCCGGCGAAGACGCGGACATAGCAGATCACGCCCCGGTACTCGTCGTACAAGCTGTCGAAGATCAGCGCCGCGGCCGGTTCATCGGAACGGTCCTTCGGCGGCGGCAGCAGCGTGACCACCGCCTCCAGCAGCTCGGGCACACCGATGCCGCTCTTGCCGCTGATGCGGAAGCACTCATTCTTACGGATGCCCAGGACATGCTCGATCTCGTCGCCGACGACATCGGCCTGGGCGGCCGGCAGGTCGATCTTGTTGATCGCCCCGAGGATCTCGACATTGTTGTGCACCGCCAGGTACGCGTTGGCGACCGTCTGGGCCTGCACGCCCTGCGTGGCATCCACCACCAGGATCGCCCCCTCGCAGGCGGCCAGCGCCCGCGAAACTTCGTAGTGGAAATCCACATGCCCGGGAGTGTCGATCAGGTTGAGCATGTACTGGCGGCCTTCGTGCGTGTAGTGCATCGTCACCGCCGACGCCTTGATCGTGATGCCCCGTTCGCGCTCCAGGTCCATGCTGTCGAGCATCTGGTCGCGCTTCTGGCGCGAGCTGATCGTGCCGGTCAGTTCCAGCATCCGGTCGGCCAGCGTGCTCTTGCCGTGGTCGATGTGGGCGATAATCGAAAAATTCCGTATATGGTCGGTAGCCATTCTGTCTTTTGTTCCTTTATCAAAACAAGACATTATACCAGCGTCGAAGGCAAAACTCAAGGCCCATGAAATTGACTATTAACGATTGATTTTTGACAGATGACCCGATCCAATCATTCGTACTCAATTTTTTGTCACAATCCGGAATGCATTGTGTCTATAATAGGGATTTGAATCAGGGACTATCTATGTCTATCGATAACCAGAAAGGACCGGTACCAATGGAAAATCGCAAATCGGAAATAGAAGATCCCATCGATCCCGGCCACAAAGGGCCGC
The DNA here is from genome assembly GCA_964643355.1 of uncultured Pirellulales bacterium. Classification (GTDB taxonomy): domain Bacteria; phylum Planctomycetota; class Phycisphaerae; order Sedimentisphaerales; family Anaerohalosphaeraceae; genus FEN-1350. The sequence goes on from CAZXPW010000004.1 coordinate 3,210, forward strand.
AAAACCTGTTCCGCGTTCTGGGCCCGGTCGTTCTGGGATTGGGTCTGTTTTTGATCGTCATCGCGTTTGTGGACTTCTTCCTTGCTTTTGGCGCCAAGTTGTTCTGGTGCTTCTTTTTGGCGATGCCTCTGATCTTCGTCGGCGGTGTGATGTGCCAATTTGGCTACGCCGGCAAGGTCGCCCGCTACATGGCCCAGGAGATGGCTCCCGTCAGCAAGGACACCTTCAACTATCTGGCCGACGGTACGCAGGAAGGCGTCAAGACCGTTGCCGCGGCCGTGGGCCAGGGTCTGGCAGCAGGCGGCGTGGCCCTGGGAGGCAAAGCCGCGACGAAAGTCCGCTGTCACAAATGCAACGCCCTGGCCGAGGAGGGGGCCAGGTTCTGCCCCCAGTGCGGAAGTCCGCTGGGCAAAACCAAGCCCTGCCCCAACTGCCGCGAACTCAACGACCCCGACGCCAGGTTCTGCGACAACTGCGGACAGTCCATTTGAAATTGACTATTGAATATCGACTATTGACTATTCACTCGCAGGCAGGATTGGCAATCGACAGACCTTTTGGCTGCCAAGGCCTGAATGGTTGGCGATAGCCGGACGGTATTCTGACCCCAATAGTCAATTGACAATTGTCGATTCCAAGGGTCACTATTCAATAGTCAATCGTTGAGAAGTCGCACAGGATGCTGTCGGCGATCGGCAATGCCTGTCGTGTTAGGCGGAGGCCGGAATCGTTCACGGCCAGCATTCCTTTTTGACAATGCTCATCAATGACAGTCGCGAACAGATTTTTTGCCTCGTAACCGGTGGTGGTGTGAAACTCAGCAAAGTCGATACCTCGGATTCGCCGTAGGTTCAGCACGGCCGTCTCGCAGGCGAACTCCAGCGGCGAGGTCTCCTGCGTTTCGGCAATGGGGTCCAGTTCGTTTTCCACGGTGTGGATGTATTGGCGGATGTCGGCGATGCGGGTACATCGTTTGCGCTGGATGTGTGAAGCGGCCGAGGGCCCCACGCCGTAGTAGGGCCCGTTGGCCCAGTAGCCCAGATTGTGCCGGCACGCAAAGCCCGGCCGGGCGAAGTTGGAGATTTCATAGTGCTCAAAGCTCGCCGCCGTCAGCGTTTCGATAGCCAGCTCGTACATCTGCCGGTCGGTCTCCTCATCGATGGGCATGATCTGCCCGGCTTCACGGTCCCGTGTCAGCGGGGTGCCCTCTTCGTAAGTCAACGCATAAGTCGAGATGTGCGTAAGGCCAAGGTCAATGGCCCGCTGAAGGTTGGCCCGCCAGGACTTGATTGTCGAGCCGGGGATCGCAAAGATCAGATCGACGCCGATATTCTCGAAGCCCACCTCGCGTGCGGTCTCGACGGCTTCGATGATTTGTTCGACGGTGTGCAGACGCCCCAGGGTCTTCAGTTCCTGCGGCTGAAACGATTGTCCTCCCAGCGAGAGACGATTGACGCCGATGTTTCGCAAAAATTGCAGGATCGGACGATCCGCTTGTCCGGGGTTGGCCTCGACGGTGAATTCCTCGAAGCCGCGAACGGTTCGTGTGATCTCGTAGAGCAGTCGGCCCAGCAAGTCCATCGGCATACAAGTTGGACTGCCGCCGCCGACATAGACGGTCGGGACCTGCGGATCGGCGACGACCTGCCGTACCTCCCGTGCCATTGCCGCAACCAGCCGCGCGGGGTTGTGATCGGCCACCGGTTCGGAATAGAACCCGCAATAGGGACACTTGCGAACGCACAGCGGGATGTGAACATACAAAGACGGCCGGAGGGAAGATGAATTCCGTCGTTCATCCGCCGTCATGTCCCCACCTCAGACCATCGGCGTCGAGCCGCTGGATTCAGTGGGTGTCGGCAACTCGGTTACCACGGCTTGAGGAGTTTTCATTCGCATGATCAGCGATCGAATCAGTCCCGAAAAGGCGAATCCGGTAAATACCAGCGCCAAAGCGCTCTGGAGACCGCACAACCAAATCAAGCCGAAGATCGCTCCCACCCAGAGCAGGTGTTCGACGGGTTTTTTCCCGCGGAAGTATTGATTGACCATGTGCGGGTATCGGATCCGGCTGACCATCAGCAGGGCGATTCCGATCGCCAGGATTGGGAGTAAAATGATGACCGCCGTCTCCACGCTTTGAAACATGGAAGAGGTAGAACCCAGCGTGGCCCGCATGTCGTCGTAAAACAAGACGATACTGCAAATTACACCGGCGGCGGCCGGGGATGGAAGCCCCGAAAAAGTCAGATGGGAAGTTTCATCCTCTTCGTTTTCGACATTGAAGCGGGCCAATCGCACGATCGCACAGGCCACGAACAGACCGGCCGACAGCCAGATCCAGCGGTTGGCCAGCGAGATGGCGCCGTCAAGGCCCTCCAGGCGTATGAGCATTTTTTCCTTTAGAAAGTTCAGCAACAGGAACGCCGGCGCAACGCCGAAACTGATGACATCGCACAAACTGTCAAGTTGCCCGCCGAAACTGGAGGTCGTGTGACTCATCCGGGCCACCCGTCCGTCCAGCATGTCGGCGATCATGCCCAGAAAAATCAGATAGGCCGCGATCGAGTAATGCGAGATCGTGAACCGGTGGAAATTCCAGTCCGCCGTCGCCCGATCGGCGAACGACAAGGCCGCGAAGCCGAACACGCCGTTCAGGAGCGTGATCAGGGACGGCAACAGAGTGACATATTTGACCTGCGGGCGTCGCGCTCGCCGGAAGAATTTTCGTCGTTTGGGTTTCTCGCCAGAAATCGGTTTCATTTGGAATACCTTACGATTGTCGTTTCTCCGGCCCGAACCGCTTGTCCGACGGATACGACCGCCTGCACCGAATCCCGCATCGGGACATAGAGCTCCGTTCGGGAGCCGAACTTGATCATTCCATACTGCTGGCCGGCCGATAATTCGCAGCCGACCTGAGCGGCGCAGACGATCCGTCGCGCAATCGCCCCGCTGATCTGCCGGACCATCAGCCGGTCTTTCGGCTCGGCCAGCCGCGTCATCGTTACATCATTGGATTCATTGAGCGTGGTGGCTTTCGGGTCCCTGGCATCGCGAAATTCGCCGGGTTTGTACTGTATCGACTCAATTCGTACCGCACAGGGGACACGGTTGATATGGACATTGAAGATACTCAGAAAAATCCCGATCCGAAGGGTTTTGCCTTCAAAACCCGGCACCTGTTCCAAGACCTCGATATCCCGCACCACCCCGTCCGCGGGCGAAAGCAGGAGCAAATCGTCCTGGGGAATTGTCCGGTTCGGATCGCGAAAAAACGACAATACCCAGCCCAGCCCGATCAGCAAGACGATTTCGACGATCGTGCCCGGCGCGGGCTGGACGATCCGTTTGTTGATTGCCCAGGCCAGCACCAGGATCACCATCAGAAGAACGGCCGGATAGACGACCACCTGGGGCAATCCATATTTGGTCAAAGGAATTCGCATGGCCGAGTTCTGTTCCGGCAAGGGTTCAAAGGGAAGTCCGGACCATATGCAGGATCCGGTCCACGATTTCGATATGCCGCTGTTCCTCTTCGGCGATCCGGGAGAAGACCTGTTTGATCTCCGGGCTTTCCACTTTCGGATCGACCACGATCTGACGGTAGAAATCCCGGGCCGACTCCTCGATCGATCGCATCGTCTCGAATTCGGATACGATCTGCTGTTTATTTTTGGTCTTCATCGCCGATCAATCGCTTTCGAAGGGTCATAATCATTCGCTGGTGTTTGGCCGTTTCATTCAGCAGGATCGTGAGCGCTTGCCGGATTTGTTCGAAAGTTTCGTCGGAAACGGCCGCCGGCCACAAACCGCGGTTGAGATACTCGCGATACACGCTGTGGCTCATCTGGTCCTCCATGTCGAGGGCCGAGGCCAATACGCCGGACAGGGTCAGCGGTTTTCGTTGTGGTATTTGTTTTTCCATTCGGAGTAATATCGGGAAAACCGCCCGGATTGTCAACGGAATTCCAGCTCCATTCCGATCCCGGCGCAAACAATGGGTCCGCCGATGAAGCGAACCCCTGGTCAACCTCTCCGGATCGCGTTTGATGCCGGCTTATGCCGAGGCGTCATCCTCGGCCTGGTTGATCTTCTCCATTTCTTTTTGGAGTTTTTTCATGGCCTTTTGATATTCCTGTTCCATTTCATCCAACCGTTTTTGGAGATCTTTCATCTGTTTTTGGAGTTTGTCCATCGACTCGCCGTCTTGTTTGGGCGCGGGCATCGTGAAAGGCTCGATCGGTTTGATGGGGACCGGCGGGGTGACCTGACGCATCTCGATGTGGCGACGGGTCTGTCGTCCGGCCTTGGCGGCCTTGATCGCGCTATCCAGGTCCTTTTTCGCCATCTTGCGGTACGGTTCGGGAAGTTTATCGATCTTTTCGACGGTTGTGCTGATCTCGGTCTCATCGAATTTGATGGTGATTTCGGTCTGGGGATCGGAGGGACTGCCTTCAATAATCACCGTATAGGTTTTGCCGTCTTCGCTATGGCTGAAGCTGTACATTTCCTGCATGAACTTTTTGACATAGGAATTGATATCCGGGATTTTATCCATCGGCACTTCGAACCAGTTTTTCTGGCCGGGCTGGAGACGGAAGACCCGTCCAGGGTTCCAGGAGTAGCTGATCTCCGGCTCCTGTGGATATTTCCATTCCTCCCGACCGGGCTTGATGGTCTCCAGAATAATCTTGACCGTTTTGGCCTGACCCTGATGAACAATTTTCAGTTCGACCGATTGTCCGGCATCGCGGCCGCGAATAGTCTCCACGAATTCCTCGAATTTTCGAACTGCGTTGCCGTCCAGAGCCACAATCAGGTCGTCCTGTTCCAGCCCCGCTTTGTCGGCGGGACTTCCAACCAGAATATTCTGGATCCGCAGTCCGGTGTCCGGGTCCAGTCGCAAATGTTTGACCAGCAGTTCCGGCAACGGCTCGGGGTCCAGTCGTACGCCCAGATAGGTTCGCGGTTCGTCCGAAATCAGGGTAGGGTCGGTTCCCACCACAAGAACCGGTTCCGGTTGAATCCGTTTGATGACTCGATCTTCGGTTTGCTGGGCGACGGCCAGGGGCGCCGCCAGACACATCCATACGATCCAGGAGTATCGCATACCAGTATCCTTTCCAATTTTCAATCCAGGTTTCCTTGTGTTGTTTCCGGCAAAGCCGGAAATCGAACCATCCCTGCAGGGGACAGATTACAAATCTCCATAATACAGGACCGGCACGATCTGTTGACGACGGTATCCTTCCAGGAGCAACTGATCGCCCGAAGGTTCTGTGATGGTGAACCAATCCACATAACGATTATCGACGGGAATGATGCGGGACGGATCAATCCCTGACGGCGGGACAAGACTTGGATCGGAGGAATTCCGGACTACGGATTCCGAATTCGATCGCAGGGCCTCTCCGGGCGCCAGGATCAGGGCGTGAAGGACAATCCCCAGCAACAGTCCAGCCGCCAGACCGGACGCGGCCAGCAACCATTCACGACGGAACAGACGCCGATGCATTCTGCGGACCGGGGAGGATTTTTGCCAGGCCGCCTCGAAGATTTCCTCCATGGGTTTTCCGCCCTCCAGGGCCGAGTTGACGACGGAGCGAATCTGGTCATGCAGCCGGCAATACCGGTCGAATTCCTCCCGCGCGGATTCGTCGGTTGCCAGGGATTGATCCAACAGCCGTTGTTCTTCGGGCGTGATCTCGCCGTCCAGATATTTCCCCATTAGAATATCGAGTATTTCGTTTGCCATGATCAGGATCTCGGAATCTTGGTTATTTGATTGCCCGCCAGTCGCTGGCGCACCATTCGCCGCGCCCGTACCAATCGAATCTGGATCGTGGTCACGGGGACATCCAGCGTTGCGGCGATTTCTTCGTAGCTCATTTGTTCCGTACAGGCCATTAACAAAACCTCGCGGTATTTTTCCGGCAGTTCGCGGATTGCTCGCAACAGTTGTGCCGTCATCTCCCGATCTTCGACCTGTTCGGAAGGAATGACGGCTTTGTCGTCCGGCTGAACGATTTCGCCGGGATCCAGGCAGGGGAATTGTCGGCCTTTGCGGCGATAGAACGCCGTCGCCTCATTTTTTGCCAGGGTCGCCAGCCAGGGACGAAACCGTTCAGGTTCGCGCAGCGAGCCAATCTTTTCGATGACTCTGACGCAGACATCCTGCAGGATGTCGTCGAGGTTCTCCGATTGTCCGGTATAATGATAGATAAGAGCTTTTAGCCAGGCCCAGTTTCGACGGAGGATCTCCTGCAGGGAAGACCTATCCCCTTGCCTTGCTGCGGCTGCCAGGGCCGCTTCATTTTGTCGTCCTGAGCCGGTCATCATTCTATTCCCTATATACGATGGCCTTCGAAACGCTTCCATACACATTTTCTGCGGGATGTTTGGATATTCTCGATGAGAGTGAAAGTATAGTGATTCGCTGGGGAATGGGGATGCCGGGCTCTATTTAAATGCAATAAAATAGAGGAATCGTTCGTTACATATATTGGAGAGTCGGATGTTCCCAGGTGTTTCCGGAGCGGGATGAAACTGTAGGGTCGGGCCGGTGACGGCATGATGTTTCTGGGTCTTGCCGGATGGGTGGGCGAAACATAACTTCTTTTTGAGAAAAGACTTCCGGCTCTCCATATCTTTTGGCTTTTTCTGGAATTCTCTTATCCTCAGAATCTGCTTCCATCATCTATCTCGACCGGAAGCAATAACTGATCTTACCGATCCGTCGATTCAGTTGGTGGGACAGGTTGAGAAATCCCCGTCAGACGAACCGAATGTCAGAAATCAGTCGTTGATCCGGGATAACGCTTGGGATCAGAAAATGACCGAAAATGGCGGTTTTGATCGTTCAGAGGGTTACTGTGAGAACGACAATCGAACGATTCCTGAATTCTCTCTTTCTTTTATTGGTATTCTGCGGAGGGGGTCGATCGGTATCTGCCGCGGATTCATCGGCGATGAATCCGTATGAAAGTACCGGTCCGGTTACGGGATTCAATGCCGTGGACAGGTTTGTCCTCTCCGCTTTGCAAAAGGACCAGATCCAACCGGCCGGATTGTGTTCAGACTCGGTGTTTATCCGACGGGTTTATCTGGATGTGACCGGCGCGCCGCCGGAGGCCGAAGCGGTCCGCCGGTTTCTGGAGAATCCTCGTCAGGATAAGCGTGCCGCGTTGATCCATCGATTGCTGGCCGAATCCGCATACGCCGAATTTCGCTCGCTGAAATGGTGCGACCTGCTGCGAGTCAAGGCGGAGTTTCCGATCAACCTCTGGCCCAATGCCGTTCAGGCCTACGACCGCTGGATTTATGAGGCGATGAAATCGAATATGCCGTATGACCAGTTTGTCCGGAGGTTGCTCACCTCCAGCGGAAGTAATTTTCGGGTTCCTCCGGTCAATTTTTACCGGGCCGTTCAGGGACGCGAGCCGACGGCCATCGCCTCGGCGGTGGCGCAAACTTTTCTATGCGAGCGGATAGATCAATGGCCGGCGGATCGCCGTGAGGGTCTGGCCGCCTTCTTCTCACGGATCGGTTACAAGGATACCGCCGAGTGGAAAGAAGAGATCGTCTACTTTAAACCTTCAGAAAAACCTTTGGAGGCGGTGTTTCCGGATGGCAAGCGTGTCACGATCCCCGCTGACCAGGATCCGCGCGAGGTTTTCGCGGACTGGCTGCTGGCCAAAGACAACCCGCGGCTTTCGCGGGCGATCGTCAACCGCATCTGGGCCTGGCTGATGGGACGGGGGCTGATTCATGAGCCGGATGACATTCGCCCGGACAATCCGGCCGTCTATCCGGAATTGCTCGATTATCTGGCCTCCGAATTGGTCAAGTCCAAGTACGATTTGAACCATATTTACGGATTAATCCTCAAGTCGCGTACCTATCAACAGTCGAGCATCCCCCGAGGGGATATCGCCAAGGCCGAAGCGAGGTTCGCCTGCTATCCGGTCCGTCGAATGGAGGCCGAAACGATCATCGACGCTCTATGCTATATCACCGGCACCCGCGAGAGCTATTCCAGTCCGATCCCGGAGCCGTTCACTTTTATTCCCGAAAACCAGCGATCCATCGAACTGGCCGACGGCAGCATCAGCAGTTCGTTCCTGGAGTTGTTTGGCCGGCCGCCGCGGGATACGGGTTTGGAGGCGGAGCGCAACAACACGACAACCGAGACCCAGCGGATGCACATGCTGAATTCCTCGCATATCCAGAACAAGATTCAAAATAGCTGGAAACTGCGAGCTCTGGTTGCGGCTCAGCGGGGGAACCGCTCGGCCCTGGTTGATTCGCTGTATCTGATGATCCTGTCGCGGTACCCAACGCAGTCGGAGCGGGAAATCGCTCTGGCCTATCTGAAAGGCGATCCGACCGCGGGCTCTCAGGATCTGACCTGGGCGCTGGTGAACAGCAAAGAATTTCTGTACCGGCACTAAGCGAAAATTCGAAGCACGAAATTCGAAAATCAATACAATTTAGAAATAGAATAGAGACAAAAAATATGAGACAAGATTATGAATCCGTAAGCCGCCGCGAGGTTCTCAAACGAGGCCTTTTGGGCGCAGCGGGACTGGGTTTATACGGGATTGCGGATTCCGCCTTGGGGGTGCAGGTTGCCAATCCGCCGAAGGCCAAAGCCCAATCGGTGATTCAGATCTGGATGTGGGGCGGCCCCAGCCATTTGGATACCTTTGATCCCAAGCCCGCCGCCGGTTATGATTACTGCGGGCCGTTCGACAAGCCGATCGACACGAATGTTGCGGGAATCCAGATCGGACAGATGTTGCCTTTGCTGGCCCAGCAGGCGGATAAGTACTCCATTATTCGCAGCATGACCCACGGCAACAACGGCCACGAAACGGCCTCGTACATTGTGCAAACCGGACATGAACCCGACCGCCAGGTCTTTCCCTGCATGGGCGCCGTGGTGGCCTTATTCAAGGGTTACGATCATGGCTACCAAGGTCTGGTTCCCCCATATGTTGTGCTGACAAGGCCACAGGGCCGGTTTTCAGAAGCGGGTTTTCTCGGCGATAAATACAAACCTTTTGCCACCGGCGGAGATCCCAACCGGGAACCGTTTGCGGTCGAGGGGATTGTCGCACAGGGGATTTCCGACAAACGGCAGGAAAGCCGTCGTAAGCTATTGCAGGATTTGGATACTCTTGGGGCGGCGATGCCCGATCATCCTCAGTTCGAACAATTTGCCCGGAGCGAAAAGAAGGCCTTCGACATGATGTTCGGCGAAGCGCGGGCTTTATTTGAACTCAAACGCGAAACGGAGGAAGTCCGACAGCGATACGGCCGCAATACCTTCGGCCAAAGCTGTCTGGTTGCTCGCCGTCTGGTCGAACATGGCGTTCCGTATATCACGATCAACTACGGGGGTTGGGACACCCACAAGCAGCATTTCGAGGCGATGCGGCGAAAGCTGCCGGAGATGGATCAGGGGATGTCGGCCCTGCTGGACGATTTGTCGAAACGAGGCCTGCTGGAGACCACGATTGTCTGGTGGAGCGGCGAATTCGGCCGCACGCCGAAGATCCTGTGGGAATCGCCGTGGAACGGCGGACGCAATCATTTTGGAAATTGTTTTTGTTCGGTGGTCGCCGGCGGCGGATTCAAGGGGGGTCGCGTGGTCGGGGCCTCGGACGAGACCGGCAGCGCCGTGGCCAGCCGGCCGGTTTATCCGCAGGATCTGCTGCGGAGCATGTATACGCTGCTGGGCATCGATCCGGACGGTCCCTTGCCGAACGGCCGAAGACTGGAAGTTCAAGTCATGCCTGCGGCTTCCCGCGGTACCGGCCTCTTGACCGAAATTATGTAATCAAATAACGGGGAAAGTCATGTACAAATACTGGATCAGGATCGCCATGATTGTGGCTGCGATGGCGGGCACGATCTTCGCCCAAACCGCCTCCCGCTCGCCGCATATCGGGTATCTCTACCCCGCCGGCGGGCAGCGCGGAACGGAACTGATCGTTACCGCGGGAGGTCAGAATCTGCGCGGTGGTCGTCAGGTCGTCATTTCCGGCGCGGGAGTCAGGGCCGAGGTCCTGGAGTTCTGTCCCCCTCTGCTCAACCTCGGCCAGGAAGAACGAATGGAAATCCAGCGGCGTTTCCGCCAAGCGGTTATCGCCAAGATCGAAGAGGTGACGGGAAAACCCCTTGCGGGTCTGGGGGAAAAAGCCGTCGAGAAACCCAAAGGACCCGGCGTCGATGCGGCGAAACAATCCAAAACCGACACCGACTTGCTCAAATCCCCCGAAACGCTAAAGATTCCGTCGCATCCATTATTGGAAAATATGGACACAAAAAGTCTTCGGGAGTTGATCCATATCCGGATGTCGCTGTTCCCGGATCGAAATAAGATGCAGATGAACCGTCAAATTGCCGAAGGGATTCGGTTGAAAATCACCATCGCTCCCGACGCCGAGCCGGGCAATCGCGAACTGCGGATTCAAACGGCCACGGGATTGAGCAACCCGATCGTTTTCCAGGTTGGTACTCTGCCGGAAATCGCCGAAATGGAACCCAACGCCGGGGAATCGATCCAGGCGTTTCAGGAGTTGTCCAAGCTTCCGAAGTTTACGGACGCCATCCGTCCGCAGACATACAAGCTGCCGATTGTATTTAACGGCCAGATCCTTCCCGGCGATGTGGATCGTTTTCGATTTTCCGCCGAGCAGGGACAGCAAATCGTCGTGGAAGCGCGGGCCCGCGGCCTGATTCCGTATTTGGCCGACGCCGTTCCCGGCTGGTTTCAGGCGACCCTGGCGTTGTATGACAGCGCGGGAAAAGAAGTGGCTTTTGTGGATGATTATCGTTTTCATCCCGATCCGACGATGATGGTAACGATTCCCCGGACCGGGGAGTACGATCTGGAAATTCGCGACGCGATCTATCGCGGCCGGGAGGATTTTGTCTATCGCGTGTCCGTCGGCCGTCAGCCCTATATCACGCAGGCGTTTCCGCTGGGCGGTCATGCCGGCCAGCCGGTGACGGCGGCGATCGAGGGCTGGAATCTTACCACAAAACAGTTGCCGCTGGACACCGCCACCGAGGGGCCGCAGATCCGCCGTGCGGCCGTCAGGGATGGCGATACGCCGTCCAACTCCATCCTGTATGCGGTGGATACGCTGCCGGAATTTACCGAAAGCGAGACCAACGATTCGCCCACCGAGGCCCAGCGAGTGCCGATCCCCATCATTATCAACGGTCGGATCGACAAGGACGGCGACGAAGATGTGTTTCGCCTGGACCTGACGGCCGGACAGGAACTTGTCGCGGAGGTCTATGGGCGACGACTGGATTCGCCCATCGATTCGTTGTTGCGGTTGACGGATGAAAAGGGAAACACGGTGGCCTTGAATGACGATTTCATCGTCAGGGAAAATTACCTTTACAAAGACGCTCAGGGGGTGATCACCCATCCAGCGGATTCCCGGATGCAGACTAATATCAAGTCTTCCGGAGTATATTATATCCACATCAGTGACACGCAGGGTCACGGTTCGTCCGCCCACGGCTATCGTCTGCGGATTTCCCCGCCGCGGCCGGATTTCGATCTGCGGCTGACACCCTCGAGCTTGAATTTGCGAGCGGGTATTCCGATGCCGATTACCGTTTATGCCCTTCGCCATGACGGATTCAGCGGACCGATCGAGGTCACCCTCAAACAACCGTCGGGAATTCGACTGGATGGAGGGGTCATCTCGGAAGGCGTCGATCGAATTCGGATGACCCTGATGGCGCTGGGTGATGCGCCGGGAGATCTTGTCGCGCTGCAACTGGAGGGCGAAGCGCGGATCCAGGGTAAAACAATCCGCAGACCCGTCGTACCGGCAGAAGAGATGATGCAGGCTTTTCTGTATCGCCACTTGGTGCCGTCACAGGAACTTATTGTTGCGATCGATAAGCCCCGTTGGTCGCCATTGATCGAGTCGGTGGGCGCCGATCCGATCCGGATTCCGGCCGGTGGCCAGGCGGAAGTGATCCTGAAAACTCCTCGTCGTCAGGCCGCCCAGAAATTTCACCTGGAATTACTCGAACCCCCGGCCGGGATCGCTTTGGGTCCGGTGACGACCACGCCCGACCAGTTGCGCTTCTATATTAAAGCGGACAAAGATTTACCCAAGACGGGTTTTCAGGACAACCTGATCGTCGAGTTGATGGGGGAACGCCCCAGGCAGAAAGACGGGAAACCCACCGGACAAACGGAACGGTTTTCCGCTGGAACACTTCCGGCCATCCCGATCCAAGTGGTCGATGCGAAGACGATAGAACCCGAAAAACCAGCGGAGACGGTACAAGCGAGTGAATCCAGATCCGTCGGAAATCGTAATCCAACAAAACTTGACCCCAGTCCTTCTTTGAAGAAACGGCAGGCGAAAAAGCCGCAGTGATCCGGCAAATGCCTGTTTTCTTTTCAAGGCAATTGTGTACAATACCGCGGCGTTTCGGCAAAGGGGCTGTTCGTAAAAACAAGTTAAGGATGTAGTTTATCAGGAGTTTCGTATGAAGTTGTTCAGTCATTCAGCGAGGATCGCAATTTTGGTCGTGTTGGTTTCCGGCGTCGGTCTTGCGGCCGACTGGGCTCAGTGGCGCGGCCCCAACCGCGACGGTTGTTCGACGGAAACGGGATTGCTGCCCTCATGGCCCGAGGGCGGCCCGGAACTGGTATGGAGGGCCTCGGGAATCGGAGAGGGTTATTCCACGGTGGCGATTGCCGATGATCGGATCTTTACTACCGGAGAGAAAGGCGGCCTGGATTATGTCCACTGCCTGGATCTCAACGGCGGCAAGATTCTGTGGAGTACCTCGTTCGGGAAATCCGGCGCGCCCGGCTGGGGTGGTTTCACCGGCCCGCGGGGCACGCCGACGATCGATGGCGAAATGCTCTATGTGATCGGACAGTATGGGGAGCTGGTGTGCCTGAAGACCGCCGACGGCAGCAAGGTCTGGGGCAAAGACCTGACCAAGGATTTTGGCGGCAAGCGGCCGGAGTGGGGTTTCAGTGAATCGGTTCTGGTGGATGGAGATCGGATGGTCTGTACGCCGGGGGGATCGAAGGGTGCGATGGTCGCTTTGAATAAAAATACCGGCGAATTGCTTTGGCAGACGAAAGACTTCACCGATGAAGCGCACTATTCGTCAATCGTAATCGCGGAGATTGAAGGCGTCAAACAGTATATTCAACTGACTCCAGACCATGTGGTCGGAGTATCAACAGATGGCAAGGTGCTATGGAAAGCGACTCGCAAGGGCAAAACGGCCGTGATCCCGACTCCGGTCGTCAGCGGCAATCAGGTATATGTCACCAGCGGATACGGCGCGGGATGCAATCTATTCGAGATTACCAGGGTTGATGGCGCATTTGGCGCCAGGCAAGTCTATGCCGAGCGAAGTATGTCGAATCACCATGGCGGAGCGATCCTCGTCGGCGATTATGTCTATGGGCATTGCGACAGCCAGGGCTGGGTCTGTCAGGAACTGGCCACCGGCAAGATCCAGTGGGCCGAGAAGGGCCAGATCGGTAAGGGCTCGGTGGTCTATGCCGACGGCAAACTGATCTTAAGGGCCGAGGATGGCGGCGTTGTCGGCATGATTGCGGCCAGCCCTGACGGCTACAAGGAACTCGGCCGGTTTGTCCAGCCGGGATTCGGCAAGCCCAAGACCTGGCCGCATCCAGTCGTCTTCGGCAAGAAATTGTATCTTCGGGACCAAGACCAGCTCTTGTGCTATGATATCGCGTCAAAATAAAGCCAAAATGTCTTATGTTGATGCCCTGATACCGACAGGATAAAACCGTGTGGAAAGATGGGGCAGGTGTCCGGTGACCTGAAACGACATCTGCCCCATAGTCTTTGGTTTGATTTGCCGAATTCTTTATGATAAACAGTGGGCGCAAAGATAGAATGGGTGTAGAATAAAGGACCATCCACCGGCGGCACTTTCAAGCCGGGAGGAAGGGTTGTACCAATGACCATTCATCGAACACAGGAGACAGACATGGCAAAATCGGTTCCTCTGTCACGACGGGAGTTTTTGAAACGGTCGGCCGCAATCGCGACGGCGCCGTATCTGGTATCGGCGGCGGCGCTGGGGCGGGACGGGAAAGTGCCCCCCAGCGAGAAGATCATCATGGCCGGCATCGGCATCGGCGGTCGCGGTACCCACGACCTGAACTGGATGATTCCGGAAGCGGATGTGCAGTTTGTCGCGATCTGCGACGCCAAGAAGGCACAACGCCAGGCCGTGAAGAATATCATCGACACTCGCTACGGCAACACCGACTGCAAGATGTACCGGGATATCCGTGATTTTCTGGCCGAACGAACGGATGTCGATGCGGTGCTGATCGCCACCGGCGACCGCTGGCACGCGGCAGCGGCGACGATGGCGATGCGGGCAGGCAAGGATGTGTATTCGGAAAAACCGTCGTCGATGACGATCGCCGAAGGTCAGCATGTTGTCGAGGCGGCGCGGCATTACGGCCGGGTCTATCAGACAGGTACTCAACGACTTAGCGAAGGGAACTTTACCTTCGCCAACGAACTGGTGCGGCTGGGTCGGCTGGGCAAGGTCCACACAGTCCGGGCACACATTGCTCCGTGGGATGCCGCCGAGATGCGACACGATTGGCTGCCCGCCGAGCCCGAACCGCCGAAAGAAGAAGTGGATTGGGATCAGTGGCTGGGACCGTGTCCGTGGCGGCCGTACAATTCAACTTATACCCGTGGCGGCTGGCGCGGTTTCTATGACTTCCACACCAGTTGCATCGGCGAGTGGGGAGCGCACACTTTTGCGTCATGCCAGGTGGCGATTGACGCCTGGCAGACTTCGGCCATTGAATATCAGTATGTCAAGAACGATACCGGCGACGGTATGGTGACCAAGTTCGCCAATGGGATTCGAATGATCCTGAACAAGGATGGTTGGCAAGGTTCGGCCGGCGGTTGGAAGGGTTCGTGCGGAGTCTGTTACGAAGGCGACGAGGGCTGGGTTTCCATCGCCGACGGATACTCACAGCCGGAGGTGTCCAATCCGGCGATGCTGGCGGACTTCCGTAAGATCGTCAACGACTACATCGCCCGCACCGGTCGGCCGATGAGCCATGTCCGCGATTTTCTGGATTGCGTCAAGACGCGGCGTCAGACGGTGGCCAATCCGGTGATGATGCACCGGACGATGTCCACCGTGCACGCGGCCAACATCTGCATGTGGCTGAAGCGCGACATGAAGTTTGATCCGGACAAGGAAGAATTCATCAACGATCCCGAAGCCAACCGGCTGCGGTCGCGGGCGATGCGCGAGCCGTGGAGTCTGTGAGAACCCCAACTTTCAAACAAGGAAATCGTCCATGAAGAAATCAAGCATATTCTGTTCAGTGATGATGGTTCAATTCGCGGCGGTTGCGCTTGGCCAGACGGTGGCGCCGGCAACGCCGGACGAAGTACAAAAGCAAATTGCCGTCCTCAAATCCAATGCCGGTCATTATGAGAAGGCGCAGGCCTGCCGCAATCTCGGCGTGATCGGCACCCGGGACGCGATCGAACCGCTGGCGGCGCTGCTGGCGGACGAGAAGCTCTCGCACATGGCGCGGGTCGGTCTGGAACCGATGCCCTTCCCGGAAGTGGATGAGGTCTTCCGCAAGTCGCTGGGAACGCTCAAGGGTCTTCCGCTGGTCGGCGTGATCGGCAGTGTGGGCGTTCGCAAGGATGCCAGGGCCGTCGATGCCCTGGCCAAATTCCTTGCAGATTCGGATCCACAGGTCGTGCAGATAACGGCCAAATCGCTGGGCCGGATCGGAAATGCGGCCGCGGCCAAGGTGCTGCAAGGCACCGTTGACAGTGCGACAGGTGATAATCAGCTTGCGATGATCGAGGGATTGTTCCGGTGTGCGGAGTCAATGGCCGCAACGGGGCAAAAAGACGCGGCGACGGCGATATATGATCGTCTGGCGGGGATGCCGACGGCTCATCAGGTTCGGTCCGGAGCTATCCGCGGAGCGATCCTGACGCGCGGAGCCGAAGGTGTGGCGACGCTGAAAAAGTATCTGGTCTCGGAAGACTGGCTGGTCTTCTCGGCTGCCGTTCAAACGGCGATTTCGATGAAGGGGCCGGAAGTGACGGCGGCGTTGGCGGACAATCTGGGCAGACGATCGGTGGATCAGCAGGTCCGAATCCTTCAGACGCTCGGTTTCCGTGAGGATGCGTCTGGATTGCCTGCGTTATTTGCCGCTGCCAGGACCGGAGACAAAACCGTGCGAGTCACGGCGATTAAAACCATTCCGCAGATCGCGGATGCCTCGTCGGTGCCGGTACTGGTGGAGTTGATGGCGGACGGCGACCGACAAATTGCCGACTCGGCCAGGGAATCGCTGGCTTCGTTGCCGCTGGATGAGGCCGATGCGGCGGTCATGAAGATGTTTGCCTCTTCCGACAAGGGCTCTCGTCTGGCGGCGATGGACTTGATGAGTCGTCGCCGCATGAAGACGCAGGTGGGCGAACTGTTGAAAGCGAGCAAGGATGCCGACGGTCAGATCCGTTCGGCCGCGATTCGCCGGATCGGAGAACTTGGGGGTCCGCAGCAGATTCCGGCTCTGCTGGAGCTTCTCGGCGCTGCCAATGAGACTGGCGATCTCAACGCGATTGAAAAATCGCTGGTTGATCTGTGCACAATGGCCGAGAATCCCCGATCGTTCAACGGCGCTTTGATTGCGCAACTGGGCAAGTCGCAGCCGGCGCAGAAAGCTTCATTGTTACGGGCCCTGGGGATTAACGGAGGAGCCGACGCTTTGGCGGCAGTTCGCGGTGCGACTCGGGATCCCGATCAGCAAGTCCAAACCACGGCGATCCAGGTGCTGGGGAACTGGAAGGGGGTCGAGGCAGCCGGCGATTTGCTGGACTTGGCCAAGAGCGCGCCCAAACCGGAATTGAGGGTCGTTTCTCTGAGGAGTTACATCAACCTGATCCGGGTCCAGGACATCCCCGCCGATCAAAAACTGGCGATGTGTAAACAGGCGGCCGCTCTGGTTGAACGCGACGAGGACAAAAAATTGCTGCTGTCGGTCCTGGATACCGCGCCGTCGCCGGAGACTCTGGCTCTGGCGATGCGCCATCTGGAGAATACGGCGATTCAAAATGAAGCCGGACTGGCCGCGGTGTCCATCGCGGAAAAGATTGCCGGACAATATCCCTCTGAGGTTTCCGAGGCGATGCAGAAAACGGTCAAGGTCACGCGGAGTCGGCAGATCACCAGCCGGGCCCAGAAAATTCTGGATACGCTCAAGAAATAATCCGCATCCGATCAGCCGGCGACCGGCTCGGTCGGGGGCGTCAGTTGTCGAATGCAATCTTCGGCGAATTCGGCCAGTGCCGGGTTCGCCGATTCTTTTGCCTCGCGAAGCAGCAGCAGAGTATGCTGGGTCAAGTGCCGGTCTTCGATCGCCCGCAGCAAACGGACCAGGGTGTCCGCTCCGCGACGCTGTACCGATCGGATGTTGCAGCCGAGGGTATGAATCAGTCCCGAAATCGTCTGCGGAACGGTCAGGCCGTAGCGAAGGATCACATCGCCCATCTCGGAGTCTTCCACAGTTGCGGTTTCTTCGATGATTCGCAGGGAATCCAGATGATCCGGCAATTTTGTGCCGAGGACATGGGTGTACATCGCAATATAATCCCGCAGGGGGCGGATCCAGCGATGGTCCCGGCTGAAGGCGTTGAAGACCAACTCGTCGTAGTCCATTTTTTTCGGGCGGCCATGACTGTCGCGATAGTTGCGCCGTTGGCCGGAGTAATAGATTTCCACCGCGTCCAGGAGGGCGTCGAGCAAGGCCTGCCCCGTGAATCCGCTGAACTTGATCCCGTTTGGAGGAAAATCGCGATCGCCGAAGTCGGTATCCGAAACGGTGTATTGCAGGCCGTCCTGATGGTGGGCGACGACGGGAGTTCCGCCGGCGTGGGCTTCCTGCTGGCTGATGCCGCACGGCTCACCAACCTCACCGCCGGACGGCATGACGAAGTATTGCGCGCCGACATAGACATTTCGATACAGGTTCGGATTGAGGTTGCCTTCCGGGTAATAGGCGAATCGTCCCCGCAGGTCCTCTCGGGCGGCGATCCGACGCAGGTGCATATCAAAGCGGCGTCCGTCGGGACTGTCTTCCACCCGGCCGCAGATGACGAACTGAATCCTCGGATCGCTCTGCAGGAAATACTCCAACACGGTGACGCCGCCCATGTTCCATTCTTCGGAGCGCACCTCGCGGCCGGGACCGTGGGCATACACCTTCCAGTCGACCAGCAGCTCAAAGCCCTTCTGTTTGCTGATCCGGTGCAGCATCGTGAAGATCACATGATCGCTGCCATCGGCGTCGGGCGTCAGGCGGATATTGGGATCCTTTTGCAGTTCCAGTTTGGCGGCCTTTTTCGCCGCGGAGTATTTGTAGAACAGTCGCCGCCGGGCCGCGGGCGACCAAGTCTCGACCATGCTCTTGCGCGTGCCGAACCAGAATCGCTGGCGGGCGGCCATGTTGAATCCGTTTCGCCGGGCGAAGAACAGGCCCGCCCGGTCCTTCTCGTAAAAGTCGTGGGCGTGGCCGAACAACCAGGTCTCGCGCATCATCCGTTCCTTCATCGCCTTGCTGACGGTGCCGATGAAGTGGCTGGTCCTGAGCATGGTATGCATCATCTCGATGGGATGTCCGTCGGGACTGGCCCGGTTGACGGCCAGATCGTAGTCGTGATTGGGGTCCAGACCCATCACCCAGCAGTAGTAATGCCGTTTGACCGGGTTGTGCTCGTTGAGGACAATTCCGTACGACGGATGCGGATTGTGCATCATGCTGCCGGTTTTGGTTCCGGCGAAGTGTATATCCTCGCGGAATTCCTTCCAGGTCGTCAGGTACGCGGCGGTCAGCCAGCAGGGCCACTCGTTGGACTGGATGATCGAAGGGTAATAATTGTAGCTCCGCAGGGCTTCCAGGGCCCCCTGGGAAAGAATCCGGGCGCGGCGGATTTTGTCCTCGGCGGTGGACCCGCTGTAGGGACGGTCGAGATATTTGGAATTTTCAAGATACAATATATCTATTCTTGACCGCTTGCCATATTTGGTTCGGACCAGGTGAGCCCGCTGGATATTGACGATATCGACGGTGGAGCCGGGCAGCATGCACTGGGTCTGGTCGTTGAAATCCGGAAACCGCACGGTGAACTGATAGCCGTCGAATTGCGGCGCAAAGTGCGCGTGAATGTAATCGCGGTTGCTTTCGTACAGGGGCGTGACCAGCACGACATGGAAGCCCAGCTCGCTGAGGGTGTCGGCGATGTCGGTGGTGTAAAGACCCACGCCGCCGGAGGAGCCGCTGAATTTCGATTCCGGCGAGACCAGCACGATGGTGCCGATGTTTATGGATTGCAGGATATCCACCGCGGACCGGCAAACGCCGGCGTCAAACCGGTCGGCCTCGTTGACGGCGATCCGCATGAGAAATTGAATCACGATATCCCGCATGGGCGGGTTGTTGTCGCTGATCTCGGCCAGCAGCGTTCCCAGCGCGGCGGCGCCGAACTGGGGCTCGTTCTGGATCCAATGGGCCAAGAGGGCAAACCGTTCGCCGAAACGATTGAAATCGGGATGATCGGGTTGGCAGTTGTCCGCGAAGACCTTGGCCACATAACAGTGTCGGGGGCGGTCGTTCCTGCCGTAGCGGAAGTAGCGGCGGAAGGAATCGAACAGCACCTGTTTTTCCGGCACGGAATGTTCCTTGTCGAGGATCTCGAAGACCCGGGTCGAAACCGGCGGCAACACGCCGCCGAAACCCAGATGGGCCAGTTCGTGGCCGGACCAGAATTCTTTCTGGCCGAATTTCATCTTGCCTTCGGTGTTGTTGTACCGTTCGCGAAGCTCATAGATCTGGTCGGGATCGATGCCGCCGATGAGCTGTCCGTTGGACGGATCTCGAAACAGAAGACTAAACGGGCGAGCCACGGCCTGCTGGCCTTCGGCATAGGGATTGGGGAAATTGAACACGCAGAGCATTTTGCGATCCCGCAGACACCGCAGGAACGCGGCGATCCGGCCGTTGTGCGTGGCCAGCGGGATCAGCGTGCCCTTGGTCAGGACTGGATAGTCATCGACAAATGAAAACAGCCGGCGCAGATAGGTGCCGAATCCCCGCAGGTAGGGATAGTTACGCAGGATTTTCTCGCGGGCCTGGTTTTCCTCCTGCCAGGGGTGGCTGAATCGATTGTTGACCCAGTGTTTCCAGCATTCGGTGTAGGCGGCGTCGAAGCGTTTGGAAAAATTTCCGAACTCCGGGCCGGGCAAGCGGCTGATGTGATACATGATCGGGCCGTAACTGCCCAGGGCCAGCAGCGCCGCCGCCGGCCAGATCATGTTCTGGTAATTGCTGGCCGGCGATTCCTCGTCGTGGGTGTTGAACAGCGACAGCGTCTGTCCGCCGTATCGCCGGTAGATGCCACCCAGATACGACAGGTTGTTGTTGAGACCCATCGAGGCGTCCACGGCTTGTCCGCTGTGGATATTTTCGAGGTTTTTAATCAAGGAATTATAGGGGATCGTGCAGGACTTGAGCATGCGGACTTCGTTGCCGTGCCACTGCTCGCTGTAGGCCAGCAGCGCGTTGGGAACGGCTTTCTGGATCCGGTAGCACATGTACAGCAGCGGAATGTTCGGTTCGTTGGTTCCGCGCAGATCCACCGGCTCGAATCCCTTGACGGTGACCTGGCCGAACAGGCGCGTCGTATCGGGAAGATCCTGTCGGATCGGAAACACCGTGTCAAAGCCGTGACCCACATCCACGCGGAGCCCGAAACCCAGTTCGGTCAGTTCGCGGCCGATGGCGATGAGGTATTCGATGTTGTCCAGGTCGCGCATATTGACCATGAAGCTGTCGAGCCACTCGTCCCAGAAACCGTCCCAACCGGCGCGACGGGTGAGTTTGCCGTCGGGTCCGACGATATAGACCGGCAGTTCATAGGGCCAACTGTGAAACGCCCGCGAGAAGTGCGACAGCGAGCACAGCAGGATTTTCATCCCCAGTTCGTCGGCTTTCTGTTTGAGGCGAAGCAGACCCTCCAGGCCTCCCAAATCACGGCGGACGGTTCGGCCGTCGTAGATCGAAAAGACCGAGGGGTCCGGTCCGGCCTCGCCCGCCCACCCCAATTCCAGCGCTCCCAGTGGATAGATCCGCGTGTATCCTTCCTTGCGAATATCGGGCAATTGATCGGCCAGTTCGTCGAACGAACCATAGACATACGCGCCGGTGGGGTCCTGGACGGGTCGCAGCGTGGCGTCGAGTTTGAGGTTGAAGGCGTCGGCGTAGAGACTCAGAACGCGCTGGCCTCGCTCGTCGGCCATGCGTTTCAGGAGACCGTGCGAGTTTTCGTCAAACTTTTCGTATTCCCACGAACGGCCGCCGTCCAGCGAGATCTGGACGGAGTAATGAATCCATCCGCTTGTGGAAGGGAGGTGCGTTTCAAAGTAGAGCGTATCCGAGGGATTCATTTCCGCGACGCGGACCATGGCGGCCGAATGCTTGTGTTCGCCGTTGACCGACCACTGAACGCGGGCCCGAATATCGGAGACCGCAATCCCGCCGGGGCGGCGCAGCCGAACGCGAATGACCGGCGGCTCGCCGCGGAAATAACATCGATTGACCCGGCTGGGCGGGAATGAGTCCGGCCGTTCGGTCAGGAGGTCTTCCAACAGATAGCTGGTTCGAAAACAGATCGCCCGGCTGATGCCCTTGTTGGCGTGGAACCAGTAGTACAGCGCCGCGTACAACAACCGAAGCGATTCCTGCCGGTTCTGATTTTTAATGATTCGCGATCGCAGTTCGTCCAGGGCGGCATGAACGGTGTGGATGTGACCGCTGATGAGCATCCGGGCCAGTTCGCCCAGGGCCGGATCCTGCTCGTAGTGAGAAAGCCGCTGCAACCAGGTCCGCAGAAACGGTCCGGTATCGTGGAAGATGTCCGTTCGAAGATTTTTGAAAACCACCCGCGAGGCGGCCTCAGGGCAGGCGTAGCAATCCAGCCAGTTTTCAGGGGTGACCCGGATCACTTGAATCACCTGCCGCCGCACATCGTACGCGACGACCAGGGATCCGTTGTCGATGAAGATCCGCGACGGAGTCGTCAGAAGCCGGAGGGTTTCCGGCGAAAGCGTTTTGACAAAACCGGAATCATGGACCCATTTATCGAGAATCAAGGGCAGCCGGGCCGTCGCTTGTTCCCTGGGCTGATGCACCAGGCCGAACACTTCGACGATGGCGTCGCTGCGACCGAGCTTGTTCCAGAATAGTTCGATTCCGAGCAGATCCTCGGCCGATTCGATTCCCGCCATCCAGGATTCGATGTCGGGATCCGCGGCGAACCGTCGCAGTTGTTGGATCGTGGATTTGTGGATTTCCGGATGGGCCAGGTAGAATCGCAGACCGTACCGCAACAGGCGGGTGATGTGCCAGTCGGCGTTCATGCGGTGAACGAACGCGACGCAGAGCAGCCCGATCACGGCGGCCTCGCGGTCCTGGCGATCCTCGGGGGCGAATTCCAGAAGATTTGTCTGCAGGTGGATCTCGTGCGGCATCAGTTCCACCAGCCGCCGTACCCTGGGACAACATCGCAATCGGAACAGGGGCCCGATGATCTTGGCGGCAATCGCCGGTTCCGAGCGTTTCAGTTCCGCCAGCGTCAGCTCCAGGCAACGATGCAGAAACAACGCGCGGGTTTCCCCCAGCCCTTCCAGCGCGACCACGCCGTTGATCAGTTCGCACTCGTCCTGAGCGGTGAACCGGAACGCCATCACAACATCCGTCAAAGTCGGCTGTGGTTTATCAGGGGCCATTGCGTTCCTCATAGAGCTTCGTTCACCGGCGGGGCGCTCCCGACGGATGATATCAGCGGATAGTATGATCGAAAGACGCCCGGTTGTCAAGGTTACGGCAGACAACCGGACGATCTTGTGTGGCAAGGATGGAGAAGATCAGCGATTGTCCGATAATAACGCATCCAACCGGCCTGATTGCTCTTGGTCCGTGTGTCACACACCTTCCGGAACGACGAGGCGGCAGGAATGCACAGAGGACAGGATTGCAGAATTCGATTGGATCGCCGGATATTCAGGTTATGCCCGAGCGTTGAAGGCCTCATGGTGGATCAGATTTCCCGTCGGCACACGCTTACCGAACGGCAAGATCTGAACGAATTCCTGCGGCACGCCGTCCATCGTGCATCGCGGATCGGACCGAAATCCGAAACGCATGTAATAGGCCGGATCGCCGACCAGCGCACAGCCCCGGGCCTCCAGCGCCTTGAGCTTATCCAGACCGGCGCGGATCAGGGTTGAACCGATTCCTTTCCTTTGCAGATCCGGAACGACGGAAATTGGGCCGAGCATATACCACCCCTGCGAGTCGTCCGAGATCGTCGCGGGCGAAAAGGCGATATGCCCGACGATTCGTCCATTCAGTTCCGCGACCAGCGAAATCGTCAGGGCCCCGCTGGCACGCAATTCGCGAATGATAAACTGCTCCGTATGTTGGCTGATGGCCAGCGTCCGAAACGCCTGTTCCGTGATTTGCGCGATGGCCTCGATGTCGCCCGGCTGTTCGTCGCGGATGAGAGGTTTGAGCGTCATGGTTTCCTTCGAGCAGATAACCCCATCAGGCCTTACAGCAGGGATCAATATCGTACGGTGACTGCGGTTCGAAGGGCGAGCGGCTGGTCAGTCCCATCGCGACGCGTTTTTCCTCATCCTCAAAGAGCGGCTTGATCCCCTCGGCCATCTGTCGGAGCTTGACGATATCGTCATCGCTGGCGGGCTGATAGTGATGCCCTGCCAGATAAGACTTATCGGCAAGCTCGGTGAACGACGGCGCAATGCCCATGACGATCGGTTTTAGCGACAGCGTGAACCGGAAGGCCCGGTCGATATCCTCCTGCGACTCCAGCGTACGATACCACCACGGACGGTACCGCGGTTCGTCCTTTTTCCAGACGCCGCCGCTCATGATCTTGATCGCCAGGACCGCGGCGCCCTGCTTATCGGCCAGGTCCAGAACGGGTTTGCCGAAGCCCATGTTGAAATAATCTACATAACTGATCGGGAACATCACGGTATCGAACTGGAATGCCTCCATCATCAACAGCGCGCCCTTGGTCGTGTGAGCGGAAAATCCGATGTGACGGATCTTGCCTTCCTTCTTGGCCTCCTGAAAAGTCTCCATCGCGCCGCCGGGGCCGAAGATCTGCTTGACCTCGTCGGGAAAACGGATGTGGTGGAACTGATACAGGTCGAAGTGGTCGGTTTTGAGCCGCTGCAAGGATCGCTCCAATTCCTCACGGGCGCCCTTCTTGTCGCGCATCTTGGTCTTGCAGCCCAGCAGGTACTGATCGCGGCCGATGCCTTCCATGGCGATGCCCATGCGGGTCTCGGAGACGCCGTTGCCGTAGGCGGGGGCGACATCGAAGTAGTTGACGCCCTTTTCCAGCGCCCGGCGCACGCTCTTGTTGCATTCCTCCTGATCGGGAGCGTTGGTCATCGCCAGGCCCGGATAACCGGCCAGCGAGACTTTCAATCCTGTGCGGCCGAGCTTTCGTAGCGGCATGCCGGCGACTTTGTCCGTTAGATTGTTGGCGGTGTCATTGGCCGCATAGAGAACCGGCTGGATTCGCATCGCTGCCGCCGTTGCCACCGTGCCCGCCAGCTTGAGAAAACTTCTGCGTTTCATCGCTTGCGCTCCTGTTCTGAAGGATTTGTCTTTGCATCACCACGGGGACTATTATACCAAACACCCCTGATCCGATGACAGTCCAAAATTGCGATGGATTTTCCCACTGAGGGCTGGTATCGTAAGATGCGATTGGGTCAACGGAAACGATATGTGCGAGGAGTCAATTGAGCGAACAACTCATCCATAAGGAGATCATCATGGAACCAATCCATTCCACGGAAACCACGCGGCGGGAGTTTCTCAAGGCCTCGGGTGCGGCGGTATCGCTGGGCGTGCTGGGCGCGATGTCGATGCAGCAGGGCGTGTATGCGGCCGGAAGCGACACGCTGAAGGTCGGTATGATCGGCTGCGGCGGGCGTAACACCGGCGCCGGGGCGCAGGCGCTGGCGGCCGACAAGGGCGCCAAACTTGTCGCCATGTGCGACATCTTCCTGGACCGCGTCCAGGGCGCCCGCAACGCGATCAAGGGCGAGCGCGGCGATCAAGTCCAGGTTCCGGACGATCACTGCTTTGCGGGCTTCGACGGCTACAAGAAGGTCATCGAGCTGTCGGATGTCGTCTGCATCGCCAACGCCGCCAAGTTTCACCCGTTGCACGCGTACTCGGCGATCTCGGCCGGCAAGCATGTCTTCGTCGAAAAGCCGCACGGCATCGATCCGGCCGGCTGCAAGCTGATGCAGAAGGCCGCGGACCTGGCCAAGGAAAAGAAGCTTTGCATCGTTTCCGGCCTGCACAGCCGTTACCATGTCGGCTACGAAGAAACCGTCAAGCGGATCTGGGACGGAGCCATCGGCGAGATCATGACGATCGAGGAAAACTTCCTGCGCGCGCCGTATGTGATTATTCCCCGCAAGCCCGGTCTCTCGGAGCTGCAGTGGCAATGCAGTACGCAATATCACTTTACCTGGCTGTCGGGCGACGATGTGCCGCAGTCGCTGGTGCACAACATGGACCGGGCCAGTTGGGTGCTGAAAAACGAAGTGCCCGTCAAGTGTCACGGCCTGGCGGGACGCTCGTCGATGACGGATATGATTTACGGCGATGTGTTCGACCATCACTCGGTGATCTTTGAGATGGCCTCCGGCCTGAAGATCTACGCCTTCTGCCGCACGACCACCGGCTGCTACGACGAATACTCCAGCGTCGTCACCGGCACCAAGGGCAAGGCATCCGTGATGGACGGCCGTATCTGGGGCCAGACGACCTGGCGGTGGCAGGGTCAGTGCGATCCCTATCAGTGCGAGCACGACCTGCTGTTTGCCGCGATCCGCTCCGGCAAGCCCATCAACAACGGCGACTACATGGCCTGCAGCACGATGGCCACGGTTATGGGCCAGATCTCCTGCTACACCGGTAAAGAAGTTACTTGGGAGCAGATCAATAAATCCGACTTCTTCTATCCGCCCAGGGCCGAGGACTGTCGAGACGACATGGACCCGCCGACCCAGCCCGGCCCCGGCGGAAGCTATCCGACCTTCGTCCCCGGCCAGACAAAGTTGATTTGAGACGGAAGCGCCTGAAATGAAGGCCCCCGGGTTTATCCCGGGGGTTATTTCCTTTCTCGGGGTTATGAACCCCCAACCTAAAGTTGGGGGCTTTCATCCGGCGGCCCGTTGAAAAGAGAAACGAAACCGGATGTGGAATCCGCTTACATTTTCGTGCGGAGCATTTTGTAGTTCCGCAGGCACAGTTCGACGGCCTTCATCGGCGGATAGACATCTTTTTCCTCTTCGACGATGTACCATTCGGTGCCGCCGATGGTCTCGCAGATCGAAAAGACCGTCTTCCAGTCGATGTCGCCTTCTCCGAGGATGGCGTTCTTGTTCGTGGCCGAATATTCCTTGATGTGCACGGTCCGGGACCGCCCGGCATATTTCCGCAAGCTGGCGATCGGGTCCCCGCCGCCGTCGGAGGCGTTGCAGGTGTCCATCTGCATGAGGACTTCCTTGCGGGTATTGCCGAACAGGATGTCCCAATAGGTTTCGCCGTCGATCTTCTTGAAGTCGCCGGCGTGGGCATGGTAGCCGATCCACATGCCGTGCGGACGGAGCTTGACGGACAGCGCGTCGAATTCCTTGGCCAGCTTCAGCCACGCGTCGCGGGTGTTGTTGGCGTTGGGGTCCAGCCAGGGCACGATGATGTACTTGTTGCCGAGGGTGCGGTTGAATTCGACGGTCTCCTCGAACTTCTCCGGCGTCAGTGTGTCGTACTGCGTGTGCGTGCCGCAGCAGACCAGCCCGTTGTCGTCGAGCATCTTGCGGATGTCGGGGGCCTTGTGGCCGTAGTAGCCGGCGAACTCCACGCCCTCGTAGCCCATGTTCGCCACGGCCTTGAGCACGCCGGGCAGATCCTTTTCCGCCTCGCCGCGGACCGAGTACAGTTGCAGCCCGACGGGAATTTTTTTCTTGCTGACAGACTTCTGTCCCTGCGCGCAGCCCGCACCGAGAACCGACAGCCCCGCCGCCGTCGCCGCCGATGCGGCCAGAAAACTTCGACGAGTCAAGCCCTGACGATTGCTTCTAATGTTCATATTCCACCTCTATTTTTCGTTGAACTGGATACCGCCTGCGTCCGTCCATGACCGTTCGATCGCAGGCCCGTTGGACGAAAATTGTAGGCCCTTCGACCTCCGGGGTCAATCGGAAAAACGCCGCTCCGAAAAGAGGTCCGTACCATGTCATCGGCGGACTTTATTTCGTAAGCTTTATGTTGTCGTACCCGTCAAAGAAAGGGAAATCGAAAATGAAAGCCAAACAACTGTTCTTATCGGTCGTCAGCTTTGTCCTGGCGATCCTGATGCTGACTTCGTGCTCAACGACCACCACTGTTTCCACCGGTCCCGGCATCGGTAACGGCCCCCCCGCCCACGCTCCCGCCTGGGGCCATCGCAAAAAGGAAAAGGCCACCGAGGTCGTCGTCGAGACCCGACCTTCGGTCGGCGTCAAGGGCACCATCGAGATCGATCTATAACCTGAAAAGCACGGGATGGATTCCCGGGGTTTTGACCCCCGACATCAAGTCGGGGGCTTACACGAACTCTCGCAAGCGATCTATCGGGCCGGTCGCTTTTCCGGATGTCTTCCTGGGGGGAGAATCCGAAAGGCACCGGCCTGTTTTGTTGCCTCCAATACCCCCCCGGCCAGGCACGACCGTCCCTTCGTCGGCTATTTGTTGGCGATGAAAACCTCGAATTTATCCCGGGGGTCATTTGACTTTTCCGGGATTATGAACCCCCGACATAAAGTTGGGGGCTTGCATGCAGGGTACGATATTTGAATCATACCCTTGGATTATTTCAATAATACGAAGAGTATCGAAGCGTATCGAAGTGTACGAACTGTACAAAGTGTTCAGGTTGGTGTAGGGCTAAAGTCACGGGCAGTCTTTTCATAAAATGGAGATTCCTGCAAGCCCAGTGCCTCTTTAAGCGTCTGATTCAGGGTATCCTGTTGCAGGAATCGGTTTCTCCCGGTACAATACCCCCCGGTTTTGTCCCGGTTGCGGAAAATGGACGGGATTGAAGATCCAACAACCTTCAGGAGAGATGGCATGCGCGGAACGAGGTTATTAACGGCTTTATCCTTTATTTTTATGATCGGGATGGATCTTGGTTCGCTATTGGCGGCCGATACCCCCCATAAAAAATTCACCGAGACGGTAACGACCAAGGCCGGGGACAAGATCGCCTTCGATATGGTCCTGATTCGCGCGGGGTCCTATACGATGGGAAGTCCCGAAGCCGAGGCCGGACGCAAGCCCGAAGAAGGCCCGCAGCGTCAGGTCCGGCTCAACGCGTTTTATCTGTGCACGACGGAAACGACATTGGAACTATTCCTGACCTATTATGACGAGATGGTCACCGCCCGCGTCGAGGCCGCCCAGGTCGCCACGGCGACCGGCTCGGAGGAAAAGGCCGTCGATGCCGTCACCGGACCGACGCCGGTCTATGGGAATATCACCATGGGCTATGACAAAAAGTACCCGGCGATCGGCGCGACCTGGAACAACGCCAACACCTTCTGCAAGTGGCTGGCCCAAAAGACCGGCAAGCCCTATCGCCTGCCGACCGAGGCCGAGTGGGAATACGCCTGCCGCGCGGGGACGACCACGGCCTACTTCTTCGGCGAAGATCCCGCCCAGCTCGGCGACTACGCCTGGTTCAAAGAAAACTCCGACGCCGAACCCCACGCCGTCGGACAAAAAAAGCCCAACCCCTGGGGCCTCTTTGATATGTACGGCAATGTCTATGAGTGGGTCAGCGATTTCTACAGCCCCGAGGCCTACAAGGTCGCAACCGGTTCACTGGTCAATCCGCTCGGGCCCGAGACCGGCAAGCTGCATGTCGCCCGCGGCGGATTCTATAACCTCACGCCCGATCTGCTCCGCAGCGCGGCGCGCGGCGTCGAGGAAAAATGGTGGAGCATGAACGATCCGCAGATCCCCAAGAGCAAGTGGTGGCTGCCGCAGATGGACATCATCGGCTTCCGCGTGGCCTGCGCGATTCCGGCCGGCGACGAAAACAAGTAAGCGGGATACCGGATCGAGAAGGGAGAGGAATATGAATCAGGATTGTTGTCATTCCCGCGAAGGCGGGAATCCAGTTGGAGGGCCATGCTCCGTCATGGCCGATCAACGGACTCGACGGAGCGAGTCCCTCCATTCAAACCCCATCCTTCTGGTTATAGTCCTTTCCTTCGCTTCGAATCTCTCCGCCGCCGATTCATTATCGCGCCAAGCCGAACAACCCTTTCTGATCCATCGCAGCGTCTTTCACAAAGGCGCCGACAATGAGTTCGCCTTCGACACCGGCGTCCTTCGCGGCAAGCTGCACGCCGGCGGAAAGCCGATGGGCCTGACGCAGGTCGTGCATGTGCCGACCGGCAGGCGCATCGACGGCGGGGCGGGAATCCTGAGTATCTACCGCGTCTTTACCGCCAATCACCGCTACGGACCAGCCGCCTGGGACTGGCCCAACGGCTCGGCCGAGTTGCTGGGCAACGGGGCCGTCGAATTCGCATGGCCCGCGGCCGAGGACCGACCCTTCGAGTTCAAGGCCCTCTATCGCTGGCAAAACGCGACCACGCTGGATGTTGAGATCACGATCACCGCAAAGGCGGACCTGAAGGGCTTCGAGTCGTTCGTGGCCTTGTACTGCGACAAGGCGTTCGCCACTCCCGCCGCGTATGTGGCCCAACTTCCGGATACAAATGATCGCGGATTCCTCATCGCAAAGAAAGACGCCGGCGACTGGCAGATGTTCCCCCGCGACGACAAATCCGTCCCGCTGATCCGGGATGGCCGCTGGACGATCGAGCCCAATCCCGTTGATTGGATGATCCGTCCGAAGTTGGCGGCTCCCTTGGCCGTTCGCCGAGACGCCGATAACAAACTCTCTGTGATCGTCATGGCCGCGAAGGATGATTGCTTCGCCGTCGCGATGCCCTATGAAGGCGAAGGGCATTCCTCGCTGTATCTGTCCTTGTTCGGCCGAGACCTCAAGGCCGGACAGACGCTGAAAGCCCGCGGTTGTCTGATCGTTGCCGAGTCCATCTCGGATACCGAAATTGTCGAGCGATATTTGCAATATATGAAAGATCGGTCCACCAGCAGTTCCCCTCAGCCAAAACACAAGGAGTCCCCATGAAGTCGATCTCCACCTCCAAACCCACCCGTCGCGATTTCCTCGCCACCGGCGGCAAAATGATTGCCGCATCGGCGGTCCTTCCCTCGATCCTGCCGGGCCTCTATGCCGCCGAGGATAACACCATCCGCGTGGCCCTGGTCGGCTGCGGCGGACGCGGGAGTGGCGCCGCCAATCAGGCCTTGTCTTCCGAGACCGGCCCGCAGAAACTCTATGCGATGGCCGATGTCTTCGAAGATCGCCTGGCCGCCTCGCATAAAAACCTCACCGATCAGTTCGGCAATCAGGTCGATGTCCCCGCCGATCGCCGCTTTGTCGGCTTCGACGCTTATAAGAAAGCCATCGACTGCCTGCGCCCCGGCGATGTGATGATCCAGGCCACGCACTCGGCCTTCCGCGCCACGCATGTCGAGTACGCCTTGGAAAAAGGCGTGAATGTCTTCATGGAAAAATCCTTCGCCCCCGATTCCGGTGGCACCCAGCGGATCCTCAAGATCGCCGGGGCCGCCAAGGCCAAAAACCTCAAGATCGGCGTGGGCCTGATGTGTCGGCACTCGGCCTCGCGCAACGCCCTGATCAACAAGATCCGCGAAGGCGCCCTGGGCCAGGTCAACATGATCCGTGCCTACCGCATGGACGGCGGCGTGCACATGGGGCCGTTCCCGGGCAACGAAAACGAGCTGCTCTGGCAGCTTCGAAGGCCATACGGTTTCTTCTGGGTCTCCTCGGGCCAGTTCATCGAGTGGATGATCCACCAGATCGACGAGTGCTGCTGGATCAAGGACGCCTGGCCGGTCTCGGCTCACGGCCTGGGAGGTGTGATGCCCGGCAGTGCTGACGCCGGACAGAACTTCCATATTTATTCCATCGAATACACCTTTCCGGACGGTGCCCGAGCGATCGTCAACGGCCGTGCGATGCCCAAGTGCTACGGCGACTTTGCGACCTTCGTCCACGGCTCCAAGTGCGCGGCGCAATTCTCCGGAGATGTCCACGCCCCGACCGTCCACATCTACAAGGACCAGCGAACCGCCAACGACAACATCGACTGGAAACCGGAACGAGAACGCATGAGCCCGTATCAGGTCGAGTGGGATGAACTCTTGTCGGCAATCCGCAACGACAAACCCTATAATGAAGCCGAAACGGCCGCCTATACCAACTTCGCCTCGATCATGGGTCGTGCGGCCGTGCACATGGGTCGCATCGTCACCTGGGACGAAGTCACAAAGTCCGAGTTCAAGTTCGTCGATAATGCCGGCGCCCTGACCACCGACAGCCCCGCCCCCGTCAAGGCCGACGCCAGCGGCCGCTACCCGGTCCCGGTCCCCGGCGTCTGGGCGGAAGTGTAGTTACAGGATATAGGAGGTAGTATTTAGGATAGAGAGGCGATCGCGTATCCGACTAAGGTCGCCGGGGTTTCTCGGCCAGATGTGTTATCTAAATCCTATCCACTATATCCTTCTTTGTTTCGAAAGAACGGACCCGCTTATGATAGGCGATCGTTCCCCTTATTCAAACAAGTTGTCCTTCACCAGCCAGGTTCCGCAATAGAGGCATTGTTCCCGGCGTGAACTGACATTGCGGCCGCACTCCGGGCACACCAGCGTCTGCCGCGTCATCTTGCCGTCGGCCACGCCATCGCGCAGGTCGATCACCTGCATCTGCTTGATGATATCCTCGTCGGTCAGCTTGGCCTTCTTCCGCAATAGTTCCCACATGGCCTGACAGATCATCGACAGCCGTTCTACCTTGGACTGCAGTTCCCGGACGGAGTCAGCGGCGGTTTCGGCCTTGCGTTTGGCCTGGCTGGCCTCCAGTTCCGTCTGCGGCGGAATCAAATCCTCATTGCCGCGGAAATTCCACACAATCGACATGCGCGCTCCCTTCCATTCCATTCGTTCTATTTTTGATTCCCATTTTCGATAGACCCGCCGATGGGACTCATGTGACAACAAAATCAGTTTATCTCGGCGTGGGCAGTTTTTCCAGCGCTTGCCGTGCGACTTCGCGATCGTCGAAAGGAACCTTGGTCGTGCCGAGGATCTGGTAATCTTCGTGGCCTTTGCCGGCCAGCAGGACGATGTCGTCGGGTCCGGCCGCGTGGATCGCCGCCTCGATCGCCGCGCGGCGGTCCGGCTGAATGGTGATCCGCGGATCGGCCGGATTCTCGAAGCCCGGAAGGATGTCCTCGATGATTTTGAGCGGATCCTCGGTTCGCGGATTGTCGCTGGTCACGAAGATCCGGTCGGCCATCTCCCAGCACACGCGGGCCATTCGCGGCCGTTTGGTCTTGTCTCGGTCGCCTCCGCAGCCGAACAGCGCAATGAGTTTTCCCTTGCACAGCGGCCGCAGCGTCGCCAGGACATTTTTGAGGGCGTCATCGGTGTGGGCGTAATCCACCAGCACCGCAAACGATTGTCCCGCCCGCACCGGTTCCAGCCGTCCCGGCACGCTCTTGAGGGCCGTCAGGCCGCGCGCCACCGTCGGCAGATCGAATCCCGCCGCCAGGCACAGCCCCGCCGCCGCAAGATGATTGCTGACATTGTGGAGCCCCGGCATCGGCGTTCGAACCTGGCACCGAAGACGGTCAAACTCGATGGAAAAAACCATGCCGTGCATATCGATCGAATCGACCCAGCCGGAGATGTCGGCCGGTTCATTGACTGCGTACCACAGAATCCTGCAGCGGATCTTGGCGGCGATTTCCTTGCTTACAGGAGATTGTTTATTGAGAATCGCCGTCGCATGGATCGGCAGACCCGTGAACAACCGCATCTTGGCCGCAAGATACTCCTCCTGGGTCTTGTGATAGTCGAGGTGATCGCCGGTCAGATTGGTAAACGCCGCCGCCGTGAAATCCACGCCCGCCAGGCGATTCTGCGACAGGGCGTGCGAGCTGGCCTCGACGGCCATGTACTGGGCGCCGTTGTCGAGCATCTGGCGTCCGAGCTGCGCGATCTGCAGGGCGTCGGGAGTGGTCAGCGGCGCCGGGATCGGTTTTCCGTCGCAGGTGTCATAGATAATCGTTCCGATAAGTCCGCAATTCTTCCCGGCCGTCCGGATCACCGACCGCGTCAGAAACGCCACGGTCGTTTTGCCCTTGGTTCCCGTTACCGCCAGGTTGGTCAACTGCGCCGCGGGGTTGCCGCACGAGGCCTGCGCCAGGATCCCCAACGCCTCGGAACTGTCGGCGACAATCACTCGCTGGGCCTTGCCGCATTCGACCTGGCGCTGACAGACCACAATCGTCGCACCGCGTTCGACGGCCTGCGGGATGAATCCGTGGCTGTCGGCGTGCGTGCCCACGATGGCGACGAAGATATCGCCCGGCTGGACCTGCCGGGAATCGGCACAAACGCGGGGCCTTGGGCCGGCGCCGGTGAATAAGGCCAACAACTGCGTAAAAGTCATACCCTTCCCTTCGAGAAATCCGACACGATGAACGACGGGCAACATCGGATGGCCCGTCTTCCTGATTATCGGCAATCCGGCCCGACGGATGTTGATTTTCCTTGGCGTGGAGAGCCATGCTTCGTCATGGCCGTTGTTCGGCCGCGATGGAACGCGGCCTTCCACATGTTTTTCATTTACCGAAGGCCGGTGGCGGGGTACAATGAACGGCGAACCTGATTTGTGGGAGGAATACTCATGAAACCAACCGTTACGCGAAGAAGCTTTATCCGGGGAACCGGGGCCGCCCTGGCCGGGATAGCGGTCGCCCCGCGCGTCGGATTTTCGGCCGCCAACCTCATCGGTCAACCCAACAAACTTGCTCTCCTCGGTGGCACGCCCGTTCGCGGCCGGTCGTACTCCTCGACCTGGCCGATCATCGACGACGCGGAAGAACAAGCGTTGTTGAATGCCCTTCGCAGCCGCAACTGGTGTTGCCTTCGCGGCCGCTGCGTCTATGATTTCGAGAAGACCTTCGCCGCCGCGATGGGCGCAAAGCGAGCGGTGCTGTCCAACGGCGGGACCACGGCGCTGGGCGCATCGCTGGCGTGTCTGGGCGTTGGCGCCGGCGACGAGGTGATTACCACGCCCCATACCTTCATCGCCACGATCAATGTCATCACCAATCTGCACGCGCTGCCGGTGTATGTCGATATCGATCCGGACACCGGCTCGATCAATGCCGACCTCGTGGAGGCGGCGATCAACGAGAACACCCGTGCGATCCTGCCAGTCCATTTGGCGGGATATCCGGCCGATATTGAAAAGATTATGGGCATCGCCACGAAGCACAACATTCCCGTCGTCGAGGATGCCTGCCAGTCGGTCTTTGCCGAGGTCGGCGGCAAAAAGGTCGGGACCTTCGGCGCCACCGGTTGCATCAGTTTCCAGGAATGGAAGTCGCTGGTCAGCGGCGAAGGCGGGGCGCTGCTGAGCGACGACGACGAACTGGGACGCCGCTGCGCCAGTTTTGTCAACAACGGCCGCGATGCCAAAGGACAGATCGGCGGCTATGCGTTTCCCGGCTCCAACCATCGCATGACGGAGTTTCAGGCCGCGGTCCTGACCGCCCAGTACAACAAATTCCTCCGGCACGACGCCGACCGGCAAAAGCACGGCCGATACCTCGAGGAGAACCTGTCCAAAATACCGGGACTGTCGCCCCGGAAACGCTACAATCCAAACACCCGGTTCACCTATGTCCAGTTCGAAATGGACTACGATCCTTCCGCGTTCAACGATATTCCGGCCGCGACCTTCGCCAAAGCCCTCCGCGCCGAGGGTATCCCCTTCAACGGCGGACCGCGAATCTATCGCAACGGCTGTCACAAGGAAAGCATGCTCGAAGAACACCTCAGTTCCCGCGGCTTTGAGAAGGCCTTCGGTAAGGCCCGACTGGATACGTATCGAGAATCGATCAAGAAGTTGCCGGTGATGGATGGGCTGGAACCGGCAAAAAAACAGTTTCTCTCGCTGGACAGCAAAATCCCGCTGTTGGGTTCCGATCAGGATACGGAAGACATCCTCGCCGCCTTTGCCAAGGTCGTAACCAATCTCGACGCCCTCCGTTCGGCGTGACGGAAACCGCTGGATATTCGCCTGAATGAAAGCCCCCGGGTTTATCCCGGGGGGTATTTTCTCATTCGGATTCTTGACCCCCAACATGAAATTGGGGGTTTCCAAAAGAAAGGTCTCGCGGCTTACGATCCCTGTTGCCCGTTATCCGGGGGCGTAAGCTGGGCCTCCATGACATGGCCGTGGCGAATTTTCCGTACCACGATCCTCAGGTTCGGAATCTCGACGACATCGCCGCCCAGCACCGGCCGGCCCAATCGGTGGCAGACCCAGTCGGTCAGCGTTGTGCTGAACTCCGGCATGTCGGGCAATCGAATCCCCGTGATCTCCTGGATGCGATGAATCAGGGCCCCGCCGCCGATCACCCAGCCGTGACCCGCCCGCGTGATGTGTGTGCCCAACTTGTCATGCTCGTCGTGGATCTCGCCGACCAGTTCTTCGAGCACATCCTCCAGCGTGATCATTCCCAGCGTCGTTTGCTTATCGTCGCGGATCAGGGCGATGTGGGTGTGTTCTCGCATCATCTTATCCAGGGCCGCCGCGACCGAAAGCCCTTCCGGGAGATCCGGCATCGCATGCAGAATCGCCCGCAGCGAAACCTGCTTGGGCGACAGACGCATCAGCGCGACGATATCCTTGAAATTTACATACCCGATGATCGCCTGCGGGTCGCCGGGTTTTTCGGTGACGGGAAAGCGGGTGTGCAAAAACAGATGTGCGGCGACAAGACATTGCCCCAGCGAATCATCGGCGTTGAGCATGTTGATGTATTTCGACGACAGCATAATCTCCCGGACGGGTTTTCGCGCCAGGCCCGCGGCGTTGCGGATGATCGTTTCCTCGTGTCCGCCGATCAGATGCGATGCCCTTGCCAGTTGTGCCACGGCGATCAAATCCCGCAGTTCGGTCGGCTCGGAGTGGGGTCCGTCGGCGGAAGTCGGCCGCCATCGCCGCTGCGCCCAGTTGACGATTCCGGTAACGGCCGATTCCAGCAGCGCCACCACCGGACGAACCATCCGCGCGAAAGCCCGCATCAGGCCGGACAGCTTCAGACAAAGCCATTCTTGATTGCGCAGGGCAAAGACCTTCGGAATCAGCTCACCGAACACGATCGAAACGATTGTCAGCGGCAGGACCACCAGCCCGACGGCGAGGATCTTGGCCGGGGTT
Source organism: uncultured Pirellulales bacterium (assembly GCA_964643355.1). GTDB lineage: Bacteria > Planctomycetota > Phycisphaerae > Sedimentisphaerales > Anaerohalosphaeraceae > FEN-1350. The sequence continues at coordinate 39,827 of CAZXPW010000004.1, forward strand.
GACGGAAGCCCCAGACCCTTCAGCCACGGCGCCAGCATCCCCTCGGCGCCCGCTCCGCCGGTGGCCGCCGCGATCGCCCCGAACAGCGTGATCCCCAACTGGATCACGGCCAAGCTCCCGGCCATATTCTGTTTCATGTCCAGCGCCGCCCTGGCCCCGGGACGGCCCTTTTCCGCCATCACCCGCAACTGGGTGATCGACACCGCCGCCAGCGCCATCTCATAGCCGGAAAACAGGCCGTTCAGGCCGATCATGCACAACATCACGCCGATTTCCATTGTCCACATCGGACCGCCTTTGTCAGGATTTCAGATTCAGGAAGGTTCGCACGCCGGTGAAGATAATCTGTGCGGCGATGGCCGTCAAGATCAGTCCCGTCAGCTTCATCATCATCTGCAAACCCTTTTCGCCCAGCAACCGTCCGATCGGCACGGCCAGAAACAAAAACAGCGAGATCATCGCCGCCGCCGAAAAGATCGCCGAAGCCGCCACCATTTTCTCTTCGGCGCCGCTGATCTCCATGCCCAGCACGAGCAGCGAACCGATCGTACCCGGACCCACGATCATCGGGATCGCCAGCGGCACAATCGCAAAATCCTCGTCTACGGCATGGGCGATCTCGGATCTTCGCCCGTGGACCATGTGGACCGCCGTCAGAAACAGCAGGGTTCCTGCGCCGACCTGAAAGGCCGCGACCGTGATCCCCAGAACCCTGAAGATCAGGTTTCCAAAGAAATACACCACAAAACACAACACAAAGATCGCGGCGCTGGTTCGCGTCGCAGCGCGTCTGCGGGTCGGAGGGTCCATGTCCTTGGACAGCAGCAGAAACATGGATACCGAAAAAAACGGCGACAGAATGAAGAAGATTTTCGTGAAGATATCAATGAACAGGTTCATGGGAGTCCGGATTGGAATTTAATAGATCAGGTCTTGGTTTTCCAGTTTTCGGCCGAAGAGACGATACGCCCAGATCTGGTAGAGCAGGGCCAGCGGCACAAAGACCGCGACGACGACGAGCATGACCATCAAAGTCAGTTTGCTGGAGGCGGCGCTATCCAGCGTGATGTTGTGGGCCGGATCGATCGAGGAGGGGATCATCGCGGGAAACAGGCCCAGGATCGTAAAGAAGGTACACGCGAAGATGAATCCCGCCGAGGCCAGCCATGCCCGCCAGGGTTGGCGGCGCGACAGGAACACGCGGCACAAAAGCAGCGCGACCACCGCGGCGACGGGAACCAGGAACAGCAGGGGGTACTTGAGGTAGTTGGCGAACAGGCGAGTCTCGAAGTAGCTGTATGCGAGGAAGGCCGCCGTTAGCAGCAACACAACGATCCACAGGCCGTTGGCGATTCGCCAGGCCTTTTGCTGCAGGTCGCCGCCGGTCTTGACGGCCAGCCAGATTGAGCCGTGCAGTAAAAAGATCGCGATGAAGAACAGGCCGCCGGCGATGCCGTAGGGACTGAGCAAGTTGAGGAAGCTGCCGTGATAGACGCCGTTTTCCAGGGGCAGACCGAGGAAGATATTGGCGAAAGCCACCCCGATCAGCAGCGCGATCATCGCACTGGCGACAAACAATCCCGCATCGCACAGCGACCGGGCGCCGGGTCCGTCCGTTTTGCTGCGGTATTCTAAGCAGATGCCGCGGAGGATCAGCGCCACCAGCAGCAGCGTCAGCGCGATATACAGCGAACTGAACAGGATCGCGTAGGTTTTCGGGAAGGCCGCGAAGGTCGCGCCGCCGGCGGTGATCAGCCAGACCTCGTTGCCGTTCCAGACCGGGCCGATGGCGTTGTAAAACAATCGCTTTTCATTCTCGCCTTTGGCGACAAACGGCAGGAGCATCCCGACCCCCAGATCGAAACCGTCGGCCAGGAAATACATGGCCCACAAAAGGCCCCACAGGAAAAACCAGGTCGTTTCGAGCGTCATGGCGGGTCTCCTTATGATTTACCTTCGAGGGCCGCAGGTCCCCGACGGCAATGTTTGAGGATCAGTCCGAATGCGACGATCGTCAGGAGCGTCAGGAGGATCGTCAGGACGATCAGCGAAAAGCCGACCTGCTCGGGTTGCAGTCCGGGCGTGACGGCGTCGGCGGTCTTCATCACGCCATAGACGATCCACGGCTGTCGGCCGACCTCGGTGAGGATCCAGCCGCTGTTGCAGGCGATGTACGGCAGGGGGATGAACAGGGCCAGCAGCCACAGGACCAGGGGCGTATCGGCGATTTTTTTGTATCGAAGCCAGGCCAGGGCCATGACGGCTACCATCGCAAAGCCGATGGCGGCCATGAGGCGGAAGCTGACGAAGGAGATCGCCACCGGCGGGCGCTCGTCTTTGGGGATGTCGGCCAGGCCGGTAACCGGATGGCTATAGTCCTTGAAGGCCAGCAAGCTTAGGCCGCCGGGGATCGAGAACATCTCGATGGCGTTTTTCTCGGCCGCCTCGTCCGGCCAGGCCAGTAGCGTGATCGGGGCCGGCCCCTGTGTGGTCCAGTGCGACTCCATCGCCGCCAGCTTGGCCGGCTGGATGCGGGCGACCTCGCCGCCGAGCATGTCGCCGGAGCCGAGCATTGCGATCAGTCCGAGCGAGCCGACGACCAGCGCGATCCGCAACGACCGCACGAAGAAGGGGACTTCGTTTTTGAGCAGGTGGGCGGCACTGATTCCCATGACGAAGAACGCGGCTACCAGCCACGATGCGGCGATGGTGTGCACGATCGACCAGATCGCCGCGGGATTGAGCATAATGGCCATCAGGTCCGTCAGCTCGGCCCGACCGTTGCGGAGCGTGTAACCGACCGGGTGCTGCATCCAGGCGTTGGCTGTCAGGATCCAGAAGGCCGAGCCGCAGGTGGCGATGCAGACCAGCCACATGACCGCGGCGTGGGTGCGGGGACTGAGACGATTCCAGCCGAAGATCCACACGCCGATCATCGTGGATTCCAGGAAGAAAAAACCCGTCGCCTCGATGGCCAGCAGCGAGCCGAAGATGTCGCCGACATATTCGGAGTATCGCGACCAGTTCATCCCGAATTGAAACTCCAGGACGATGCCGGTCACGATGCCGATGGTGAAGTTGATCAGGAACAGCTTGCCCCAGAAGCGGGCCATGCGGCGATACTCGGCGTCGCCGGTGCGGGCGTATTGCGTCTCCATGATCGCGATCATCAGCGAAAGACCGATGGTCAGCGGCACGAATAGAAAATGAATAAACGGCGTGACCGCAAACTGCAGCCGCGACAGAAACAGTGCATCCATACCTTCCGCTCCTGAACGATTGATTGAGAATCCATTTCCATCCGCGGACAATCCTATTCTCGCGAATCGAACAGGACCACCCCCGGCAACGCGGAGTATTATGTCAGAAGACCCGAAAAATGCCAGAGGAATCCGATAGCACAGGAAACGATCTGAAATATCTTTTTTGTCACCCGATTGAATCGGGAATGGAGGCGGCGCAATACAACGGCATAAAGGTCAGCTTCTTGTCCGGCAGGGCCGTATATGTCCCGCTATACAGAACGATTCCCTCGGGACAGTTGTCGTAGGTTTCCAGCATCAGATGCAGACTCTTCAAGCTTCCCCCGGCGCCGGATTTGACTTCGATCGGCACAATCGTTCCCTTGCGAACGGCCAGATAATCCACCTCGGCGCTGCTGCCGCGAGCGTCTCGTGCCCAGTAAAAAAGCTCCGAGCCGCTTTTGGCCAGCAGTTCCTGGGCCACGAACTGTTCGGCCAGCCGCCCCCGGTAGATCGCCAGCAGATCGTCCTGCTTGTATTCCAATTCGACGGGCACCTGACAGATTCGCTGGAGCAGGCCGATATCCAACAGCACGGCCTTGAATTTCTTCGGATTGGCCGTGGCACCCAGCGGCAAACCGGATGGATCGCAGGCCGGAATCTTGTGAACAATCCTGGCCTTGGTCAACAGGTCGAAGGCCTTGTGATTCATCGGCCCGGAGTGGCCGGCATTCAGGCGGGTGTACTTCAGTTGCTCCCCGATGCTCTTGGCGACATTGAGAAATACGGCGTCCAGGCAGGTCAGATCGATTTTGGGCCTGTACTTGGCAAAGTCATCGCGGTAGGAATCCAGGATCTCCGACTGGACCTTAAACGCTTCGATCATCGAGCCAGTATCCCGATAGACCCTGACGCATTCCGGCATTCCGCCGACAAAGAAATAGCTTCGCAATTCCCGAAGGATCGCGTTCTGAATTTCCGGGGCGACCTCGGCGGGGGACTGGATCGCATATTCGGCAGTCGGCTCCTTACCCAAGGCCAGAAGATATTCGTAGAAGGTCATCGGATGCATGTGCAGGTATTGCACGCGCCCCACGGGGATCGAGATATCCCCAAACGCAAACTCCAGCAGCGATCCGGCGGCGACCACATGGAGCTCGGGCATCTGTTCGTACAGATACCGCAGCGCCATGATCGCCCGCGGGCAGGCCTGGATTTCGTCAAAGAATAGCAGGGTCTTGCCGGGGATGATCCGGCCGGCTTCCAATTCCAGATAGGCCAGAAGGACTTTCGGTTCCAGATTGCCATCGAAATGCGGATGAAGATCCCGCCGTTTCTCCAGGTCGATCTTGACGAAGCTTTCAAACTGCTTGGCCAGAAAGTTCTCGACCAGCCAGGTTTTGCCCACCTGCCGAGCCCCGCGGATAATCAACGGCTTGCGTCTGGTGGACGCCTTCCATTCTAAAACCTGTTGTTCGGCCAGCCGTTTCATGAATCTAAACTCCGATTCGACAGTAGGATACTGTAAACATATTAAATGTAGATCCTGTATATTATATCTTAGAATCGTATAAAGTCAAGGATCTTTCGTATTTGTCGGAGTATTTTGTCAAGGTTATTAATGGTTTTTGATGGACAGGAACGCTGCCCGCTCGTTCAAATCACAATCAAATGCCAGTCAGTATCCGGCCAGGTGTGATAAAATCGCGATAGATGACCCTGGTTCTCAGATCTGCCGGTATTGAAACAGATATTTCTTTGCTACGGTTTCCATTTCAGTTGATCGATATCTTCCGGCTTTATGAATTGCATAAGCCCATCAGCAAATACTACGGCGATCTTCTTTTGTTTTGACACCTTCATCAGCCCCGGACCACCGTGCAAATTCCAGGGTCCCTTGGCTTCAAATACAAGGACAATTCTTCCATTCAATGCAGATAACTTCCTGTCCTTCAAGTTCTCGTTTATGGCATAACCGCAGACCCCCTCTTCCCTGTCGTCGATCACACCCTGAAATGTCAGCGGGGCACAATCGGCCTCTTCAACCAGCTTATCGCACCATTGGTCCAAAGGCGGAAAAGTTTCGAAATCGTCAGCATATTCAGCCAACGCCATTCTGATTCCGGTAATGCTTTCATACCGAATCTTGTCCATAATCCCGGAGTAGAAAATACGGACAAGCCCAACAACAAAGATCAGGATTCCGATACAGAGGGAGGATGAATAATGGAATGATCTTTGAGAGGTTCACTTGTCGTTTTCAGCCATGCCGAAGTCGGGGGGGAAAGTGGGGTTGTTGAAATGGCCCCACTTTCCCAACTTTCAATTTCTTTGTTTACCATTCAATGGTAGATTCGAGCGTCTTTCCCGCTGTCAGATCGGTCGGGGCTGACAATGCAAAGATCAGTCGCGTGCCGTTCTGTTGAGTCTTGGTTTCGACGGCCTTGCCGTCGATCATCAGCTTGGCGGACTTGACGGTCTTGCCTTCGGGCAATCCGGCGACGAAAGTCTTGATAGGGACATGGCCCCAGCGGACCTCGATCTTTGACTGCTGGGTGCTGCCGCTGCGTTTTTGCGTCAGGTTGCCCCAGCCCTCGGCCGCGGTGAAAAAGCCGCCGAAGTTGTCGGGCTTGTAATTGGGAACAAAACCGATCAGCCCTTGCGGCCCGTCGTAGAGATAACCCTGCAGCGCCAGCACGCAGCCCCACGCCGACATCGAACGGGCGTAGTGATCGCCGCATTCGACTTCGTTCCACGGATTGTGTTTGGCGCCGTCATATCGCGTGTGTATGGCGCGGATGACCGAAAGTCCTTCGGTCATCAGGCCGTCGTAGATCATGTTAGCGGCCACCTGATACTCGATACCCGTCCAGACCTCGTTGCGGTAAAGAACGCCGTCTTTGTGCAGGTGTTTGGATTTGGGCCAGGTACAGATGAATAGGCCCGGCTCACCGGGGTTGGCGTACGGACGGTCGGGCGGATAGGCCTTGTTCTGCGGGCCGACATCCGGTGCCCAGTCGTATTTCCACACGGCCGCCAGGGCGGAGCGGACCTTGTCCTGCGGATAGATGTAGCCTAGATCAAGCTGGTGAGCCCAGTTCTGGCCGAACAACTGGTCCGCCAGGCAGCCCTTGCCGTATTGATCCTTGGGGTGCTTGGCGAGATCGACATCCTGGAAGAAGTACTCGCCGTCGAAGAGCTTTTCGGCGGTGTATTGGCTGCCCGACGCGGCGATCGTGCGGCACCGAGCGGCGAATTCGTTATCGTTCATCCGGATTGCCATTTGTTCACCGGCCTTCAATGCTCCCAGATACAGCGACCCGACGAAGGTATTCGGACCCCAAAAGGCGATGTCATAAGTGTTGGCTTGCTCGCCTTCGATAATGCCGTCGTCGTTGCCGTCGGCCCGGATCAGAAACTCCAGGGCCTGCTTGATAATCGGATAATGTTGCTTGAGAAATTCGTCATTGGCGCTGGACAGATGTTCGCGATAGGCCTTCATAATCGAGCCGGCCTGACCGTCGAAGGCCACGCCGGTCCCCTTTCCGCGGTGGCCGATGCCGCCGTCTGTGGGGTTGAACCCGTCGCCGAAGTCCTGCCAGTGTCGCACGCTGCGTTCCAGTTCCGGGAACAGCCGCGCCATGGTATGCTCGTAGTTCCAAACATGGTTGCAGGTTCCGTTGCAGCAGCCCACGCCTTCCCACGCCCAAAAGCGGCCGCTCTTCCACCACTGGCAGGTTTCGGTTGCCAGATTGGCCGTCGGCATCATCAGCCGCTGGTTGAGCCAGTAGGGCAGCGTGGTGTTCTTGTAGTAGGTCTCATGGAACAGAAGCGTATCGCCGATCAGCCGCTGTGAATTGGCGCGGATGTACTCGGCGACATCGAGGGCGCTTTTGTAGAAGTTAGCATACATGTTCCCGACTGGATTGCCGATCGGCTCAATGGGCCGCATACAATCGTAACCGCGGTTGTCCTGCCGACGATTGGGGAAGTACCACGACAATATAAAAGATACGGTCTTGCTTTCCCCCGCCCCGAGTTTGACGGTGGTACCGACGGTCCCCAGCCGTTTTTCGCCGAGGGGATAACGGCTTTCGGTCGCGCCTTCGACCTTGCCGGATACCAGTTGTTCCCGCAGCTTGGACGATGAGGCGACTGCGGCTTTGGCCCAGCCCTTACCATCCAGTACTGTCAGTGCGATATTGCCAAAGTAAGGATGATCTTTCGGAAACTCCGTCTGAATATTTGGCGGAAGATTCGAAAAATAGATGTCATCGACATTGATATGTCCCCAGCCCTCGGTGGCGTCATCAACGATTTCGATAAAGGCCGTCTTGCCGATAAAGGATTTGACATTCCAAAAACCGGATTCCAAATGATCGCTGTTACGACCGCGCGCGGAGTGAACGGCCTGGCCGTCAATCAGCAGGTTCATGCAGGTCTTCTTGGCGAACGATCCGCCGCCGATCAGAAAACAGATGTACTCCTGTTTGATTTCAAACGGTTTGGAGATCATCTTGCCGGTGAGCCGATCGTCGCCGCCGAGATAAGAGTTGACCAACCCCTTGCCGTTGAAACCGGACACGGGATTTTGTTTTTCGAGTGTTCCCGCGGCCGGGGCCTTGCCGAACGCCTCGCCGTGGACAGTCCATTTTCCGTAACCAGACTCGAAGTCGTCGTACATCTCGACGATCCGTTCGATGTGGGTCTGGGTCTTGGACTCGACCAGTTCGAATACGACCGATTTGCTTTGCGAAGAGACTTCGGTCCGGTTGCTGCTGTCGCCGACGGTCTTGCCGAGCAGGTCCAGGCAGACCGGATTTTGCAACCATCCGGCGAGGATCGCTTCGACCGGATGCTGCGAGGTGTTCTTCAGCGTGTACTGAAAGATCGTTGCGGGAATCGCCGAGTCTTTGGCGTTGAGGGGAATAAACGGCGAGAAGACCGTCGCCTCGACCGCTACCGGCAGAGCGGGTTTACCCTTGGTTTCATAGAGGACTTTGGCGATAGGATATTCCCCGATAAAGCCGATATTGTCGAAGTCGTCGCGGCTGAGGGTTTTCACGACCGCCGGTCCGTCGCCGGATTTGACGGTAATCATAAACCCCTGATCGATATACCCCGCCGGTCGAGCGGCCTTGTAGCAGACGGAATATTCGCCCAGCACGGTGTTGAAGCACGAAGTGTTCTCGGCTCCGTAACCGGTATTGTAGGCATTGTTGGCGATCCACCACCAGGCCAGCGTGCCGTCGCCGCGGAGATACAGTTGTCCGGCCGCGATCCCGCCGCACGGCATGCCGATCATCTCCAATTCGGCCCCGCGATAGATTTTTTGTATCCCCGCCGGCTCGGTTAAACTTTCCATCCATTCGGCCGAGAGCTGCTTGTCGGCCGGGACATAGTGCGGCGAGGGCTGTTCCTGGGCCGCCGCCAGCGAGACCAAACTTGCCACCATCCACGCTACTGCCATCATCCGCATGTTCCGCATGATCGAACCTCCTGATTGTTATGGACTTTTCATTGGCGGCAACAGTATAACAAAAATCAATCGAACCGGAATAACCTTTCATGGTTTTACCTTTGATTTGATCCGGTTTCTCCGAATTCCCGGATACGGACTTATGGGAAATCAGAATTCTGCCGATATCATTGAAAATACTCAATGTATTGAGTAAAATTGCTCAGCGTATTGAGTGAAAGTATAAATACTTATGGATAAAGAATTTATAAGATATTGCACTCGGGATATTGTCAAGAGATTATCGGAACCTCGCCGTTTTCTACAGGTTTTGATCGGCCCGCGCCAAGTGGGAAAAACCACGATAGCCCGTCAGGCGGTCAAGCTCAGTGGTCTTGCGGCCCATTTTGTCTCAGCCGATGAGCCGACTCTTCAGGATCGTTCCTGGCTAAGTCGGCAATGGGATTTCGCCCGAGTACAAGCCACATCCTCGGCTTTTCTGTTGGTCATCGATGAAATCCAGAAAGTCACCGGCTGGTCGGAAACGGTAAAAAAATTCTGGGACGAGGATTCCCAGAACAATCGGGATCTTCGGGTTTTGCTGCTTGGATCTTCTCCCTGGCTGGTCCAGAAGGGATTGTCGGAAAGTTTGGCTGGCCGTTTCGAGATTTTGCCTATGACACACTGGTCGTATTCGGAAATGCGGCAGGCCTTTGGATTGTCTCTGGATCAATACCTTTATTATGGGGGATATCCCGGCGCGGCATCATTGATTAACGATCCGGATCGATGGGCATCGTATATCAACCAGTCCCTGATCGAAACGACCTTGTCACGGGATATTTTTCTGCACAGCCGTATCGATAAACCGGCCTTGCTGCGTCGATTGTTCCATCTGGCCTGTGCTTATTCGGGGCAAATTCTTTCGTATCAGAAGATGGTGGGGCAATTGCAGGATGCGGGCAATACCACGACTCTGGCTCATTATCTGGAATTGTTAGGCGGAGCGGGACTGGTCGTCGGTCTCCACAAATATTGCGGCCAGAAGATTCGACAGAAATCATCCAGCCCCAAATTACTCGTCCTGAACAACGCATTGACGACGGCTCTTTCCGGACACCCCTTCGAAGAATGGCGACAGGATGGAAAACAGTGGGGACGACTGGTCGAATCGGCTGTCGGCGCTCATCTGTATAACGGCATCCAAAACAAGCCCTATGAACTGTTCTATTGGAACAAACAGGACCGAGAAGTGGACTTCATTATTCGTCATGGTGACCGGCTGACGACATTCGAAGTTTCCTGTGGTCTCCGGATCGATCGTCGATTCGGAATCGATGACTTGAGCCGATCCTTTCCGATCCACCGACGATTGCGGATCGGAACAGGTGGAATCCCCTTGGAAGAATTTCTCATAGGATCCGCCGGTGATTGGTTGAAATGAGCCATGCAAGGGCGGTTATCAGCGAGGTTGATATTCTTGACAGATCGGTGACTTTTGGGTACTGATAAACCCCGGATTTGGTTGATCGGCGTAATGTTCCCAGATTTTTTCTAAGGAACGATGTTCATGAGTAAATCCCATCAAAGCATTCCGATTTCCCGCCGCGGTTTTTTGAAGCGATCGCTCTTTGCCGGAGGCGCGGCGGCCTTGCCGTGGTTGGTTCCCGGAAAAGTCCTCGGCGCCGGCGGTGTAGCCCCGTCGGAGCGGATCGTCCTGGGAGCCATCGGCATCGGTCCGCGGGGCCGGCATGTGCTGGAATGTATGATCGCGGAAAAGGATGTGCAGTTCGTGGCGGTCTGCGATGTTCAGCGGAGCCGCCGGCAGGCCGTCAAAGAGATGGCCGACGCCAAATACGGTAACCGAGACTGTACGATGCATCGGGATCTGTTTGAGCTTCTGGCCCGTCCGGATATCGACGCAGTCCTGATCGCCACCGGCGATCGCTGGCACACGCTGGGCTCGATCCTGGCGGCCAAGGCCGGCAAGGATGTCTATAGCGAAAAACCCTGCGGCATGACGATCGGCCAATGCCAGGCGCTGGATGACGCGATGCGGCGACACGGCCGGGTCTTTCAGGCCGGGACACAGCGGCGCAGCGTACCCAATTTTCAGTTTGCGACCCACCTGGCCCAGAGCGGGAAACTCGGGAAACTCCACACCCTCCACGCGTCGAGTTATCGCCCGCAGGTCCGGTTCGACTGGTTACCGGCCGAGCCGGAACCGGATCCCGACGAGTGCGACTGGGACCGCTGGCTGGGCCCGTCTCCCTGGCGGCCGTACAACCGGCACTATGTCGCCGGCGGCTGGCGCGGACATGACGATTTCGATTCAGGCGCGACGATCCTGGACTGGGCGGCCCACACGGTGGATCTGTGCCAATGGGCCAACCGGGCCGACGGGACCGTGCCGCAGGAATACGAGCCGATGCGCGACAACATCACGGCCCGTTATGCCAATGGCGTGCGACTGGTTATCGATTTTCTCGACGATGCCTTCGGCAATCGGGATCCCCATTATCGAACCTTCACCGGGACCTGCCCGGTCCGGTTTGAAGGCGATGCCGGCTGGATCGAGACCGGCGACAGCGGCGAAATCGTTACCCAGCCGGAATCGCTGAAGTCCGAATTAAAGGAGTTTACCCGTATGGCGGGGACCGATGCGGCGGCCCACACGCGGAATTTTCTGGATTGCGTCAAGTCCCGCGCCCTGACGGCCTGCCATGGCCGCGTCATGCGATACTCACATATCGCCTGCCATGCGGCCGCGACGGCGTGGATGCTCAATCGAAAACTGACCTTCGATCCGGTCAAGGAAGAATTCGCGGATGATGAGCAGGCCAACCGGATGCGAAATCGGGCAATGCGGGAACCGTGGCGTATTTGAATTAATTGGCTCCAATAAACTCTTGTTGTCATGCCGGCGAAATCCGGCATCCAACTTGGAGGACCGCGTTCCGTCTCGGCCGGTAGGGACACCCGGCGCGTGCCCTTATCCCTGCTTGAAATTGTTCTGGCCAAGTTCAAGGATATGGCGGTATTGGATCCGATTCGGGAATTGATCCAGCGGATTCCCGGTAAGAGCATTGAGCTGAAACTCCAGGCCGAGGATCAGGGATCAGGTTCCATTTTCCCGGAATCAATGGTTGTCCGGATTTTCATGGGATCCGGCGAATGTCTTGACAAGATTCCGTTGGGTCTCTACGATAGGGGCGCAAGAGGAAACGGATGGGAAATCGCAGCGACGGAGCTAAGTATGGATGCATCCATTTTTAAGGCGTATGACATACGGGGGATTTATCCCGATCAGGTCGATGAAACGGCCGCATGGAAGATCGGCCACGCGACGGCCCAGTTCCTTCGGTCAATGCTGCGGGGTTATGATCGCGGCCTGGCCAATGCCCAGTGTCTTTGCGTCGGTCGCGATATGCGATCGCACAGCCCGCGGCTGGCCCGCGCCCTGATCGAGGGAATGAACGCCACCGGGGCCAATGTCATCGACATCGGCATGATTGATACGCCCCAGATGTACTTCGCCATCAATCATCTCGGTACCTGCGGCGGCGTGCAGGTCACCGCGTCGCATAACGCGGCCAAGTACAACGGCTTCAAGATTTCCGGCCGCGAGGCCAAACCCGTCGGCGCTGATACGGGTCTGAAGGATATCAAGCATATCGCGTCATCGCTGCTGCACACCCGCGGCAAGGGCGACGGCGCCGTGGAGCACTGCGATCTTTCGGCCGGATACAAACTTCATGTCCTCAAGTTCCTTAATCCCAACATTCGTCCGCTCAAGATCGTCGTCGACGCCTCCAACGGAATGGCGGGAAAGATGGTGCCGATTTTGTTCGGCGATCTGTCGATTGAATTGATCGGTCTGAATTTTGATTACAACGGCGAATTCGCGCACGACCCCAATCCTCTGGTCGAATCCAATCTCGAGGAGCTCAAACAAACCGTTTTGGAGGAAACGGCCGATGTCGGAATCTGTTTCGACGGAGATGCCGACCGGTTGATTGTGGTGGATGAGAAGGGACAGACGGTCGGGTGCGATCTGTTCACCGCGCTGCTGGTCCCGTACTTCCTTCGCGACAATCCCAAATCGACCATCGTATATGATCTTCGCAGCAGCCATGTCGTGCAGGAGGAAATCCTGAAAAACGGCGGCATCCCGCGGCGCGAGCGAGTCGGACATGCTTACATGAAAAAAACGCTTCGCGACAGCCACGCCATTTTCGGCGGCGAGTTGAGCGGCCATTTCTATTATCGTGATAACTTCTTCGCCGATTCCGGCATGATTACGATGGTGCATCTGCTGAATCTCCTCAGCGAATCCGAAGAACCCCTCAGCGAACGGATTCGCCCGCTGCAGCGATACTGGTCCAGCGGCGAGGTCAATTTCGAGGTCGAGGATAAAGAGGCCGTGATGAAAGACCTTGCCCGCCACTTTAGCCAGGGCCAGTTCGACGACCTCGACGGCATCACCATCCAGTTTCGCGACTGGTGGTTCAATGCCCGTCCGAGCAACACCGAACCTTTGCTTCGGTTGAATGTCGAGGCCAACAATCCCACGCTGCTCCAGCAGGTGTTTAACGAAATCAAAGATATTCTCGGCGCGCCCGTCGAGCATTGACCTCCTCGAATGGAGACGGCAGCCGGGAGAGGAGATGGGTATGTCACGGACATCATCGGTCGGTCTGTCGCGACGGGATTTTCTCTGTTCAGTCGGCGCGGGGATCACCGCGGCCGTGATCGCGGGCTGTCAGTCCTCCCTTCAAACTCGAATTTCTCGTCGAAAACCCAACTTCGTCTTCTTTCTCATCGATGATATGGGCTGGCGCGACCTGGGTTGCTTCGGCAGCTCGTTTTACGAAACGCCGAATATCGACCGTCTGGCCCGACAGGCCATGCGTTTCACCGACGCATATGCGGCCTGTCCCGTCTGCTCGCCTACGCGGGCCAGCATCCTAAGCGGGAAATATCCGGCTCGGATGGGCCTGACCAACTTCATCGCGGGACGCAAAAGCGGAAAGCTTCTCCCACCGGATTTTCTTGTGCACATGCCCCTCGAAGAACTGACCTTTGCCGAAGTCTTGCAGCAATCCGGATATGCCACGGGATTTTTCGGGAAGTGGCATCTCGGCGACCTTCCGTATCTGCCGGACAATCAGGGATTCGCAACCAATGTCGCCGGCGATGGTCACGGCGCGCCGCCGAGTTACTTTACTCCGTACGGGAAAAAAATCGGAGGACTCAAACTGACGCCCGGTCCTGAGGGAGAATATTTGACCGATCGACTGACCGATGAAGCCGTCAGCTTTATCCATCTCAATCGCGACAAACCCTTTCTGGTCTATCTGTCGCATTATGCCGTTCATGTTCCCTTACAGGCCAGGAAGGAATTAACGGATAAGTATCTGGCCAAGGCCGGAACGCTGCCGCCCAGCGATCCGCGGTTTGTTCCCGAAGGAGCGACTCAGGCCCGCCAGGTTCAGGATCACGCCGTCTATGCGGCGATGGTCGAGAGCGTCGATCACAGCGTTGGAAACATTATGCAAACACTGGACGATCTGCGGCTTTCCGACGATACCGTGATTTTCTTTATGTCCGACAACGGGGGGCTTTCGACGGCCGAGGGTTCGCCCACGGCCAATGTGCCGTTGCGGGCGGGGAAGGGCTGGCTTTACGAGGGAGGGATTCGAGAGCCGATGATCGTTCGCTGGCCGGCAGTGACGCGGCCGGGATCGACCTGTTCGACGCCGGTGCTCAGCACGGATTTCTACCCCACGATCCTGGAGATCGCGGGGTTGCCGCCGGCGCCGCAGCAGCATATCGACGGAGTATCGCTGGTTCCATTATTGAAGGGCGGCAAACGACTTCCGCGGCGAGACTTGTTCTGGCACTACCCGCATTACAGCAATCAGGGCGGCGGACCCGGCGGCGCGATCCGCAGCGGCGACTACAAACTCATCGAATTCTTCGAAGACCATCGTGTTGAGCTGTACAATCTGAAGAAGGACATCGGCGAAAAGAACAACCTGGCCGACCGGATACCCGACAGGGCCGAGCAGATGCTCAAACGGCTGCACGAATGGAGGACGGAGATCGGCGCCAAAATGCCGACGCCCAACCCCGATGAACCCAGCGGTTTGAATCCTCAGATTCCCCGGGAGGAACGACGACATGTCTTCGGATAAAACAATATCTCGACGCGATTTTATCCGGTTCATGGGAGGCGTTTGGGCCGGACTCTCGATGGCCGGATGTGCCGATTCGCTCCAACGGGGATCCCGATCCGGCCGGCCGAACATCATCGTCATCCTGTCCGATGATATGGGGTTTTCGGATCTGGGTTGTTATGGGGGCGAGATCGACACGCCGAATCTCGACGCCCTGGCCGCATCGGGATTGCGGTTCGCGCAATTCTATAATACCGCTCGTTGCTGCCCGACGCGGGCGTCGCTGTTGACCGGCTTGTATCCGCATCAGGCGGGCATCGGCCACATGATGGAGGACAAGGGATTCGACGGGTATCGGGGCGATCTGTCGCGAAATGCCGTGACGATCGCCGAGGTCCTCCGATCTGCAGGGTATGGGACATACATGTGCGGCAAGTGGCATGTGACCCCGCGCGTCCGTCCCGAAGCTCCAAAAGACAACTGGCCGTGTCAGCGCGGATTCGACCGATTCTTCGGAACCATTGACGGAGCGGGAAGTTATTTTGATCCCAGCAGTTTGACGCTGGACAATACGCAAATCCCGCCCGGCGAGGATTTCTATTACACCGACGCGATCAGCGATCACGCCGTGCAGTTTCTCTCCGAACATAACCCGGACAGACCGTTCTTTTTGTATGTCGCCTATACGGCGGCGCACTGGCCGCTGCATGCCCGGCCGGAGGATATCGTCAAGTACAAGGGGCGGTACGATGCCGGTTGGGATGCGGTCCGGCAGCAGCGGTTGCAACGGATGCGAACGATGGGTCTGATTGATCCGGAGTGGGATCTGACCCCTCGCGATCCGAATGTCCCCGCGTGGGAGAATGAGCCGCTGAAGGATTGGCATATCCGGCGAATGGAAGTCTATGCGGCCATGATCGACCGTATGGACCGGGGGATCGGACGGATTGTCGAGCAACTGCGAAAGAACGGTCAACGAAACAATACGCTGATCCTGTTCATACAGGATAACGGCGCCTGTGCCGAGGAGATTGGCAGCGCCGCCCCAGCGGCGCCGGAACCGGCCGCTCCGATGGCCGCCAATGAACTCCAGCTCCAGTCCCAGCCGAAGAATACCCGAAGCGGCGATCCGGTACGGCGAGGCAAAGGAGTTCTTCCCGGTTCGGCGGATACTTATCAATCCTATGGGCGGGGCTGGGCCAACGCCTCAAACACGCCATTTCGATTGTATAAACACTGGGTCCACGAAGGCGGAATCAGCACGCCGCTAATCGCGCACTGGCCGGAGCGAATCCGCGACCGTGGCGCGATCTGCGGCCATTGTGGCCACCTGATCGATATTATGGCGACCTGTGTTGATGCGGCGGCAGCGGAGTATCCGGCTCAGTTTGCGGGTCATTCCGTCATTCCGCTTGTCGGACGAAGCTTGTTGCCCGCATTTGAAAACCGACCCATCGAACGACCGGAGGGTTTGTTCTGGGAACACGAGGGCAACCGTGCCGTAAGAATGGGCCAATACAAACTTGTGGCCCGCCACAATCAGCCGTGGGAACTGTACGACATGGCGAAAGATCGCAGTGAACTGCACGATCTGGCTTCGAAACAGCCCGAACGGGTCGAGCGACTCAAGGCGATGTTTGAGGCCTGGGCTCAACGAACTCAGGTGTTGCCGTGGAAACAGGTCAACGCGCCCCGGGATAAAGAAAAATCGCAGTTTTGAGGAATTCATGAATCGTAGAAGTTTCCTTCAATCAACGGGCCTGACTTTGCTGTTTCTGAGCGGTTTGTCCTGTCAGTCGTCGTTGGCTTCCAAAAACTCGGCTTCCAAACGCAAGCCGAATTTTGTGATCATCTATGCCGACGATCTGGGCTATGGCGATCTGGGTTGTTACGGCCATCCGACAATCCGCACGCCGAATCTGGACCGTATGGCCGCCGAGGGCACCAAACTCACGGAATTCTATTCGGCTGCGCCGGTTTGCACGCCGAGTCGAGCGGCATTGTTGACCGGCCGTCTTCCGATTCGCAATGGAATGTTCGGCAAGCGCGGCGTGCTCTTTCCGGATTCCGGAGGCGGCCTGCCCCCCGAAGAGATCACGATTGCTCGACTCCTCAAGCAGCAGGGGTATTCGACGGCCTGCGTGGGCAAATGGCACCTTGGCCATCTGCCGCAGTTTTTGCCGACGGCCCATGGATTCGATTCGTATTTCGGGATTCCGTATAGCAACGATATGGACAAGGTCGCCGGGGCCGGACGCGATGCGGTTACGAGTCCGAAAATTGAATTTTTCAATGTGCCTCTTATGCGGGACACTACGATTATTGAGCGGCCCGCCGATCAGAATACGATCACGCGTCGTTACACGCAGCAGGCCGTGGACTTTATCCGTCGCAGCAAGGACAAACCCTTCTTTTTATACCTGGCCCACAACATGCCCCATGTCCCGTTGTTTGCTTCGGAGGCATTTCGCGGCAAAAGTCCCCGCGGTATCTATGGCGATGTCGTCGAGGAGATCGACTGGAGCATGGGGCAGGTGCTCGACACGCTGCGAAAAGAAGGCCTGGCCGACAACACGCTGGTGATGTTCAGCTCCGACAACGGGCCGTGGCTGACCTACAATGAACAAGGCGGATCGGCCGGCCTGTTGCGGGACGGGAAGGGCAGCACCTGGGATGGCGGCATGCGCGAACCCGGTCTGTTCTGGTGGCCGGGGACCATTCCGGCCGCCACGGTTACCAATGGACTGGCCAGCACGCTGGATGTGTTTGCGACCTTCGCCGAGCTGGCGGGGGCCCGGTTGCCGAACGATCGCATTCTCGACGGAGTTTCACTTGCGGCATTCCTCAAGGGCAAGGCCGACTCGCCGCGCGATACGATGTTCTTTTATGCCGGTTCGCAGCTTCGTGCGGTCCGCAAGGGCCCATGGAAGATGCATCTGGCGACCAAGACCGAATATACCGGCCAGGAATTGCAGGAACACAGTCCGCCGCTGTTGTTCAATCTCCAGCAGGATCCCTCCGAGAAATATAATGTGGCTGAACAATATCCAGGGGTGATCCGGCAACTGACAAAGGTTGTCGATGCCCATCGGGCCGGAGTCGTTTCCGTCCCGGCCCAACTGGACATTCCGCTCCCGGAATCCTGATATTCAGGAGTGATGATTCATGATATTGTCTCGGATCAATCGTCGCGATTTTCTCAAGGTCGCCGGATTGACGATCCCGGCCTTGTCCGTATCCATTTCGGCGGGGGACGAAATAAAACATCCAATTCCGGCAGAGTGGTTCGATCCGCCGAGGGAATTTTCTTTGACTCCGTTCTGGTTCTGGAACGATACACTCACAGAGGCCGAATTATCCCGTCAACTGGACGATTTTCAGGCCCATGGCGTGCACGCCTTTGTGATCCATCCCCGCGCGGGACTACCCAAAGACACCGGCTGGATGAGCGGCAAGCTTCTGGGCTTTATGCGATTTGCGATTGAGCAGGCCGCCAAACGGAACATGTGGGTGATTCTCTACGACGAGGGTATGTATCCCAGCGGCTCGTCGAGCGGACAAGTTGTCGCCGAAAATCCCGCCTATCGAACCCGCGGACTGTTTGCCGTCGATCTGGATACGGCCAAGCCCGGAGACCGCATCTATGGTCTCCGGATCGGCCTCGACGGAATGCCGGTCCCCGAAAAAGGCCAGAATCTGATCGCCATTGTCCCTCGCAAGTCCGACGGCCATTGCATCGCCGTATTTGATCGGGCGATTCGCGACGGCAGTTCCACCATCCGTGGTCTGCATTTCCGCGATGACGATCCACCTCGCAGGGCAGACCATAAGGAAGTCCCCGAAAACACCCCGCCAGCCGCGGACATCTTAAATCCGGAATCGGTCAATTGTTTCATCCGACTGGTCTATCAGCGGTTCTACGATGAATTCAGACCGCACTTTGGCAAGACCATCACGGCCATCTTTACCGATGAACCTTCGATTTTAGCCAAGAATGCCGAACGCGGAGCCGTTGCCGGTACAACCGGGATTGTGTCCGAAGTCAGCCGGATCCTCGGTTATGATTTTACGCCGCATTTGCCGACGCTGTGGTTCGAAGACGAGCCGGATGCTGCCCGTTATCGGGCCGACTATAATCGTGCTCTGCGGGTGCGTCTGGAGGAGACTTTTTACGCTCCGATCTGCCGCTGGTGCGGCGAGCATGGCGTTGCCCTGACCGGCCATCCGGAAAAACCCGACGATATTGACAATCTCCGTTGGTTCCACATCCCCGGCCAGGATATTGTCTGGCGATACATCGAACCGGGCAAGCCCTCGGCCCTTGAAGGGGCTCAATCGACTCAGGCCAAGTGCGCCGCCTCGGCGATGGTCCATCTCGGACGGCGGCGCAATCTCAACGAATTCTGCGGGGCTTATGGTCACAATTTTACCTTTGAGGAGATGAAGTGGCTGGCGGGATGGTTACTGGTTCGCGGTTGTAACCTCCTGGTGCCGCACGCGTTCTATTATTCCGTACGAGGTCCGAGGATCGACGAGCGCCCGCCGGATGTCGGCCCGAACAGTTCCTGGTGGGACCGTTTTGCTCCTTTCGCCCGCGCGTGCGCCCGCAATTGCTGGCTCAATACCGACAGCCGACCCGTTTGTCGTATCGCGATCCTCGGCCAGTCCGATCGCCTGCCGTGGCGGGCGGCCAAAGTCTGTTTCGAAAATCAGCGGGATTTTCATTACCTGTCCCTCACCGATCTTCAGTCGAAAGCAGTTGTCGATGATCAGGGGATCCATCTTGCGGGAATGGATTACGAGGTTCTGATTGTTGAACCGGATTTCCGAATCGAACCCGATTCCATCCGCCGGACGCTAAAACAATCCGACCGTCTCTACGAGTTCAACCCGGATGCCCCTTCAAGCTTGATCGCCTTTTTGGATCAAAAAATTCCCCCTGTTTTCCGGCTGGATCCTCCTTGCCCTGATCTGAGGGTCCGTCATGTCCAAAAATCGGGCCTGGACTTTCTGTTGCTTTTCAGTGAAAAAGATACACCCGTTCAAATCCGGCTTTCGAAATCCATTTCTGGCACGACTTGGTTGGCGGATCCGTTCGGCAATACGATCACTCAATGGGATACTACAAAAAAACTCTTGTTGAAATCTGGTCAGTGGGTAACCCTTGTGGTAAAAGCATAGAATAGATCATACAGACAGTATTTTTTGTGCAATTTACCTATCTTCTTGATGTCTATCTGAGAATGTCGATACAAATCGCCACTTATAAAGCAATTTCGATTGTTATACGCCGTTTTATATAACTAAATTGTTTACTGGGCATGGAATTATATCGGCATGTTATGTATTATTCGGGTTTTCCTGATTTTGTGTAACGGTTGGAGAAAAATAATCTCAGTTAATTGTTGACATGGATATTGAGATATGGTAGAATTCGGATCGGTGGGTGTGATAATGTTTCACGAAAACCATCAATGAGTGGCAGCAATTGGACAGAATATGATAATATGAGGGGAAAACTATGAAAAAAGTGCTTGTATTATCGGTATTGGTGGCAGTCGCCTCAACGGCGATGGCGGGGATGACGCCGGTAAATTCCCAGAATAAGTTTTTTGAGCCGGGAATTTATAGTGTCTTGGACAAGTTGTATGGCAAGAATAGCTATGAGCGCGTTGACGACGCGTTCGACAACCTGTGGAATTACGACAATCTCGCTGGAATCGGCAGTGCCCAGTTCGAGGCCAAATTTTCCGCCGTCGGCGCCGCGACTTTTGGGTATTTCAGCGGTACCGATTCCATGAAGTTTAATCCCCTGTTCTCCGTTGCGGGATTCGGATATGCCAATCCAAACAAGCCGATCACGGCGGTTTTGGATTCCGACAAGACGGGAGATCCGTTCCGTTTCGGAGTCTTCTTTGGTTTCGGCCGGTTGGGCAATCTCTATAGTTCGGATGCCGACCAGAACTTCTTTGATCTGGACCACATGGTGACCTTCCAGATCACCAAGGGCAAAGATGCCGGCGCGTATGTGTTGGCGTGGGAAGATGGACGATGCCTTGGCGATCGGGATTATCAGGATCTGGTCATTCAAGTCAACGGCGTCACCTCGAATGGGCCGCCTTCGGTTATCGTGGTTCCGGCTCCCGCCGCGTTGGCCCTCGGTTCGCTGGGACTGGGGTTGGTCGGGTGGCTGCGGAGAGGAAGAGCCCTGTAAGTTTTCTTATCAACCTGGAAATCAAAAGGCCGCGACAGTCGCGGCCTTTTTTGTTTGAACCATGCTTCGGACTTTATATATATCTACATATATTTGTATGAATGGTATTGAATTGTCCAGTATCTTCTTTTATCAATCGGTTGAGCGGTCTCGTTATTCCCATGCCGTCTGCGCGAGTTTCATCCCTCGATTTCCGCACGGATCATGACTCCATTTCCCCGGCAGCATTCAACAACCCTACAGACTCTACACACGGTACAACCGACGGCTCGAAAGCCAAAAAAATGGGTCCCGATAACGAATTCCCTGAAAATCCACGAAACCGATTTCGTATAATCAAGCTCATGGTGGTAACGAAATGGGGCGGTCGTTTCGCCGCGGGGAAAGGATCCCTCGGATAGGACAATCTGGGACGAATCGTTGTCCTATTGGCTCTTGAGTGAAAAGTAGAAACAGAATATAGGATCAATATTAGCTATAATAGGGTTTGGAAAACAGCGTATCCAGGGGGGAGCGTATCCCGCCAAACAATAAAACAGTTGAAGAATATGTTGTAAGGAGAAAATGATGAAAAGAGCAAGCTTGTTTGTGGTACTGGCCCTGTTGGCCTCGCCGGTGTTGGCGACCTACACGGCCCAAATCAGCGCCCTGCCTCCGGCCTGGTCCGGCGGCCCGTTTCAGGTGGTCCTGAACGGAACAGGGAATTACGGTTCGTTTACGAACTACACTTTCCCGACTTTCTGTCTGGAGACCGGAGTCCAGGTATCGTTGCCGGGAACCTACCTGGCCACCATCGATGATACGGTCCAATCCGGCGCCTTCGGTGCTGGTAACACCGCCCCGTTCTACACGGTTCTTCAGGCCAGCACCAAGTTGCTGTATCATTCCTACCTGATGCTGTCCAATCCGACGGCTGCTCAGGGACAGGCCTATCAGAACGCGATTTGGGCTTCGCAGAGCGGCGCCGCGTTCAACAATAGCCTGATTCTGGCCAATGCTACCGGAAACGGCGTGAAGGTCCTGAACCTCTGGAAAGTCAACAAAGATCAGACGCTCACCGATGTTCAGTCGCAGTTGGTCATGGTCCCGGCTCCGGGCGCGATCCTGCTGGGTTCGCTGGGTATGGGACTGGTCGGCTGGCTCCGTCAGCGTCGCAGTCTGTAATTTGCTTCTCCCTTCCTTCAAGGAATTTGAGTGTCGTGGGCGGCTGCAAGGCCGCCCGCGGCATTTTTGTTTATCGGGAATCGCTTTTCTGCAGTTTTCGACAGATCTCCATGCGTGCCTTCCACACCGCCGGGTCTCGTGGCGGGTATGTCTTGAGCTCAAAGCTGGTTCGCATAACCTGTCGGATCTCCTCGCCCCCCACCAGATCGCCCATAGCTACCGCCTGGGTTAGGGCATTGCCGAGTGAAGTACACTGGTCGGCCCCGGCGTGTACGGGGATCCCGCAGGCATCCGCCGTCAACTGACACAGCAGCGTATTGGCGATTCCGCCGCCCACCATATACAACTGCTCGGTCTTTTCATTTGTGAGCCGGTCCAGCCGCTCCAGCCGTAGTGCATATTCCAAAGCCAAGCTTTCCAGGACCGACCGCACCAGCTCTCCCCGAGTAGAGGGTTGCGGCTGACCGGATTCGGCAAGGACCTCGTATTGGGCTGCTTCCATGTCCGCCGGAGCCATAAGCCGCTGATCCGACACGGGAAAGATTCCCGTCGATTGGGCCGTTCGAGCCGATTCGGTCATCCGGGGATAATCCCATGGATCCGTATGAGTATTCCATTTCCGGCGCAGTTCCTGAACCAGCCAAAGCCCCAGAATATTTCGGCACACAAACCACGATCCGAATGTGTACTCGTTACAGAATCCATTCTCAAACGCCTCCAGCGTGGTTACCGGCCGGGGTTGCAGCTTGCCGAGGATACTCCAGGTGCCACAGCTTAAAAACGCCCAGCGTTTTCCCGCTGCCGGTACCGCCGCCGCCACCGCCGAAGTATCATGGCCGCAGGTCGCGACCACCGGAACCTCGCCCAGCCCCGTCTGACGACGCACCGCTTCTTCCAGCGGCCCAAGAACCGTTCCCGGTTCGACGAGTCGACCGAACATCTTCGGCAAACCAAACCGTTCGATGGTACTCCAGGCCCAGCGGCCGTCGCAATCCATAAGATTGGCGGTGCTGACGATGGTCTTTTCGGAGGCCTTCACGCCGGTCATAAAATAATTCAGCAAGTCGGGAATATTCAGAAAATCCTTTGCCAGCGGCAACAATGGAGAATTTTCGCGCTGCATGGCCAGCAATTGAAATAAGGAGCTGATGGCCCACGGCTCGGCCGCGGTCGCCTCAAAGACCTCCCGCGTACTCATGATCCGATTGGAATATTCGTGGATCCGGTCGGTTCTTGCGTCGCGGTAATGAACCGGGTTTCCGAGAAGCTTTCCATCGGGACCCAGCAGGCCGAAATCAACCCCCCAGGTATCCACGCCGATCGATCGCAAAGGAACGGCCTTTTCGGCGCAAATCCGCAGGGCCGTCAGGATTTCGGCGAACTGGAAAGGAAAATCCCAATACAAAGTCCCCGCCATTCGCACCGGCCGATTGAGAAACCGGTGGATTTCCTCCATCCGGACATGTCCTTTGTCCAGATGCACCAAGACTCCGCGGCCGCTTTCCGCCCCCAAATCCATCGCCAAATAAGTCCGCATATCCATCTCCTGATTAGGTTGGTCATCGACATCCTTATCTCATATCCGCCAGGGCAAATCAAGTCGTAATGCGGCTTTTGGACTTTTGATGGATTACCCCCCGCCGGATCACACGAGAGTTTTTCTTGTCAAAGCCCGGATTTGTCGATAAGGTACTGATGGAGTTGTCATGGATGTTTCGAAACCGAAAGGGAATTTGGATCTGAAAGGATTGCCTATGAAACGAAACCTTGTTGTGATGGTGACGCTGATTACGACGGTTTCCCTGATGACCGTTGCCGGGTGTGGCTCGAAAGAGGGTTCTTCCGGTTCGAAGATCAATCCCGCCACTCTGGAAACGCGACCGATCAGCGAGATCAAGGCCGAGGCCGACAAGATGAACGAAAAGCAACTTCGGGAAGCCGCGGGAATGTACAAAAAAGCCCTCTCCGCAAAAGAGGCCGAAGTAACCAAGATGTTTAACGAACTCAATCAGATTTCCACTACCGAAAAGCTGGGTCCCAAGGCCCAAAACCTGACGCAAAATGTCGAATCGCTGGGCAAGTCGGCAAAGGCCTTGACCGAGCGATTGCGAATCTATGTTGATAAACTGAAAGCCATGAAGGCGGATACGACCGGCCTGGAACCCTGAGGGTTGCGTTGTCGAAGTTGATTCAGATGCGGCGGCCGATTAGACCGCCGCATCCGCTTGTCTGTTCTAAAGATCCTTTAAGGAAAGGACAGAAGATGGGGTTGAATTCGATTCTGACGCTGGCAGTGTGTCTGGCCGTTGCGGTGGGATGTTCCGGAAAGTCTTCGGGGACCGCCAGAATCGGAGATCCGGCAGGGGGGCTGGACGGTTTGACCTTTGTCAAGGGCGGACCCGTTTCTCTGGAAACGGGGAAGGTCTATGTTGTCGAATTCTGGGCCACATGGTGTCCTCCCTGTCGAACGAGTATCCCTCATCTGACCAAAGTTGCCGCCAAATTCAAAGACAAGGGAGTGATCGTCATCGGCATTTCGGATGAGAAGGAAAGTGTCGTCAAATCCTTCGTTGATCAGCAGGGGGGCCAGATGGATTATGTTGTCGCGGTTGATTCAACCGGCGTTGTTCGCGACAAGTATATGAAGGCCTTTGGTCAACGGGGTATTCCCCATGCCTTTGTTGTCAACGCTTCGGGAAAAATCGCCTGGCATGGTCATCCCATGGCCGATTTGGAGTCGGTTCTGAACAAGGTTCTTTCCGCCCAATAATAGAGCCAGAAGGCGGTTATCGACCATCGATATCGCCGTTTTGGATACCGTTATGTATTGTTGCATCAATCCGGCCCCGGATTTTCTGTTGTTATGGGACCAGATTCGGAAAGACTTGATTTTTTCGGGATTCTTTGGTACAATGCGTAAATGATTTGGCTGCCAGGCATCGGCGGGTTGGATTGAAATTGGGGGGTCGTCCAACATTCAGCAACTCATTTGTCGGATCAATCACAGGGATTGTCGATCGGGTCGTTTGTTGTTCGCGGAGCTTGAGATGCAAAACCAGAGGTCAAAAATTTACGGCGGATTTATTGTATTGTGGATGATTTGTGCAATTGTTCTAAGCATCCAGTCCGGGATTGCGGAGACCTCAGAAACAGACCAGTCGAATACTATGCCTTCTCAACGGAGTTTATCTGATTGGCCATGTAAGTCCATTTCGATTGAATCTTCGGAGACAAGCGAGGCCTTGAGCGTTTTGATTTATCGCGAACCTAAAGGAAAACGCAAACTGGAACCTTGTTCGGATAGTACGGAATGGCAAGTAATTTATCGTTGCGCTGTAGTGGCTTGCTGACAGATTCATGCAATACCTTCCAACACGGGTTCATCGATTTGTGCTCGACAAGAATAAGGCGGCATTTTTTCTTGATTTCTACATGAGATTTTGTCAAAAAAACTTGCCGTGATGCATTTTTGCTTCTCATAAGTTCTTTTCTGGAAATAGGTTGTGTCGCATTTCTCGACCTTCTACTGGAGGTGTGAATGGACCGAAAAAAATTGAAAAAAATGCGGATTTTTTTGTTGACGGGGTTTCTCGAATCGGATACAGTGTACATTATCCAAGACCGCTTGGATCGGAGTAATGGTATTATCAGACAAAAGGGTAATGAACGAAGGAATGTGATGAACGAGGCCTTATTTTTCGGAGGGTTAGCGATGAGAAAAGGAATGTGGTTGGCAACATTGGTGGTAGCGGGGATTCTGGGGCAGGCATCTGCGGTTCTCTGTGATCCGGATACGGATCCGGCACCCTTCCGAGGAGGTGTGAATACAACCTTGCAAAGCTGGTTGTTCTCCCAAGAGGCAAATCCCGCTGTTCCTGAAACAGTGGAAAACCTCAATGGAGATCCGTTGATTTATCTGGATCCATTCCCCTATTCGTCTTACCGTGCCGAGGACAATGGTCACTTGGGCGTGTGGGTTTTGGACGAAACGCAAGACGGCAATATGTATGCCTTTGTGCCGAATTTCCAGCAAAAGAACCCCTATAAGGATATTTGGGTTCAGGTTACTTACTCGGCCGACAATGGGCATGCACCGGAACTGTGGGTGATTCCGGAAGGCGGGCAGGTCGATGCGATGAATGCCGTAAAGATTGAGGCCTTGGGCGATGGTTATTTCCATGCGGTTTATAGTTTGCGAATCTATCCGAACCCGACGCTTGAGAAGATTATCATTCGTCCGAGAGATTGCGTGGCCTTGATTGATTGCATTACGATTGAAACACAGTGTATTCCGGAACCGGCCACGATGGCCTTATTGGGACTTGGCGGGGTCGGCCTGATTCTTCGCAAGCGTTCCGCCTAAATTTCGATTTTCCGATTGTTTTTTGAACCCTGCAATCCGAATTGCAGGGTTTTTTTTGAGATTTTCAAAAAATCAAAGATCTTGGGATGCGATTTGTCTGGATTTGTAAGTTGTTATAAAACAATATCTTACGATCTGTTTGATTGAAAGAAAATCCGATGGATGTTAAGATGGGAGGATTGAGTGAGATATCCTACTGAGAAAATAAAATATCGCGAAAAATCGTAATTTCGAGGGATTGATACTTGACTTTCCTTCCGGAATCGGATAGGATGGTTTTAGAATCAGTGTGTGATTTGGGTATCGTTTACCCAATGCGAGTGTGTGTGAGTGTGTGTGATGTTGTGTGTGGTGGTAGTGTTGTTTTGTTCTGGAAGTGAATTTCATGAATTTGGAGGAAGTATAAGATGAAAAAGAGTGTGGTGTCATTAGTGGTACTATTGTTGATTTCGACGACGGTCTCTGCCGTCAACATGTGTGATTCGAATCCTGCTCCGTTCCGTGGCGAAGAAGGCACAACTCTCCAGAGTTGGTTGTTTTCGACCCGGGACAATCCTGCATTGCCGGATGTGGATGAGAATCCCTATGGCGATCCCAAGATTGATCTGTTGGGAGATATCTGGACCGGAACTGGCTGGAAGGACATGGATTATGGCCACCAGGGAGTCTGGGTCATTGGTCATCCCGGCGATGAATTCATGATGGTCGCAACGGTGCAGAACTCGAAAGTGCAAAATCCGTACAAGGATATCTGGGTTCAGCTTGTTTATTCCGCCAATGATGGATTGGCTCCCGATGTCTGGATTCTTCCGGATGGACAGTCCCAGACGAGTAAGACCTGGGCGATGGATGTTGTTACATCTGAACAGTTGGATGCGATGTATTATCTCGCTGTGTACAGCATTCGTCTCGACTACAATCCCACATGGGAACAGATTCTTATCCGTCCCCGCGAGTGCCAGGTGTATATCGATTGCATCACGATCGAGACACAGTGCATTCCGGAACCCATGACGATGGGACTGCTCGGTTTGGGCAGCTTATTGCTCCGCCGGCGGATTGCGTAACCGAAATCAACGATTTTGTACTGACAAAGAAGGCCCTGCAATTCCGGCGGGGCCTTTTTTCTGCGCGCAGGAAATCGGCCTCCAATCAACCCGTCAACGGCCGGATTGTCTCAGGTGGGATTCCAGGGCAAGGTCTTTTTCCTGTCGCACGGGATCCGGAATCAGCGACAGGGCCATCTGCACAACTTCTTCGCTGGCCGATCCATGTGTCAATGGGGCGACAAGGTTTTCCAATTCCATGCTGGTTTTCATCAACAGCGTTCGATTTCCAATGACCTGACTGCAACGATCGGCGACCGGGCGGATCGACGAAAAGTAGGGCATGAATTCCGTGACCACTTCGCGTCCGGCCAGGATATTGACCAGCGACAGAAATCGCGTACGGATAAGCCATCGACCCACGAGGTGCCACAGGATTCGACTGGACTGATAGAGAATGACCATGGGACATCCGGCGGCGGCCACCTGGAGCGTTGCGCTGCCGCTGGCGACCAGGGCGAAGTCCGCCTTGTCGGCCGTTTCATAGACATTCCCGACGGTGAATTCGCATTTCAGGCCGGTGATCTTTCGTTTGCGGAGCAACTCGAGTTTTTCCTCGGATGCCGCACAGGCCGTGAACGATGCCTCCGGCCATTTCTGTTTGATTTGGATGGCGATTTTCTGCATCGCCGGCCAGAGGGATTTCATTTCGGCGTTTCGCGATCCGGGAAACAGGGCGACCTTGACCTTTCGGGGATCGTAGCCGGTATAGTCTTTGTAGCTTTCGGTAAAGTCGATCGTAATGTCGTCAAAGAGGGGATTGCCGACGAATTTGGCGTCGATGTTTCGACTGCAGAACCAGTCCTCCTCGAACGGCAGGATACACGCCAGTTTTGAGCAGCACTTGCGCAGCTTGCCGATTCGCCACGGAGCCCAGGCCCACAACTGAGGGGCCACATAGAACAACACCGGCATCCCCATCGCGCGGGCCATCTTGGCGACATGGAAATTGAACGCCGGAGAGTCGCATACGATTACCAGATCGACCGGCTGGGTCTGGAGAAACGAGCGGATTTTCTTGAGTACGCGATAGAAAAAACCGATCTGCCCGATGGCATTGTGCAGCATGGCGGCCCGTCGGACGGTGTTCTCCAGGATCATACACCCGGCCTTTTCCATTTGCGATCCGCCAACCCCCACCCACTCGAACTGCCCCTGAAGACCCTGTTGATTTGCCGTTCGGATCAGGTTGGCGCAGTGGACCTCCGCGCTGGGTTCGCATGCGCTTAGAAAAATCCTTCGCTTGGTTGTCGGCTCGGCCACTGGGCTATCCCTTTCCCAAAGCCGACGAATTATATCCCGTCGCGGGTCTAACTGCAAAGGGAAACTCGCCCCCAAAACGCAAATCCACTCGTTCAAATGGCCGATTGCCGGGGTGGAAAATCTTTTGCTTTGTCCATCGCTCCGGTATAATGACGGCCGATTGGAAGTGAAAACGAACGAACCAATACGATGGAGGCAAGTCCATGAAAACCGGAATAGGGATGGCTTTGGTATTGTGCGTCGGGGTTGGCGTGATCGGATGCTGGGATTCGTCCGAACAATCGGGTCTCGTCGGCGGTTTGTCGGTCGTAGCGCCGGGGGCCCAGATCAAGAAACTGGCCGATGGCTTCCAGTTCACCGAAGGGCCGGCCGCAGATGCCGCCGGTAATGTCTTTTTTTCCGACATCCCCAATAACAAAATCTTTCAATGGACCCTTGGCGAAGGCCTATCCGAGTTCTCGGTCAACAGCGGCGGAGCCAATGGCCTGTATTTTGCCTCCGATGGTTCTCTTGTGGCCTGTGCGGGCTCGGCTCGGATGCTCTACAAAATCACCCCTGACGGTAAGGTTCAGGTTTTGGCCGACAACTACGACGGCAAGAAATTGAACAGCCCCAACGATCTTTGGATCGATCCCAAGGGGGGCATCTACTTTACCGATCCTCGTTACGGTGGCCGCGAGGGGTTGGAACAAGACGGCGAGCATGTCTATTATATTCCCCCCAGCGGTCGACAAGTGTGGCGCGTCATAGCGGACCTGGTTCGACCGAACGGAGTTATCGGGACCCCTGACGGTAAAACCCTTTATGTCGCCGACCACGGCGACAACAAGATCTGGGCCTATACCATTCAGGCCGACGGGACCTTGACCAACAAACGATTGTTCGCCTCCGAAGGTTCCGACGGTATGACCCTTGATAGCGAGGGGAATGTGTATCTGACCAATGAAGTAGTCGCTGTCTACAATGCCGCCGGCCAGCGCAAGGAGACGATTGCCGTGCCCGAGCAACCCGCCAATGTCACCTTCGGCGGCTCGACCCGGCAGATTCTGTTTATCACCGCTCGTACCTCTCTGTATGCGATTCCCATGCGAGTCCGCGGTGCGTATTGATGGATGGACTTTACCAATGAAGGGAGAATCTTATGATCATGCGTTGTTTCGGTCTGTTGTTGCTGGCTACCGTTGCCGTCCGGGGGGCGGACGCCATGGCTCCGTCTGAATCCAAACCCGCCAATGATATCGTTACCCCCGGGGCCGAATTGAAACTGCTCTCGGGCGAATTCAAGTTTACCGAAGGACCGATCGCCGATGCGGCCGGCAATGTCTATTTTACCGATCAGCCCAACGACCGGATCATGGTCTGGACAGTTGAGGGCAAGCTGGAGACCTTCCTGCAGCCGGCTGGTCGTTCCAACGGCCTGTTTTTCGACCGCAAGGGCAACCTGATCGCCTGCGCCGACGAGAAAAACGAACTGTGGCAGATCGATGTCAAAACCAAGAAAGCGACCGTTCTGGTCAAGGACTATAAGGGAAAACTGCTCAACGGTCCCAACGATGTCTGGGTTCGACCGGACCTGGGACTGTATTTCACCGATCCGTTCTACAAACGGGACTACTGGAAGCGCGGGCCCCAGGAACAGGAAGTACAGGCCGTTTATTACCTGACGCCCGACCGAAAGACGCTGACGCGCGTCGCGGCCGACCTGGTCCAGCCCAACGGCATCATCGGCACGCCCGATGGCAAAAAACTCTTTGTGGCCGACATCCGTGCCAGCAAGACCTATTCG
Source organism: uncultured Pirellulales bacterium (assembly GCA_964643355.1). Taxonomy (GTDB): domain Bacteria; phylum Planctomycetota; class Phycisphaerae; order Sedimentisphaerales; family Anaerohalosphaeraceae; genus FEN-1350. Next base: position 70,602 of record CAZXPW010000004.1, read on the forward strand.
TATGATATCCAGTCCGACGGGACACTGGCGAACAAGGCCCTGTTCTGTGAGCTGGGTTCTGATGGCATGACCATCGACACGCAGGGCAATGTGTATCTGACGGGCAAAGGCGTAATTGTGTTCGACAAGACCGGCAAGAAGATTCGGCACATTGAAGTTCCTGAAAACTGGACTGCCAATGTATGTTTCGGCGGGAAGAACCTTAAGACCCTGTTCATCACCGCCAGCAAGGGACTCTATGCGATTGCCATGCAGACTCAGGGTGTCAAGCCGTAAATCAATAGCAGCGGTTATCGCAATCCTCACGATCGGGCTCCTCGGCTCAAGTCTTGTCTCGCCGTTGGCGTGGGGTGTTGTAACCTTTGTCGCATCTGATCCGTGGCCGCGATTCCGCGGGCCCAACGGGCAGGGTGTTTCGTCTGCGACCCTATTGCCGACGAAATGGACAGCCGATACGATTTTGTGGAAGGTTAAGCTCCCCGGCACCGGCCATTCGTCGCCGGTGGTCTGGGGCGATACGGTCTTTGTTACGGCGGCAAATGAATCGGGCGAGAAGGGTTATCTATCGGCCTATTTGATTTCCAACGGCCGCCAACTTTGGCGGTATGAATTTGATTTGCCGCGATATCGGATGAACGCCCTGAATGCCGCGGCGGCCTCTACTCCTGCTGTCGATGCTGATCGTGTTGTGGTTTGCTGGGCGACGCCGTCAAATCTGCAACTGGCCGCATTTGATCATACGGGTCTGCCGCTCTGGAGACGCGACTTTGGCCCCACCGTCACCCGCCACGGGCCGACGATTACACCAATACTCGAAAATGGTCTGGTCATCTTTGCTCAGGAACAGGAGCAGCTCAACGCTACGGTCACTCCCGAGAGCCGATGGGTTGCCGTCGATGCGGCTACAGGCCAGACAAAATGGACCTGCGTCCGCAATCACAGCGGCAGCAATTCTTACTCCACGCCGTGTGTTCTCGAGCAGGGCGGCAAGACGCTGGTGATTTTCACTTCGCTGGCCCACGGCATTTCCGCTCTTGACGCCGCCGACGGCATGGTTGCCTGGGAGGTCCCCGACGCCCTCAACGCCCGCGTGTGCAGTTCACCGGTACTGGCAGGGGGCCTGGTCATCGGAACCTGCGGCGAAGGGGGACGGGGTTTGCGAATGACGGCCATCCGCCCGCCGAAAAATCCCGGCGATAAACCCCAGGTGGCCTATCAGCTCGAAGACTCCACCGTGACCTATGTCCCAACGGCCGTGGCTTATCGCGATTGGTTGTTTACTGTCCACGATGGCGGGCAGATTTCCTGCCGCAATGTCGCCGATGGCAAGGTCCTCTGGTCCGAAAAGCCCGGCGGGAAATTCTACGGTTCGCCGGTTATCGCCGATGGCAAGCTCTATGTGATTTCCACCGACGGTACGGTCGTCATTCTGGCCGCCTCGGACAAGTACGAATTGCTGGCAACCAATCCCCTCGGCGAAAAATCTCATTCCACGCCGGCCGTTTCAGGCGGCAAGATTTTCCTTCGCACCTTCACACAGCTTTTCTGTGTGTGGGGAGGCCAACGGAGATGAGTTTACGAGAAAAATGGAGATTTGATTTATCTCCGACCTTCTGCGGTGTTATGGGGGTGATTCTGACCGCGTTTCTTCACATTTCCGCCGTCGGCGGTTATCTGTCGAAAAAAGATGGGGGGAGACTATTCTTCAATATCGTGAACTACCCTCTTTTAGCTTTTATTGAGTTGTATGCCAATTTCTTTAAGGGTGGAAATACTGACCAGTTATTGGGACCGTGGCTCTTTTTTTCTTTTCCGTTGTATTGGATTTTTTCGAGTATTGCGATTGGTTTCATTCTCTATATAATTGCGGATCAACTATCGGAGGAATAGTCGGAGTATCTTATTTCAGAAACACGAACTTAAGGAAAATCCTTCTGAAAACAAGATGAATATACAGCATCATTCGTATTCCCCGCTACATGCAAATTGCCTCAATGTTATCCTTGCTTTCCCCCCGGGAATACTCTATAAATACCCTTTTGCCGGGGCCGTCCCGAGCGAAAGAAGACGAACCAGGAATCGATACCCCCATGCGTTACTCCAGGACCCTGATACCGACGATCAAGGAAGTGCCGGCTGACGCCGAGATCATCAGCCACCAGCTCATGCTGCGGGCCGGGCTGATGCGAAAGGTCGCCAGCGGAACCTACGCCTATCTGCCCGCCGGGTGGCGCGTGCTGCTGAAGATCATGAACATCGTCCGTCAGGAGATGGACGCCGCTGGCGCCCTGGACTGCACGATGCCGATGGTCCAGCCGTACGAGTTGTGGCAAAAGACGGGCCGGGATATCGACTATGGCGAGACGCTCGGCCGCTTCAAGGACCGCCACGGTCGAATGAATGTGCTCTCGCCCACGGCCGAGGAGGTCATGACTTTCGTCGCGGCAGGGGAGATCAACAGCTACAAGCAACTGCCGATCAATCTTTACCAGATCAACCTCAAGTACCGCGACGAGTTCCGCCCGCGCTTCGGCGTGCTGCGGAGCCGCGAGTTTATCATGAAGGATGCCTACAGCTTCGACGCCGACGACGCGATGCTCGACTGCTCCTACCGCGCGATGTACGACGCGTACTGCCGCGTGTTTGCCCGGTGCGGGCTGGAATATGTCATTGTGGAGGCAGAGACGGGAGAAATGGGCGGCTCCGGCAGCCACCAGTTCACCATCCCCTGCGAAAACGGCGAGGATGTGATCGTCCACTTCGAAGACAACTCCCGCGCCTGGAATATCGAAAAGGCCCCCGTCGATCCGCTGCCGCGTCCGGCGCCCGTGCAGGCCGCAAAGCCGCAGGATGTCCACACGCCCAATGTCGGCAGCATCGACAGCGTCTGCGCGTTCCTGAAGGCAAAGCCCATTCAGCTTATCAAAACGCTCATCTATTCGGCCGGCGACAAGACCGTCGCAGCCCTGGTGCGCGGCGATCACGAAGTCAATCCCGAAAAGCTCGTGCAGGCCGCCGCGATGGGCCACATCGAACTGGCGAGCGAAGCGACGATCGAGCGCGTGACCGGAGCCAAGGTTGGCTTTGCCGGCCCGATTGGACTTGCGGGCAAGCTGGACCTGATGCTGATCGATCCGGCCGTGGCGGCGATGACCGTCGCCATCAGCGGAGCCAACAAGACCGACCACCACACGATCAATGTCGTGCCGGGACGCGACTTTGCGCTGGAAGGTAACAATGTCCGCGTCGTCGATATCCGGCTGGCGACCGAGGGCGACACCTACCAGGGCCGCAAGCTGCTCTTTAAGCGCGGCATCGAGGTCGGCCAGGTCTTCAAGCTCGGCCGCAAATACAGCGAGAAACTCGGCGTCAAGTTCCTTGACGAAAACGGTGTCGAGCAGATCGCACTGATGGGCTGCTACGGCATCGGCATCAACCGCATCATGGCCTCGGCCATCGAACTGTACAACGACGCCGACGGCATCCGCTGGCCGATCTCCATCGCGCCGTGGGAGGTGATCCTCACGACCGTCGGGACTGACAAGCCGATTGTCGATGCGGCGGAAAAATTGTATGTGGAATTGAATCAACTCGGCGTAGAAGTCCTCTACGACGACCGCGACCTGCGGCCCGGAGTCAAGTTCAAGGACGCCGACCTGTTGGGCATCCCGCTCCGCGCAACGATCGGAAAGAAGGCCCTCGACCAGGGCAAGATCGAGTTCAAGCTGCGAAGCGAAAAGCAAAGCGCACTGATCGACATCGCCACCGCGGCCCGACAGATTGCCGACCAGGTCGCCGCAATGAAGGCCAAACTGAATGGCAACGGATAATCGTAGGGGCACACGGCGTGTGCCCAATGGGATTGAGAATGGGCGGACGCCGTCCGCCCCTACAAAGGATTCCCGCACCGTATGGGACACTGTGAAACGCCCAGCCCGGTCAAACTGATCGTCGGCATTCTCGCCGCCGACGAGCGTTGTCTTGCCGTTGCCGTCGAGGCCGTGATCGCCGCGTTCGGCCCCAGCGATCTACAAAGTCCGGTCTGGCCGTTTACGCAGACGGAGTACTACAAGAAGGAAACCGGCGAGCACATCCTGCGGCAGTTCATCAGCATCGACAAGACCATCGACCCCGGCGAGCTGGCGGCGATCAAGCATCGCACCAACACGATGGAACTCGAACTGTCCGAGCGGCTGAACACGGGGCTTCCCCGGCCGGTCAACCTCGATCCCGGCCTGATCGAGCCGTCGAAATTAGTTCTGGCCTCGACGAAAAATTTCGCCCACCGCATCTACATCGGGCAAAACATGTACGCCGAGGTTACGCTATCGTTCCATCAGGGCCGCTGGACCAGTTTCCCGTTTACTTTTCCCGACTTCCGCGACGACCGATACCACTGGTTTCTTTCGAAGGTGAGAGAACGACTTGTAGAACAAAGAAGACAGAAGAGCTAAATACGATCGTATGAATTTGAAATTGGATAATGGAAATTGTAAAATGAAAATAGTCCGGTCAGTCAGGTTTAGGCGACGGGATTCCAGGGGGGGGTACTGTCCATTTTACAATATCCAATTTCCAATATACAATTTCGAAAGGGCCTTCCCATTAACCCGTACGCCTTCATGGCCCTGATTTTGCTGTTCGGTTCCTTTCTGACCTCCGTGGTCCTGACGGCCGTGGTTCGCCGCTGGGCGATCGGTGCCGACTTTGTCGCCCGCCCGCGCAGTGACCGGTACCATCGCACGATTATCCCTATGGGCGGCGGCATCGCCATCACCTTCACGATCATTCTGTTCCTGCTGGCGGGAATCGCCGTCGTGCATCTGGGGGCCGCAGGCCGTCTCGGCGATTCCATTTCGATCCACACGCAGGGCTTCATCGACAAAACGCCTCACCTGGTCATCGTCGTGATGGCGATCGCGGCGCTGTTTGCGATGGGCCTGTCCGACGACCGCAAGCGGCTGGGCCCCTGGGGCAAGCTTGCCGTGCAGTTTGTCGTCGCGATCGTCGCGGCGGTCTTCGCCGATATCCGCGTGGAGCTGTTTATCCCCAGCAAGCTGGTGACTACGACCCTGAGCGTGCTGTGGATTGTATTTCTGATAAACGCATTCAACTTTCTCGACAATATGGACGGCCTGTCGGCCGGGATCGCATGCATCGTCACGGCCGTGCTCTCGTTGACGGCGGTCCAGTCCGGCCAGGTCTTCGTCGGCGCGATGGCGTTGCTGGTGCTGGGGACGCTGGCCGGCTATCTGGTCTTCAACTTCCCGCCGGCGAGCATCTTCATGGGCGACGCTGGCTCGCTGGTCATCGGCTTCGTCGTGGCGCTATTGTCGCTGCGGACCACCTACTACCACGGCGAAGGCGGCACCTCGCTCTACGCGGTCTTTCTTCCGCTGGTGGTCATGGCCGTGCCGCTGTACGACTTCCTCAGCGTCTTGTTCCTGCGGATCCGCCAGGGCAAATCGCCGCTGGTCGGCGACACGCAGCATTTCTCGCACCGCCTCCAGCGCCGCGGCCTGTCGGATAAGCAAACCGTCCTGACGCTGTACCTGGCCACGATCGGCACCAGCATCGGGGGCCTCTTGCTGCACAAGGCTGACGACCTCGGCGCGGTCCTGATCTTCGCCCAGACGGTGATCATCCTGACGATCATCGCGATCCTCGAAGCGACCGGTCGGCAAAACGGACAGCAGTAAAGTCGTCAGGATATGGGATTTAGGGGATAGACTATGCGATCCGGGAAAGTCGCGAATGTCATTTCGGCGCAGGCCGGAAACCATGTGTGGAGGGGCACACGGCGTGTGCCCAATGGGATCGACAAAGGGCGGACGCCGTCCGCCCCTACAAAATCCTATATCCTATATCCTAATTCCCTTCTTCTTGCGGTTGTAATCCTCCTTCTCGTTTGTCCCTCTTTCGCCGCCGAATACGCCATCGGCGCCGACCTGTCGTTTCTCAAGCAGGCCGAAGAAGCGGGCACGGTCTTCAAAGACAACGGCCAGGCCAGGCCGGGCCTGCAAATCTTCGCCGATCACGGCTACAACTGGATCCGCTTGCGGCTGTTCCACACGCCGACGCGGCTGCCGAACAATCTGCCCTACACCATCGCCCTGGCGCAGGACGCCCGCAAGCTGGGCTACAAATTCCTGCTGGACTTTCACTACTCCGACACCTGGGCCGACCCCGGCAAGCAGTACATCCCGAAGGCCTGGGAAGGCAAGAGCCACGCCGACCTGACGACGGCCGTCTTCGAATACACCCGCGACACGATCGCCGAATTCCGCAAGGCGGGCGTGTTGCCCGACATGGTGCAGATCGGCAACGAGATCAGCAACGGCATGCTCTGGCCGGACGGCAAGCTGCCGCAAAACTGGGACAACCTGGCCGATCTGGTTAAGGCCGGCATCCGCGGCGTGGCCGAAGGGACCGGCGACGGCAAAGGCCCGCGGATCATGATCCACATCGACAAGGGCGGCAACCGCAAGGCGACCGAGTGGTTTTTCGACAAGCTGCTTTCGTACGGGATCGAGTTTGATGTCATCGGCCAGTCGTATTATCCGTGGTGGCACGGCACGCTCCTGGACCTGCGCGAAAACCTGGCCTTCATGGCGACCAGGTACCGCAAGGACATCATCCTCGTCGAGGTGGCCTACTGCTGGCGGCCGACCGAATACAGGAATAAACCGGCGCCGTTTCCGGAATCGCCCGAGGGCCAGCGTGATTTCCTCGACGCGGTGCATCGCCTGGTCCTGGATACCCCTGACCATTGCGGCGTCGGCGTATTCTGGTGGGAACCGGCCGTCACCGGAGGCCTGCGAAGCCGCGGCATGTTCGCCGACGACGGCAATGCCCTGCCGGTCATCTCCGTCTTCGACCAGGGGACGAAAAAATGATCGTTAATCGTCAATATTCAATGGTCAATCATCTGGAATTACAGCGGTGACCCGTCTCAAAAGAAATCCTGCTGTAATTGGGTCATCAGTCTGGACTTCTCTCCTCTGGCTGGCGCTGTTGGCCGTGTTGTGTCTCCGCGCGTCGTTTACCGAAAGTCCCCTGGCTCCCACGACCGACGCCTCGCAACCGCTGACCCACGAGGCCTACAGCATCATCCTTTCGTCGTCGCTGCTGGCCGTTGCGGGGCTGTGGTGGCTGGGCTGTGCTATGCGTCGGCAATGGACCTGGCGGCCGGTCGGCTCGGGGTTGGGTGTTCTTTTGTTTGCTTTAGCGGCCGCAATCGGCGTTAAGGTCGCCTCGCACACCCGCAACGCCGTCACCGACGCGGTGACGATGCTGGCGGCAATGACCGCGGGGATGGTACTGGTGCAACTGCTCGACCGCCCCTATCGCGTTCGGATCACGCTGGCGGTGCTGGTTGCCCTCGGGGCCGTGCAACTCTACCAGTGCAGCGAGCAGGCCACCTCCAGCAACGCGATGCTCATCGAACAGTACGAAAAGGACCCCGGCGCACAACTGGCGGCCCTCGGTATCGAGCCGGGCTCGTTTCAGCATTCGCTCTACGAGCACCGACTGTATTCCAGGGACATCCGCGGATTCTTCCTGACCAGCAACTCGGCCGGATCGTTTCTGCTGTTGTGCCTGGCGGCGGTGCTGGCGCTGCTTGCACAGACGCGATCGATTGCCCCCGCTTCCAATCGCGTGCTGGCGCAGGCGCTGCTGTCGCTGATGACGCTGGCGATTCTGGCGGCGATTGCGATCACCTTCAGCAAAGGCGCGATTGGCGCGATGGTCATCGGCGTCGGTTTGTTTTTGGCGTGGCGATGGTATCGGGAGTGGATCTTCCGTCGGCGCGTGATTCTGACATTCGCGATAGCTTTCAGCGTCTTTCTCGCCGTCGGGGCGATCCTGTATGCCGGCCTGCAGCGGGGCCGACTGCCCGGCGGCAACAGCATGCTCGTCCGGTGGCAATACTGGACGGCCTCGACGGAGATGATCCGCGACCATCCGTTGGTCGGAGTGGGCGGCGGCAACTTCGGCATCCAATATCCGCGCTACAAGGCGCCCGAAGCGCTGGAGACCGTACAGGACCCGCACAACTTCGTATTATCGCTTCTGGCCCAGTATGGGCCGCTCGGCCTTTTGGGTTTCCTTCTGGCGATCGGCTGGCCCATCGTCCGCGACCGGTATCGAAGCGTTCCCCCCATTAGATCCGATCCGAGCTCCACGCCAACGCATCCCCCGGCGATGCTTCTGATTGGTGTTGTGTTGTGCGTCGTCTTGCTGGCGATCCGTCCGTTCTTTGTCGCGGCCGAGCCGGTCGAAGGGGATTATAATTTATATTTGTATATCTACTTATATTTAATACCCACGCTGGTTTTTGTCTGCGCAATGTTGATTCTCTGCGTGTCGATCCATCGCATCGTTCCCGAACACGGGTCCTGCGACACAGCGACGGCTATCCTTGATTGCGGAATCGTCGCCGTGCTGATCGCCAACCTGGTCGATTTCGCGATCTTCGAACCGGGAATCTGGACGGCCCTATGGATTGTCTTTGCCTGCCGAATCGCGATGCGGCCTTGGCAGCCGCCGCGGTTGTTCCGCTCGCCGTTTCCCGTTCGGATCGGGATGGTGGCGGCGATGGTCGTGGCCTTTGGCGGATATCGCGAGTGGGTCTTCGAGCCCGTGGTCAACGGCGGTCGGCAGGTCCAGGCCGCCATGCGGGTACCGGATCCGAAGGAATCCCTGTCCCTGCTGGAACCGGTCGTCAACATCGATCCGCTCAATCCCGATCTGCCGCGGATGCTTGGCAACGCGCGGCTCCAGTTTGCCCCCGACACGGATCAGGAGCAAATCCGCAAAGCCATCGCCGCGTACACGCTGTCGGCGATGCGCAATCCCGATTCCTTCAAAGCATACGAGCGCCTCGCCCGCGCTTATGAACGACTGGCCCACACGCAAACCGTCGACGCAAAAATCGTCTCGCTGCAGCAGTCGCTGGTCTGGGCTGATAAGACGCTGGAATGTTATCCGGCCTGCGACCGCATCCTGTTTCTGCGGGCCGAACTAAACGAGCGACTCGGCCATCGAGATCGGGCGCTGGCCGATTACCGCCGTAGCGTCGAGATCGAGGACGCTTATCGCGCCCAGTTCCGCGTTATGTACCCAGCCCGCACGATGGTCAGCCGTCTTGGTGAAAAGAACTACAATGATGCCAAATCCAGAATATCCGAATTAGAAAAGGCCTCTTCCACCCCCTCCAATCCATGATCCTCAGGCGCAATAAAAAGGGACGCACCGATGCGCCCCTGGTCTAATCCTATCCCCTAAATCCGAACCATCACCACTTGCCGGATTTATTTCGCGCGGCGGGGGGGAAGCCCTTGAGGGTTTCACCGGCCTTGCGGATCTCGTCGTCGGGCAGAGAATACGGCGACAATTTGCCCGTTAGGTAAGCGTCGTAACCGCTAAGATCCATCAGCCCGTGGCCGCTGTAGTTGAAGAGGATGACCTTTTCCCTGCCTTCTTCTTTGGCCTTGTTGGCCTCCTGAATCACGGCGGCGATGGCATGGCTGGTCTCCGGCGCGGCGATGGCGCCTTCGGTTTGCGCCCAGGTCATCGCGGCCTTGTAGCACTCGATCTGGTCGATCGCCCTGGGTGTATGCAGGCCTTCGACGATGGCCTGGCAAACGAGCGGGGCCATGCCGTGGTAGCGAAGTCCGCCGGCGTGAATGGGGGGCGGCACGAACGAGTGACCGAGCGAGAACATGGCCAGAAGGGGAGTCGTGCAGGCGGTGTCGCCAAAATCATAAACAAACGGGCCCTTGGTCATTTTCGGACACGCCGTCGGCTCAACGGGAATGATCTCGATCTTGGCGCCGTTGATCTTGTCGGCCGTAAAGGGAAAAGCCAACCCTGCAAAATTACTGCCGCCGCCCGCGCATCCGATGACGATATCGGGGGTTTTTTCGTTGATACTCTTGAGCTGGGCCTTGGCCTCCTGGCCGATGATGGTCTGATGCAACATCACATGGTTGAGCACGCTGCCGAGGGAGTAGCGGGTCTGCCCCTTTGGATCCGTAACGGCCTGCTCGATGGCCTCCGATATGGCGATCCCCAGCGAGCCGGGCGTATCGGGTGTTTCCGCGAGGATCTTGCGGCCGGCATTGGTTTCGGAACTCGGGCTGGGAACACAGTTGGCGCCCCAGACCTGCATCATCAGTTTGCGGAAGGGTTTCTGGTCAAAACTGATACGGACCATGAAGACCTTGCACTCCAGGCCGATGAGCTTACAGGCAAAAGCCAAAGCCGAACCCCACTGACCGGCACCCGTCTCGGTCGTTAGCCGTTTGATACCAAACTGCTTATTATACCAGGCCTGCGGAACGGCCGTATTGGGCTTGTGACTTCCGGGAGGGGAAGTCGATTCGTCTTTGTAGTAGATACGGGCCGGCGTCTGGAGGTGGCGTTCGAGATAGACCGCGCGGCGAAGCGGGGCCGGACGCCAACGATACAGGATATCAAGGATTTCCTCGGGAATCGGGATCCACCGTTGAGTGCTGACTTCCTGCTCGATGAGGTTCATCGGGAACACGGGGGCGAGCATGTCCGGGGAGACGGGCTTTCCGCCGGGGCCCAGCGGTGGCAACGGGGGCGTCGGCAAATCGGCCGCCAGGTTGTACCACTGACGCGGGATGTCTTTTTCCTGCAAGAGGATTTTTCGGTCCATGGGTTTTCTCCTATCGGCTGGATAACATTTTCCTGGATATTGAGTTTCGCTGCTTGAGAATTTTGGCTCCGCGGGTGATTTTACACAAACTGACCCCCAGTTGTTCGGCGATATCTCGCTGGGGCAGGCCCTGATGCAAAAGCTGCATCAATTCCCATCGCAAGGCCAGATCATGCCGCTCGGCGGAGGTGAAAATTTCGTCGAAGAACTGACGCATCTCTTCCGCTTTTCGAATTTGGCAAAACACTTCCATCAGGTCATCGATTGATGACATAATCGCTCCTGCGCATCAGAGTTTCTTTGAATAGAAACATTGTACAAAAACGGAATGGGAAAATCAACATTCGTTTGAAAAATTTTCATTGCCCGACCGTGGTGTGATAATATTCATGATATGAAAGCAACCGTATGCCGCGTACGGCGACGATCTGTTTGACTTTAGAGCTGGTAAAGGCCAAGGTTACGCCCTGTCGATCCGCGGCGACATCCTCGTAGCCCTTGTGGCCGAGCGCCTGCATCTCCGGCGTGTCAAGACCCGGGTGTTCGATGAAATACCAGTCGCCGGGAGTCAGCTTGCCCAGCAGTCCGACCAGAGCGGCCTCTTTCTGCGAGGGGGTGCGTGCGGCCTGACCCCAATGGCCGATGCTGCGAACGGTCTGCGGCAATTCCAGAGGAAGCTTGTATTCCTCGGCCAGCCGCTGGGTCAATTGCCGAAGATCCGGACGGATCAGCGGTGTCCCCATATGGGCCGACAGATGCGTCACCTGCGGAATCAACCGCTTGGCCAGTTCGATTTGGGCGCGCAGTTCTTTTTCCACATCTTCGGCTTTTGGCTTGGCCTCGAGAAAACCCGTCTCGGGAGGAAAATCCTTTCGTTGGGAGTTGCTGGAGAAGAAGTAGCCGGCGGCGTCGGTGATCGAAGAGGGACCCGTCAGCGGCCGCCATCTGAAGTTGTCCCATTCGCTGGTCAGCGTCAGGTGAACCCCGACATCCAGGCCCGGATTGTCGTTGAGCATTTTGACCGCTTCCGGGAACCACGGCGCCGGAACCATCACCTCCACTGAGCGGACGATCCCCTCGCGATACGACTGGATGCAGGCCAGATTGGCCGCGTGACTGGAACCGATGTCGTCGCCCCGGACGATCAGACGGATTTCCTCTTTGATAATGCTATTTGATTGGGAACAAAAACCGACCACCGCAATCAAAAATCCCGCCGCAATCCCGCCGGGAACGGCGATTTTCATCGGTGTACGCATTGTGAATCTCCAAAATAGATTCGAATTCAAAGCGTTAGTATAAACCCCTTTATGGTGCAAATCGAAGGAAATTTACCGAGGCCGATAAGATCGCCCAAAGCGTCCGAATAGCGGCAATGGCCAAAGGTTGACGATGGAAGACAAAGTGGAGAAATCCTTGAATTCAAGGCCATATTTTGGTATAATTCATATGTCAGTCATGGGGGAAACTCAGGTTTCGACCCGTATCGAAACCGACCGGAAGTTTGGGTTGACAGCCGAAATGATTCCCGTGGGGGGATTCCATCGGCCCTGTATCGTTTTGTGACAGGAATGGGAATGAGCAAGAAAAAGACATTTGCGACCGTGCAGCACCAGGAAGGATTCACCTGGATCCGTTTTGAGGTAGACCGATTGATCGAAACCCGTGAACGGATCGAGATGAAAGAATGCCTGCGCAAGGCCATTGAATCCGGTTCGGGTCGGAACCTGCTGCTGGACTGCTCGCAGGTACAGTCGGTTTCGACGGGTACTCTGGCTGTCTTGCTGAAGTTGCAGCGGCAACTTTTCGACAATGGCCAGCGGCTCAAACTCTGCGGTCTCCATCGCGGCAAACTTGTTCCCGCTTCCTCCGATTCGTATTGCCATGAATTGTTCCGCGTCTTCGAGCTGGACCGTTTTTTTGATGTCTGCGATGAATCGCGGATGTCGTTCGATCAGTGCGCCGGTACTTCTTCGCAGAGAAACCTGCGCCATTCGGACTCTACCGCTCCTCAGCCGGTCTCTTGCTGACCGCAAGCCGTTTTCTCCGACGACGCCATTCCACGGAAGAACCCGCTCTAACCGGGAACCGTCCCTTGCCGGAACTGTCGTTTTGGGCTATAATGGTTCTGCTTGGAAACGACGCGTTTTGAGTCTAAACGGATTCCGGTGTAAGGCGTATGGCGGCATCGTATCTGACAATCGTATCCGGCCTGCCCCGTTCGGGGACCAGCATGATGATGCAGGTTCTCTGCGCCGGCGGTCTGGAGCCATTGGCCGACCACCAGCGCAAGGCCGATGAAGACAATCCCCGCGGCTACTACGAGTTCGAAGCCGTCAAGCGGACCCGGCAGGACCCCACATGGCTGATGGCATCCCACGGCAAGGCCGTCAAGATGGTCTATCGTCTGCTCTACGATCTGCCCCGCGAATACCAGTACCGTGTGATATTTCTCTGTCGCGACCTGAAGGAAGTGCTGGCAAGCCAGAACAAAATGCTTCAGCGGCTCGGCAAAAATCCCGCCCCTGTTCCGGATGATCAGATGGAAAATCTGTTCCGCAGTCAACTGGCCGACTTCGACCGTTGGATTGCCGAACGGCCGAATTTTTCGATACTGCGGGTCGAATACAAAGACATGGTTACCGATCCCCGCCCGTCCTGCGAACGGATCAATCGTTTCCTCGACGACCGCCTGAATGTCGAAGCCATGATCCGGGCTGTGGATCCGAACCTGTATCGCAATCGCAAGGAGTGATCCGATCTCGGATCCTCGGATCGAATCAAACAGAGTTTGTGAGGAGTTATGCTGACCGACAACATACTCGATCTGATCGGCAATACGCCGCTGATCCGGCTCAAGGGCGAGAATGTTTACGCCAAGGCCGAGTTTCTCAATCCCGGCGGGAGCATCAAGGACCGCGTGGCCCTGGCCATGCTCGAAGGCGCCGAGCGCGACGGCAAGCTCAAGCCCGACTCGATCATCGTCGAGCCCACCAGCGGCAACACCGGCATCGGCATCGCCCTGGTCGGGCGGCTCAAGGGCTACCCCGTCCGCATCGTCATGCCCGAAAACATGAGCGAGGAACGCAAAAAACTGATCCGCGCCCTTGGGGCGGAGCTTGTTCTCACTCCCGCCAAAGACAGTCTCTCCGGTGCCGTCGAGCGGGTCCGGCAAATGGCCGCCGAGGATCGACGCGTGTATGTGCCGCAGCAGTTCGAAAATCCTGATAATCCTCAGATTCATTATCAACAAACCGCGCCGGAACTGTGGCGGCAGATGTCCGGCGATATCGATTGCTTCATCGCCGGCGTCGGCTCCGGCGGCACGCTGCAGGGCGTCGGTAAATTCCTGCGCGAGCACAAAAAAGGTGTCCGCATCGTCGCCGTCGAACCCAAGAATGTCTCGGCCATCCTCGGCCACGAACCGGGCCTGCACCAGATCCAGGGCATCGGCGACGGATTTATCCCGGCGATCCTCGATGTCAAGCTCGTCGATGAGGTCGTCGAGGTTACCGACGAAGATGCCATCGAGACCACGCGTATCCTCGGCCGCGACCACGGCCTGCTCGTCGGCATCTCCTCCGGAGCCAACATCTGGGCCGCACGGCAGATGGCCAAAAAGATCAAGGGCAATGTCGCTACCGTCCTGCCCGACCGCGCCGAACGATACTTCAGCACCAGCTTGCTGTAGCGATCCCAATTCGAAAGGAGATCGTATGCGACCGGTTCAAAGAGCGTTTCTTTTGCTGGCGAGTCTGATTTTATGCGGTTCTCTCTTAGCACAGACGGAAACGGCTAAGTCGGCTGACGGACTTATTTGGCCGATCGAGATTCCAGTGGTCGTCGTCAAGTACTTCCCGGTCGCCGGAGACAAGATCGATGTCCGTGTCACCGGCGACTGGGGCGAGACGCTGGCCTCCACGCGGACCAAGGTCGAGAGGATCCAGCGCGAAACGATCGCGGCGCTGGAAGAGGGCAGCCGCTATCACGGCTACAAGAATCCGGATGCCAAACCGAGTTTGCGGTACAAGGTCGTGGGGACGCTGGAATTTCTTGAGCCGATGCCATTGTGTCCCAAGCGGCAGGGCGACGAGGTCCCGATGACCGACTACAACGCGATCTTCTCGCGGATCGACGGCAAGACCTGGGTGCAGCAGAAGGGCGTCAAGGAAATCTGGATCTTCGGCTATCACGGCGGTGTCGTGGGGCTGTGGGAATCGAACATGGCAAGCCCCTTCGGCGACACCAGCAATTCCAACCGCGACGAAAAAGACCTGCCGGTACTCGATCGTACCTACACCGTCTATCACTACAACTACCAGCGCGACACCGGCGAGGCCGTCGAGAACCACCTGCACCAGTTCGAGGCGCTGTTCAACGAGATCGACGGCCGCGACCGAACGCCGGAGGACCAGTGGCCGAACCTGCTGTTCTGGGGCAAGTTTGTCGGTAGCGATGTCTCGCACAAGATGGTCCCCGTGACCACGCCCGACGGCCGCAAGGTCTATCGCTGCGGCTGGACGCACTACGCCCCCAACAGCGAGAAGGATTACGACTGGGGCAATCCGCGGACCGTCGAGACGGATATCGAAGACTGGCGGCCGGACGGGATCGGCACGACGATCCGGCTCAATGCCGACCGCTGGCAGCGCAACGACCTGAAATGGAAGATTTATTGGATGCAAAATATCCCCGGCGCCGATCATGGCCTGTCGTATCAGGGCAGGCCTCTGACCAACTGGTGGCGATTCGTCGGCGACTGGGACCAGGCCCGCAAGAACAAGATCGCCCTGACCGAGCCGGTATCCGCGGCTGCTCCAACGAAGAGAAGAACCCGATGGGATATTCGCACCGCGATGAGCTTGTCCGAAGAGTATGTCATCGGTGTTGATGGCATGCCGCTGGACAGGGTCGTGCGGGTGGAACACAAACCCGTTGGCAAGGTGTACCTTACGAACCAAAGTGATAAACCCCAACGGATTCGCGAAGTTGTATTGTACGATTTTGCGCACGGCTTGCCCGCCGAAACGCCTTTTTACGGCGAGGGTTTTACCATGCTCAGCCAGACGGCCGGCACGCTGGGC
This sequence comes from uncultured Pirellulales bacterium, assembly GCA_964643355.1. Lineage (GTDB taxonomy): Bacteria > Planctomycetota > Phycisphaerae > Sedimentisphaerales > Anaerohalosphaeraceae > FEN-1350. The sequence goes on from CAZXPW010000004.1 coordinate 86,373, forward strand.
AAGCCCGTCGATCTTGACGGCCTGACCGACCGCGGGCATTACAAACTCGCCGAGCCCAAGGGATACCGGACCGTCTATGGCATGATGTGGATCACTCCGCCGGACAGGGATGCGACGGTTCTGGCCTTTTCTTCTTGTCGGAAGTTTGTCGGCCGATTTCATGTCAACGCCGAACGGATCATCGTGTCCATTCCCACCGAAGATCTCGAGCTGGGGTCAGGCGCCACCTGGGAACTGGAAGATTTCGCGGTCTTCACCGGTCCGGATCTGGCGGATCTTCTCAAACAAACCGCCGATCGGCTCGTGGCCAATCACCCGCGCCTGCCCTGGCCCAAGCTGCCGACGGGCTGGTGCTCGTGGTACTGTTTCGGCCCGTCGGTCACGGCCGAGCAGATTCTCGGCAATCTGGAATCATTTAAGCAAAAACTCCCGCAGGTCCGCTTCATCCAGATCGACGACGGCTACCAGCCGTGGATGGGTGACTGGCTGGAGCCCAAGCCCAAATTCGGCGGCTCGATCCAGGATGTCATCCGCAAGATCCGCGACGCGGGCTTTGAGCCGGCGATCTGGGTGGCGCCCTTTGTCGCCAGTCCGCAATCGAAGCTTTTCACTGAGCATCCCGACTGGTTTGTGAAAGACGATAGTGGCAAACCCCTGCGATCCGATTCCGTCACCTTCGGCGGCTGGCGGCTGGGGCCGTGGTTCATGCTCGATGGCACCCACCCCGAGGCGCAACAGTTCCTCGAAGGCGTGTTCCGCACCATGCACCAGCAGTGGGGCTGTACCTACTTTAAGATGGACGCCAATGTCTGGGGCGCGATGCCGTTCGGCCGCCGCCACGACCCAGCGGCCAGCAGCGTCGAGGCCTACCGCCGAGGCATGGCCGCCATCCGGCGAGGCGCAGGCGATTCGTTTTTGCTCGGGTGTAATCACCCGATATGGCCGTCGATAGGCGAGATCCACGGCTCGCGCTCGTCAATGGATATCGGGCGCGACTGGAACAGCTTCACGCGAATCGCCCGCGAAAACCTCTCGAGGAACTGGCAGAACAACCGGCTCTGGTGGAACGATCCCGACTGTCTGCTGCTGACGGGCAAACAGCCCGACAGCGAAAAGAGGTTTCACCTTGCCGCAACCTTCGCCACCGGCGGCATGGTGCTGTCGGGCGATGATGTTACTCGGTATGACGACTCCCAGTGGTTGCTCCTGCAAAAGGCGGTCTCCAATGACGGAAATTCGGCGCAGTTTGCCGACCCGCAATTCACCGTGGGCCTGACCCGTCAGGGCGGCAATCCCGCGGTCGTCTTTCTCAACTGGACCGACCAGCCGCAGCGACGATCCGTCAAGCTGGATTATCCCAGCCGCGTGATCGACTACTGGACCGAAAAAGACCTGGGTGTCTTCGAAAGCGAATTCGCGGTTGAGGCCATGCCCCCGCGCTGCGGTGGGGTGTACATCCTGCAGCCGAAGGATAGGTAAATCTCTCCGAGGGATGCCTCTCGCTATTGACTTGGTGACCGGAAAACGATATACTAGGATTCGAATACGCAAATTGTATGACGGAGAGAGTACGATGAAAACCATTCAAGCGATTTGTCTGAGTGGGTGGGTGTTGCTCTGTGTCGGATTGAACACTCCTATTTCCGCCGAACCGTTTCAGATCATCGCCGCCGAAACCCCCATGGGCGCCGGGTCCAATCAGGGCGTCCGCCGCTATATCGTCCGCGAGACCTTCGGACCGGCCGAGCAATTGACGCCGATCCCCGGTTCAGTTCTCTATGATCCGGCGGGATTGGCCCTGCGGAATCCGGCGGAACTGTTTATCGCCAATCGTGCGGCCCATACCGGCAAAAGCTCCATCGCCCGGGTTTCCCTGTTCGGTTCGAATTTTGCCTATATTGATTCCTTCAGCGGCAACGGCGTGACCGATTGCCACCAGCTTAATTTCGATCCGGTTACCGGAGAGCTCTTCCAGACGAACTGGTCCACCGGAATTTTATCGCGATTTCAGTTCGACGATTCCGGCAACCCCGTTCCCAACGGCACGATCCTGATGCCCGATTCCGGCAAGCAGTTGGGCGTCGTGGTTCGTCCGGCCGATCGACAGCTTTTCGTCAGTGACTATACGAAGGTCCGACGGTTTATGCCGAATCCAGACGGAAGCTATACCTATCTCGGCGCTTTCGCGGAAAACGGCGCCGCCTTGTATCATTTCATGAAATTCAAGGACGACCTGCTGTATCTGACCAACTTTCAGCACAATGTCGTTCTGCGGTTTTCATTTGACCCTCAGGGCAATCCAGTCCCAAAAGATTCGATTGTTATGGGTGGTAATGCTGGCCCTGTCGATCTGGATTTCAGCCCCGACGGTCTGGAGATGTTCGTCACCGATCACCGTAACGGCGGAATCATGCGTTTCCAGTATGATGAGATTTCGGAATCCTGGATACGCTTTGGCGACGATATCCCCACACCGATGCTCGGCGGTATCGTAATCGTTCCGACGGCCTGCCCCTTGAGTGCCGATCTGACCGGCGACTGCATCGTGAACCTCGCCGATCTGCGGGTCTTCGCGACTCAGTGGCTGGTGCCCGGCGACGATTATTATTGCATGATGGGCGGCAATCTGATCGGGACACAGTGCCTGGTTACGCTGGAAGACTTCGCCGAATTCGCCTCGCAATGGCTGATGGAACACCCGTCGGGCGAATAATCACCGACGGATGTGCATCGAAAGGACGGCTATGGACGGCATAACAAACGGTATGAACGGACAAAATCGCGAAATCCTTTCGCGGCGGGAATTTCTGGCAAGCGCCGGGATCATGGCGGGGGGGCTGGCCTTTGTCCCCCGGCATGTCATCGCGGCGGCCGGTACGCCCAATCCCAGCGATGTGATTACCATTGCCGGTGTTGGCATCGGCGGCGTCGGCCACGGCCAGATCAAGAGCATCAGCGAAGAACCGGGCGTGAAGATCATGGCCCTGTGCGATGTCGATGATGCTTTCGCGAAAAAGACCTACGATTTGTTTCCGGATGCGCCACACTGCCGCGACTATCGCGAGTTGCTCGACCGATACGGCGACAAGTTCGACGCCCTCTACTGCGGCACGCCCGACCACACCCACGCCGTGATCTGCATGGCCGCGGCGCGAAAGAACAAGCATCTTTGCTGCGTCAAGCCCCTGACGCGGACGATCCACGAAGTGCGGACGCTCGTTGCCGAAGTCAAGCAGCGCGGCCTCATGACGCAAGTCACCGCCGCTCCGCGGACCTCCGATGCCGCCTGCCGCGTCGCCGAGATGATCGCGGCCGGAACGATCGGCGAAGTCCGCCAGGTCTATTGCTGGTCCAACCGGCCCTTGTGGCCGCAGGGGATGTTACGGCCGACGAATACCGATCCGGTGCCCAAAACGCTCGACTGGGATCTGTGGATCGGTCCGGCCCCGATGCGGGCGTTCGTCGAACGCTGGCCCGACGGCCACTATGCCCTTCGTCAGGTTGAGGCGGGCGATCCGCCGTTTCCCGCCGTTTATCACCCATGGAATTTCCGCGGCTGGTGGGACTTCGGCACAGGGGCCCTCGGCGATATGGGCTGCCATCACTTCAACGGCGTCTTTGCCGCGATGAAGTTTCGCCACCCCGTCGCGATCGAAGCGACCTCGACGAGGGTCTTCGACGAGACGGCCCCGCTGGCCTCAATCGTCAGTTACGATTTTCCCGTCCGCGAAGGCCTGCCCGCCTGCCGTATGACCTGGCTCGACGGCGGCCTAAAGCCCCCGCGCCCGGAAGGTTTCGATCGCGAACTGCCCGACGAGAGCGATTTGTATATCGGCCAGAAAGGTTTCATCCTCGGCTCGGAGCTTGTGCCGTTACGAGGACAGACTCTTACACCTCCCCCGCGGACCCTTGCCCGGCGCAGCGGAACCTGGCCGGAATGGATTGAAGCAATCCGTACGGGCAAACCCGCCGGTTGCGATTTCGAGTGGGCCGCGATCCTCACCGAGGCGACATTGCTGGGAAACATCGCGATTCGCGTCGGCAAGCGGCTCGAATATGACGCCGCGGCGATGAAGTTTGCCAACAGCGACAAGGCCAACAACCTTCTGCATGAGGAGTATCGTACAGGGTGGAAACTGTAACGATTGGAAAAGGAAGAATAGGAATTGGATAATGCTTTCGCGCTGTATCTATTATCCAATATACAATATCCAATATCCAATCATTTGCTCCGCGGTTCGACTCCCAGCAGGTTTCGTACGAAAAAGTCCATCCGGCGTCGCACGCCGTAGGGCGATCCTCCCGCGCCGTGATTGGCACCCGGGAAAACGACCAGTTCGAAATCCTTGTCGGCCTTGATCAGGGCGTTGACCACCTGCATCGTACTGGCCGGATCGACATTGCTATCCAGTTCACCGACGGTCAGCAGTAGCTTACCCGTCAGCTTGTGGGCCTGCGTGACATTCGATTGTTCCTCGTAATGCGGGCCAATCGGCCAGCCCATCCACTGCTCGTTCCACCAGATCTTGTCCATGCGATTGTCGTGGCATCCGCAATCGGCGGCCGCTGCTGTGTAGAAATCCCCGTGGGCCAGCACCGCCCGCAGCGCGCTTTGCCCGCCCGCCGATCCGCCATAGACGCCGACGCGCGACAGATCCAGTTGCGGGTATTGGGCCGCCGCGGCCTTCATCCACAGGATCCGATCCGGAAATCCCGAATCGCCGAGGTTCTTCCAGCAGACATCGTGAAACGCCTTGGAGCGGAAGTTGGTCCCCATTCCGTCGATCTGCACGATCACAAATCCCAACTCCGCCAATCCCCGCTGGCGGCTTTCGGGACTAAAGGCCTTCGGCACAAACGCCCCCTGTGGCCCCGCATAGATATCCTCAATGACGGGGTATTTTTTGCCTTCGTCGAAGGTCATCGGCCGAAGGATGATGCCATAAATGTCCGTGCGCCCGTCGCGACCTTTGGCGACAAACCGCTCCGGCGCCCGCCAGCCAGTCGCCAGCAGGGCCGTCGCATCCGCCTTCTCCAATTCGCAAATTAGCTTGCCGTTGTCGCTGCGGCGCAGCTCCGTCACCGGCGGCAGATCGACGCGGCTGTAACGGTCGATGAAGAAGCGGCCGTCCGGAGAGAAGGTAACCTCGTGTGTGCCGTCGCCTTCCGTCAGGATGACAAGGCCCGACCCGTCCAGATTCACGCGGCACAAATGCAGGTAATACGGGTCCTGTTCGGGTCGGATGCCGCCGGCCCAGAACCACGCCTGCCGTTTCTCGGCGTCGATCCGCTCAACCCGTCGCACAACCCACTCGCCTTTGGTGATCGAGTTCTTCACCGAGCCGGTCTTGGCGTCGATCAGGTACAAGTGGTTCCAGCCATTCCGCTCGCTCATCCATACCAGCTCGTCGTCACCGAGCCAAAAACAGAATAGTTTGTTGGTATAGTCCACAAATGTCGCCGGCGATTCGTCGGCGATTGTCCTTGCGGCGCCGGTGGCGGCATCGACCGCGATCAGCCGAAGCACCTGATGCCCCCGCTGATTATACACAAACGAGAAACGCGAGCTGTCGGCCGACCATCGCAGGTCCTCAATACTCCAGGGTGTGGCGAAGATTCCGTCGGGGACATCGATCCCTTTTCGGGTTTCGATATCAAATAGATAGGGCCGCGGCTGGTCGATCTTATCACCCGGCTTGGGATAGTCGATCGTGTGCAACTTCGGCTGGAGCTGGTCCTTCGGCGACGACTCTACGAACGAAACCTTGCGGGTCTCGCCCTTGCGGACTCGCATCGCCACCAGCTTTTTGGAATCCGGCGACCACAGCAGCTCGCGCGGGAAACCATCCTCGGCTGAACCGTCGGTGGTCAGCGCCGTTTCTTCCCGGGTCTCGGGGTTACGAAGCCAGACATTGCCGTCCTTGAGAAAGGCCACCCATTTTCCGTCCGGCGATTCGCCCCGTTGCCGTGCGAATCGCGGGGTCTGTTCATGCGGCTTGTCGCCTTCCGTCTGTTCGGCGATCACCGCGTCGCCGCCGTCGGCCGTGGCGACAAAGATCGCCAGCCGCCGATCCTGCTTGTCGGTGGCAAACCACACATGCCCGGCGAAGGTGTGCTGGCGGTGTTGCCCTCCGGCCGGGATCGTCGCGTAATGTTTGCGCTCGCCGCTTTCGTCATTCCAGTACAACTCCACCTCGAATCCGCAGCGATTGATGAAATTGATCCAGGTTTCCGCTCCCGTCTCGCGGGTAGGCCGCAATCGCCGCTGCGCCGGAAGCGTTTCGGCCGGAACATCCTCGCCGCTCATCTCTGCGATTTCGTAGGTAGCCAGTTCACAGCGGTATCGTTTGCTCTCGAAATTGAAACGAATCTCCGTCGCCGCATCGTTGAAACCAAGCCGGTCGATTCCAAGCCGCTGGGGTTTGATTTCCTTGCCGGCCGCCTTGCTCAATGATTCAGCCAGCCGTGCCGCATCGAACGCCGGCTTGCGAGTCCCCGCCTCGACATCCACAAGGATATACTCGCCGGCCCCATCGGCCAGATCGACGCGATACCAGAACCGCGTGTTGCCCTCCAGCCAGTTGGGTCGCACGCGGTCGCGAATGACCTTGTTGGCGTACAGTTTCGACAACCCCGCCGCGCGATCGTAGTCGCTCTTGGTCCCTTGTGCCAAAACAGGGATGCCCAGCCACAGCAGGATCAGAACAATCATATTTCGCCGATGGAATCGCGATGTTGGTTTCATTATCCCCTCGTCGTCTTGGCTCGATAGGTTTCTTTCATCAGCAGCGAACAGACCAGCGCCGTCGCCGGCACGATCAACAGAATCAACAAAACGCGCTGGTATCCGGCGACCGGATACGCACCGGCCTCGGATTTCCCGAAGGCGTCGAGAACCCGTCCCAGCAACGGCATCAGCGCAGCGCCTCCGAGAAACGGAAACAGATTCAGCATTCCAACGGCTGTTCCGGCCATGCGGACATCGAACAGTTCCTTGGTTGTCGTGAATCCCACGGCCATGATCGCCGTTCCGAAGATCCCGAATGTGAAAAACCACGCGACCAGCGCCGTCCGCGAAAGGTCGGCCGGGTGCAGGTTCAAATACGCAAATAGCGCCACCAGCGCCGCCGAACTGATCATCAGCATCTTTTTGCGGCTGTGCAGGATCGATTCCGAAACCCAGCCCAGCGCCGGGCTGCCGACGATCATCCCCCACGCGAACGAGCTGAGGATTCCTCCGGCCTCGGTGCGGCTCAGGCCGTAGGTGTGCATCAGATACGGTCCGCCCCACAGGCCCCCAAAGGAATAAAAGATTCCACAGGTACAGAAAAACCACAATCCCAACGGCCAGAACGGTCCGCAGCGCAGCACGGTACGAATGGCCTGCCTCAGCGGGATCGTCTCGGCCCGCTGGGGGTCGTCGTGATCCAGCGCGATGATCGACGGCCAGCCCCGGCTCTGCGGATTGTCGCGAACGACGATCCATGCCAGCATGCACACGCCGAAGGTAACCCCGCCGATGATCTCGAACGAGATCCGCCAGCCGAACCGGCTGCTCAGCCAACCCAGCAGGCCCGTCCCCGCCAGCACGCCCATCCCGCCGACGGCGTTGAACATCCCCGTCATCATCGCGAACTCATGATGGCGATACCATTGCGACAGGATCTTCATCGTTGCGATGAACACGGTGCTGACGCCCAGCCCGATGCAAAATCGCGCGACGATCGCCCATCCCAGCGTCGGCGACAAACCGAACAGCAGACTCCCCACCGCCGACAGCGGCAGAAAGATCGCCACCGTCTTTCGCGGCCCCAGCGAATCCGACAGCAGCCCCGCCGGAAACTGCATCACCGCATAGCAGTAAAAATAGATCGACCCCAGAACCCCCAGCGCCTGGCCGGTCGTGCCGAAGTCCCTGGCCACATCCCCGGCCACCACCGACATCGACAGCCGATGAAAGAACACGAAAAAATACGCCACGCTGAGGACGACAAAAACCGCCCAGCGATAGACAAACGCTCGTTCGATCGACATCACTTTGGCTCCATGGGATTCCGGATTTCAGACAGCCGACAGTATAGCACTCCGGTCGGATCCTGTCTATCCGGCCGATTCGGAGGATGCGGAAGGATTCATTGTCCCCACAATTCGCCGATCCTGCGGACGGTTTCTTCGACCAGCGTTTGTCCCCCTTTCGGACCGACGAGAAATTTGTCGGCGCTGTATCCGCCGCCCTGAACGCCCCTCGCCGTCGGCAGATATCCGCAATGAGCCCCTTCCAATTGCACCAGGATCGTCAAGGTTGCCGGACTGCGGGCCTCGATTCGTGCCCCGTAGTCCACATACAACTCGAAAGGACTGGTTGCCAACGCCACCTCTCCCAGACGAATCGCGTGGAACTCCACGGGTTTGACCGAATCGAGTTGATAGAAAGGTTGCATATTGCCTTCATGCTCCGGCAGATCCACGGTCACAACCGTATGGCGAAACACGACCCGTTCGGTGGCCGACACAGCCGCGCCCTCCATCGCCTCCGCCACGGCGCCGGAAATTCGCCGCGCGATATCCTGCCGGCGGGAAAGTCCTCTTCGCTGGATCATCGTCAGTTCGGCCTGCTGGCGGTAGATCGGCCGCGGCGATAGGTCTCCCGCCGGCGCGCACAGCGGAAGCACGAAAAGGCCCTCGCCCAGACGCCTCCGCAGTTCCTGCCGCGTCTCATGCCAGAAATCCGCCGAAATCTCGTTGAGGTTTTCCGTCTCCTGTGAAGTGCAGGCCAGCCCGACGACAATCCCGGATAAGGTATTGTTCCGGGTCCAGAAAAACAGCGCATCCACCGCCGGATCATCCGGACCTTCGATATGCGAAAAAGCGGGTTGTCCCGTCGTTCCATACATCACCGAAGTCCCGTCAAAATACTGCGCTCGCCGATTTCGACCCACGACCGCAAATCCCATTCCCCAGTTCATCTTCGCCGGTTTTCGGTCTTTCCATGCGCGGACAATCGCCGGAACAAGCTTGCCCAGAAGATAGTCGGCATACTCGGATGCCTTCAGTACCCCCGCATCCTTGCTAATGTCGTACAGAGCGCCGAATTTTTCGTCGCTCAGTCCCGGTCCCGTGTGCGTATGTGTTGCCGCGATCAGGAGTTTGCGTCTGTCGAAATCCGCCAATTCGCTTTTGAGTTGTTCCTCGACCCGCTTCCGAAACGACCGCTCAATCAGCAACAGATCACACGATACGAAGATCGCCTGTTCTTTCATGTCGCCCGGCCCGTGGGTTTCCAATGCCAATACGGTTGCCGTCAGAGGATCCCGTATGCCCGTGGAAATCCGCTTATGCAATTGTCCCGTCAATGCGACTGCTCCGGGCGGCGTGATCTCCACCGTTGCCCATCCCGCACTCAATTCACCGGGACCGTCCTCCACGGCCGAACAAGCGGAAACCGCGACCAGCAAGACGGCCCGGCAAATCCACACGAATCGAACGGACTTTTGGATCACCATGAGTATGACCTCCGCGACAACTTGTGCTTTGCATTGCCGTACAGAATAACCGCAAACCCATTCAAACAAAAGGGCTGTTTTGCTCCAATTTTTCTTCCGCAAATTCGATCATATTCCCATTGAATCCGGAGAGTTCCCGTCATAGAATACTCGGCGATCATTTGTGGTTCGTTGTACAACAGGTGATTCGGAGGGGTGAACAAGAGTGACCTGGGTTGTCGGGGTAAATTTTATAACGATGACAGCAACCGATCGCCATCCAATCGTGGGAGTGTTGTCGTGCCTGCTGGGCCTTCTGTTGACTTCCTGCCATTCCCTGGAAGTCGCGGCCCCGCCCATGATCCTCAGTCCCGGTCCGTTCGATCCCAATTCTCCGCAGATTCGTTCTGCTCCAACGGAAACGACGCCCTCGGTTGTTCCCGATACCGGCCCTTTGGGCTTGACCGTCGCCTCGGCCGTATTGCTCGGTCTGGAGAACAATCGATCTCTTCTCGTCCAGCGGTTCAATCCGCAAATCGCCTCGACATGGGAACAGCAGGCCCTGTCGGTCTTCGATCCCGTTTTGACCGCCCAGTACTCCAATCTCCAGCGCAAGATTGAAGACGGCCCCATCCGTTCCCGGACCTCGACCCGGATGAATTCCGTCGGCTTTGGTCTGGAGCAATATTTTCCCGCCGGGACCTCGCTGGGCTTGTTCGGTAGTACCGACATAGACGAACAGACCGATGTCGGCGAATACGGCACGCGCCTCGGTTTCTCGGCAAACCAACCGCTGCTCCGCGGATTCGGTTCCGAAGTCAACTTGGCCTCGGTCCATCAGGCGCAACTCGATACTCGAATCTCCGAATACGAATTGCGCGGGTATGTCCTGTCGCTGGTCGCTCAGATCGAACAGACTTACTGGAGTTATATCCTGGCCGAACGGAAGATCGAAATCTATTCCCAATCTCTTGAACTGGCTAAAACGCAGTTGCAACAAACCGAAGATCGCATTCAGGTCGGGAATCTGGGAGCCAGCGAACGAGCCGCCGCCCAGGCCGAAGTCGCGCTTCGAAACGAAGACCTCATTGATGCCCGCAACAATCTGGAATTGATCCGTTTGGCTCTCCTGCGCCTGATGAATCCGCCCGGCGCCGATCTTTGGGATCGCCCGATTCAATTACTAAGCAATCCACTCGATTTGTCCGATGAACTGAAACCTGTCGAATCGTATGTTGCCGCCGCTTTAGATCTTCGACCCGACCTCAACCAGGCCCGCCTGCTGCTGCGGCGAAACGAGTTGGAAGTCGTCAAAACCCGAAACGGCCTGCTGCCCAAACTCGACTTGTTTATCACTCTCGGGAAAAGCGGATATGCGGATTCATTCGGCTCGTCCATCGACCGTCTGGATCGGGACAATTACGATGTCCTGGCGGGATTGTCCTTGGAGTACCCCCCCCTCAATCGCGCGGCCGGAGCTCGGAACCTTCGAGCGACCCTCAGTCGCCAACAGGCCCGCGAAGCCATCGACAACCTTACCCAACTGGCCCAGGTGGATGTCCGTAGTGCCTATCTGCAAATCCTCCGCAATCGAGAGCAAATGATTGCCACCGCCGCCACGCGATCCCTGCAGGAGGAAAAGCTCCGGGTCGAAACCGAAAAATTCAATGTCGGAAAATCGACTTCCCTGTTGGTCGCTCAGGCCCAGCGGGACCTGGTTTCCAGCCGGATTTCCGAAGTCGAGGCCGTAATCAACGGCATACGGGCGTGGGTTCTTCTGTACAATCAGGATGGGTCGTTGCTTCGGCGGCGGGGTATCGTCTGTCCCGGAGACCAACCGGTTCGACCGACAGATCAACCCTGATCCTGGAAGGATCCAACCGCGTCTTTTCAGAAAGAATGGAGAATGAAAGATTTAAATCGGACCGTCTTGGGGCCATGGGTAAAAACCGCAGGAATGTGCCTGATTGGCCTGATGGGGTTTGCCGCATGCGCGAAACAATCCCCCCCGCACAATTCGGCTCAGGGAAATTCAACCCGACCGGCCATGCCTCCGGTCCCGGTCAAGGTTGCCCCCGTGGTGCAAAAGGATACGGTCGTTGAACTGAAAACCTTCGGCCATGTCGAGGAGTACTCCAGCGTCGAGGTCAAAGCCCGCATCACCGGATATCTCATGGAGGTCTATTTTACGGAAGGTCAGATGGTCCGTAAAGGCGATTTGCTGGCCTCCATCGATCCGCGGGAGCCCCAGGTCGCCCTGAAAATCGCCCAAGCCAATCTGCAGCGAGATCAGGCCCAGTTGCAGAACGCGCTGCGGGAGGCCGACCGCCAAACCAAACTTCTCGAAAAAGGCATTGCCTCCCAGGATACCTACGATGCCACGATGACCGCCGTCGAGACGCTCCGTGCCGCCATCCTGGCCGATCAGGCCGCCATCGACAAGGCCCAGCTTCAAATCGAATATTGTTCGATCCGGTCCCCCATCGACGGCCGTGTAGGAAAATTGCATGTCAATCCCGGGAATATCATCAAGACCGATGATACCTCTGTGGTAACCATCAAACAGGTCGATCCCATCTATGTCTCGTTCACGGTGGCTCAGCAGTATCTCCCGATGATCCGCAGGATCAGCGCCGCCGGAGACCTGGAAGTCCTGGCCGTCCCCTCCGAATCCCCGGATGAGCCGATCCGCGGCAGGTTGTCCTTTATTGATAACGCCATTGACTCCGATACCTTAAATATTCGTCTTAGGGCCACATTTGCCAACCCCGAATCCCGACTCTGGCCCGGACAGTATGTCGATGTGGTGGCCAAACTGGAAACCCTGACCGATTCCCTGGTGATTCCTACCCCCGCGATTCAGACTGGACAAAAAGGTCAGTTTGTCTATGTCGTCAAAACCGATCATTCCGTGGAAGCAAAACCCGTGACGATCCGATTGTCCCTCGATCTCGAATCGGTGGTCCAGGGCCTTCTGCCGGGGGAAACGGTTGTTACCGACGGCCATTTGCGGCTGATCCCCGGAGCCAAAGTTGTGATTCCCGATTCCAAATCCGAGTGAGGCCTTGCCTTTATGGGATTTTCCGATCTGTTTATCCATCGTCCCGTGATGACCACGCTGGTCATGATCGGCATCGTTCTGTTCGGCGTTTCCGCCTTTCGTAATCTGCCGATGAGCGATCTGCCCAATGTGGATTTTCCCACCATTCAGGTCTCCGCCTCCCTGCCCGGCGCCAGCCCCGAAACCATGGCCGCCGCCGTCGCCACGCCGCTGGAAAAACAATTCTCCACCATCGCCGGCATCGACTCGATGACCTCCACCAGCGCGCTGGGAAGCACACAGATCACCCTGCAGTTCAATCTCAATCGGGATATCGACGCCGCCGCGCAGGATGTTCAGGCCGCCATCGCCCGCGCCACCCGACAATTGCCGCAGGACATGCCCAGTCCCCCATCCTACCAGAAAGTCAATCCCGCCGATGAACCGATCCTTTTTATCGCCCTGACGACTCCCACGCTGCCTCTGTTCGAGCTCAGCGAATACGCCGAAACGATGATGGCCCAGCGGATGTCGATGGTCAACGGTGTCGCCCAGGTCATGGTCTATGGAGGCCAGAAATACGCCGTTCGAGTTCAGGTGGACCCCGTCGCGCTGTCCAGTCGGGGCATCGGCATCGACGAAGTCGCCTCCGCCATTCAGACCGGCAATGTTACCATGCCCATCGGTATTCTCTATGGCTCTCATCGGTCCTTCACCATCCAGGCCACAGGCCAGCTCAACAAGGCCGAAGAATACCGCCCCCTGATCGTCGCGTATCGCAATGGTTCGCCCGTGCGGCTTTCCGATGTCGCCACCGTGACCGACAGTGTCGAAAATAACAAAGTCGCCGCATGGTATACCACCCGCCACCAGGGAACCCAGCGGGCGATCATTCTCGCCGTCCAGCGCCAGCCCGGTACCAATACCGTCCAGGTCGCCGATGAAGTCAAGCGACTGCTCCCCTCGTTTCAGGATCAGTTGCCCGCTTCGGTTTCGATCGATATCATGTACGACCGTTCCACCGCGATTCGCGAATCCGTCCGTGATGTGGAATATACCCTGTTGTTGACTCTCGGACTGGTTGTGCTGGTCATCTTCCTGTTCCTGCGAAATGTCTCGGCCACCGTGATTCCCAGCTTGGCCCTCCCGATGGCGGTGATCGGTACCTTCATCGTGATGTATTTGTGTCGGTACAATCTGGACAATCTGTCGCTAATGGCCCTGACGCTTTCCGTCGGCTTTGTCGTGGATGACGCCATCGTCATGCTGGAGAACATCGTTCGTCACATGGAAATGGGCAAACCCCCGTTCCGAGCCGCCCTGGACGGTTCGCGCGAGATCGGCTTTACCATCGTCAGCATGACCCTTTCGCTGGCGGCCGTTTTTATTCCCATCCTTTTCATGGGTGGCCTGGTCGGCCGACTCTTCCGCGAATTCTCGGTCACCATCGGTGGGGCGGTACTGGTTTCCGGGTTTATCGCCATGACTCTGACTCCGATGTTGTGCAGCCGGTTTCTCCGAAATCCGGAAACCGTCCGTCATGGGTGGCTCTATAACCTTTCCGAAGCCGTTTATCGTTGGATCCTCAGAGGGTACGAAATTACCCTTCGCTGGGTTTTGTCCCACAAGTTCGGGTCCCTCCTGATCGCCTTGGGGATGCTGGCCGGGACCGTTGTGCTCTTCGCCCGCATTCCGAAAGGGTTCCTGCCCAGCGAAGACCGGGGGTATCTGCGGGGTTCCACCGAGGCCGTTGAAGGAATTTCCTACAAATCCATGTTCGAACACCAGCAGGCCGTCGTCGAGATCCTCCGCTCCAAGCCCGAAGTTGAGGCCTTCATGTCCAGTGCCGGGGCCCGCGGCACCTCCGGCGGCAACACCGGTTTTCTCTCGATTCGCCTTTCGCCCAAGCATACCCGCGAACATTCCGCCGACGAATTGGTGGACCTCTGGCGGCCCAGTCTTAACTCCGTCCCCGGCATCCGTGTCTCCCTGGTCAATCCCCCCACCATCGCCATCGGCGGCCGTATGGCCCGTGGACAATACCAATTCACGCTCCAGGCCCCCGACACCCAGACCTTGTACAAATTCGGCGAGCAGATGGAGCAGCGCATCCGCGAATTGCCCGGCATTCAGGATGTCAGCAGCGATCTGCGCATGAAAAATCCCCAGCTCAATGTCGTCATCCACCGCGACAAGGCCTCCGCCGCCGGCATCACCGCCACGCAGATCGAGTCGGCTCTCTCCAACGCTTATGGGTCTCGCCTGGTTTCAACGATTTTGGCCCCGAACAACCAGTATTATGTCGTTCTGGAGGTTCGAGATGAAGACCAGCTCGACCCCAGCGCTCTGGGCAAACTCTATATCCGGTCCAGCCGCGGCGAACTGGTCCCCCTTGGCGCCATCGCAGATCTGAGCACAGGCGTTGGCCCTTTGACAATCAACCATCAGGGCCAGCTCCCGTCCGTCACGATTTCCTTTAACCTCTCGCGCGGCATGTCCCTCGGCGAGGCCATGACCATGGTCAACCAACTGGCCCGCCAGATCCTCCCCGACACCATCAGTACCAGCTACCAGGGTACCGCTCAGGCCTTTCAGTCTTCGATGAAGGGATTGGGCCTTTTGCTGGCCCTGGCGATCCTGGTGATTTACCTGGTCCTCGGCATCCTCTACGAAAGCTTCATTCACCCCATCACGATCCTGTCGGCCCTGCCTTTTGCCGGCTTTGGGGCCCTCCTGACCCTGATGATCTTCAAGATCGAGCTATCCATCTACGCCTTCGTCGGGATCATTATGCTCGTTGGCTTGGTTAAAAAAAATGGAATCATGATGGTCGATTTTGCCCTTGAGGCCCAGCGAAAGGAAGGCAAAAACGCCCACGATGCCATCCTCGAGGCCAGCTTGATCCGCTTTCGTCCGATCATGATGACCACCATGGCCGCCCTGATGGGGGCCCTGCCCATCGCCCTGGGCCTGGGTGCCGGGGCCGAATCCCGCCAGCCCCTCGGCATGGCCGTTGTCGGAGGCCTGCTCTTCTCCCAAACTCTCACCCTCTATGTTACCCCCGTCTTCTTCCTCTATATGGAAACCCTGCGAAAGGCACTTGGCGGGCCACATCCCCAGATGGGGCATGCGACATAACCAAGCCCTCAGCGCCCTTTCTCGGAATTCAGGGTGATGTCGGCCATTTCGACAACGCTCAACAACAACGACAACCCGACTTTGTGTATGGCCTGGATAAAATTCGGAATATCCAGGGGTTTGACCACATAATCGACACAGCCGAGCTGGCGGCATTCCTGGATGGATTTTTCGTCGTCGGAAGTTGTTAACATGATGACCGGCGTCGTTCGAAGTTCGGGATCGGCCTTGACCTGACGAAGAACTTCAATGCCGTCGACTTTCGGCATACGGATATCCAGGAGCAGCAGGTAAGACTTATCCCTCTCGCGATGAGGGCCGGGCCCCCGCGAAAACAAATAATCGAGCGTTTGTTGACCGTCCGAAAAGTGCAGAATCCGGGATCGAAAGCCCATCCGGAAAAGGTTCTTCTGAATGAGCGTAAAATGCCCTACATCATCTTCGGCAACAATGATGCTAAATTCCCTTTTCATGGTCGGACCCCCGGTTCGATAATAATTGCCGATCATTCTTGTATATCATACGAGACTCCGAAATTGTCTGCCAAGAAAAATATTCCGGTTTTTTTGAAAATGGACGGAGTTGTCCCGGGGGATGAGTCAGGGACAAGGGCGTGCGGTTGAATTGTGGATACAAAAAAAATGAATAAAATTGAAAAACCCCCTTGTTCCGATGTAGCAAGTGTGGTATAAATTAGTTATCTTCTCCAACCTCCTTGGAGACCCCAAAAGTTACCGCGTGGCGATCCCCCAAAATCCCACGCGGTAATTTTTGGAACTTGTATTTCAAGACAAGATAACTCTTGTAATACCAGGCGACCGCTTTTCCTGGTTCTTTCAACCCGAAAGAACGGAAAAGGTGCGAGGGTGAAGTTGCTGGTCCGATCGTGCGATCGACGGCGGGTGCTACTGCAAGGCCTCATCGAGTTTGGCGGCGATTTCTTTTTTTGCGGTAAGTCCCGTCCAGCGGAAAACCACCTGACCCTTATGGAACAGGATCAGGGTTGGAATGGCGTTAATATTGTGTTCGATGGCGGCTTCGCGATGGTCGTCGGTATTGACTTTGGCGATAACGGCCCGGCCGGCATAATCGCGCGAAAGCTCTTCGATAATGGGAGCCATCATGCGACACGGACCGCACCACGGTGCCCAAAAGTCCACCAAAGCCGGTTGCTCGCCTCCAACCGTTTGCGCGAATGTTGCATCGGTCAATTCTATGACATTGCCGGCCATAATCGATCCTTTCCTGCACGAAACAATCTTCGATTCATCGTCGCGTATTGTATCCGGAAAACGCCGTCTGTCAAATGGAATCAAACCCTCTCCAGATCAAAATATCCGGAAAGAGGGAAATTCACTGGTTGGGGGATTCCGACGGGGGTGAAAATTCGCTATACTATGGGTTCTTTTGTGTGGAAAATTGTTGAGAAATCCAAAGCAAATGAGGTTATCAGATGAAAAAACCAGTCGGATTGAATCAGATTGTCGGTGTGGCGGTGATCCTGTGCGGAATTTCCTTTGGCCAGGTCCAAACGGTTGTGGTCCATCTACCTTCCGATCAAGCCGGGCCGGAATTCAAGTTTCCGGAAAATGCCGCGGGCAAAGTGCCCCTGCCTTCCCAAAGCGATGCCGCCTCAAAAGCCGTATTCACAATCATTGATGGAACCCGCGATCGGAACGGCGGGCCGCTGGCCAAACTCAACGACGGCAAGCTGCCCGCCGAGCAAGATCAGCCAGCCGAGAATTTCTTCTTTGCCGCCGGTTCTGAGGGCTGCCGGTTGACCATCGACTTGGGCAAGCGGGTCGAGATCAACCAGGTCAATACCTATTCCTGGCATCCTGGCGGCCGGGGCCCGCAAGTCTATGTTCTTTACGGTTCCGATGGCAAGACCTCCGACTTTAATGTCGCCCCCAAACGGCCGGCGGTCCCCGATCAATGCGGTTGGAAGCTTCTGGCCAGAGTGGATACTCGACCGAAAAAACCCCTTCAACCCGGAGGACAATATGGCGTCAGTATTGCTGACCCCAAAGGGCCTTTGGGGACATATCGGTATTTGTTGCTGGATATTGCCCGGACGGATTCCGAGGATCCTTTTGGGCACACTTTCTTCAGTGAAATCGATGTCGTTGCTTCCGGCGATCCAGTCATAGCTGCGGTTTCGTCCCGTCCATCAGCCGGTCCCGTTCGTCGCGATACCTTTATTGCCGAGCCCGGGGGCTATGAAATCGTGATCGACACCACCGAAACGCCCGACCTGACGGAATGGGCCAATAAGGAACTGGCCCCGGTCCTCCAGAAGTGGTATCCAAAGATTGTTGCGATGCTTCCCAGCGAGGGCTATCAGGCCCCCAAGCGCGTCCTGATTGTCTTCAGCCAGTCCATGCAAGGCGTTGCCGCAACCGGCGGTACTCGTGTCTCGTGTGCCGCGACATGGTACCGAAATAATCTGCAAGGTGAAGCCAAGGGTTCCGTCGTCCATGAACTGGTCCATGTCGTCCAGCAATACGGCCATGCCCGCCAGGCCGGTCGGCGCCCGGCCCGAAACCCCGGATGGGTCGTCGAAGGCATTGCCGATTATGTCCGCTGGTTCCTCTACGAACCCCAGACCCACGGCGCGGAAATTTCACCCGCCCGCGCAGCTCAGACCCGTTACGATGCCAGCTACCGAGTCAGCGCCAACTTCATCAACTGGGTTGTGAAAAACCATGCCAAGGACATCGTCGTTAAACTGAACGCCGCAGCCCGCGAAGGCCGATACAGCGACGAGATCTGGAAAGAGGCCACCGGGTTCACCGTCCAAGAACTCGGCGAAAAATGGAAACAGTATCTGGCGGATCCAAAACCTGCCGAGGAAAAAAAGATCTGAGGGGTGTATCTCGGGAAATGCGGGGGTGAGTTTGTACCCCGCCCTTTTTCATGATCCTGTCCCCGATCATTTCCGGAGCACATGTACCGCGCATGCCAAACACGGATCAAATGCGTGGACGACCCGTAACACTTCCACCGGATGTTCGCGGTCCTGTACCGGCGTTCCCGCCAGGGCCTGCTCGATTGGGCCGGGCTGATTCATGTCGTCCCGGGGGCTGGCGTTCCAGCAGGTTGGCGTAACGACCTGATAGTGTGCGATCTTGCCCCCGGCGATCTTCAACCAGTGTCCCAGCGCGCCCCGAGGCGCCTCGGTCAGCGACACCCCGATGCCCTCCGCCGGTTTCGTATAGGCCGCATAAACGGACCCGCCGACCTCCAACCCATCCAGCCATCCAGGCAGCGCCTCAGCCAATACCAGTGTCTCTTGCGCTCGGGCCTTGTGTCGGTCATTGACGCTGATCCCTCTGCGATACCGACCCGCCACCCACATTCGAGAGATTGGTCCGGTCTCATACGGCCGCCCGTCATATCGCGGCGCCTTCATCCACGAATACGCCCCATCCTTCGGATACGCCGGATTCGTCACCCCCTCGGACGGATGCCGACTTGATTGGGAATCCTCAAACCAGGACCTTACCACCGTTTCTCGAATCGCCTGAGGATCCACCGACAAGACCTCACCGCTGCCGTCCGCGATCCTCCCGAGGCCGAACAGCATCCCCTTGTCTCCCTGTTGAAAGACCCCGAAGGAAAGCAGGTTTCCCGTTCCCTTTCCGATCTTGTTGTATTCAGGATATTGTACTGCGACGAAATCCACATCCGGAAGGTAGGTGCCCCGGACAAAATCCGTGAGAGTCTGGATATACCCCCTGGCCTTGTCGATCGACTCTCGCGTCGGAATCTGCGTGAATCCCCCCGCAATCAGCGCCGGCGAGTGGGGCTGCCGCCCCGCGAATACCGCCGCCATTTCATTGACCTGCCGCACGATTCCCACGGCCTGTTTGTAATGCTCGATCAGCCGGGCCGAATCGTCCGGCCCGATTCGCAAATCCGCCTTCCAGGCCGGCGTCCAGGGAGGCAAATCCGGCCCCGCCGCAAAATCCAGCAAGGACAGATGGTAAAAGTGCAGAATATGCGACTGCATGAAATTGGCCGCCAGCACGAAATTTCGCAGAATCCGGGCATTGGTTGGAATCTGCGCTCCGCTTGCTGCCTCCAGTGCCGTTGCGGCGACAATTCCATGGGGGACATGACAAACTCCGCAAATCCGTTGGGTCAGATGCGCCGCCTCTGCCGGTTCCCGTCCAACCAGCAACCGTTCGAATCCGCGAAACGAGGTTCCCGCCAGCCGCGCATCAACCACCTGTTGGATTCCGCCGACGGCCTCAACGCGGACTTCCACCCGCAAGTGACCTTCGAGCCGGGTTACGGGATCGACGATAAGCAGATTGGCCATAATCAAAACTCCGTATCAAGGAAGTCGATATCAGAATCGGTTAACTTCTCAAACCGCGACTCCGTCCGCGTCGTCGGGGAACGGGATTCGGAAACGACGGCTCCGTACATCCCAGACAGGGAGATCCGGCCTGTACGCACCAATTAACGCCGTTGTTCCACTTCATCCGGGCACAGGGTGCGCCCGTTCCGGGCCCTTGACAGCCGAGGTCTTCCATGCACCGACCATTGACGCCAAAGCTGCGGGCTTTCCCCCGGTCCTCGAACGGGCATTCGTCATGAATCCGCCGTCCATAGAGTGAGGCAGGCCGTCCCCGATCATCCACCGGAATTTCCTTGCCCTGCAAAACGGAGACGAGCGTCGATACTATCCAGTTCGGATGCGGCGGACAGCCGGGCACATTCAGGATTTGGCCGCCGACGATTGCCCCCACGGCCTTGACGCCGGTCGGATTTCCCCCGATGGCATTGACCCCCCCATACGAAGCACAGGTCCCGATCGCGATGACCTGTCGCGATCGGCTTGCCAGATCGCGCACCGCCTGCTCAAAAGGAATCTCCTTGTCTCCGTCCGTCCACGGTACGCAGGCATGTCCGCCAAAAGCCGTCGGTACTCCGCCTTCGACCAGCAGAATGAAATTGTCGGCCTTCTGGATCGGATCGACCACCGTCTGTCCCGCTCCGGCCGATAGGGTTGGATGATAAGCCACGGACATCGTATGGATCAGGACCTCCGTCGCATCCTTCGGTTCGCTCGGCGAGATATAGTTGAGAAACGAAATCGAACAGCCGCTGCATCCGCTTCCCTGAATCCACAACACCGAGGGGGAGTCCGGCCGATTCATCGCCGCCTCGACACCAGCCAATTCCAGCCGATCCAGTCCCAGCGCCGCCGAGGCCGCCGCACAGTATTTCAAAAACGATCGTCGCGTGATCTGCATGGGTTATCCTCGTTGCCGTTTCCGTACTTCGATTCATGCCGCCGGATCCGTTACAACCACTCCCCCCGGCGCGCAAATACCCACCCTCTGCCATTTCCCTGTCTGTGCTCAAAGCGTCCCGTGGGTAACGCCTTTTCCGAAATCCGGTTCAGCGATGAATCCCCCCGGCGCGACAGGTCATTGCGCTATCGAAGAATCGTTCTCGCCCGTCGTCGGCTGTGGCAGGGGGAGCTCGGCGGATGCCTCCATTCCCGCTGGTTTGGCCGGCAGCTCCACGATCGGGATCCGTGGAGATTGCCCCTCGACCCCGACGGATTTGTCCTCGGCCATGGAATCCTCTTGACCGTCTTGACGGAGAATCGAACCCAGATCCGCAATCAAAGAATTCGCTGGCGTTTCTTCATCCCCGAAAAGCGGGTCCTCCTCCGACAACTCGCCATCGTCGTCTTCCTCGATGATTGGAACGGCCGCAACTTCCCGATTTTCCGTCGTCCCATGGCTTTCACTTGCGCTCTCGGCTTCCGCGGCATAGATGGCCTTCGGCACCGCCTGCTCGGCCGGTTCATCGGTCAAGGATCGAAGCAGAATGGTTCCGGTCGCTTCGGGTTGTTCCGCCCAGATCAGCCGAAGACGAATCAGTTCCAACATCCCCAGAAACAATCCGATCATTACCAGCCGATTCTCGCGATCCTTGAAGATCTGTTCCATGGATAACGGTCCCTCGGTCTGCAGCCGGTGCAGAATCTCGATCTGGTACAGGTCGATTGGCGTGTCGTCGGTGATGTGCTCATAGCTGGCGTATTGCCCGACGCTCTTGAGGATGTGGTCGAACGCTTCCAGCAGCGTCCAGATGCTGACCTGATCCAGATCGATCTCCGGCTCGGCGTCGCCCTTGAGCTCCGACAGAATCTTGTCCGGACGGGTGAAGCGATCTCCGCGAATCTCGGCCGACTCCTCCAGGAGATTGGCCGCATCCTTGAATTTCTTGTACTCCAGCAGTTGACGGACCAGTTCCGCCCGCGGATCGATGGCCGTCGTTTCGCCCTCCTCGTCTGTCGGCGCCGCCGGCAACAGCATCGCCGACTTGATTTCCATCAGCGACGCCGCCATCACCAGAAAATCCCCCGCCAGATCGATATCCAACTGTTTGAGCATCTCCAGATACTGAATATATTGCGCCGTAATCCGCGCGATCGGGATGTCATAAATATCGACCTCCTCCTTGCGCACCAGATACAACAACAGATCCAGCGGCCCGGAAAAGACTTCCAGATTGACCCGATATTCGCTCACCGGGAGTCTTCCTCGAGATCGTCCAGCCCTTCCATATCTCCGGATTCCTGCTCCATCTCCTGCAGAACTTGTTTGGCCTTTTCCACATCCGCCGCCAGAACCTGGACTTGCAATCGGACTTCCTGGATCGGCGGCATATTGGCCATCAGATCGCCTCCGACGACCGCCACCTTCAGCCCCGCCGACTCCAGGGCCAATTTGGCGATTTCCGCGTCGAAGTCGTTTTCAAATTCCGCTACGGTTACCAGAGGTTCTTTTTCTCGCATGTTAAAATCCCAATCCTGTGACTTGACGAACCGTGTCCATCGTTTTTCGTGCGACCGCGCGCGCCCGTTTGGCCCCGTCGTCAAGAACCTGCAGGACGGCGTCCCGATCCTTCTCGAAGTGTGCCCGTTTTTCGCGATACGGCCGGAAATACTCCAGAATCAATTCCACAACTCGCTTTTTGACCGCTCCGTACCCGGTTCCGCCCTTGCGGTATTTGTCTTGCCACTCTTGGATTTCCTCCGGCGAGGCCGCCAGCTTCAGCAACGCAAAGATATTGCATTTGTCCGGATCTTTCGGATCCTCAACCGGCGTCGAATCGGTTACCATCTTCATGATCTTGTTTTTGACCGAGCGTTCCGGTTCAAAGATTTCGATCGTGTTGCCGTAACTCTTGCTCATCTTCCGCCCGTCCAGTCCCGGCACGACCGCCACCGACTCAAGGATATAATCCTTCGGGATCGTCAGCGTTTCGCCGTACTGAGCGTTAAATTTCATCGCAATGTCCCGAGTCACTTCAATGTGTTGCTTCTGGTCGGCCCCGACCGGCACAAGGTTGCTGTGATAAATCAAAATGTCGGCCGCCTGCAAAACCGGATATGCAAACAAACCGTGATTGGCGGACAATCCCTGGTCAACCTTGTCCTTGTAGGAAGTGCACCGCTGCAGGAGCCCCATCGGCGTCACGCACGACAAGATCCAGGCCAGTTCCGTTACCTCCGGCACATCCGACTGTCGCCAGAAGACCGTTCGCTGGGTATCCAGACCCAGTGCCAGGTAATCCATCGTGACATCTAAGCACCGCTGCCGAAGATCCTCCGGCGCAGGAGTATTGGTCATCGAATGGTAATCGGCGATGAAATAAAAACCTTCGTTTTCCGCCTGTAACTGCAGATGCTGTCGCATCGCCCCGAAAAAATTGCCGATATGCAGCTTTCCCGAGGGCTGAATCCCTGAAAGTACTCTCAACTTTGCCTCCCGCAATGAATCTCACGGTTGTCTGTGCAGCGAAATAGACCATAAACCCATACAGTACCAACTGCCCTGCCCCCCAGTCAAGACACAACAAGCCGGGTTTGCCGGTTTTGGATAATCCATCATGATTTCAGATTGAACAAAAAACCGGGTTTGAATTGCCTTCACGGTGTAAGAGGGGGGAAGGCAGTATAAAATATATTTGATATGGTAGTGTGGTTTTGATGTTGTTTTATGTGAATTTTGAATTAAAACATGAAAAAATGTTCGATTTGCGCATACTTTAGTATTTGTTTGGAACAAATTATAACACGCATTGTTTTTCTTATTGACCTTTTATTCTTTTCCTCTATCATTCAAGGTAACAGGTTTCAAGCGTAACAAGGTTGAATGTTAAAATGTTTTAATACTGAGCAACGAGGAGTCCGCCATGTCAGAACAAGCAAAAGGTATGCAGTCGTTGATGGTCGAAACCCGCAGATTTCCCCCCCCGGCCAACATCCGCAACAATGCCTGGGTCAGCAGCGAGAAAGAGTATCAGAAACTCTGGGAACAATCGATTAATGATCCCGACGGGTTCTGGCTCGAACAAGCCAAAATGTTATCCTGGTTCAAGGAACCTACCGTAAGCTTGAAGTACACCTGGGACACCAAGGCCCGAAAAATCGAACATACCTGGTTTGAAGACGGCCAACTCAATGTCTCCTACAACTGTCTCGACCGACACATAGGCACTCCCATCGCCAAAAAGATCGCCATCCTTTGGCAGGGCGAGGAGGAAAACGCCGTCAAGAAGATCACCTATGAGCAGCTTTTTAAGGAGGTCTGCAAGTTCGCCAATGTCCTCAAAAGCCGCGGCATCAAGAAAGGCGATCGCGTCGCCATCTACATGCCCATGATCCCGGAACTGGTCGTCGCGATGCTGGCCTGCACCCGGATCGGCGCGATCCACTCGATTATTTTCGGCGGATTCAGCGCCGATGCCATCAAGGGACGGGTCAACGATTCCACATGCAAGGCCCTGATCACCGCCAATATCTCCTTGCGGGCCGGCAAACACATCCCTCTCAAAAAAATCGTCGACGAAGCCCTCACCGGCTGTCCCAGCATCGAGTCCGTGGTCGTCGCAAAGGCCACGGAAGATCCATGCGACATGAAGGCCGGCCGCGATTTCTGGTACCATGAACTGATGGCCAAGGTCTCTGACCAATGCCCCGCGGAAAAGATGAACGCCGAAGACCCGATGTTCATCCTCTACACCTCCGGTTCTACGGGAAAACCCAAAGGAGTTGTGCATACCACGGGCGGGTATCTCATGCATGTCGCCCTGACCCACAAGGTTGTTTTCAACATCCACGAAGATGACATATACTGGTGTACCGCCGATATCGGCTGGGTCACCGGCCACAGTTATATCGTCTATGGCCCCTTGACCAACGGCGCGACTTCCCTGATGTTCGAGGGTGTTCCCACCTATCCCGATGCCGGCCGTTTCTGGCATGTCTGCGACAAGTTCGGCGTCACCGTCTTCTATACCGCCCCGACCGCCATCCGGGCCCTGATGCGCCTCGGCGACGAATGGGTCACCAAATACAAACTTGACAAACTCCGCGTCCTCGGCACGGTGGGCGAGCCCATCAATCCCGAAGCGTGGATCTGGTACTACGAAAAAGTCGGCCACAGCCGCTGCCCGATCGTGGACACCTGGTGGCAGACCGAAACCGGCGGCTTTATGATAACCCCGCTGCCCGGTGCCCATACCCTCAAACCCGGCAGCGCCTGCAAACCCTTCTTCGGCGTCGATACTGTCGTCCTCCGCGACGATGGTTCCGTCTGCAATGTCAACGAAGGCGGCAAGCTCTGCATCCGCAAACCCTGGCCGGGCATGATGCGGACAATGTACGGCGACCACGACCGTTTTATCGACACCTACTTTACCATGTTCAACGACCTGTACTTTACAGGCGACGGTTGCCGCGTCGATGAGGACGGCGACCACTGGCTCATGGGCCGCATCGACGATGTCGTCAATGTCTCCGGGCACCGTATTGGTACCGCCGAAGTCGAAAGCGCCCTGGTCAGCCATCCCAAGGTTGCCGAAGCCGCCGTCACGCCCATCCCGCACGAAATCAAGGGGCAGGGATTGTATGCCTATGTTACCCTTAAGGAAGGCATTCACGAAAGCGATGAACTCAAGAAGGAACTGATGAACCATGTCCGAAAGGAGATTGGACCCATCGCTCAACCGGAAGCCATTCAGTTCGCGCCCGGCCTGCCCAAGACCCGGTCGGGCAAGATCATGCGGCGAATCCTCCGCAAGATCGCCGAACGCGACACCTCCAACCTCGGCGACATCACCACCCTGGCCGATCCCAGCGTCGTCGAACACCTGGTCAAAAACCGCGGCTAAACGAGAATTACCAACGAAAGGCCGGATGCGAAAACCGTATCCGGCCTTTTTCACGAACCTCTTGAGAGAGGATGGACTATGAGTCAATCAACTTCGTCTCCAATAACCCCCAATCTCGGCTGGCGGGTCACCTTCGCCGGCATGGGAATCAACCTGGCCCTCGGGATTCTCTATACCTGGAGCGTAATCAGCAAAGGCATCCCGGCCGAATGGAAATGGTCTGAAACCGAGAAATCCCTGCCCTATATGTTTGCCTGCCTGATCTTTTCGCTGATGATGGTTCCCGCCGGCCGGATGCAGGATAAGATCAGTCCGCGGATCGTCGCTTCTATCGGCGGCGTTCTCGTCGGGATCGGATTTCTCGTCGCCAGTTTCACAACCTCGGTTTTCGGTTTCATTGTGGGCTTCGGTATCCTGGCTGGAACCGGAATTGGTTTCGGCTATGCTTCCGCGACGCCCCCGGCCGTCAAATGGTTTCCCGCATCCAAAACCGGTCTGATCGCCGGTATCGTCGTCTCCGGATTTGGTCTGGCCTCCGTTTATACGGCTCCATTAACCAAGTACCTTATTGGACAGTATGGAATCCAGCAATCGGTGTTGATTCTCGGTATCGCGTTTTTGGTGATCGTGGTCCTTTTGGCCCAGATCCTGCGGATACCCCCGGCCGGGTATGTCCTGGTGGGAACCCCTGCCCCCAAACCCTCTGCCACCCCGACGGCCGTCAAGAAAGATAATTTTACTCCCGTGGAGATGCTCCGAACGATTCAATTCCCCGCCATCTGGTTCATGTATGCTTGCGGTGCGGGAGCCGGCCTGATGATCATCGCCAAACTGGCCGCGATTGTCAAGGAACTGGTTGGCCGGGATGTTGGCTTTGCCCTGGTGGCCGTTCTGGCGGTCGGCAACGGCGCCGGCCGTATCGTTGCCGGCATGCTCAGCGATACGATCGGTCGCAAAAATACCCTGTTTATCTGTTTTGTGATGCAGGCGGTATTGATTTTGCTTTTGTCCACCGCGAAAACCGGAAGCATCCTGGCGTCCGTTCCGCTGTTGTCCGTCGTGGCCGCCCTCATCGGAGCCAATTATGGTGCCAACCTGGCTCTCTTCCCGTCTCTGACAAAAGATTTCTACGGCCTGAAAAATTTCGGCGTCAACTACGGCCTGGTCTTCACCTCCTGGGGCGTCGGCGGATTCATGCTGGCCTTTCTGGCAGGAAAAATGTATGACAAATACCAGAGTTTCGGAATCGCTTATTACGGAGCGTCGATCCTCCTGGTCATCGCCGCAGCCATGGTCCTGTTCCTCAAGCCCCCGCAGAAAACCCAACCCGCGTCGGCATAATGCCGTAGGAGAAAATAGACAAATCGATCCGGATAATAGGACTCAATAGGAATAGACAATAGCCAATATTCAACCGTCAATTTCCCACATGGCTTGGAAAACACGGTCTGAAGATTTGACGCCTTCAGACCGTGTTCGTTTTCACGGGAAGCTCTGGCATCATTCCCGCACACGACCAATCGTGCCTGCACCCCGCTGATTCTTGTATGAACAATCCAAATGGAAAATGGAAAATCGAAATTCCAAATGCAATTTACAATCCGTGCAGCGGAAACACCAACCGTTTGACTTGTTCGATTACAGGATTTAGCGCCTCGTCCACCGCGTCCCGCTGCGTCTTATCCGGCGCCAGTTGCCGATCCCGCAATCCTCCGTGCCAGTCCGTCGTCTCCAGCAGCACGCCTCCCATTCCCGCCGTCATGTCCCGTTCATCCTCCCCGCACAATGCCGTCCACACCAGCGCCCACGCCCGGGCGGTGTTATCGGGATTGTAACCGCCGCCCCCTGTTGCCAGAATCGGCTTGCCGAACGCCAACAGCAGCGCAATTACCTCCGCTATCGTATTGTTGGTCAAACTCAGGTTCGCCAGCGGATCCTGGGCCAGCGTATCGGCCCCGACTTCCAGGACGATCACATCCGGCTCGTACGCATGCAGCAGCGGTAATACGACCTTCCGAACCGCCCGCAGATACGCCTCGTCATAGGTCCCGATCGGCAAAGGCACATTTACCGAATAGCCGCGACCTTCCCCTTCTCCGATCTCTTCGACAAATCCCGTCCCCGGAAACAGCGTCCGACCGTCCTGATGCAGCGAGATCGTCATCACATCCCGCCGCCGATAAAACGCCGCCTGAACCCCGTCGCAGTGATGAACATCGATGTCGAAAAAAACCACCCGTTTTCCCGCCTTTGTCAGAGCCATACACCCCAGCACAATGTCGTTGACATAACAGAATCCTCCCGCCCGGTCCGCATACGCATGATGATACCCACCCGACGGATTGAACGCGATCTTGGCCTTTCCCTCCAATATCAGCCGTGCCCCCGTAACAGTGGCTCCCGCCGCCCAGGTCGCATAGGGGTACATCCCCGCGAATACCGGACAGTCAGAAGTCCCCAGCCCATACCGCAGCATCGCATAATCGAACTCGCCGCTGTCGGCAGCTTCCATCGCGTCCAGATACGGCTTGGTATGAAACCATTCCAGCTCCTCGCGCGTCAGCGGCGTCGGCGTTGCCTCGATCTTGTCCGGGCCCTGCAACAAACCCATCGAAGCCAGCAACCGCCGCGTCTTGCCCGCCCGCGAGGTCTTAAAGGGACAACTCTCCGGATACGGATACTGTTCCAGCTCCGGACAATGAATGAACGCCTTCATCGACATGCTCCCTCCCCCTCTATACCGAACTGATCTGCCGCTCAGCCGATTCGAGCCATTTCTTGTTGATCGTAACGCCCCAACCCGGCCCGCCGGGGATTGAAACCTTACCGTCTCGTACACGCAAGACCGGCTCAAAGAGATCATTTGTCCAGTCGTTATTCTCGATCGTGTATTCCACATATCGGCCCGCGCTGGGGATCGCCCCCATCGCGTGCAGCGAAAACACGGTTACCATCGAAAGATTCGCCGAATGCGGCACCACCTTCATCCCCGCACGATGGGCCAGCTCCGCCACCCGCAGCGTCCGCGTCAGCCCGCCGATATAACACACATCCGGCTGGGCGATATCCATCGCCCGCATTGCGATCATCCGCCTCCACTGCGCCAGGTCATTGTCCTGTTCCCCTCCGGCCACATCCAGCTTTTTCAGCGCCGCCGTCACCTCAGCCGTCCATTCATATTCCCAATACGGACATGGTTCCTCGAAATGCACGACATGATTCTGTTCGAGCATCTTGCCGACCTCGATGGCCTTGTCCGGCGTGTAGCAACTGTTGGCGTCGGCCAGCAGCATCACATTCGGCCCGATCGCCTTGCGTACCGCCGGCACAAGCTGCTCGGTCCGGCCCGGCCAGGCGTCCTTATTGTGTCCCGCGTCGGTTCCCACCCGAATCTTGAACGCCGTAAATCCGTGCGAATCCCGCAACGCCGCCAGCCGCTTGGCCTCATCCTCCGGCGTGATCGACCGGCTCATGCTCGAGCCATAAACGACCAGCGCTCCGGGCGTGCCGCCCAACAATTCACAGACGCTTTTCTTCTCGACCTTTCCCCGCAGGTCCCACAGTGCCGTATCCACCCCCGCCAGCGCCCGACACACGAACGACCACGGAAACTTCAGGTTCCGATCGATGCAGGTCTGACTAATCTCGCCCACCGCATAGGGATCCTTGCCCAGCACATGGGGAGCGATCTTGCGATGCAGAATCGTCGCCGAAAGATCCGCGTCAAACGGCGCGATTTGCCCGAATCCCTCGGCCCCGCTGTCCGTCGTGACGCGGACGACGCTCAGGGGATTTTTCGTGAAGGTCTCGATGGTCTTGACCTTCATTCCGCTGTCCTTGCCCAGCAGCGCATCCACCGACCAGCCCTTGGTGTCGCCCGTCGAGATCGGAATCGACTTTCCCAGGCCGAAGGCCTGATCCTGTGCCAGCAGCAATCCCCCTGCAGCCACCCCCACAGCCCTGAGGAATTCACGACGACTCGTTTTCATGGTCTCACCTTCATAGCATTTCCGCGGCAGCGAGATTGTATTTGTCAATTTCAAATATCCAAATTCAATTTTCCCTTTGCCGCTTGCCATTTGCAATACTGGCGACAACCGGCAATTAGGTTCCCGATCTCGTCGGAATCTCGACGATCTGAATATCCCGGTCCCGATCCGCCGCGATGACCAGCGTGTTCCCCTGCGCATCGACGGCGATGCTCTGCCCGCCATAGACCTGCCCCGTCCACGGCCCGCAGGTGATCTGACCCACCAGGTCGGTTCCGACCACCGCAGCGCCGACCGCCGTCGCCGTCGCGCGGACCACGCGATGCAGTTCGTTTCCGTGTCCCGGCCACTGCGTCTCCGGCGCCGCCCAGCCGTACGGAACCAGCAGCAGATCCACCGCCAGATTCCGCGTCCGATCCAGGATCCGCGGCACAAAGGTATCCGCGCAGATCAGCACGCCGATCCGTCCCAGCGAGGTACTCGCCGCCTTGATGTCCTCTTCGTTGCCCGCCGTATAGGGAGGCGTCATTAACTCCGGCAACACATGGATCTTGCGGTGCTTGAGAAGGATCTGTCCCGCCGGATCGATCAACAGCGCCGATCCGTAAAGTCGCCCGTCGTCGATCTCGTCCAGGCCGATGCATACGAACAACCCGTATTGTTTGGCCAATCGACACAGACGATCGCTATCGACCCCCGGGATCGGGCAGGCCCGTTTGTGCGCCGCGGCGTTGACCCACCCTAACAGCGACGATTCGGGAAAACACGCCAGACGCGCCTCCGCTTCGGCCGCCTCGGCCAGCGCGTGCTCGATCCGCGCGAAGTTCCCCTCGCGGTCCCCGTCCAGACAGAAGATTTGACAGATCGCCGTCCTCACCCCACGCCCCGTAAAATTTTTCCCCTTGACCTTATTCATGGCCGTCTCGCTTCTCGACAATTCATCCAATCGCTGAAAACCCGGATGATCGGACACTATTCAATAGTCAATATTTAATGTACAATTTTCCAACTTAACCCTTCCCTCTCCCCTTTCCCTTCGTCAATTCATAAGTGATCGAATATGCTTCCCCGTCAAACTCGGTCTTGATCTCGTACCCGCTGTTGTAGAAAATCTGCAGCATCGCCTTGTTACTCGGCAAAACCGTCGCGTAAAACGACCGAATCCCCCGGCTCCGCGCGATCGTCGTGATGTACTCCAGCAGAAAGCTGCCCATGCCCTTGTCCTGCCACTCGTCCTGCACGATGAACGCCACCTCCGCCACGCCGGTCTTGGGATCCAGGAAGTACTGCGCGATCGCCACGACCTCTTCGCCGGCCGGGCTGGGAACGATCCCCACGATCGCCAGGTTCTGCTCGTAATCCACATTCGTCAGCTTCTGCACATCCTTGTGCGGAAACCGCTTGGTGTGCGTGAAATATCGCCTCCGGATCGACTGCGTGCTCAGCGAATACAGCATGTCCGCCAGCGCCTCGTCGTCGGTCGGTTTGACCGGCCGAAAGAAGATCTCCGTCCCGTCCCGCAGCGTCTCGTAGTGCTCCAGCTCCTCCGGATACCGCACCTTGTCCCACTCGATCTCGATCTGGTCCGGTTGAATGTATCGCTGCGCCTTGGCCGCCTGGATCAGCTCCTTGCGAAATTTCGGATGGGCGATGTTGATCAGCGCCATCGCCCGCTCGCGAATACTCTTGCCATGCAGATACGCGATCCCGAACTCGGTCACCACATAATGCACGTCGCCCCGCGTCGTCACCACGCCGGCCCCATCCGTCAGCTTCGGCACGATTCGGCTGATCGTGTCGTCCTTGGCCGTCGAGGGCATCGCGATGATCGGCTTGCCGCCCCGGCTCCGGGCGCAGCCGCGAATGAAGTCCACCTGTCCGCCGATGCCGCTGTAGAACTTGTATCCCAGCGAATCGGCGCACACCTGCCCGGTCAGGTCGATCTCCAGCCCCACATTGATCCCGACCATCTTGTCGTGCTGGGCGATGATATACGGGTCGTTGACATACTCGGTCGGATGAAACTCGAACATCGGATTGTTGTGGATCGTGTCGTATAGCCGCTGCGAGCCCATACAAAAGCTGGCGACGATCTTGCCGTGGTTGATCGTCTTCTTGGTGCAGGTCACCGCTCCGCACTCGATCAATTCGAGGATCCAGTCCCCGAACATTTCGGTATGTACGCCCAGTTCTTTTTTATCGTGTAGAAACTCCGCCAGCGCCTGCGGGATCCGCCCGATCCCGCACTCGATGGTGCTGCCGTCCTCCACCAGCCGCGCCAGGTTCTGACCGATTCTGCGAAGCGCTTCGTTCGGAACCGGCGGCTCCACCGTGATCAGCGGCTCGTCAAAGGGCACCATCCAGTCTATGGAGTTGACATGAATAAAACTGTTCCCCATGGTCCGCGGCATCCGTTCGTTGATCTGCGCGATCACCAGCTTGGCGTTGGCCACCGCCGACTTGACGATATCCACCGACACCCCGAAGCTGCACAGCCCGTTGACATCCGGCGGCGTCACCGAGATCAGCGCCGCATCCACCGGCATCCGCCCGCTGGAAAACAACCGCGGAATGTCCGAAAGAAAAATCGGCGTATAGTCCCCCATCCCCCGCTCCAGCGCGCCGCGGACATTGTCGGCGATGAAAAAGCTGTTCATCTTGTATTTTTCGGCGAACGCCTCCGTCGCATAGGGCGCCGAGCCCATCGTCAGCAGGTGAATGATGTGCGCGTCATACACATGGGGCGAATGCTCCACCAGGGCCTGCACAAGATGCTGCGGCTGCCCGCACCCCGTGCCGATGAAAATGTTGTTGCCGGACTGGATGTGCTTGCAGGCCTCGGCGGCCGTGCAGATCTGCCCGGCATATTTCTGCTTCCAATCGAAGGTTTGTTGCATGATCGATCCCCTTGTCGCCCGGGCCGATTCCGCCGTACGGGCGCATCGTTTATTTCGGCTTCTCCAGTGTCATCATCGCGTCCACCGCCACCGGCGTCATCCCCTCTCTCCCGACGATAAACGGATTGATGTCCATCTCCTTGATCATCGGAAACTCCGTCACCAACTGCGAAAGTCGCTGCAGCGCCTCGGCGATCGCGTCGATGTCCACC
The DNA here is from genome assembly GCA_964643355.1 of uncultured Pirellulales bacterium. GTDB lineage: Bacteria > Planctomycetota > Phycisphaerae > Sedimentisphaerales > Anaerohalosphaeraceae > FEN-1350. Next base: position 119,337 of record CAZXPW010000004.1, read on the forward strand.
CCTTCGTCGCCGCGAACGCCCCGCAGAATATCGTAAGTTCGTGTCCGTACCAGCATCTCCTTGGCCTCCGACGAGGTCAGCGGCGCCGGATAGAACGCCACATCCTCCAGTACCTCCACCAGCTTGCCGCCCATTCCGAACATCATCAGCGGACCAAACCGAGGATCCCGAGTCATCCCAAGGATAACCTCACGCCCGTGCTGATACATCTTTTCCACCGTGATTCCAATGATATTGACATGCGGCGCCTTCTTGGGAATCCGGTACATCATCAGATCGAAAGTGTCCATCACCTCCTGCTCGGTCAGAATCCCCGTCTTGACCCCGCCGACTTCCGTCTTGTGCACGATCTCCGGCGACCACACCTTCAACACCACCGGATAGCCGATCTGCGTTGCGATATTCACCGCTTGCTCGGCCGAGGTGGCTACGCCCCCGGGCGGCGTTACGAACCCATACGCCTGAAGGATCTCCTTGGAATCCATCTCCCCCAGTTCGAACTGATTGCTTCGTATGTGCCGTTCGACGATTCGCTCGACTTTACGCCGATTGACCGGAAACAGCTTGACGATCCGCTTGGGCTTCGACCGCCATTTGGCATATTGCACCATCGTTCGCAGCGCCGCCACCGCGCTTTCCGGCGAGTCGTAACTCGGGATTCGACCGTTTCGCAGGACCCCGGTCGCTTCTTCGATCCGCGACGCCCCCAGAAAACATGCCAGAATCGGTTTTTCGCGCATCTCGCTGGCCACTCGCACAATCGCCTCCGCCGTCGCCTTACACTCCGTCATCGCGTGCGGACTCAGTAGAATCAACAGCGACTGCACGCCCGGATCGTCCAACACCGCCCGCATCGCGAACTCATACCGGTCCGCCAGCGCGTCGCCCAGCAGATCCAGCGGATTGTTGATGTTCGCGATGGCCGCGTTCTCCATAATCAGCGAGATCCTCGCCACTGTCTCCGGCGTGAACTTGGCCAGTTCCAGCCCCTCTCGCTCAATCGCGTCGGTGGCCATAATCCCCGCGCCGCCGGCGTTGGCGATCACGCCCACCGCGGGTCCCGCCGGCAGCGGCTGATAGGCGAAGGCCCGCGCATAGTCAAATTGCGCTTTGATGGACTCGCACCGGATCACACCCGCCCGCTCGAACACGCACTCGTAGGCGTTTTCCGTTCCCGCCAGCCGTCCCGTATGCGAAGTCGCCGCCCGCGCCCCGGCCTGAGTCCCTCCGGCCTTGAGAAGCAGGATCGGCTTCTTGCGGCTGATCCGTTCCGATTGCCGGATAAACTCGTCGCCGTCCAGAATCGTCTCCAGATATCCCGCGATCACCTGCGTGTCCGGGTCGTCGCCCAGATAGCGGATCAGCTCCATCTCGTCGATATCGGCTTTGTTGCCGATGCTGGCCAGCTTGCTGAAACCGATATCCGCCGCGCGCGACATATCGACCATCGCAGCCATGATCGATCCGGATTGTGAAAAATACCCCACCGACCCCGCCTTGGGCAGCGCCCCGGCAAAACTGGCGTTGACCGGCGTCGCCGGACACATGATCCCGATGCAATTCGGACCGATGAACCGAATCCCCGCGTTTTTGGCCGTTCGCACCAAGGCCTGTTCCAGTTCCGCCCCTTCCGGCCCCAATTCCTTGAATCCGGACGAGACGACGATCGCCGCCTTGACCCCTTTGTCCGCGCACGCCTGCATGGCCCCTTGCGCCTGCTTGGCCGAAACCACGATGATGGCCAGTTCCACCGGCCCCTCGATGGATTTGAGGTCCGGATAGGATTTCAGACCCTGAACCTCCTCGCAGGTCGGATTGACCGGGTAGATCTTGCCGGGATAACCGGACTTGATCAAGCCCGCCAGCACTTCAAATCCGACTTTTCCCGGCTTGCGGGATGCGCCGATCACGGCGATTGATTGCGGAGCAAAAAACGCGTCTAAGCTCATGATCTCCTCAGGTTAAACCGCAAGTAGGTTTCCAACCGGCGATCAGTTCGAGATCATTATATCGGCATTTGGTTTCCTCAACAATCCCCTTCCTCCCTTTCTATTCGATGGAAGGTCCAATAATGATCCCCCCCGGAACAAACGATGACGGCCCTTGCGCAAATGCAGTTGGAAACGGCGCTACGATTCTCCGTTTCCTCCGACTTGTGTCTGGACCCGACCCTGCTCCAGGGTCCGGATGAATTTCTGAAAATGGTATCCATAGACGGTCAGTGTGACCGCCAGAACAAGACGGTGCCGTTTGCGCAACGACCAGAAAATCAATTTCCAATAGTACCGCCGGCCGCGACGAAGAATCCCGAACTGCCAGATCGACTTGACGAACGCGCGGATCTCGCGATATCTCAGCTTGAGGGTTCGATCCGTCGGCGCCGAATAGTTCTGCAAAAAGGTTAAAATCCGCTGGCAGTAGTTCGGCTGCGAATAGATCGTCTGAACCACCTTCCGATACCCCGACAGCAGCGTTTCCATCCCCATCTTCGGAAGAAAATTGATCGAGCAGTCCGTGTTATCTCCCGTCGTCGGACGGGTCAATCTCCGCTTGTCGGCCAATCGCCGATACAGCGCCGTCCCCCGCGGCGCGTTCAGCAATCCCACCATCGCCACCACAACTCCGCTTTCCTGGATGAACCGGATCAGATTGTCGAACACGCTCGGCTCGTCGCTGTCGAATCCCAGAATGAATCCCGCCTGCACCTGCATCCCCGCCCGCTGGATCTTCGCCACGCTCTCGACCAGGTCCCGACCCTTGTTCTGCACCTTGTTGCATTCGCTCAGCCCCGCCTCGCTGGGCGTCTCGATCCCCACGAACACGCAATCGAATCCCGCCCGCACCATCGCCCGCATCAGTTCTTCGTCGTCGCACAGGTTGATCGAGGCCTGCGTGTTGAAGCAAAATGGAAAATCCCGTTCCCGCATCCAGTTTTCGATCGCCGGCAGCACCTCCGTTTTCAGGCGCGTCTTGTTGCCGATGAAATTGTCGTCCACGAAAAAGACGTTGCTCCGCCACCCGGTGTCGTAGATACTCTGCAGCTCCGCGATCACCTGGGCGGTGTCCTTGGTTCGGATCTCGTGCCCGAACAAAGTCGTAACATCGCAGAAGTCGCAGTTGAACGGGCACCCCCGCGAATACTGCGTCGGCATCAGCGCGTATTTTTTGATGTCGACCAGTTCCCACATCGGCGCCGGCGTCTGCCGCAGGTCCGCCTTGTCATGCGTGGTATAGACCTTGCGCGCCGTACCGGCCCGCAAGTCCGCCACAAATCCCGGCAATGTTACCTCCGCCTCTTTCAGCACCAGATGATCCACCTGGGGAAATTCCTCCGGCAAACTGGTAAACAGCGGCCCCCCGGCCACCGTCTTGACGCCCAGCGCGCGGCATCGATCCAGAATCGCCTCCGCCGATTTCCGCTGGATCATCATCGCCGTGACAAACACATAATCCGCCCAGTGGAGGTCCTTGTCCCGCAGCCGCGTCGTGTTCAGGTCGATCAGCCGTTTTTCCCACTCTTCCGGCAGCATCGCCGCCACCGTCAACAACCCCAGCGGCGGCAGCATCGACTTGCGAGAAATGAACTTGACGGCGTTCTTTAAGCTCCAAAACGACTCCGGAAATTCCGGATTAACGAGAAGAATTCGCATTCCCTGCTCCCCTCGAAAATTGGATGTCAGAAAAATGAGAAAGATCGAATCGTCCCGCCCCGGCTCTTGCTCTTCGATTGCCAATCCGCCAAATGCCACTGCAATCACGGTCCATTGCGATGGGAGTAATCCGTGGGTGTCCCTGCTGTGATGGATTCGCTCTTCGCCGTCTCCCCCCGCGCGATCACGCGGATCACAATACCTCGCCCGCGGAGGGGGCAAGCCGACTGCGCTTCACCCCGATAGTATAGCCCCCTTCGGTTTCCCTGGATATCAAAATGCAAAAAAAATATGCGATCGCGCCGTCTTTCACTGGGCTGGGTTTGCCGCGTCTGCGAACCTGTGCGGGCCTCAAATCAATTTCCAATAGACAATATCCAATTTTAAATTACTTCGCCCGATGTTCCGCCACCCAGCAAAATGGGTACGGGTATCGTTCCGCTGAATGCGGGTTGTACCTGTCCCCGTTTTGCGTATCACTCCCGCATCCAATTGGATGCCACAATTCCGAAGTCCGCCAGGTCCACCTTCCCGTCCTTATTCACATCCGCCGCACCGACCGTCGCCGGAGTCCCCGCCATCCAGTGCCCGACCAGAACCAGCAAATCGTCCAACCCAACCCCGTCCGGGCAACTGATGTCCCCACCTTGGATAAACTCCCACGCCAGTCGCGGATAATCCACGCCATCTCCGCACATCCGCCAGACATCCGCCGTCCCATTCGCCGATTCTCCGACAAAATCCCACCCGGCTTCCGTAAAAGTCGAAAGCGTTTTCATCTCCGCTGTCGTCTTGCCCGTCCCACCGAAGCTGGTTGTCTGGCCGGAGGTCTCTGTGTCCCAGAAAGATCCAAAGATCTCGCCAATTCGGTTGGAGCCACATAAACCGCCGAATATGCTGCCCCCGGAGACTCTTCCAACGGAGTAGGAGTTGTCGATTTCGCCGTGGTCTAAATAACCGCAAAGACCCCCGAGATATTTGCACATATTTCCGCCACTCACACTTCCCGAGGCATAGCAGTCGCGAATACAGCCCTTGTCATTCCAGCCGCAGACACCTCCGAGGAACTTACTGCTATCGCCGCCTTCAATGCTGACGGCGGCACAACATCGGCTTACCTCACCTTCCCGAAGAAAACCGCATAATCCGCCAAGATACAGGGATTGAATACCACCCGTGATATGTCCAGCAGCACGGCAGTTGATGATTTTCCCCCGTAGATTGTACCCACACAGACCCCCAAGGCCTTCAGCCTGTTGAGCGGCCGTGATCACGCCCTTAGCGCCGGAATTCTCGATGTTGCCGGCGTTCCAACCACAGAGCCCGCCAAAATAGTGAGATCCGAATCCACCGACAATACGGCATTCGACGGAACAATTTCGAAGAACACCGGAATTTGTGCCGCACAAGCCGCCGAGATACCATGAAGCATTGCCGACGGTGATTGTAGATTGTTCAACGCTAATATTCTTCACCTCCCCCGGCTCTCCGATTCGACCCATCAGTCCGAGGAAATCATTACCGTCATTGGAGGAGTCTTCGTCGGAAATTGTATCTATGTGTAGATTGATGATCTTGTGACCGACTCCATCAAAGATGCCGGTGAACAGAGGCCAACCATCCGGAGCAACAACGGCTGTGGTAAAATAGTATGCCCCCAGATCAATATCTGCGGCGACAACAAAATGACGGTCGTAATCGTCGGTATTCTGACCCAGCGCAATCAAATCGTCCGCTGTCGAGATCCGATATGGATCCTCCTTCGTGCCGGCCCCGCCGGAATAGGTACCCGCGCAGACCATTGCCGCGAATGTAAAAAGTGTGTAAAAAATGACCATCGCCGGGAGAAAACCGCTTTTGTGTGAACAAAACATGGTTACCGCTCCTTCCTAAAACCGGGAAACTGCTTCAAAAACCCAACCCTCATTCCGATTTCCGACAATATTATACCATACTTTTCCAAGAAATCAAGCATAATCCCTCCTCGTTTTCGGACACCCCAACTTCAAAGCCAGCCACATAAATGCAATAATCAATAGACAATATCGAAGATCCGCAGGGACGGATTCAATCGTCAATTCCAATTTTCCCTTTGCCCTTTGCCATTTTCCCTTCTCCTGTCGTATAATGTGTCCGATGCCGAAGAAAGACGACAATCCGCTCTTCGCCGAAAGCGAGCAATCCGCGATCGAGGCCCAGGCACCGCTGGCCGTCCGGATGCGCCCGCGAACGCTCGACGAGTTCGTCGGCCAGCGGCACTTCGCCGGGCCGGGCCAGCTCCTGCGGCGGATGCTCGAAGCCGACCGTCTGACGAGTTTGATCTTTTACGGCCCGCCCGGCTGCGGCAAGACTTCGCTGGCCCGCGTGATCGCCCTGCAAACCCGCAGCCGTTTCTGCTACCTCAGCGCGCCGGCGGCCGGGGTCAAGGAAATCCGTGAGATTACCGCCGACGCCCGCGCGCGGCTCCTCGGCCATAATCCTGGCCGAACGCTGCTGTTTATCGACGAAATCCACCGCTTCAACCGCGCCCAGCAGGATGTTCTGCTGGATGATGTCGAAAACGGCGTGGTCACCCTGATCGGCGCCACGACCGAGAACCCTTACTTCTCCGTCAATTCCCCGCTGATCAGCCGCAGTACGGTCTTTCAATTCGAGCCGCTGACTATCGAAGATGTCACCGACCTGCTGCAACGCGCCCTGGCCGACCCCCGGCGCGGCCTGGGCAAATACAAGATCGACGCCGACCCCGAGGCCCTCAAGCTTCTGGCCGTCCTCTGCGATGGCGACGCCCGCCGCGCGCTGACGGCCCTGGAGGTCGCGGCCCTGTCACTGGTTAAATCCGCCGGCGACAAACCGGTACGCCTCACGGTCGATGCGGCTAAAGAATCCGTCCAGAAAAAGTCGATTCAATATGATGGCAGCGGCGATACGCACTACGATCTGGCCAGCGCCCTGCAAAAGAGCATGCGGGGTTCGGACCCGGATGCCACGGTCTATTGGCTGGCTCGGATGATCGCCGGGGGGGAAGATCCCCGGTTTATCGCCAGGCGAATCGCCGTTTGCGCCGCCGAGGATGTCGGCAACGCCGACCCGACCGCGACGATCCTGGCCGCGGCGGCCGTGCAGATCGCCGAGTTTGTCGGCCTGCCCGAAGCGCAGTTGCACCTGGCACAGGCCGCGATCTATGTCGCTTGTGCGCCAAAGTCCAACGCCTGCGCCAACGCCATCTGGCAGGCCGTCGCGGATGTCAAGTCCGGCCGGACGATTCCCGTCCCGCCGCATCTGCGCGATACGCACTACAGCGGCGCCGAAAAGCTCGGGCACGGAAAGGGGTATGTCTATCCCCACAACAGCCCCGAGGGCTTTGTGCCCCAGGACTACCTGGGACAGGACCTCGGCAAGCAGTATTATCGACCCAAGAATCTTGGCCGGGAGAAAACGATCCAAGCGTATTTACAAACCCTGCGGGATCAGATACAACAGGTGCGAAATAAAGCCGGTGCAAAGGCCAAAGGAGACAAGGCCGAATGACCGGGCGGAAAAAATCGTTGCGGACCGAACTCAAGCGGCGCCTGGCCGAGATGGCGACCGAGGAAATCGACCGCCAAAGCCGTATCGCCTGCGAGTTCCTGACGCAGACCGACGGCTTTCGCAAGGCCGCGACGGTGATGCTTTTTCTGTCGATGCCGCAGGAGATCGACACGACTGTTGCCATCGAGTCGGCCTGGAAGTCCGGCAAGCGGGTCGTCGTGCCGCGAATCGACCGCCATCCGCGTCGAATGGTCGCCGTCGAGATCCATCGACTCGACCACTCGCTCGATCCGGCGATTAGCGGCCTGCGGAATCCGACCGAGGGCGTCGAAACGCCGATCGGCCAAATCGACCTGATCGTCGCTCCGGGTTTGGCCTTCGACCGCCGAGGCAATCGACTCGGCCGCGGGGGCGCCTATTATGATCGCTTCCTGGCCGAGCCGGAGCGCAAAGCGTCCATCGTCGGATTCGGATTTGCGTTTCAAGTCCTCGATGAGGTCCCGACCGATCCGCACGATCGCCCCGTCGATGCAATCGTAACCGAGCAGGGCGTCATCGCCTGCAAAAAAGAACACGGAGGTCTTTAGCGTGGCCAAAGAATACCGTTATCAACCGTACAGGACAAAAGGGAAAAACAACCTCAAGTATTTTCTCCTGGCCCTGGTCGCCCTTATCGTCATCGGCGTCTATCTCGTCCGCGACCGGCTCCACAAAAAACCCGACGACAATCTGCCCCGACCCATGGACGAAAACCCCCGGGTCACGGATGCCCGCAATCCGAATCTGCGGGACAGCCCCGAGATTAAACCCATCGACCGTCCCATCCCCAAGCCCGACGACCGTATGGCCAGTCAGCCCGGCGGCCCGACCCCAACCCCCGCGCTGGTTCAGTCCACCCAACCCCAGCCGACACAACCCCAACCGAGCCCCGCTCAATCACCCGCTCAACCCCTTCCGGCCGGCTCTATCCCCGCCATGACCAATACCTCTCCCGAAGCCGCCGCCGTCGTTGACCAGGCGATGAAAGAGGAAAGCGCCGGCAAACTCATCGTTGCCCGCGACAAATATAACGCCGCCCTGGCCATGCCGCTCAGTCCCCAGGTCCGCGACGCCGTCAAAGATCGTCTCTCGTCCCTGTCGCAAAAGTGGCTCTTTGCCGCGCAGATTTTCCCCGATGACACCATGACCGAGGCCTACAAAGTGGGTCCCGGAGACAAACTCGAACTCATCGGCAAATCCTACAAGGTTCCTCACGAACTGATTATGCGGATCAACAACATCAAAAATGCACGGCTCCTTCAGGCCGGAAAAACCCTCAAAGTCCCCAAAGGCCCGTTCCATCTCAAAGTCTCTCTTTCGACCTTTACTCTGGAGGTCTGGCAGCAGAACAAGGTTTTCGTCAAACGATACAAAATCGGAATCGGCGCCGAAGGAAAAGATACTCCCACCGGTACCTTCCGTGTCAAGTCCAACGGCAAACTCATTCAGCCCCCGTGGCCCAACCCGGAAACCGGCAGGATGGTGCATCCCGACGATCCGCTGTATCCCCTCGGTACCCGTTGGATCGGCCTGGATGGCATCGACGGCGCCGCAAAAGGTCGTACCGGCTTCGGGATCCACGGTACCAAGGAACCCGAAACCATCGGAAAACGATCTTCGCAGGGTTGCATTCGCCTGTTCAACGGCGAGGTCCAGGAACTCTACGACTTGATGACCCAGGGCGTTTCCGAGGTCGTCGTCATGGACTAACGCCACGATGTCCCGCCGCAGGTCCAGATCGTTCGGTTCGGTTACCCTTTGGGCATGGATCATTTCGCTGTCGCTGCACGGCCTGATATTCGCGGGATTGTCCGGTTATCGGCCCGCTTGTTTCGGCTCCGATAGCCGCATCGCCGCTTCCGGTACCGGTATCGATCATACCCAGACGCGGCTTCGGCGCCTGCCTCCGCCCCCCGTTACGCGAAAGCCGCAGGTCCGAAAGCTAGTTTCCATCCACCAGCAACCTTCCGTTCGTCCCATTCCGATTGATCTGCCGGCCCCGGTCTCCGTTCCGGTGGATGCCGCTTTCGAACCGTCGTTGCCGTCGTCCTCCGCTCCGGGCGACGCGGGTTTTTTTACCGAGGCCACCGAGTTCTTCGGCCAGCTCTCCGCCGACCGCAAAATCTGCTATGTTGTCGATGCCTCGGGCAGTATGCTCGGCCGCTTCGATCCCGTTCGTGATCAGCTCCGGCAATCGCTGGCGTCCCTGGCCCCCGACCAATATTTCTATATTATCTTTTTCCAGGATGGCGACAAACTCATCGAGTCCGCCAATGGGCGTTTCGTCCGTGCCAGCCCCGCTTCCGTCCAGGCCGCCTACGAATTCATCGCGTCTATCCGTCCCAAAGGCGGAACCAATGCCGTCGAAGGTCTCCGCCGCGGCATGTCCATCCGCGACTCCGCGGGTCAGGGACCCGGCCTGATTTACTTCCTCACAGATGGTTTCGATCTTGAACAAAACGGCGTCGAAGGATTTGCCCGTCGTATTGAAAATCTCCGCAAAACCCTTGCACCCCGTACGAAAATCAATACCATTGGCTTCCGTGCCGAGCAGACGGACCTGCAGATCCTCCGCGACATCGCCGCCGCCAGCGGCGGGCAGTTTTCCAGCGTCGAGTGATCCGCCCCGTTTGGCTCTTTCCGTTGGTTGTGATTCTGATTTGGTTGGAATATAGAATTTCGTGCTTTCTATGTTTCTCCGGGTGCGTCCGTGGTCAAAAAAAAACTTGCGATGCTTATGGGTATCCTGCTCGTCTGCGGCTTGGCTTTCGCCGCCGATGCCCCCGCTGTCGCCCCTTCGCCCGTCGTTCCTCCGACCGACGCCGCCGAGACCTTGTTGGATCGTTTCGTCTATGCCGGCGGCCCCATCGTCCTGGCGGTCCTGATCCCCATGTCGATCCTCACCGTTGTGCGAACCGTCGAGTTGCTGATTCTCACTCGGCGCAGGCGGCTCCTTCCGTCCGGCGCCGCCGAGGAGATCATCTCCCTGGCATCCCGGCTCGATCTGACCGTCCTAATCTCGCGTTTGGTCAACTCCAAAGACTTTGTTCGCCGCGCCGTCCATCGTACGCTCGTCCGCGCCAAACAGGAAGGCGTCCAGCCGCGCCGTCTCGAACATGTCGCCGCCGACTCCCTCCAGGAACAGGCCCTGGCCCTGATGCGAAAGGCCGAACTGTGCAACATCTTCGGCAATGTCGCCCCGATGGTCGGCTTGTTCGGCACCGTCGTCGGAATCATCAAGGCCCTCCACGAACTCGGCGTCTCTCGCGGCCAGCCCCGACCCGACCAACTGGCCGATCACATCTCCATCGCGCTGGTCTCGACCTTCTGGGGTCTGCTGGTCGCCATCCCCGCTCTGGCTGTTCACGGCTTTATTCGTACCCGGATTGAAGCCCTCGTCGGCCAGGCCGCCGAATCCGTCGAAACCGTCCTCCGCGCCATCCGCATCCCGATTCCAGATTCCGCCAGACGATCCTCCGATGCGGCCTCCGCCCCCAAAGCGATAACGCAAACCAGATCCTCCTGAGCGGGCCGACGCCATGAAGGTCCATTTTGGCAGAAATCACGAAACCTCGCCCCTGAACCTGACCCCCATGATCGACATCTTTTTTATGCTCGTGATCTTTTTCATGCTCGTCTGCAACTCCATCACCGAAGAAAACCGCCTCATCGTCGAGGTTCCCGATCAGATCTCCTCCGCCCGCCGTCTCGACTCCGTCCAGGCCCGACAAGACACCACCGTCACCGTTACCCGCGGCCCGGACAGCCGGGTCCTCTACGCCGTCGGTGCCGAAGCCGTCCCCGACGCCGATCCCAACCAGATCCCCGACGAAATCGCCGACCGCATCAACCATCAGCTCCAGTCCCTTCCCGTTTCCCGACGGATCATCCTCCTCCGCGTGGACCGCACCATGCCCTTCGAATTCGCCAAGTACGCCCTGATCGGAATCGCCCAAAGCTCCGCCACCGACATCCGCTGGGCCGTCATCGGCGATCTTAAACCATAGGAATCCGGATGTAGAATAACCAATTTATGCGAAGAACCAACTCATTTGGATCGATTGGAATGCCGTTTTCGATACTGAAAATGAAGGTTTAAGGTTGAAATAGGGGACGATTTATTTCCAAAACCTGTTTGCATCCCTTCGTCTTCAAAGAGACAATACCCCTATGTATGAGATTTTAATCCGCGTTGAAACGCTCTTTTTGGAAAGCCCGCCGGCCGTTTTGTTGGCCTGCGGCCTTGGCGTGCTGATCCTCGGGCTGTTGCTCTGGCTTGCCGGATCGCATTTCAGCGCCGTTATCCTCGGACTCCTCGGAGCCGTCGTGGGTTCTGCCTGTGGTTTGCTTGTTTCACAATGGCTTTCCGTGCCCCCCTGGGTCAGTATGGCCGGGGGGGCCGTTGTGTTGACGCTTGCGGCCGTGCTCTTTCGCAATGCCCTGATGATCCTGCTGGCCATCCTGGTCTTTGCCCTGGCCGGCAGCACCGCCTATTCCACGCTGGTTCTCAAAGAAACCCCCGCCAAGTCTTTTTCTCTGCTCAGTTCGTCCCTGATCCAGCCCTTCAGTCAAATGGAATCTTCCTTCCGACAGGCCTATATCACTCAGATGGCCGAAAACCAAGACGGATTCGTTGAGCGGCTCCGCCTCCTGCTTCAGGATGCCTTCCAGACCATGGATCCCTACAAATGGAAAATCCTCCTCTTCGCCCTTGCCGGAGGGGTTGCCGGCCTTCTGCTGATCTGGATCCTGAAAAAACTCGTCATGGCCCTCTGTTACAGCGGCGTCGGGGCGTTGATGATCCTGATCGGACTGGAAATCCTGTTGCTGGGGGTGAGTGTCCATCTCCTTTCGTGGTTTCAAAACCGTCAATCCTCGCTATCGATCACCTACCTGGTCCTGGTCGGGGTGGGAACGATCTACCAACTCCTCACGGCAAAACCTTCGAATAAAATAGCAGATAAACGGGGACGGAATATCCATAAAGCCGACTGAAAGAATTCGGAGAATACCCCGGACTGCGGCTATGGGTGCGATAACGAGTTTACGATGATGAGCCATTTGGCGGCATAATATTACATCCTTGCTTGATCGCCTCGTTTTTCGTGTGCTCCATGATCGTCGCCAGATCGTCCGGAAACCGGATTCGTTTGCCATTGCCCTCCGGATAAACAATCCGCAGGATTTTATCCTTCTCGAATTCCGCCGGTTCGACCTCAAATTGCATACGGAACCCATACCGATCAAACAACTCCAGCGTCGGGACCGGCCGCGGCAGCGGCATCGCCCCTTCGCAGATCCCCGGTACGAGAATCGGCGTGACGAAACCGTCGTCGGCGCCGATATCCATATTCCGCTGGATCATGTTGATCAGCACAAATCCGTCGAACCACTTGCCGCGCATCTTCTCCGACGCTTCCCAGGCGGTGTGGGCCGGCTGGATCCCAAGTTCCTCCAGTTCCTTTTGCAGCAGAATCGTCATCGCCTCGTTATACCCGTGATCGTGATCCCGTATGGCTTTAGCGCCCAGCCGGATCCCCGTCAGGTTGGAATAAATGTCTTCCCACGAAAACGCCGACGGATCCTCCGGCAGAAACATCATGCACTTATACCCGTAAAAAGTCAGGATCTCGTGCCAGGTCGTCATCGTAAAGACAAAGTGCTGGCTCAACTCCAGGGCCAGGTCCTCGGAAATCCGTTCCCTTTCTTTTTCCGACAGCGTCTTCCAGATATCCGGATATTGCAGGGTTACATAATACCGCGACGGTTCGACATTCAGTTTGAACGAAAATTCCGTGTCGTCCAGGTCCAGCCGCCGCAGGATCAGCTTATACAGATACCGGACATAATCGGCGTTGATCCGCAGATGCGTGATGTCGATGTGTCCGCCCCGGCAGGTATAGACGATCCCGTTGTTCTCGAAAAAGGGATGCTCGTAACAATGATCTCCCAGATTCTCCGGCCCTAGAAAGTTCGTCCCCGGCGTCGAGGTGGCGTAGCTTCCCAGCCGCGCCCTCGGCTGCCCGTCGAAACTGCAGCCGCCGGACAGAATAACGCTTGCCGCTGCCAGGATGGCGATGTTGCCAATGATCCGTGTTGCCATCGGTCCCTCTCAATTGCAATGAGCATCATGCCTGAATCAAACGGCCCCACAGTCCCGGATGTCTGCATGTTGGGGTTCCATCATAGGAACAACCCCTTTGTATTGCACGAACTATTCGCGAAATTTTTCCCCGTTTCCCCCCCGTTTGTTTCGACTTTCGTCATTCGAATTTGTTTCGGGCTTCGGATTTCGATTTTTTTCCAAGTTCTGTTTGCTTCTCGCTTCTGACCTTTTCCCTCCGCGCCTTTGCGTGAGGAATTTTCCCGGCAACACGCAACAGAATCACCGGATCGGTTTCGCTTGTGTATATCCGGAAAACTACTGATTTTTCGATAGGGAAAATACCGAGAAGGCGAGTATCAAAAAATATTTTTGCTTTTTTTCGAAAATTTTGCTTGACGGCTCAGGCGAAGGCCGGACAATGGTAATTGTGGACATGGGGGGGGCAGATTAAAGAGGCAAAAAGCAAACGGTTTTGGGAGAGTAAAGGAGCGTTGTTATGGCCAAGGCCATTGTCCGAGCCGGCAAAATCGGGGGTCTTTGTTTGGTTCCAATCCTGTTGGTTTTCCTGATCTTCTATGCTCTGCATCTTTCCTCTTCGGCCCAGAATGTCGAGCCGGTGGCCACTGTCGATCCGTTATCGGTTGCACCCGCCGGCCCCGCCGAATCTCCGCAGCAAACGATCGATCCGGATAGATTTGCCGAGACAATCTCCCGGCTTCGGGGCTCGTGCAAATACGATCAAATCCGGACCCTCTGCAGCGACATTCTGGCCAAAGAAACGGATCCCGATATCGCCCTTGTCGCCTCGCAGGCCCTGATCGAGACGGCCATCGAAACCCGCGATACCGCCGCGGCCGAGGCGCAAACCCAGACCCTGCTGGCCACCTTCGCCGACCATCCATGGCTGACCAAATCCCTCTGCGAAATCGGCGACGCCTATCGGCAAATGCATGATTATGCACTCGCACAGGTCCTCTACGATCAGATCGTCGCCGCCCGCCAAACCGATCCGTACTCGATGTGGGCCCAGAAAAACCTCTGTACCCTTTACGCCGAATAGCGCAAAGTCGCCGAGACCGAACAGGCCATCGCGACGCTGACGGCCCTCTATGCCAATCATTCCGAATACCCCAAGGCCCTGTGCGACGCCGCCGACGCCTGCAATAAGGCCGGACGCGCCGATCGGGCGCTGGAACTCTACGAATACCTGGTCGCCAATCATGCGGCCGTAGAGCACATCATCTGGGCCCAGAAGAACCGCTGCCTGATCCACATCGACCAAAAGGAATTCGCCGAACTGGATACCCAAGTACTGCGGCTCAAGACCGTCTTTGCGAAGAATCAATACATCGCCCGCGCGGTCTTCGAGGTCGCCGAAGGCCTGCGACGGAAAGACCAACCGGACCAGGCCATGGATCTGTTCCTTTCGATCGCCCGCGAGTACCCCGCCGACCCGATGGCCCTGTGGGCATTCAAGGACGCCTGCGTGATCGGAATCGAACAGGCCCACCCCGATATCGAGACCCGAATCTCCGCCCTGACCGCCGGATTTGCCGCCGACGAACGACTCGCCCAGGCCCTCTGCGAGGTCGGCGACGCCTGGCGAAAGGCCGGAGATTTCGACCGTTGTGTCCAGACCTACAATCAGGTCATTGAACTCTTCCCGGACGATGTCTTTGCCCTCTGGTCGCAAAAGAACCTGGTGACCCTGGCCATCGAACAAAAGAAGGCCGATCAGGCCGATGCCGCCTTCCAGCGGCTGATCGACAATCACCGTAGCCGACCCGAACTGGCCCGGGCCGTCAATGATATCGCCGACGCCGCCCGTGCCGCCGGCGATCCGGTAAGGGCCCGTGTGGCCTGCCAATTCGTGATCGACCAGTTCCCCATGACCAACGACTCCCTCTGGGCCCGCCAAAAACTTATCGTCCTGGATATCGACGAATCCGAAAAGACCAACACAACCCCGGATGTCCCGGCCGAGATTCTGGCCGCCGTCGATCAACTCATCGCCGATTACCCCGGCTTCGACGATCTCCCCCTGGCGGTTCTCGTAACCGGCGAGTATTACTATAACGCCGCTCTGGCATTGGAAAAGGAAGGCCGTCGAAACGAGGCCCCGGTAATTTATGCCCGAGCCATACCGATCTGCGAACGGATGATCAAGGTATTCCCCAATAGCGATTGTACATCGTCGGCCTACTTTGTTGCTGCTGTGGCCTATGATCGCATGGGTCAAACGGGAAATGCCATATCCTATCGTGTCAAAATCCTGGACAACTGGCCGGGCTATGAAAATGCCGACAGTGCCCAATGTTTATTGGCCGCCAATTATGAGAAACTGGCCCAAACCACCCCATCGGGTTCATTCAAGAGCATGTCTTCCCAAAATTACGCGGCTCTGATTGAAAATTATCCCGCAAGCCGGTACGCCCCTTACGCGATCAACAAACTTGGAGGATTCGCGTTTGAGGAAAAGGATTACCCGCAAGCGGCAATGTACTTTGAAAAACTTCGGGACCAGTATGAAACAAGGGAGTTTGTTGATTCAACTCCGCTTTTCCGGCTGGGTCAGACCTATGAGGCGATGGGAATGAAAGAGCAGGCCGAGAAGGAGTATGAGAGTTTTCAGAAAGCTGCTCCCTCCAACCATCCCCTGAAGTACATCGTCAATAAAAAACTCCAATCCTTGAAAGTGTCCCAATAAAGGGTAATGCCATGAAACGATTCATTTTCCTGTTTCTTGTCGGAATGATATGGACCCCCTGGACATCGGCCCATATAACCATTTCCGGGTATGTGTATGATTATTTGGATCGTCCCATCGCCGGTGCTACGGTTACGGCCTTGGAATATGGTCAGATTGTCGGAGGCGCCACGACGAATGCCGCCGGTTCCTATTCCATGTCGGTTCCGGAGACTTTTAATGCGCTTCGAGTTGAAAAAACGGGGTATCTGACGAAAGAAGGCAATCGTAGAACCAACACCTTTCACCTGGTGGCGGCCGGGTCGCTGTCGGGTTATGTAACACGGGCGGATGGAACAACCCCGATTGTCGGAGCAAGTATTTATGTGAATTCGAATTTGAATTCGCTTTATAATCGCTTCGGAAAATCCAACGCCCAAGGACAATTTCAGATTCAACGGATCGATCCCGGTAACTATACCATCAAGGCTTATCATCCCGATTTCCGGATCGATGAAGTTAAATCCAATGTCGTCATCACCGGTCCTGTAAGTTCCTGCAATTTTCAGGCGTTGGCCTTCGGCAAAATCTCCGGCCAAGTATCTTACAATCAAAACCCCATGGCCCATGTACTAATTACGGCGAAACTGAACTCGGATCCGACGAAAGAATATGACGCATTCACGGATGCCGGCGGATTGTATAGCATGAGAGAGGTCCCGCCGGGAACCTATACCGTTTCCGCCGAACTCCGGCATTATGAGTTCCCGCCAAATAACAATGTCGTCGTGGCCGACGCCGCCGTGACCGAAAATGTCAACTTTACTCCATCCGTCTCGGCCAACGGAACCCTGTCCGGACGAATCACGCGATCCGATGGCACAACGCCGGTCGAGGATTTGTCCGTTCATTGCGAACATGTGTCCAATCCTCAACTCCGTGGTTTTGCCCTGACTGATTCGGCCGGTGAGTATGCGATCGAGGGCCTTCAAACCGGTACCTATAACCTGACGGTGTATCTGACCAATTCGATCCAAACCCTCCAGCAAACGAATATTTCCGTCGTTGATGGATCGATTACAACGGTGAATCTCTCCACCCTCGACGGGGCGATTTCCGGCACGGTAAAAGACAATGCCGACAACCCCCTCGCCAATGCCTCCGTGATGGCCGTTACCGCTGATTTTACCCTTCATCTGGCCATCACCAATGCTTCGGGAGAGTACCGGGTGGACTTTCTTCCCGCCGAGATTTATGCGGTTACGGCCAGTACCGAAGATAACTGGATTCCGCAAACCCTCTCCGGCGTTGTGGTTGTGGCCAATCAGGAAACGACAGGCTGCAATTTCACCCTGCAAGGCGGCGGGCAGATTTCCGGAACCATTACCGATGCCCTGGGCCCCATCCACGGGGCCAGCGTGATCGCAATCTCGGGATTATTTGATCCCGTTTCCTCCATCGCCGAATCGTTGGAGGATGGAACCTTTACCGTCTCCGGCCTGCCATCGGGCTCCTATTTATTGATTGTCAAGGCCGAGGGTCACGCCTCCGACAGTACAACCGGAATTTCAGTCGTGGCTGGACAAACCACATCCGGCCAGAATTATATCTTGAATACCTCGGGCGGTAGTATCTCCGGGACCGTTTATGCAAACGACGGGATCACCCCCCTCGCCGGCGCCTTGGTTTCCTGTTCTGGGGATGGAATCAGTTTCGCCGATATCACGACGGATGCCAACGGTGACTATGTCCTTCCCCTGCTTCTTCCCGGTTCTTATGCCGTGTCTGCTTTCCATGAGGGCTACCAACTCGGAGAACTTAATTCGGTAACCGTTACCGGTCAACAACAAAACTCAGGTAACGATTTTATTCTCTCGCCTGCTCAATAACCGGTTGCCCCGAGGATATGCCCATGATCAAACAAACCTCTGTAATGGTGATATTGGCGATCATTTTTCAACCGGTACTGATTTCCTTTGCCTGCAATCCGCCCCCTCCCCCGCCGGACTGCTCCACCTATGATGCCGCTCTTGCCGCGGCAAGGGTCCAATTCGAAGATGCGTTCGCGGCGATGCAAGACGCCCTGGCCGCCCTCGATGCTGCCAAAGCGGCTTATGAATCAGCGAAACAGGCTGAAGCTCAGGCAAGACAAGCGGCTCATGCGGCAGCCGCTGTGATGAACTCGGCACTTGCGACATTTAATCAGGCAATGGCTACTCAGCAAGATGCCAAACAAGCCAATGACGACGCTGTCATTGCTGCAACCGTAGCCGCTGTGGCACTGGGTAGGGCAATTGCTACTAAGAACCCAGGGATGATCTATACGTGTACCTTGGCGTTCTTAGCTGCTGAGCGGATACAAATCAGAACATTTCTGGCCTTACGGGATGCCATAAAGGCAACAGATGCCGCTGATCAAGCTTTGGATGCGGCAGTTGTGGCTCACAAGCAAGCCATTGCTGTTGCTGAAGCGGCAAAGGCATTAACCGTGGCAAAAGAACAAATCGTGCGGGAAAACCAAAATGCATATGATCAGACAAAAGACAACATGGAGAATGCCAAAGAAGCTGTGGATAATGCACTGAATGCCTTGTTAGAATGCCAAAATAATTGACGGTTATTCCGCTTTGCCGGATTTCCCGAGCAAAGTCAGTATTTCAATCCGCAATTTTGAATATAAAGTATAGGCGGCGGAAACCGAAGCCACAATGGCAAGAAAGAAATTGGGGACAGTAATCGACTCCCTCATATTAAAAATGCAATCATAACCGAGCCAGATCAAAATACCATAAAATAATATACTGGACCCTTTCATCCGTCTTTTTTCTTCCGCTATGCTGACCATTGTTCATTCCTTTCCGGCTCAATCGGCTTTATGGTTACTGTTATTATTTCGGATTTATTGCGCCGAATACAATAAACTTCCATGACGAAAATGCGATGGCTTATGAATCCGCCGATGGCGCGGCAAGCGACCAGCGACTATCTCAGAGAAACCAGGAAACCAGGGAAACCAGGGACAGTCACCTAATATTTCGTGGAAATAGGGGACAGTCACCTATTATTTGGTCTTGACGGCTCACGGGGCATCGTTAAAATGATCTGTTATGCCCAGAACAGCCCGAATTGCGATTCCGGATGTGCCGGTTCA